>NZ_JFCA01000040.1 GCF_000612585.1 Pseudomonas sp. CHM02
AAGATCGCCATCGCCGGCAAGCCGGGCTACAGGGTGAAGGTCATCAAGCCTTGATGAAGTGCTTGCGGTAATGCTGCAGCTCGGCGATCGACTCGCGAATATCATCCAGCGCCAGGTGCGTGCTGCCTTTATGGAAGCTGTCTTTGACTTCCGGCGCCCAGCGCGCGGCCAGCTCTTTAAGGGTGGACACATCCAGGTTGCGGTAGTGGAAGTAGCTTTCCAGCGCCTTCATGTGCGTATAAAGGAAGCGACGATCCTGGCAGATGCTGTTGCCGCAGATCGGCGACTTGCCCTTGGGCACCCATTTTTCCAGGAAAGCGATGGTTTCGGCTTCGGCCTCGGCCATGCTGATGCGGCTGTCGCGCACGCGCTGAGTCAGGCCGGAGTTACCGTGGGTGCGGGTGTTCCACTCGTCCATGGTGGCGAGGACGGCGTCACTGTGGTGGATGGCAATCACCGGACCTTCGGCCAAGGTGTTGAGGTTGCTGTCGGTGACAATGGTCGCCATCTCGATGATGACGTCGGTGTCGGGATTCAGACCGGTCATTTCCAGATCGATCCAAATCAGGTTCTGTGGGTTTTGCATGGCTTGATTCTCTTGGCACCTTGGCTTAGCTGCGCAGTTTAGCAGGCAGGGGCGTGCTAGACTCGCGACCGTTTTACCTAACCTTTGCATTATCGACACGGAACACCAATGGCCAAACGCCAGCTCAACCGTCGCCAAAACTGGCGCATCGAAAAGATTCAGGGTGAACGCGCCGCTCGCGCCGCCAAACGTGAATCCTCCGCCGTGGAAGCCCTCGAAGGCGGCGACCTGGGCCCTGAACAAACGGGCCTGGTGATCGCACACTTTGGTGTGCAGGTCGAAGTCGAGGCGCTGGAAGGCGAACTCGCCGGCCAAGTGTTCCGTTGCCACTTGCGCGCCAACCTGCCTGCGCTGGTCACCGGCGACCAGGTGGTGTGGCGTGCCGGCAACCAAGGCATCGGCGTGATCGTCGCCCAGTTGCCGCGCACCACCGAACTGCGTCGCCCCGATAGCCGTGGCCAGCTCAAGCCCGTGGCGGCCAACGTCGACATGATCGTCATCGTCTTCGCGCCGTTGCCTGAACCCCATGCCAACCTCATCGACCGCTACCTGGTGGCGGCCGAGCATGCCGGCATCCGCCCGCTGTTGCTGCTGAACAAATTCGACCTGATTGACGAACAGAACGCCCCGGCGCTCAACGCGTTGCTGGCGGTGTACCGAACCCTGGGTTACCCGGTGCTGGAAGTCTCGGCGCATCACGGCAATGGCATGGAACAGCTGCAACAGCAGTTGGACGGACGCATCAGCGTGTTTGTCGGCCAGTCGGGCGTGGGTAAATCCTCGCTGGTCAACAGCCTGTTGCCGGAAGTCGACACCCGCGTGGGCCCGCTGTCAGAACTGTCCGGCCAGGGCACTCACACTACGACGACCGCGCGGCTGTTCCACTTCCCCGGCGGCGGTGAGCTGATCGACTCCCCGGGTATCCGCGAGTTCGGCCTCGGCCACGTCAGCCGCAGCGACGTGGAAGCGGGCTTCATCGAATTCAACGACCTGATCGGCACCTGCCGCTTCCGCGACTGCAAGCACGACCGCGAACCTGGCTGTGCATTGCTCAAGGCACTGGAAGATGGCCGCGTGCAGCAGCAGCGGATGAACAGCTACCGGTCGATTATTGCGAGCTTGCCGGAGAGCAGTTACTGAACTGCTAACACCACAAAGGGCACGCGTACTTAGGAACCTGTCGCAGGCGCCGTAGGATCCTTCACCCCACCATCATCAAACAGGTTCAGCTTCTGACGCAGTTCATGCGCCGGCAACGGTTCCTGCCCTGGCGGAATAGCGTTCGGATCAGCCGGCACTTCACCCGGCGCACCTGCACCTTGGGTAGGTTGCGGTGCTGGCGGCTGGTCACCTTCGATCGCACGCTGGGCCTTTTTGGTCAGCACCACGATATCGATGCGGCGGTTGACCGGGTTGAACGGATCCTTGGAATCAAACAACTGCGAAGACGCAAAACCCACCACGCGCGCCACCTGCGGGTCCGGGTAGCTGCCGGCCACCAGCGCACGACGTGCAGCGTTGGCACGGTTGGCCGAGAGTTCCCAGTTGCCGAAGTCGCCCTGCCCCGCATACGGCTTGGCGTCAGTGTGGCCGCTGATGCTGATCTTGTTCGGCACCGCCTTGATGGTGTCGGCCATGGCCAGCAGGATGTCTTCGAAGTACGGCTTCAAGCGCGCACTGCCCGAGTCGAACATCGGTCGGTTGGCCGCATCGGTGATCTGGATGCGCAAGCCGTCCGGGGTGATCTCGAACGAAATCTGGTCCTTGAACTTCAGCAGTTGCGGGTTTTCTTCAACCTTGGTCTGCAGTTCTTGCAGCAACAGTTCAAGACGCTCTTGCTCGACCTGCTCGGCCATGGCCTCGACGGTATCGCGCTCGATCGGGATTTTCTCCTGAGGCGAATCGGTCTTGATTTCCGGGTTGATGGTGCGCTCAGGCGCCAGTTGCGGCGAGCCACCCAGGTCGATCACAAAGGGCGTACCGCTCTCGGAAAACCCGATCGGGTCCTTGAAGTAACCGGCAATGGCGATCTTCTGTTCGGGCGTGGCGGTGGACATCAACCACAGCACCAGAAAGAACGCCATCATCGCCGTCGCAAAGTCGGCGAAGGCGATTTTCCAGGCGCCGCCATGGTGCCCCGCAGCGAAGCGCTTGACGCGCTTGATGATTATCGGCTGGTTGTTTTCCATGGCTTAGCGACCGCGAACCGCTTGTTCCAGCTCGGCGAAACTTGGGCGATGCTTCGGGTACAGCACCTTGCGACCGAACTCCACGGCCAGCGACGGCGGCATGCCCGACGCCGAAGCCACCAGGCACGCCTTGATCGCTTCGTAGAGGTTGACCTCTTCCTTGGCATCGTGGGCCAGGGAGGTCGCCAGTGGGCCGAAGAAACCGTAGGCCGCGAGAATACCGAAGAACGTACCGACCAGGGCCGCGCCAACGTGCATGCCGATAGCCTTCTGGTCACCTTCGCCCAGGGACGCCATGGTCACCACGATACCGAGTACCGCAGCAACAATACCGAAACCGGGCATGCCGTCAGCGATACCGGTCACGGCATGGGATGGGTGCTCCAGCTCTTCTTTAAGGCTGAACAGCTCCATGTCGAACAGGCCTTCCAGCTCATGGGGCGCCATGTTGCCGGAGGACATGATGCGCAGGTAATCGCAGATGTAGGCGGTCATGCGCTCGTCTTTGAGCACGGCCGGGTATTTGGCGAAGATCGGGCTGGCGGCGGCGTCTTCGATGTCGGCCTCGATGGCCATCATGCCTTCGCGGCGGCTCTTGTTGAGGATCTCGTAGACCAGGCCCAGCACCTCAAGATAGAAGGTGTGGGTGAAGCGCGAACCGAACATGCCCAGCGACTTCTTGACCACGTGCAGGGTCATGTAGCCGGGGTTGGCCTGCAAGAATGCGCCAAACGCGGCACCGCCGATAATCAGCACTTCGAAAGGCTGGATCAGCGCGGCAATCTTACCGTGGGAGAGGACGTACCCGCCGAGCACGCTTGCGATGACGACGATGATGCCGATAATTTTAGCCATAGGAGATGAGTACTTGCGCCGTCGGGTTCATGGACATATTGGGTGTAGCAGAAAACTCTTGTTCTACTTATCGGCAAAACTGCGCCAGACTATAGGCCGTTAAGGCGAAAAGCCAGTTCGGCCCGCTCCGGGCGTGTAGACCGCAAGTGATGATCGCGCCCCAATCATGGCTAATGAAACGACAGTCCCAACTGCAAAACCCAACTCTCTCGCCGCTTGGATCAAGCGCCTGGACGATGTGCTGCTGCCTGTGCCCCAGGCCAGTCACGACCGTGTGTGCAAAGGCATCCGCGACAACCGCAGTTCGTTGCGAGATATTGCCGAGCTGATGCAAAACAGCCCAGCCCTCGTGCTCAGCGTGATGCGCGAGGCCAACAGCCACACCCATGGCAGCCTGGCGGAACCGGCGGAAAACCTCGAAGTGGCGCTCAACCGCCTGGGCCTCAAGCGCGCCGAGGAACTGCTGGCGCGCTTGCCCTCGGTGCCGGCCAATGAAATCCCGGTGGCGTTGCGCCAACTGTTGCTGGTCAGCCAGCACGCTTCGCAGCAAGCCAACGGCTTGTTCGGCAGCCGCCTGGCGCGGCTGTGGCAGGACATCCACTGGGGCAGCCTGCTGTTTCTGTCACCGCTGTGGCCAATGGCGGTCGCCTACCCCAAGCTCCTGGAAGAATGGGAGCTGAGGGTTATCCACAAAGGTCAATCGGCCCGCGAGGTCGAGCAGGAACTGTTCGGTGTGCGCCTGCTGGACCTGTGCGTCGGCCTGACGGAAGCCTGGCACCTGCCGATCTGGGTATCCCAGGGCTATAAGCTGCTGATGAGCGAGCAGCGCCTGCTGGTCAAGGCGCTGCATATCGCCCGTGAAGACGACCCGCTGCGCCACCAGCAATTGCTCGATGCCGAACCCAATCTGCGCCGCTGGCTCAACCAGCCGGCCAATACCGTGTTGCTGGCCAACGGCCTGGCGATGTCGGCGCAAGAGTCGTGGACCTGCCCGCACACCGAACGCTGGCAATTGCTGACTGCGCTGTACCTGCAACAGCCCTTGGGCGAGGTGCAGCAACAGGTCCACCAACAAGCCGTCACCAGCGCCCGTACCACCTTGATGCCCGACCTCTGGCACCCGGCGTTGTCACTGATCTGGCCATGGCATGTGCAGAAGATTCATCGCGGCCTGTTGCCCGCGCCGCCGCCCACCGCCGAAGCCCTGGCGGTGTGGCGCAAGCGCTGCACCGAACTGCTGGTGGAGCCGAGCCGCTTTGCCAACGCCATGCACCTGACCACCTGCGCCAAGGAAGCCTTGGTCGCCAGCGGCATGCAGCGGGTCATGCTGTTGATGGCCGATCGCGCACTGAGCACCTTGCGTGTGCATCAGGTCGATGGCCTGCCGAAGGACGCCGCCAACCTGAGCCTGGACGTGGTCAACAGCACATTGCTGCAGCGCCTGCTGGAGAAATCCGCCCAGGTACGCCTCACGCCGGACAACCACGCCCAATTCTCGGCGCTGCTGCCGCCGATCCTGCGCCGCCTGTTCACCGGCGAACACCTGCTGCTGCGTTCCCTGAGTTGTAACGGCAAGGTGGTGATGCTGATGGTGGCCGACCAGGGCGGCGGGCCGTTCTCGGAAACCACCGTGCAGGCCTTCGGCAAAACCGCCCAATGCATCGAGAAAGCCCTGCACAGCTTTACCAACCGCAGCGCCTGATGCTTGCGCTACAATCGCCCTCTTTTATCGCCAACATTTGTGCCCAGGAGACCTCACATGCCTGACTTCTCTGGCTTGCCGCTGGTGATCGAATCCAGCGACCTGCTCGGTCGCCTTGATGCCGAACACCTGATTCTGGTGGACCTCACCAGCGCCGCCCGCTACGCCGAAGGGCATATCCCCGGCGCGCATTTCGTTGACCCCAAGCGCACCCAACTGGGCCAGCCGCCGGCTCCCGGCCTGCTGCCCGGCAAGGCTGACCTGGAAAAACTGTTCGGCGAACTGGGCCACACCCCAGATGCCACCTACGTGGTCTACGACGATGAAGGTGGCGGCTGGGCCGGGCGCTTCATCTGGATGCTCGACGTGATCGGCCACCAGAAATACCACTACCTCGACGGCGGCCTGCTGGTCTGGCTGGAAGAAAAACACCCAGTCTCCACCGACGTGCCCGCGCCAGTCGGCGGCCCGGTCAGCCTCACGCTGCACGACGGCCCCACCGCCACCCGTGAATACCTGCAAAGCCGTCTCGGCGCGGCCGACCTGGGCATCTGGGACGCACGCGGCCCGCTGGAGTATTCCGGCGAAAAGGTGCTCGCGGCCAAAGGCGGGCACATCCCCGGCGCAGTGAACTTCGAATGGACTGCGGGCATGGACAAGGCGCGCAACCTGCGCATCCGTCGCGACATGCCACAGATCCTCGAAGACCTCGGGTTGACCAAAGACAAAGAAATCATCACCCACTGCCAGACTCACCACCGCTCTGGCTTCACCTACCTGGTGGCCAAGGCGCTCGGTTATCCGCGAGTCAAAGGTTATGCCGGTTCCTGGGGCGAATGGGGCAACCACCCCGACACCCCCGTCGAGATTTAAGGTTTAAGGACAGTTATGAAAAAGCAGTTGTTTATCCTCAGCCAGTACGTGCTGCCGCACCATTTGCTGTCGCGCCTGGCCGGTTGCATTGCCGAGTGCCGCGTGCGCTGGTTCAAGAATGCCTTCACCACGTGGTTCGCCAAGCGCTATCAAGTGGACATGTCCCAGGCCCTGGTTGAGGACGTGACCGCGTACGAGCATTTCAACGCCTTCTTCACCCGTGCGCTGAAAGACGGTGCCCGCCCGCTGGATCAAACCCCAGGCGCGGTGCTCAGCCCTGCCGATGGCGCGGTCAGCCAGCTTGGCCCGATCGAACATGGTCGGGTGTTCCAGGCCAAGGGCCACAGCTTCAGCGTGCTGGAACTGCTGGGTGGTGATGCGGCCGTCGCTGCGCCGTTCATGGGCGGCGATTTCGCCACCATTTACTTGTCGCCCAAGGACTACCACCGCGTGCATATGCCGTTGGCCGGCACCCTGCGCGAGATGGTCTACGTGCCGGGCCGCATCTTCTCGGTCAACCAGACCACGGCTGAAAACGTGCCGGAACTGTTTGCGCGTAACGAGCGTGTTGTCTGCCTGTTCGACACCGAACGCGGCCCGATGGCTGTAGTATTGGTGGGCGCGATGATCGTGGCGTCGATTGAAACCGTATGGGCCGGGTTGGTGACGCCGCCGAAGCGCGAGCTGAAAACCTTCCGCTACGACGAGGCCGCACGTGCGCCGATTCACCTGGAGAAAGGTGCGGAGCTGGGTCGCTTCAAGCTGGGTTCCACGGCCATCGTGCTGTTCGGGTCGGGCCAGGTGAAATGGGCAGAAGAATTGGTAGCAGGTTCGCCAGTACAGATGGGCCAGGGTATCGCCACTCCTAAAGCCTGACACAAGTCCCTGTAGGAGCCGGCTTGCCGGCGATGGCGATCTTGAAATCGCCATCGCCGGCAAGCCGGCTCCTACAGGGGTGTTGCAGGCCGTTAGAGCTGACCGTCGCGGTCGCGAAAGCCCAGCAAATACAACACGCCATCCAGCCCCAACGTCGAAATCGCCTGCTTGGCCGACTGCTTCACCAACGGCTTGGCACGGAACGCCACACCCAACCCGGCAATCGCCAGCATCGGCAAGTCATTCGCACCGTCGCCGACCGCAATGGTCTGCTCCAGGCGCAACCCTTCCTTGTGGGCCAATTCCTTCAGCAGGTCCGCCTTGCGCTGTGCGTCGACAATCGGCTCCACGGCCACGCCGGTCACCTTGCCATCCACCACTTCCAGTTCGTTGGCGAATACATAGTCGATGCCCAGCTTGGCCTGCAATTGCTTGGCGAAGTAAGTGAAGCCGCCCGACAGGATGGCGGTCTTGTAGCCCAGGCGCTTGAGTTCGGCGAACAGGGTTTCGGCGCCTTCGGTCAGGCGCAGGGAGGCACCGATGGCGTCCAGCACGCTCACGTCCAGGCCCTTGAGCAGCGCCAGGCGCTCTTTGAAGCTCGCGCGAAAATCCAGTTCACCCGCCATGGCGCGCTCAGTGATCGCGGAAACCTGCTCGCCCACGCCGGCGGCCTTGGCCAGTTCATCGATGACTTCGGCTTCGATCAGCGTCGAATCCATATCGAACACCGCCAGGCGACGGTTGCGACGGAACAGCGAATCCTCTTGGAAGGCGATATCGACGTTCAACTCCTGGGCCACGCTGAGGAACTCGGCGCGCAAGGCTTGCGGGTCGGCCGGCTCACCGCGCACGGAAAACTCGATGCAGCCCTTGCCCTTGTCGGCCGGGGTGTCCAGTGGCATGCGACCCGACAGGCGGTCGATATGGTCGATATTCAGGCCATATTGAGCGGTGATCGAGCTGACGCGCTGCAACTGCTCGGCGGTGACCTTGCGGGTCAGCAGCGTCACGATGTGGCGCTTCTTGCCCTGGCCGGCGACCCATTGCTGGTAGTCCTCTTCGGACACGGGCGTGAAACGCACCTGCTGATCCAGCTTGTACGCCGTAAACAGGATGTCCTTGAGTACCGAAGACGCCTGTTCAGTGCTCGGGATCTCGACCAGGATGCCGAACGACAGGGTGTCGTGGATCACCGCCTGGCCGATGTCGAGAATGTTCACACCACCCTGGGCCAGCACACCGGTAATGGCAGCGGTAAGACCTGGGCGGTCTTCCCCAGTGATGTTAATCAGGACAATTTCGCGCAAGGCGCACCCCCAGGCTGGAAAAAAACCGCATTCTACCCACTTTCAGTGACCATCGGGCACAGCCAGCGCTTTGCCGGTCCTAGGGCTGTCGCTATACTGCGCGTCAACTTCACGGACCAAGAGCCGAGCGCAAGTGAACCGGCCCACGCCAGTAAAAACCGATAACTTCTTCCTGCTGATCTTCCGGGCACTGCGCCACCGCCGTGTACCGATCGCATTACGCATCGCCAGCCATAACGTGATCCTGGTCGCCCTGGCCCTGGTGATCTACGCCTGCGTGATGGGTTTGCAGTTCAAGCAGGCCATGCACGAGCAAGCCGACGCCCTGGGCGAGAGCTTGACCACTCAGACTGCCACCTCGGCGACTGAGCTGCTGGTGTCCAACGACATCCTCAGCCTCAACGTGCTGCTCAACAACCTGACCAAGAACCCGCTGGTGGCCCACGCCGCCATCTACAGCGTGGACAACCGGATCATGGCCGAGGCCGGGCAGCGCCCGAAAAACGGCCTGTTGGGTGAAGCCGAAGGCCTCTATCAGAGCAACATTACGTTTCAGGATGTGAAGGCCGGCCAACTGCGCATCAGCCTGGACATGCAGCAGTTCCAGCAGCCGATGACCATCAGCCTGCAAAGCATGGGCATCCTCAGCGCGATCCTGCTGGCCTTGGCCCTGGCCCTGAGCTTGCGCCTGGGCCGGCATATCTCCACGCCCTTGATGCAACTGCGCATCTGGCTGCGGGACATTGACGAGCACACCCCGGCCACCGACCGCCAGGATGAGATCGGCGACCTCGCGCGCCAGCTTCACGCCAGTTTCGCCCCTGAACCCGTTGTGCGCGAAGTGGAACCCGAGCCCGAGTTCGACGAAACCGACTACGACGACGAGCCCGAGTTTGAAGTGCGGGACGCTCCGGTGGCGGGCCTGAAGCCTGCCACTCGCCAGGCGTTCAAAGCCGATGAGGACGAACTGGACGACGAAGACCCGTTCGCCGACCTGCGCGACACCTCGGCCAGCGCCCCGGCCGTCGCACCGAAGCCGGTGCCGGTGAAGAACGCCGAACCCCAGTTCAGCGCCGTACTGGCCGTACAACTGGGCGCCCAGGAACAACTGCGCCGCCTGCCGCGCGCACGCCTGACCGAGTTACTGGAACGCTATCGTGACTGCCTCGACCAGGCCGCCTCGCTGTACCAGAGCGAACTGCACACGCTGAACGACGGCAGCACGCTGATGCTGTTCCACAGCGAAGACAGCGGCGAAGACTACCTGACCAACGCGATCTGTTGCGGCGAACTGCTGCGCGCCCTGGGTCATGAGTTGCAGATCGAAGTGGCGGACAGCGGCATCACCCTGCAATTGCAGCTGGGCCTGACAGTCGGCGACGACCTGTTCGGCATGAGCCAGATCGACCTGCTGCTCACCGAGATCGCCCAGGATGCCCTGGCCTTGTCCCAACATAGCCGCAACCTGCTGCTGGTGGAGCGCAAGATCAGCGAAGACACGCTGATCCGCCAACGCGCGCGTATCCGCCCGATTGCCAGCCCTGAAGGCGCCAGTTGCGTAGAGCGGTTGATGGAGCCGTATCCGTCGATGCTGGAACGGCAGTTGGCGCGGATGCACGAGACCCGCAAGCCCTGATCTTATGTAGGAGCCGGCTTGCCGGCGATGGCCATCTCACCATCACCACCGGCCTCGACGACCTCATCGCCGGCAAGCCGGCTCCTACACAGGGATCGGGTTTACAGCCAACAAAAAGGCCCGCTGAGTCAGCGGGCCTTTTTTGTATCTGCGATTCAGGTCAGAACCTGAACACTTCCATATCCGTGCGGATCGGCGTGGCCATCGGCATCTTCGGTTTCTGCGGCTCTGCGGGCTTGGCCTGTGCCGGGGCACTTTGCTTGCGCGGCACTTCGGCAATCGGCGGCTGGTTGGCCAATGGCTTGAGCGCCACCGACAACTGCTGCGCCAGATGCTGCAACAACACGCCCTGGGCCTGGACCTGGGACGCGGTGGTACCGGTATGTTCTTCCTGCAGGTGTACGATACGGTTATCGCGCACCTGGCCACGACGATCGATCAAGCGCCATTGCGCATCGAGGATCGCCGGTTGCGAGGTACCGGAGTCGAGCCGGGTAATGGTCAGCAACACCTGCACATCCGGGGTGAACCCCGTAGGTGCGGGCGCGAGCACCACACGCTGGCTGTCCAACTGACCCGCGACCTGGCGCAGCATCAACTGGTTGATGTCCGAGGACAAGCTGCCCGCCCAGCGACCATCGGTGGAACCTTGCAGGCTGCCGTCGTTCTGACGTTGCAGCAGCGTTTCGCGTTGCAGGTAGTCAGCGACGACCACCGGGCCCAACAAGACGGCCATGCCGGCGGTCTGTGCTGGCTGAGCCGGACTTCCGCTGTCCAGCTGATACAGCGACACCGGTTGATGTGTGCTGCAACCCGCCAGCCCCAAAAGGCCAGCGAGCATGAAAATAAAAGGAAGGCGTGGAGCAGTCATCATCCCATCCAGGTGGCTGCCACAAGGCGAACCACAATGTAATACTTAAAAATAACCTAAACACGCTCGGCCACGCCGGCGCTGGAAAGGCCATATCATCCGTGAATATGCGCCATGACTCCAGCGCCAAAGCGTCGATCTACGGGTTAAATCGTAGATCGAGGGCTCTAATTCGCCTTAAACAGGCGTTTCAACCAGCAAAGCGTCCACACGCTGGAAGCCTCGAGGCAGTTTGTTACCACGCCGGCCACGTTCGCCCTTGTAATGTTCAAGGTCGTCAGGGCGCAACGACAGGGTGCGCTTACCGGCTTGCAGCACTAACGTCGCACCTTCCGGGATCACCGCGATGTCGGTCACGTACTCTTCGCGACTGGCCACGCGCTCGCCGGGAATACCGATGATCTTGTTGCCTTTACCTTTGCCCAACTGCGGCAGGTCGCTGATCTTGAATACCAGCAGACGCCCTTCGGTGGTCACCGACGCCAGCCAGTTGCTCTCACGGTCGTCCACCGGCCGCGGCAGGATCACCTTGGCGTTGTTCGGCAAGCTCAGCAGGGCCTTGCCCGCCTTGTTCTTGGCCTGCAGGTCTTCACCCTTGACCACGAAACCGTAACCCGCGTCGGACGCAATCACGTACAGCGCATCGTCGTCCGGCAGCAGCACGCACTCGAAATTCGCCCCTGGCGGCGGTGTCAGGCGCCCGGTCAACGGCTCGCCCTGCCCTCGCGCGGAGGGCAAGGTGTGGGCTGGTACCGAATAGCTGCGCCCGGTGGAGTCGATGAACACCGCAAACTGGTTGGAACGCCCGGCCGCGGCGGTCTTGAACCCATCGCCAGCCTTGTATGACAAACCAGTGGCGTCAATATCATGCCCTTTGGCGGAGCGAACCCAACCCTTTTCCGACAGAACGACGGTAATTTTCTCGTTAGGCAGCAGCTCTGTTTCTGTCAGCGCTTTAGCTTCGGCACGCTCGACGATAGGCGAACGGCGGTCGTCGCCATACGTTTCGGCATCTTTGATCAGTTCGCTGCGCACCAGCTTCTTGAGCTTGGCTTCGCTGCCCAGCAGGGCTTGCAGCTTGGCTTGTTCCTTGAGCAGCGCGTCCTGTTCGTCGCGCAGCTTCATTTCTTCCAGTCGTGCCAACTGGCGCAAGCGGGTGTCGAGGATGTAATCGGCCTGGATCTCGCTCAGCTCGAAACGCGCGATCAGCTCGGCTTTCGGGTGCTCGGCGGTACGGATGATGTGGATCACTTCATCCAGGTTGAGGTAGGCGATCAGCAAGCCGTCCAACAGGTGCAGGCGGCGCTCGACCTTGTCGAGGCGGAATTGCAGGCGGCGACGCACGGTCTGCACGCGGAACTCCAGCCACTCCACCAGCAGGTTGCGCAGGTTTTTCAGTTGCGGCTTGCCATCCAGGCCGATGATGTTGACGTTGACCCGGTAGCTGGACTCCAGATCGGTGCTGGCAAACAGATGCTGCATCAGCACTTCGTGGTCGACCCGGCTGTTGGTCGGGATGATCACGATGCGGCATGGGTTTTCGTGATCGGACTCGTCACGCAGGTCGGCGACCTGCGGCAGTTTCGACGGTTTGGCCTGCATCAGTGCAGCGATCTGCTCCAGCACTTTGGCGCCGGACACCTGGTGCGGCAGCGCGGTGACAATAATGTCGCCGTCTTCGATGTGGTACACGGCACGCATGCGCACCGAGCCCTTGCCGGTTTCGTACATCTTCAGCAGGTCGGCACGCGGCGTGATGATTTCCGCTTCGGTCGGGTAATCCGGGCCCTGGATATGCTCGCAAAGCTGTTCGACCGTGGCTTTTGGCTCATCCAGCAAGCGTACGCAGGCGCTCGCCACTTCCCGCAGGTTGTGCGGCGGTACGTCGGTGGCCATGCCGACCGCGATACCGGTGGTGCCATTGAGCAGGATATTCGGCAAACGTGCCGGCAACACCAGGGGCTCGTCGAGGGTGCCGTCAAAGTTCGGCCCCCAGTTCGCGGTGCCTTGGCCCAGTTCGCTGAGCAGCACTTCCGAATACCGCGACAGGCGGGCTTCGGTGTAACGCATGGCGGCGAAAGACTTGGGATCATCCGGCGCACCCCAGTTACCCTGGCCATCCACCAGCGTGTAGCGGTAGCTGAACGGCTGGGCCATCAGCACCATGGCTTCGTAGCACGCCGAGTCGCCGTGGGGGTGGAATTTACCGAGCACGTCACCGACGGTACGCGCCGACTTCTTGTGCTTGGAATCGGCGTCCAGGCCCAACTCACTCATGGCGTAGATGATGCGCCGTTGTACGGGCTTCAGGCCGTCGCCGATATGCGGCAAGGCACGGTCCATGATCACGTACATGGAGTAGTTGAGGTAGGCATTTTCGGTGAAGTCAGCCAGCGACCGGCGTTCTACGCCATCTAAGCTGTCTGCGAGGATGTCACTCATGCGGGCCTCATCATTGTCGGGTAAGGCGCAACGGAACTGCCGTTGCACCGGGTCAATTCAAAAAAGGGGTGGCTCATGGCTGGGCGCTCCAGCCACCGGCCGGGGCGGCGAAACGATAGACCACCGGACGCTTTTCACCATCGGCACGCGGGCCGAAATTGTTGTCGATGCCCAGCCAGGCCCCGTCGGCGTCCACCACCAGGGCTTCAGCCAGGCCATACGGCTGGGGGTACCGCCGTTCGGGCGTCAGCGTCTCATCGGCAAACGACCAGCACAGCTCGACCTTGGCGGTGACCGCATCACGCCGGCAAATCTGGAACGCGTTGCGCTCCAGGGTGAACAGCTTGCCGTTGAACAGCGCCAGGTCGGCGAAATCCTTGGACACGGCCTTGGCACTGGTGAACTTGGCCGGCTGCATTTCCTGGCCCGCTTCACTCAGCAACACGCAGGGGCCGTCACAGTCCCACAGGCTTTGCGGACGCTTGATCGAAATCAGCCCGCGTCGTTCACGCTCGGCCGCGAGCCAGATCTGATTGCCTTCCGGGTTGATCGCCAAGCCTTCAAATAAAGCATTGAAGTGCAGCAGCATGCCGCTGGCCCGCGCTTCACGCACCATGCCCGGCGCGATCTTCAGCCACTCAGGCGCGCCCGTGACCGGCACTTGCAGCACCGCCGCGTGGGCTTCGCTGACAATGTAGCGATTACCAGCGGCATCGCAGGTGATACCTTCAAAATCCAGGTCGCCACCGCGAATGAACGAGGCCGCCTTGGTGCGCGAACGCAACCCCCATGGCAGCCCCGACTCAGGCACCGGCGGTACCTCGATCTGCACCGCTTCGGCTTGCCAGGTCGGCGCACTGATATCCAGGCGGTAGATCTGGTCGTCATCACGGTCGGAGACCGTCCACAATTCCTTACCGCACAACGCCAGGCCCGACAGGTTACCGCCGCGCATGCCGTCTACCGGGTGCTCGGACACCAGTTTTAGCTCAGCCACGGGTGCAGCGACCACTTCGGTGGTCACCCACCCGCTCAACATCAGGATCGCCAGGGCGAAACCTGTACGCATCAGCCCAGAACCTCGGCCAGGTTGCCTTTGGATTCCAGCCAGGACTTGCGGTCCGGCGCGCGTTTCTTCGCCAGCAGCATGTCCATCATCTCCGAGGTTTCGGCGAAGTCTTCGCCCAGCGTCAACTGCACCAGGCGCCGCGTGTTCGGGTCCATGGTGGTTTCGCGCAGTTGCGGCGGGTTCATTTCACCCAGGCCTTTGAATCGCGTGACCTGCGGCTTGCCACGTTTCTTCTCGGCCACCAGGCGGTCGAGAATGCCATCGCGCTCGGCTTCGTCCAGGGCGTAGAAAATCTCTTTGCCCAAGTCGATACGGTACAGCGGCGGCATGGCGACGTAGACGTGGCCGGCATCCACCAGCGGGCGGAAGTGCTGGACGAACAGCGCGCACAACAGCGTGGCGATGTGCAGGCCGTCGGAGTCGGCGTCGGCGAGGATGCAGATCTTGCCGTAGCGCAGCTGGCTCATGTCCGCCGCGCCTGGGTCAACGCCAATGGCCACGGCGATGTTGTGCACTTCCTGGCTGGCCAGGACTTCGCTGCCGTCGACTTCCCAGGTGTTGAGGATCTTGCCGCGCAACGGCAGGATCGCCTGGAACTCCTTGTCCCGTGCTTGCTTGGCGGAACCGCCGGCGGAGTCACCTTCTACCAGGAACAGCTCGGAGCGCATCGGGTCCTGCCCGGCGCAATCGGCCAGTTTGCCAGGCAGCGCCGGGCCCTGGGTGATGCGCTTGCGCTCGACCTTCTTGCTGGCCTTGAGGCGACGGCCGGCGTTGTTGATCGCCAGTTCCGCCAGGGCCAGGCCCAGTTCGGGGTGCTCGTTGAGCCACAGGCTGAAGGCATCCTTGACCACGCCGGAGACAAACGCCGCCGCCTCGCGGGAAGACAGGCGCTCCTTGGTCTGGCCGGAGAACTGCGGTTCCTGCATCTTCATGGACAGCACGAACGCGATGCGCTCCCACACGTCTTCCGGCGCCAGCTTCACGCCACGCGGCAGCAGGCTGCGGTATTCGCAGAATTCGCGCATGGCGTCCAGCAGGCCTTGGCGCAAACCGTTGACGTGGGTGCCGCCCTGGGCCGTCGGGATCAGGTTGACGTAGCTTTCCTGCACGCTGTCGCCGCCTTCGGGCAACCACAGCAGTGCCCAGTCCACGGCTTCTTTATTACCGGCCAAGCTGCCGCAGAACGGCTCGTTGGGCAGGCGCTCGAACTCGCTGACGGAGTCTTCCAGGTACGAGCGCAGGCCGTCTTCGTAGTGCCACTCGACCTTTTCGCCGGTGCCTTTGTCTTCAAAGGTCACCAACAGGCCGGGGCACAGTACAGCCTTGGCCTTGAGCACGTGCTTGAGGCGGCTGATGGAGAATTTGGGTGAATCGAAGTATTTCGGGTCTGGCGCGAAGTAAACGCTGGTGCCGGTATTGCGCTTGCCGACGGTGCCGATCACTTCCAGGTCGGTGGCCTTGTAGCCATCGGCGAAGGTCATCTGATACTCGTTGCCGTCGCGCTTGACCTTCACCCGTACCAGCGTGGACAGGGCGTTGACCACGGAAATCCCCACACCGTGCAAGCCACCGGAAAACTGGTAGTTCTTGTTGGAGAACTTGCCGCCGGCGTGCAGCTTGGTGAGGATCAGCTCGACGCCCGGCACACCTTCTTCCGGGTGGATGTCCACCGGCATGCCGCGACCATCGTCGGACACTTCCAGGGAGTGGTCTGCGTGAAGAATGACATGCACCGACTTGGCGTGCCCGGCCAAGGCTTCGTCGACGCTGTTGTCGATGACTTCCTGGGCAAGGTGGTTCGGCCGACTGGTGTCGGTGTACATGCCGGGGCGTTTGCGCACCGGGTCGAGGCCCGAGAGGACTTCGATGGCGTCGGCGTTATAAGAGCTAGCGCTGGGAGTGGCCATGGGGTCTCGTCGTGAGTCGTTCGATTAAAAAGTGACCTGCGATTCTTACAATGAACAGAAATCGAAGGATTGATACTGATCTGCGCCAATACCGGCAAAGCTCAACAGCGCCGGCAATTGCTGGGCGAACCCCTGGTAACCATGGTCGCCACCGGCCTGGATGCGCAAGGCACAGGCCCGGTAATACTGCTGGGCGAGGCGATAATCCAGGGTTTCATCCCCGGTCTGCAACCACACCTGATACCGCGCGGCATCCTGGGGCGCCGGTACTTCCAGCTCGGCCAGCGCCGCGACGTGGTCGTGGGTCAGTTCCCAGGTTTCATCGGTGTAGAGGTTCTTCTGGGTGCCCAGGTAACCGTCGAACATCCGATGGGGGCTGACCGCCGGGTTCACCAGCAGCGCCTTGAGGCCATGGCGCTCGGCAAGATGGGTTGCATAGTAGCCGCCGAGTGAGCTGCCGACCAGCAGTGGCCGTCCCAGTTCGGCAATGGCCGCCTCCAATTGCGCAATTGCCTGGCGGGGATGGTGATGCAAGGCCGGTACGCGCAGTTGGTCGGCCAGGCCCAGGCTGTCCATTACGGTGATCAGCTGGCAGGCCTTGTTGGACGCGGGCGCGCTGTTGAAACCGTGGATATACAGGATCGAAGCGGACATGCCGGGCTCTCCATGCTTGCGCCAAAAAAGGCGCAGTTTACAGGGATCGAAGCCGTGTGTGATGCCCTCAATCCAAAGGACACAGAAGACCCACTGTGGGAGCTGGCTTGCCGGCGATGGCGGTGTATCCATCACACATTTATAGACTGGCACACTGCCATCGCAGGCAAGCCAGCTCCCACAATTTGATCAGCGTTTACAGGTTTTAATAGCCGTTGCTGCCGTAGTCCACGGTAAAGGTGAAACCCTGGACCCGCTCCACCCCAGTCTCCAACCGTCCGTCGGCATGCAAGCGCAGCCAGCGGTAGCCCGGCGCCTGTTCGCTGACCTTGAAATCCTCGCTGCCCGGCGCGAACTGGATGCAGGTGGACGGCGACGCCAGCAGGCGCACGCCATTGCGCTCGCGGTCGATTTCCTGGTGTACGTGGCCCCAGAGTACCGCCCTCACCTGTGGAAAACGGTCGAGCACGGCAAACAAGGCATCGGGATTGCGCAGGCCAATGGGCTCCAGCCAGGCGCAGCCGATCGGCACCGGGTGATGATGGAAGCACACCAGATGATGCCGGTTCGGCGCTTCGCTCAGGGCCTGGGCGAGCAGTTGCAGTTGTTGATCCTGCAGGTAGCCCGGCACGGAGCCGGGTACGGCGGAGTCCAGCAGGGTGACGCGCCAGTGGCCGATATCGACCACCGGTTCCAGCAGGTCACTGTGCACGGCGGCGTGGGCCATGACCTGCGGTTCGTCGTGATTACCGGGAATCCAGCGCGCCGGGGCGCCGATGGGCGCGGTCATGTCGCGAAATTGCTGATAAGACTCCAGCGTGCCGTCCTGGGACAGATCCCCGGTGGCCAACACCAGGTCGATGCGCGGCTGCTGCGCGCGCACCAGCTCGATGACGCGTTGCAGGCTTTCACGGGTGTTCATGCCCAGCAGCGTGCCTTCGGCTTCTGCAAACAGGTGGCTGTCGGACAGTTGCACCAGCAATGCCGGCGCATCGGGGCTCACGGTGGATACGCTCGGCAAGGCGCTCTCCCAAGGCAATCACAGGAAATGGACGTTTGGCGTGATTATGCTGGGGCAGGACACAAAGAGGAAACCCAGGAAGCGGACGCAGTTCACATCTACCGCACAGCTTCGAACTCATGGCCCAGGGCCAGGCAGTGGCTCAACCATTCACCGAGGAACACATTCAGCTGTGCTTTCTCATCGGGCTGGTGCATGAACACGTTGGGGTAAGGATAGATGCTGCGAAAGCGTCGCGCATGTTCGGCGCTGATCACTTCGGCCATTCGCGCATCGTGGTACACCTGCACTTCCAACTGCGGCACCGGCAGCCACGGCAGGCTGTGCTCCTGGCGCACGCGCAGGGTGGTGGTGTAGGGGCAGTTGACGATGACTTCCAGGGCCAGCACGCCGAGCATCTGGTCGCCGTGTGTCACGCCGATGCGCCGCGCCTCGGGGGCATGGCGCATGTCGGGAAGCAGACGCATCAACCGCGCGTAATTCGCCTCGCAAGCCGCTTGCAGCCCGATCAGGTCGACTCGATAACGTTCCCGTGCCTTTACTGCCATAACCCCCTCACTTCCGCGCGATTAAGCGCAAGCCATTGCAGGGCGATGATGCTGGCTGCGTTGGAAATTTTGCCGTCACGCACCGCTTGCAGGGCGTCTTCGAAAGCCCATGCGGTGACGCGGATATCTTCAGCTTCTTCTTCCAATCCATGGACGCCACCCGCCTGCGAGCTGTCGCAACGGCCCAGGTACAAGTGCACGAATTCAGTACTGCCACCGGGCGACGGGAAATACTTGGTGATCGGCCACAGCGCGGAGAATGTCAGCCCAGCTTCCTCCTCGGCCTCGCGGTGTGCAACCTCCTCCGGCTCCTCATCCTTGTCGATCAGGCCGGCGACCATTTCCACCAGCCATGGGTTGTCGGTACGGCCCATGGCGCCCACGCGAAACTGCTCGATCAACACCACTTCATCACGCTGCGGGTCGTAAGGCAGCACGCACACGGCATCGTGACGAACGAAGACTTCACGATTGATCACCCGGCTCATGCCGCCATCGAATTTCTCGTGGCGCAGTTGCACGCGATCAAGCTTGTAGAAGCCCTGGTAGGCATTGTCGCGCTGAACAATCTCGATTGTGCTCGGCGTCGATTTTGCTAAGTCCGTCATGTCCCATCCTCGTTAAGCCTGCGCAATGGGCGCCATCCTAACGCGCTCGTGCCTCTGGATGCAGCCCCTTTCCAGTTGCCGGGATAGACGGCGGGCGTCAAACACACTCTAATCAGCTTAGTGGCGAACTGACTGCCGTGCTGGCAGTCGAAGCTGCACAAATTTCGCTCTTATCGATAGACGAAGGACTTACATGTCGCTTTTAAAAATCGCCTCCGTGGCCTGCATCGCATTGACCCTCGGCGCTTGCCAGAGCCTGTTCCAACCGAGCTTCAAGACCCCGCTGGAAGCCACTCGCGACGCCACCGAACAAAGCAAGCCCGACTGCGCCAGCGCCGACTGCCCGCTGGTGAATATCGACACCGTGCACTTTGCCAAAGAGCCCAAGCTGGACGCGTTGATCGAGCAGCGCCTGCTGGAAATGACCCGCACCGCGCCGAGCGCCCCGCTGCCGACCAGCCTGGAGACGTATCGCGAGCAGTTCCTGCAAACCGCCGCCCCGCGCAACAGCATGTACTTGCAGGCCAAGGTACGCGAGCAGCATGACGGCTTGGTGATCATCGAGTTGTCCAGTTACCTGGACCAGGGCGCCACCCACGGCGAGCCGGGCCGCGCCTTCATCAACTATTCCCGCCAGCAGCAAAAAGCCCTGACCCTGACCGACATGCTGTTGCCCGGCAAGGAAGACGCGTTCTGGAAAGCCGCCCAGGTGGCGCACAACAGCTGGCTGATCAGCACCCGCCTGAGCCTGGAACCGGAGTATGTGAAGACCTACCCTTTCCAGAAAACCCCGAACGTGGCGCTGACCTATGGTGGCGTGCTCCTCAAGTACCCCACCAGCACCATCGCGCCATACGCCCTGGGCCACGTCGAGTTGCAGATCCCCTACTCACGCCTGGACGGCATCCTCAAGCCTGAGTTGGTGCCGGCGCGCCGCTGAAGGCTCGGCCCAGGATGAACTGCAGCAGGCCTGCCAGCACCAGTGCCGGCAGGGTAGCGCCGATGTCCGGATACAGGTTGGCGAGCAGGTGGTAAGTCGCGATGCCACCCAGCCAGGCCAATAACGCCGGCCAACGCAGGCTGGCGATCACGCCCTGGCCGCGGCGACGCAGGATGAAGTGATCCACCAGCACCACGCCGAACAGCGGTGCAAACACCGAACCGATCAGCAGCAGGAAGTTCTGGTACTGGGCCAGCGGCGCAAAACAGGCGATCAGGGTGCAGATCACGCCGATGGCCAGGGCCAGGTGCTCGACCTTCAAGCGCAACAGAATCCCACTGGACACTGCCGCCGAGTGAATATCGGCGAAGGCGTTTTCCGACTCGTCCAACAGGATCAGCAACAGTGGAATGCCCAGGCCCGCACCGGCCAAGGCCAGCAACAGCGCATTCACCTCACCGCTCGGTGCGAACGCCAGGGTGTAAGCCACACCCAGGCTCATCAGCCAGAAATTACCAATGAAGAAGCCCAGGGCGGTGCCGCCGAACACGCTCTTGGCGCGCTTGCCGAAGCGCGAGTAATCGGCAATCAGCGGCAGCCACGACAGCGGCATGGCGATAGCAATGTCAAAGCCCACCGCAAACGGCATCGAGCCATCACCGGCCTGCGCCCAGAGTGCGCCGAGGTCGGCCTTGGCGAATAGATTCCAGGTCAGCCACAGGCAGGCGGCGAGCAGCAGCCAGATGCCCCATTTGCGCAGGATCTGGCGCACGAAGGTCAGCGGGCCGCTGACCGCCAACAGGGTCGCCAGACCGCCGAAGAACAGGGTCCACAGCAACGGGCTGGCCAACAGGCTGCCGTCACTGAACGCCCGCGCGCCCAACAGGCTCGCGGCGTCGCGCATCACGATGATTTCGAAAGAGCCCCAGCCGATCAGCTGCAGCAGGTTCAACAGCGCCGGCAGACTCGCGCCCTTGGCGCCCAGGCTGAGCTTGAGCGCGGCCATGGCGGACAGGCCGGTGTCGCTACCGATCACACCGACGGCAGCCAGCAGCAGGACGCCCACCAGGGTACCGAGGAAAATCGCCAGCAAGGAACCGGACAGACCCAGGCCCGGCGCGAGCAATGCGCCGGTTTGCAGGACCATCAGGCCGATGCCGAGGGAAAACCATAGGGAGAACAGGTCGCGGGCACCGAAGACTCTTTTGTCGCTCGGCACTGCGATATCGGGGGAGTAGGTACTCGGTTGAATGCTCAAGGGTGGTATCTCTGAGGGGCATTTGTTGTTTGTTGGATCGCTATCGGGGGCAAGCCCCCTCCCACAGTTTGAGTCATGTGGGAGGGGGCTTGCCCTCGATAAGGCCGGTACAGACGCCTACGATCTTGAATCAGACTTTCTTGTAGAGCTGGCTGCCTTCCTGCTTGAACCGCTCCGCCTGCTCGGCCAAGCCCTTGGCCACGTCCACGTCCACCGCTTCAATGCGCTGGTTGGCCGCGTACTCACGCACTTCGTGGGTCACCTTCATCGAGCAGAATTTCGGCCCGCACATCGAGCAGAAGTGCGCGACCTTCGCCGACTCCTTGGGCAGGGTCTCATCATGGAAGGCTCGTGCGGTATCCGGGTCCAGCCCCAGGTTGAATTGGTCCTCCCAACGGAATTCGAAGCGTGCCTTGCTCAAGGCGTTGTCGCGGATCTGCGCCCCCGGATGACCTTTGGCGAGGTCGGCTGCGTGCGCGGCGATCTTGTAGGTAATGATCCCGGTCTTCACGTCATCCTTGTTCGGCAAGCCCAGGTGTTCCTTGGGCGTGACGTAGCAGAGCATGGCGCAACCGAACCAGCCGATCATCGCCGCACCGATACCGGAAGTAATGTGGTCGTAGCCCGGTGCGATGTCGGTGGTCAGCGGGCCGAGGGTGTAGAACGGCGCCTCGTCACAGCACTCCAGTTGCTTGTCCATGTTCTCCTTGATCAACTGCATCGGCACGTGGCCGGGGCCTTCGATCATGGTCTGCACATCGTGCTTCCAGGCGATCTTGGTCAGCTCGCCAAGGGTTTCCAGCTCACCGAATTGCGCGGCGTCGTTGGCGTCGGCAATCGAACCCGGGCGCAGGCCGTCGCCGAGGGAGAAGCTGACGTCGTAGGCCTTCATGATTTCGCAGATTTCCTCGAAATGCGTGTAGGCGAAGTTTTCCTTGTGATGGGCCAGGCACCACTTGGCCATGATCGCACCGCCACGGCTGACGATGCCTGTGACACGATTGGCGGTCAGTGGTACGTAGCGCAACAACACGCCGGCGTGGATGGTGAAGTAGTCGACGCCCTGCTCGGCCTGCTCGATCAGAGTGTCGCGGAACAGCTCCCACGTCAGGTCCTCGGCCACGCCGTCAACTTTTTCCAGTGCCTGGTAGATCGGCACGGTACCAATCGGCACCGGGGAGTTGCGGATGATCCACTCGCGGGTTTCGTGGATATGCTTGCCGGTGGACAGATCCATGATGTTGTCCGAACCCCAGCGAATCCCCCAGGTCATCTTCGCCACTTCTTCTTCAATGGACGAACCCAGGGCGCTGTTGCCGATGTTGCCGTTGATCTTCACCAGGAAGTTACGGCCGATGATCATCGGCTCCAATTCGGTGTGGTTGATGTTGGCCGGGATGATTGCGCGACCACGGGCGATTTCTTCGCGCACGAATTCAGGGGTGATGATCTTCGGGATGCTCGCGCCAAAGCTGTGCCCCGGGTGTTGCTGTTTGAGCAAGCCGGTGGCGCGGGCCTCTTCCAGCTTCATGTTTTCGCGGATGGCGACGTATTCCATCTCGGGCGTGATGATGCCTTGGCGCGCATAGTGCATCTGGCTGACATTGCGCCCGGCCTTGGCGCGACGCGGATTTTGCAAGTGCGCAAAGCGCAGGTAGGCGAGATCCGGGTTGTCGAGACGTTCCTGGCCGTAGCTGGAGCTCAGGCAGGCCAGGCGTTCGGTGTCACCGCGCTCTTCAATCCACGGCGAGCGCACGTCGGC
This sequence comes from Pseudomonas sp. CHM02, assembly GCF_000612585.1. GTDB lineage: Bacteria > Pseudomonadota > Gammaproteobacteria > Pseudomonadales > Pseudomonadaceae > Aquipseudomonas. The sequence continues at coordinate 23,105 of NZ_JFCA01000040.1, forward strand.
CAGGCCTTTGCGCACGTCGATAATGACATTGGGGTCGGTGTAGGGACCGGAGGTGTCGTACACCACCACTGGAGCGTTGATTTCACCGCCGAATTCGGTAGGCGTGACGTCCAGGCTGATTTGTCGCATCGGTACACGAATGTCCGGACGGCTGCCTTGTACGTAGATCTTCTGCGAACGGGTAAACGGCTGTACGGAGCCGGAGTCGACCTTGGCCGATTCACTCAGGTGCACGGTGTTTTTCAGTTTTGTACTTTTTATTTCTGTGCTCATCACGGGCTCTCCAACTATCCAGGCGGTGGATTTTTGTCGGAGCGAACCTGTGACGGACGGACGCACTGAAACCAGTGCTGTGCTTGGCGCACGAGGGCTGTTCGATTGTCGAACAACATCCCGGACGAAGCACAAGAGGACTCGCCGGGTGACGAGAAATCTTGTTCCCTACGCAGGCGCTAACCTGATCAGGTTCAACGGGATCCGGTATTTACCGATCTCAGCCTTCCAACAAGGCACCCCGACAAGAACGCGGCCAGTCTAGACCATGCCGTGGGCAAATTGCCAATACCGGTGCATTCAGCGTGATGAATGGCGTGATTGCGGGATTGTTGCGCCGAGTCAGCACCACTACACTCGATTGCCGCCACAATGCTTGACGCCAGGAATGGCCAGCCTTAGCCTTGGGCGCTAAATTATCACCGTAATATTCAAACTAGGGATCGCCTCATGCTGCGCAAACTTTCACTGGCTCTCGCCGTGTCTTGTGCGACCAACGGAATGGTCTGGGCAGCTGAAGCGCCCTTGTCCGCCAAAACTGACTTGGTCAGCGTCTACCAGGAAGCGGTGGACAACAACGCCGACCTGGCCGCCGCCCGCGCCCAGTACGGCGCGCAAAAGGAAGTGGTGCCCCAGGCGCGTGCCGGCTTGCTGCCCAACCTGTCGGGGGGTGCCGATATCAACAACGTGCGCACCCAGATCGATACGCCGGCCGCCACCGCCAACCGCGATGCGCACTCCTGGCGCGCAACCCTGAGCCAACCGCTGTTCCGCGCCGATCGCTGGTTCCAGTTGCAGGCGGCCGAGGCCACCAACGAACAGGCCGCGCTGCAACTGTCGGCCACCGAACAGAACCTGATCCTGCAAAGCGCCGAAAGCTACTTCGCCGTGCTGCGCGCCCAGGACAACCTGGCCTCGACCAAGGCCGAAGAAAACGCCTTCAAGCGCCAGTTGGACCAGTCCAACGAACGCTTCGACGTGGGCCTGTCGGACAAGACCGACGTGCTGCAATCCCAGGCCAGCTACGACACTGCCCGCGCCAACCGGATCCTGGCCCAGCGCCAGGTCGAAGATGCCTTCGAAGCGCTGATCACCCTGACCAACCGCCAGTACAACTCGATCCAGGGCATTGTCCACACGCTGCCGGTGTTACCGCCGCTGCCGAACGACGCCAAGGCCTGGGTTGAAACCGCCGGCCGCCAGAACCTGAACCTGCTCGCCAGCAACTACGCGGTCACCGCCGCCGAAGAAACCCTCAAGCAGCGCAAGGCCGGGCATGCTCCGACGCTCGACGCTGTGGCGCAATATGAGAAAGGCGATAACGACGCCCTCGGTTTCAGCAACCCGAATGCCTTTGGCACGCCCTATCGCGGCGATGTAGAACAACGCACCATCGGCCTGCGCCTGAACATCCCGATCTACAGCGGTGGGCTGACCAGCTCACAAGTGCGTGAATCCTACTCGCGCCTGGGCCAGACCGAACAGCAACGCGAAGGCCTGCGCCGCCAGGTGGTGGAAAACACCCGTAACCTGCACCGCGCAGTGAATACCGATGTGGAACAGGTGCAGGCGCGCCGCCAGTCGATCATCTCCAACCAGAGCGCGGTGGAAGCCACGGAAATCGGTTACCAGGTGGGGACGCGCAACATCGTCGACGTGCTCGACTCACAGCGCCAGCTCTACGCGTCGGTGCGCAACTACAACAACAGCCGCTACGACTACATCCTCGACAACCTGCGCTTGAAGCAAGCGGCAGGCACCCTGAACCCAGGCGATCTGCAGGACCTGGCGCGCTACCTCAAGGCTGACTACAACCCGGACCGCGACTTCCTGCCGCCGGACCTGGCCAAGGCTGCGGCCGAGCAGCTCAAGGCCCGCCCCGGCTACTGACACACCCCTTGTAGGAGCTGGCTTGCCAGCGATTGCATCACCTCGGTGAATCTGATGTACCGCGGTGCCTGGATCGCCGGCAAGCCGGCTCCTACAAGGTGATGAGCCGATCGAGGCCGTCCAGCAAACGCTTCAACGCGCCCTGGTTGGCCTGCATCACCTTGAGCCCTGCCTGCGCCATCTTGCGGGCATCCTGGGGCAGTTCGAACAACTGCCGCACGGCTTCGGCCAAGCCTTCAGCGTCATCCACCTCCCGCAACGCACCCGCTTCGCGCATCATCGCGGTGATTTCGAGAAAGTTGAACACGTGCGGCCCCATGATCACCGGCAGGGCCAACGCTGCCGGCTCCAGCGGATTATGCCCACCGGTCGCCACCAGGCTGCCGCCCACGAAGGCACTGTCGGCCAGCGCATAGAGAAACAGCAACTCGCCCATGGTGTCGCCGAGCAATACCGACGTGTTCGCGGTGACAGGCTCGCCGCTGGAGCGACGCACCGTGGCAAAGCCTTGCTGCTCACACAGTTCGAACATCGGGCCGAAGCGCTCCTGATGACGCGGCACCAGGATCAGCAGTGCGTTGGGATAGCTTTCGAGCAGTCGGCGATGGGCCGCCAGCACCACCTCATCTTCACCTTCATGGGTGCTGGCGGCGATCCACACCGGACGCTCGCTGGCGCCCCATTGCTCGCGCAACGCAGCAGCGCGCACCGGTAACTGAGGGTCGATGGTCAGGTCGAACTTGATCGAGCCGGTGACTTCGACGGTTTCCGGCCGAGCACCGAGGCTCAGGAAGCGCTGGGCTTCGGTGTGCGTCTGTACGGCGAACAGGTTCATTTGCGACAGCATCGGCGCCGTCAGCTTGGCAAAGCGCGCGTAGCCCCTGGCCGAGCGCGCCGACAACCGCGCATTCGCCAACGCCACCGGAATACCGCGCTGGGCGCAGGCGTGGATATGGTTGGGCCACAGCTCGGTTTCCATGATCACCGCCAGTTTCGGCTGCACGCGATCAAGGAAACGCTTGGCCGCACACGGCAAGTCATACGGCAGGTAGCAGTGCTGCACACGCGGCTCATTGGCGAACAGTGCCTGGATGCGCTCGGAACCGGTCGGCGTCATGCAGGTGACGGTGATCGGCAACGCCGGATAACGCGCCAGCAGCCCGCGCACCATCGGCGCGGCGGCAATGCTCTCGCCCACCGACACGGCATGCACCCATATCCCGCCCGGCTGCATCACGGGCAGGCCATAGGAGAAGCGCTCGCTGACGCGCTTGGCGTAGGCCGGCACCTTGCGTGCGCGCAGCCACAGACGTAAAGCCACCAAGGGCAGCGCCAGGTAAAACAGACAGCTGTAGAGAGTTCTATTCATGGCGGCGGAGTTTATCGGCTTTTTCAGTCGATCGCCTGCAAGCACTCGGCAAATCGTTTGGCCAGGAAGCGTGCGGCCGGCCCCAGATGCTCGTCGCGCCGCCACACCAGCTCCACCACCAGGGCCGGCGGCGTCCATTCGCTGTCCAGTTCCACCATCTGTTGCTGATACGTCGGGTACTGCACGATATGCCGGGGCAGCCAGGCCCAGCCCAGGCCACTCATCAACCACTCGGCCAACACGTAGAAACTGTCGGCGCGCCACACCAGCGGGCTGGCGGCTTCGCTGCCGGGGTAGACGCTGGTCTGGGTCGACATCAGCAACTGGCGAAACTGCGCCAAGTGCTGGCACGTCACGTATTGCTCCTTGGCCAGCGGGTGGTTCACGCCGCACACGGTGACCATCTCCACGCTGCCGACCACCCTGCGCTCCAGCGCTTCAGGGATCTGGTCGTGATAGAACAGCAGGCCCAGATCAGCCTTGCGCTCCACCAGCTTACGCGCCACATCGCCCTGGGCCGCGCTGGACAACTGCACCTCCAGCAACGGGTATTGCCCGGCCAGCGCCTCAAGGCTATCGAGTACCGGCTGGAACAACATCGCCTCGTCCTGGGCCAGGCGCAGGCGAGCCTCCTCGCCGCGTGTCAATGACAGCGCCCGGCCATTGAGCCGCTCACACTGGCGCAGCACTTCGCGCGCTTCCTCCAGCAACACGCTGCCGGCTTCGGTGAGGCGCGGTTGGCGGCCACTGCTACGTTCGAACAGGCTCACGCCCAGGTCCGCCTCCAGCATGGCAATCCCATTGCTGACTGCCGATTGGGCCTTGCGCTGCTGGCGCGCCACCGCCGAAAACGAACGCTGCTCGGCGACGCTGACAAACAGCCGCATCTGTTCCAGATCCCATTGCACGCTCATGGCTTGACCCATCTTTAATTCGGATAGGTAATGACTTTACCCCATCTGACTGAACGCTAGAATGCCAGCCTCATCTGATTGCTATACCCCGAGGATTGACCCATGAACGCCGCTTACTGCTACCTGGCCATTGCCATCTGCTCGGAAGTGATCGCCACTGTTTCCATGAAAGCCATCAAGGGCTGGAGCACACCCATCCCACTGCTGCTGGTGATCGTCGGCTACGGCGTGGCTTTCTGGATGCTGACGCTGGTAGTGCGCACGGTACCGGTGGGCGTGGCCTACGCGGTGTGGGCCGGGATGGGCATTGTGATGGTGAGCATCGCGGCGCTGTTTATCTACGGGCAGAAGCTGGATATTCCGGCGATGCTGGGGATGGGCCTGATCGTGCTGGGCGTCGTCGTGATTCAGCTGTTCTCGAAAACCGCCGGCCACTGACACCCTCACCTGCAGGAGTCCGGCTTGCCGGCGATGGCGGTCTCTCGAGCGCCATCGCCGGCAAGCCGGACGCCTACCAATAGTGATCCCTGTATACTGCGCCTCTTGTCTTGAACACTGAGGTCGCCCATGCCATCCGTTATTTCCACCGACGTTCTGATTGTCGGCGCCGGGGTTGCCGGCCTCTGGCTGAACGCGCGCCTGCGCCGCCAGGGGTTTTCCACGGTGGTGGTGGAAAGCGCCACCTTGGGTGGCGGGCAAAGCGTGAAGTCCCAGGGGATCATCCACGGCGGTGCGAAATACGCCCTGCACGGCGCCCTCACCGGCGCCTCCGAAGCCATTGCCGACATGCCGCGCCGCTGGCGTGAAGCGCTGGCGGGCAACGGCGAGCTGGACCTGTCCAGCGTGCGCCTGCTGTCCGAGGCGCATTACCTGTGGTCCCCCGGCACTATCGCCGGCAACCTCACCAGCTTCTTCGCCAGCAAGGCCGTGCGCGGGCGTGTCGACCAGGTCAAGGGCGATGACCTGCCCCCGGCGCTGCAAGACCGCCGCTTCAAGGGCAAGGTCTATCGCCTGGCCGAGTTGGTCATCGATGTGCCGAGCCTGATCGCTCGCCTGGCGCAACTGGCCGGCGACGGGTTGCTCGCCGGCCAACACATCGAACCCTTGCGCGAAGGCGACACTCTGGTGGGCCTGAAGGTGGACGGTCGCGAGATCCGTGCCCAGCGCATCGTGCTGAGTGCGGGCGCAGGCACGGCTGACCTGCTGAGCGCGCTGGGCCTGAGCCAGCCGGCCATGCAAAAACGTCCATTGCACATGATCATCGCCAAGGGCCCCGGCCTTAAGCCGCTGTATGCGCACTGCCTGGGCGGCGGCACCAAGCCGCGCATCACCGTCACCACCCACCCGGCGGCCGATGGCAACTGGGTGTGGTACATGGGCGGCGACATTGCCGAGGCCGATGGCGTGGCGCGCACACCCCAGGAACAGATCGCCACGGCCCAGAAAGAACTGGCGCAATTGCTGCCGTGGATCGACATGCACCAGACCCAATGGACCACCCTGCGCGTCGACCGTGCCGAGCCACTGCAATCAGGCCTGAGCCGTCCCGACAATGCCTTCCTCGCCGAAGACGGCCGCCTGCTGGTGGGCTGGCCGACCAAACTGGCGCTGGCGCCGGACTTCGCCGATCGCGTCATCAGCAGCCTTGAACGCGACGGCATCCGCCCAAGCGCCAGCGAGCCCCTCCCCGCTCTGCCAAAACCCGCCATCGGCGTACCTGCCTGGGAGCAACTGTTGCCATGAGCCTGCCCACCCTGCACGACCTGCATCGCCCACTGGGCAGCACCGGCCTGTTGGTGTCACCGCTGGGCCTGGGCACCGTCAAGCTGGGTCGCGACCAAGGGGTGAAATACCCCAGCGGCTTCCAGATCCCCGGTGACGACGAGGCCCGCATGCTGTTGCGCCAGGCCCGCGAACTGGGCATCAACCTGATCGATACCGCGCCGGCCTATGGCATGAGCGAGGAACGCCTGGGGCCGCTGTTGCGTGACCAGCGCAAGGACTGGGTGATTGTCAGCAAGGTCGGTGAAGAGTTCGAGAATGGCACGTCCAGCCACGACTTCAGCGCGGCTCACACGCGGATGTCTATCGAGCGCAGCTTGAAAAGACTTGAAACTGATTTTATCGACTTGGTGCTGGTGCACTCCGACGGCAACGACCTGCATATCCTCAATGACTGCGAGGTCTACCAGACCCTGGAGGAACTGAAAAAGGAAGGCAAGATCCGCGGTTTCGGCTTCTCCGGGAAAACCGTCGAAGGCGGCGTGAAGGCTCTGGAACAAGGCGATTGCGCCATGGTCACCTACAATCTGAACGAACAGGCCGAGAAAGCCGTCATTGATTATGCGGCGGCCCACGGCAAGGGCATCCTGGTGAAGAAGGCGCTGGCCAGCGGCCACGTATGCCTGGAGCCGGGAGTGGATCCAATTCGCGCCAGTTTCATGTTGTTGTTTGCGCAAACGGGCGTCGCCAGTGCTATTGTCGGGACCATTAATCCGCTGCACCTGGCCCATAACGTGGCGACCGCTGCCCAAGTCATTCGTCAACTCTGATGCCGCCGACGCGGCCGACCCCGTCGCAAGAAGGAGCCGACATGCCGCGAACGCTCATAAGAAAAAACCCCAGCAACTTCAAAACACTGCCGCTGCACGTCGAAGCCACCCCCGAAGGCCTGAGCTACCAGAGCGTCGGCATGCCGCTCAACTTCGCCCAGACCCTGCAACGGCGCAAGCCGGTGGAGGTGGCCGATCCCGAGCGCTTCGCCCTGGAGCTGGCCAACCTCGGCGTGTCTGTGCGGCTGACCCTGCATTGGCAAAACAAGGATTACTGGGTGCTGGTGCGCCAGCGCCGCCAGGACCGGGGCGACGTGGTGCTCAAGCTGATTTCCGGCTACGTGCCCGCCCATGAACTGAACCTGCCGCTGCACACCGCCATCCAGGAAATTGCCGAAGAATGCCTGCTGGAGACGCCGGAAGGCTGGCTCGGCGGGCGCTTCAACGACACGTGGTTGCCGGCGCCCTATTCGGCCGCGCTGCATTACCGCGAAGCCTTGCCCTTTCGCCTCAGCCCGCTGTCCGGCGCCGCCCGCCCGGTACGTTGCGCCACCACCCAGTTGATCGAACGCCCGCGCGCCTATGTGCACCTGCCCACCGCCTCGCTGCAATTGATTTACGACCTGCGCCTGGAAGTGCCCAAGGAAGCCAAATCCCTGAGCCTGTTCCATGTGGACGAGCGCCTGGAGGGCGACCAACTGGTCGCCCGCCTCGACCGCCAGCGCCCGGACCTGTACCTGATGCCGCTGAAAGACGGCCAGCCCCTGGCCGAGCTGTACACCGTCAAGAAAGACCAGCTGTACCCGGCGAGCACACGGGGCTTGTACCTGGCGGAAAGCTTCGCCCAGCAGGAAGGCTGGCTGGTGCGTGAGGAGCGGATTCGCTGGAAGGATTGGCTACGCCAGCAAGGCCTGGCAGAGCCTGAGAAAGAGTCGAAACTCAAGCGCCTGGCACAGCGGGTGCTGCGCAAGATCGTGCCGAAGAAAAAAGCCAGCCGCTGATTTGAAGGGCCAACCTGTAGGAGCCGGCTTGCCGGCGATGAGGCCCTGAAGATCACCTCTGTCTTCAGGCCGCTATCGCCGGCAAGCCGGCGCCTACAGGGTCAGATGTTGAGCAGGCGTGCGAGGCCAACCTTCAGGGGTGTGGGCTCGGGCAACTTGAAGCTCGCCAACAAGCGCTGGTTATTCGCCCGCGAATGCCGGATATCCCCAGAGCGTGCGGGCCCGTAAGTCACGGCCGGCAACTTGCCGACGATTTCTTCCAGGGCTTGCAGCACATCCTTGAGCGTCGTGGTGCGGTTCCAGCCGACATTGATTGCGCCCAGCGGCGCAGCCGGCGCTTCAATGGCCTGCACCAGCACGTCCACCAGATCTTCCACGTACATGAAGTCACGGGTTTGCTCGCCATCGCCAAACACGGCAATCGGCCCCCCCTGCTGCGCGCGCTCGCTGAAGATACTGATCACGCCGGAATACGGCGATGACGGATCCTGGCGCGGCCCGAAGATATTGAAGAAGCGGAAAATCACCGGCTCCAGGCCATGCTGGCGACGGTAGAAGTCGAAGTAGTACTCACTGGCCAACTTGTCGGACGCATAGGGCGTCAACGGCGCCTTGGTGGTTTCCTCGTCAATCGAAGCACCCTCGCCATTGTTGCCGTATACCGCGGCGCTGGAGGCATACACCACACGCTTGACACCGGCCTTGCGCATGGCTTCGCAGACATTCAAGGTGCCGACGAAATTGCTCTGGTGCGTGCTGACCGGGTCATCCACCGACGCCTGCACCGAGGCCACTGCCGCCAGGTGCACCACCGCCGTTGCACCGACGGCAGCACTGGCTACCAAGTCGGCATCGGCCACATCAGCTTCCAGCAGTTCGACGCGCGGATTGTCCAATGGCAAGTTGCTGGGTTTGCCGGTGGACAGGTTATCCAGCACCCGTACGCCGTAGCCTTTGGCAAGCAGCGCATCGACCAGGTGCGAACCGATAAAACCGGCGCCGCCGGTGATCAGGACCCACTTATCAGCGTTACTCATTGTTGCGGATCTTCTCGACAATGGCGGTGGTCGAGCTGTTCTCGACCAGGCCCAGCACTTTGACCTTGCCGCCGTAGGCGCTGACGATATCCGCCCCTACGACCTGGTCGACGGAGTAGTCGCCGCCCTTGACCAGCACATCCGGCTTGACCTGGGCCAGCAGGTTTTCCGGGGTGGCCTCAGGGAAGCTGATCACCCAGTCCACCGCGCCCAGGCCAGCCAGCACCGCCATGCGACGGTCGACGCTGTTGATCGGACGACCAGGGCCTTTCAGGCGGCTCACCGAAGCATCGTCGTTGACCGCAACGATCAGGCGATCGCCTTGGGCTCGCGCCTGCTCCAGGTAGGTCACGTGACCGGCGTGCAGGATGTCGAAGCAACCGTTGGTGAACACAATGCTTTCGTTGTGGGCACGGGCGTCGTCAATGGCCAGCAGCAGTTGCTCGATGGTCAGCACACCACGCTCCGAACCCTCGGAGCGCTGGATCGCACGGCGCAATTCAGGCGCGCTGATGGCGGCAGTACCCAACTTGCCCACCACGATGCCCGCCGCCAGGTTGGCCAGCGCCACGGCGTGAGGCAGCTCTTCGCCCGCCGCAATCGAGGCGGCCAGGGTGGAAATCACGGTGTCACCGGCGCCGGTGACGTCGAACACTTCACGGGCCCGGGCCGGCAGGTGCATCGCCGGGTGGCCGGGGCGCAGCAGGGTCATGCCGTGTTCGCCACGGGTCACCAGCAAGGCGCCCAGGTCGAGGTCGGCCATCAGTGCCGCGCCCTTGGTCACCAGGTCGTGCTCATCGGCGCAACCGCCGACGATGGCTTCGAACTCGCTGAGATTAGGCGTGATCAGGCTGGCTCCGCGATAAATCGAGAAGTCCTTGCCCTTGGGATCGGCCAGCACCGGGATGCCCTTGGCCTTGGCGGCCTGGATCAATGCCTGGTGGTTCTTCAAGGCGCCTTTGCCGTAGTCGGACAACACCAGCACCTTGATGCCTTCGAGCAACCCGTCGACCTGGCCACTCAGGGCCAGGGCGTCGGTGGCGAAGGGTTCTTCGAAATCGATACGCAGCAATTGCTGGTGACGGCTCATCACCCGCAGCTTGACGATGGTCGGCTGGTGGGCAATGCGCTGGAACAGCGCACGCACGCCGGCACCGCGCAGGCTGTTGGCCAGGCTGTCGGCGGCTTCGTCGTCGCCGGTCACACCCACCAGGGAGGCCGGGGCGCCGAGGGCGGCAATATTCAGGGCAACGTTGGCAGCGCCACCTGGACGGTCTTCGATTTGCTCGACCTTGACTACCGGTACCGGTGCCTCAGGGGAAATCCGTGAGGTACCGCCATGCCAGTAACGGTCGAGCATGACATCGCCGACCACCAAGACAGGGGCTTGATCGAATCGCGGCATGGACAACTTCATGGAGCAACCCACATACAAAATGAACAGGGGCGCGATATTAGCACAGGGTTACGGGAGGTTTGCGGGAGGGTTTTGCAATGTAGGAGCCGGCTTGCCGGCTCCTACAGGGAGGTTCAGGTGATGTCGGCGGAAATCGGTGCATCCAGGCCCATGGCATGCAGGCGGGCGTAATAGCCGTTCTGTGCCAGCAGTTCGCTGTGCGTGCCACGCTCGACAATCCGACCGTCGTCCATCACCAGGATCAGGTCAGCCTTCTCGATGGTGGATAAACGGTGCGCGATCACCAGGGTGGTGCGACCTTGCATGACCTTGTCCAGCGCTGCCTGAATGTGGCGCTCGGATTCGGTGTCGAGGGCCGAGGTGGCCTCGTCGAGAATCAACAAAGGCGCGTTCTTCAGCAGCGCACGGGCAATCGCCAGGCGCTGGCGCTGGCCACCCGACAGCAACACACCGTTTTCGCCGACCTGGGTGTCGAAGCCCTTGGGCAACTGGTCGATGAAGTCCTTGGCATTGGCGTCCGCCGCGGCCGCTTCAACGTCCGCCCGAGGTGCGCCCGCCAGGTCGCCGTAGGCGATGTTGTTGGTCACGGTGTCGCTGAACAGGGTTACATGCTGGGTCACCTGGGCAATGTGCTTGCGCAGGTTGAGCAGCTTGTAGTCTTCGATCTCGACGCCATCCAGCAGGATTTCGCCGCTTGCGTGATGGTAGAAACGCGGGATCAGGCTGGCCAGGGTCGACTTGCCGCTGCCCGAGCGCCCGACCAGGGCGATCATCTGCCCAGGTTCGGCGGTGAAGCTGATGTCCTTGAGCACATGGCGTTCGGTGCCCGGGTAGGTGAAGTTCAGGTTGCGTACGTCGAGCCGACCGCTGACCTTGTCGCGCTCGATTGTACCGTTGTCGACTTCGACCTCTTCGTCCAGCTGTTCGAAAATGCTTTCGGCACCCGCCACACCCTTCTGGATCGTCGAGCTGACTTCCGAGAGCTGGCGAATCGGCTTGGGCAGCAGGCCGGCCAGGGTGATGTAGGCCACCATGTCACCGGCCGATGCGTCACCGCGAAGATAGAGGACCAGAAACATCAGCACCGCCATGGCGGTGTAGATCACCAGTTGCAGCGCCGGTGTGTAGATCGCCCCGGTGCGGGTCATGCGCAGTTGCTTGTTGGTGTTGCTCTGGCTGGCCTTGAGGAAGCGTTTTTCCTCGTAGACCTCACCACCGAAACTGCGCACCACGCGATAGCCCTGGATGGTTTCCGAGGCCACGTGGGTCACGTCGCCCATGGCCACCTGGATCTTCTTGCTCTGCTTGCGGAATTTCTTGCTGGCCGTGCTCACCATCACGGCGATCAACGGCAGGATGGCAATCATCACCAGCGTCAGGCGCCAGTTCATGTACAGCAGCGAGGCGAACAGGAAGATCACCGTCATGCCTTCGCGAATCACCACCTTGATCGCGTCGGTCGCCGCCCCCGTGACCATGGTCACGTTGAAGGTGATGCGTGAAATCAGGTGCCCGGAGTTGTGATTGTCGAAGTAGCGGTTGGGCAGCGTCAGCAAGTTGTTGAACAACTGCACGCGCAGGTCATGGACCAGGCCCAGGGAAACCTTGGCCAGCAGGTAGTTGCCCAGGAACGAACCCAGGCCCTGCCAGGCGGCGATCAGGATGATCAGCAGCGGCACGGCTTGGAGCAACTGCAGGTCCCGAAGGAACGGCACGGTGGGGAACAGCACGGCTTCAGGGTTGGAAAGGCCATCGACGAAGTACTTGAGGATGTACCCCAGCATCGGCTGGGTCGACGCGAAAATCAGAAATCCGACGATACTCAGCGCGAACAAGCCGGCGTAGGGCTTAACGTAACTGAGCAGGCGGAAGTATATTTTCAAGCTCGAAGGGCTTGCGCTCGGACTGGAGTCGGTCATATCACGCGGCGTTTTGAAAAAGGAGGCTGACTTTAGCACAGCTTCTCTGTTGTACTTGCACCCTGCATGACCCTCAACCTGGTTGGATCCAACCGGCGACATTATATAGCCACTACTTTAAGATGGTCGGCTTCTCAACACGGAATGGCTTTCCTGTATGCACTCCAAGCGCCTGATCTATGGCTCAAATCGCGTTTTCGACTTTCTGGTTCTGTGGATTCTGCCCATTGGCTTGTTGTTGCTGTTGAGCTCGCTGTTCTTCGTCACCAATCGCAATGTGCTGCACAAGTTCTACTACGCCCTGTTCAGCGCCCCCACCTTATTGCTGTTGTGCCTGCGCCCCAGGGAACTCAAGGAACTGCTGCGTGAGCCGCTGGCGATCGCGTTCCTGGTGTTTTCCGCCTGGGCGCTGACGAGCCTGCTCTGGAGCCCGGAGCATCACCCGGACACCGACCTGTTCAAACGCCCCCTGCACACCTTCATGCTGTTTGCTGGCTGCGGGTTGTTGCTGCATTACCGCAATGAGCTGTTCAAGCCGATCTTCTTCAGTGCAGCGGTGATTGCCCTGGTGGTGTGCGTGTGCAACCTCGTGGCATTCGCCAAGGGTTTCGAACCCGGCATGCGCATGATCGGCGGCCGTGGCGCCCTCGACAACCCGCTGCTGAGCTCCCACGTCTTCGGCTTTTTCTGCGTCTACTGGCTGTACATCTGCATGACCACCCAGCGCCTGCAGGTGCTGTGGTTCAGCATTCCAGCCCTGGCAATCATGACCTTGACCGTGCTGGCCACCGGTTCGCGCACGCCACTGGTAGCGTTGACCCTGACCATCCTCTGGATGACCTTCGTCAGCCGCAACCGCCGTTCGGCCCTGCTGATAGCGGGCATGGTCGTGGGTGCCGCGGGGCTCCTGCTGCTCTACCCCGAACTGATCACCAACCGTGGCAGCTCGTTCCGTTTCGAGCTGTGGGGCATGTCGCTGCAACGCATCGCCGAACACCCCTGGATCGGCCACAGCTACGATTCCGAGCTGTACCTGACCCTGGCCGACGGCTACGAACTGCGCGAGCCGCACAGCTTTGCGCTGGGCGTGCTGTATTACGTCGGCATCATCGGCTTTATCCCGTGGATCTTCATGATCGGCTGGGGGCTGTACAAGGGCCTGAAAGAACGCGCCCAGCCACTCTTCATCCTGGCTTCGTCGCTGCTGGCCTATGGCATCGGCGCCGGGCTGACCGAAGGCGGTGGCATCCTGTCGCGCCCCAAGGAGCACTGGTTCCTGCTGTGGATCCCGCTGGCGATCATTGCCGGCCTGAGCATCGCCCAACGCCGTCGCAGTGTGTTGCGCATTCCGGTGCAAGCACTCAAGCCCGAGGCTTTCGACCAACTGTGCAGCAATGCCCATGTGATCGAAGCCGACGGCCTGGGACCAAAGGTCCTGCGCCTGGCCGACAGCCGCTTCCTGAAGATCTTCCGTCCGCGCCGCTGGTACACCTCGGGCAGCTTCAACCCCTACTCCGAGCGGTTTGCCAGCAACGCCGAGCAATTGCGCACCCTGGGCATCCCCACGCCGCAGATTCTAGGCCTCTATGGCCTGCGCGACGCCAGCAGTGCCGTCAGCTACGCGCCACTGTCCGGCCTGACCCTGCGCCAAGCCCTGCAAAGCCTGGATAACAGCCTGCGTGAATCGCTGATCGAACGTTTCGGCCAGTTCCTGGCCAAGCTGCATGAGCGTGGTGTGTACTTCCGTTCGCTGCACCTGGGTAATGTGCTGTTGATGGATGACGGTGAGTTTGGCCTGATCGATATCGCCGACCTGCGCATCTTCCCGTCGCCGCTGCGCAACGCATTGCGCCAGCGCAACCTGCGCCATATGCAGCGTTACCCGCAGGACCGCGCCTGGCTGTTCGAGACACACTTCGAACAGTTGGCAAAAGGTTATGCGTCCATTGCCAGCCAAGGCGCCACGGCGAAAATCCGCGAGCAAGTGCTGGCGCTGGCCAGCCCCGCCACCTGATAAAAAAGGCGACTATCACTGCTGATAGTCGCCTTTTTCATATCCCCCGCCGCCTCACTTCCTGAGGGGCGCCAGGTACAACCGCACCAAGCCACGCAACGTCTTGCGCCCCCAGAACTTCAGCGGGATCTGCTTGAGGATCTCTCGCGCCAGTGGCCGGTCACGATCGGCCGTCTTCAGGAACATCGAGTTCAGGAAGTTGTAGCGCACCGCGTCATAGGCCGGGTGCTCGCTGAAATGGGCATAGGTCTTGAGAATGTTCTGGATCATGTAGCGGTGGTTCTTGTAGGTATTGCTTGCGTGCTGCCGATACTGCGCCATCACCACGCCAAGTGCGTCAATGGTGTAGCCCGCGGCGGTGATCTTCAATTGGATCAGCAGGTCTTCCAGAGGGATCAGTGGGTCGAAGCCACCGACTTCTTCCAGCACTTCGCGGCGAATCAACATGGTCGGCGCCGGCGGGAAGGGCTTGCGGTCCATGAACATGTCGTCGAAATCCAGGCTGCGAAACGGTACGTCGCGGCGTTGCTTTTTCTCCGGGTGCAGGTTGCCGTCGCCATCGATCAGCTCGATGTTGCCAGCGCACATGCCCACCTTCGGCTTGTCCGCCATATAGGCCACCTGGGTGGCGATACGGTCCGGCAGCATGATGTCATCGGAGCCGAACGGGGCGATCAGGCTGCCCTTGGCGCGGGCGATGGCACCGTTGAGCGTGGCGGTCAGGCCCTGGTTCTGCTGTACCTGGAAATCAAAGCCGTGCTCGGCCTGCAGGCGCCGGATGCGCTCGACGCTGTCATCCTTGGAGCCGTCATCCACCACCAGCAGTTCGATATTCGGGTACGTCTGGCCGAGCACGCTGAGGATGCTCTCTTCGATATACCGGCCGTGGTTGTAGGACGCGATAATTACCGAGACCAGGGGTTGTTGCGCTGTCATGCTCTACCTACTTCTTTCAAACCGGTTTCGATGAGGTTCAGGTACTTCTGCTGGAACTCGGCCAAGGCGTGGTTTTCTTCGAGGTAACGAAATACCTGTTCACCCTTGGCACGCAATTGTTCGTCGCTCATGGCCAGATAAGTGTCCAAGGCCGCTGTCAGTTGCTCGACATTGCCCGGCTCGTGGGACAAGCCGCCTGCGCCTTCCACCAGCGGCAGCATGGCCGGCCCGTTGGAGGCAATCACCGGCAGGCGTCCACTCATGCCTTCGAGCAGGGCCAGGCCCAGGCCCTCAAGCAAGGAAGGCATGGTCCAGATATCGAAGGCGCGTACATATTTGAGGCCATCCTCGCGAAAGCCCAGCAGGTGCGCACGGCCGGTGAGGCCGAGGCGCTCGATGTCCGCGCGCAAGTCGGCTTCGGCCCGGCCGGAGCCAATGATGCCGACCTGGGCGTTGGGGTATTTGTCCTTGAGGCGGGCAAACGCTTGCAGCAGATGTGTATGGCCCTTGATCGGCACCAGTCGCCCCAGTGCGCCGATGATCCGCGCGTCAAGCGACAGCCCCAGCGCCTGGCGCGCATGCTCGCGCGGCAGTTGCAAGGCCTCGGCCTGGGGAATATCGATGGCGTTGGTGACAAAGGTGGTGTTCTCGCGGGTAAAGCCGCAGTTGAGGCCGATCAGGTAATCCCTGACTGCCTCCGATACCCCGACAAAGCGCCAGGCCGGGCTGACCAGGCGGCGCGCCTGGCGTCGGCGATAGGCGCGCTCGTACTCGCCGAAACCGTGGGAGATACCGATGCACAGCGGGATCTTCAACCAACGGTTGAGCGACAGCATCATGTTCACCGACTTGAAGCGGTTACAGATGACCACATCGAATTTCTGCGCACGGCAGTACTTGTAGATTTCCCACATGGCGCCCAGGCGGATGCCTTTGAGGGCCTTCTCGGGAAACTCGAAATACTTGGAATGATCCGCCACGCTCAACGGCTGGCCCGGCTGCGGTCGACCGCTCAGGAAGGCGGACGTCACCTCGAATCGCTCCGTCGGCAACGCCTTGACGATCTGCTCGCCGAGATCGGCGAAATCATTGAGCTTGACGTTGTAGTCAGGCTGCAACTGCAAAACCTTGAAACGAGGCTTCATATCACTCCATGAGGCAATCGGGCTGCTACACGCGGGCAGCCCGACGAAAAAAGTCAATTTCAGTCCTGCTTCAGCACCCAAAGCAGCTCGTGACGGCGCACGGCCTTGCGGAAAAATTCGTTCTCGCCATACGGCGATGGGCTACGACCAGCCAGCCATTGCTGCAACAGGCGACGCACCCGGCGCTTGAACGGTGCGCGGGGCTGCAGGTCATGCATCATGCCCAGCGCCATGGCCTTGTCCCGCTGCTGGCTCAGGCTCAGCACCCGGCAATAGGGCTCAAGTACCTGGGTGGCATCGAACTGCGGCGGCAAAGCGATGCCGGCACCTGAATCACCCATGGGCCACCGGTCGTTATCATGCAGATGGTTGGCATAGCCAAGCAACGTGGTCGGTTGCCACTCCAGTCCCTGCAAAGCCTGCACCACCGCGGTGTGGGCGCAGATATGGTCAGGGTGGGGGTCGAGCACTGGCGTCGGCAACACAATCACTTCGGGACGCGCCTTGAGCAACACCGCCCGCAGGTCGGCGATCAGGTTGCTCCAGGTCGGCGCACCGTCCACATCCCCCGGCAACGCCAAGGCATTGAACTGGCGAAACAGCCGCGTATCGTCCAACTGCGCTTCGCGCGATGCCTGGGGCTGATCGGGGGCGTCAAGCATGGCCGGCAGTTGCAGGCAGAAATACCCCAACTGCACGCAGCGCGCCTCGGGCACGCCGGCCCAGCGCGGCACGGCAATACTGTCCCAGGCGCGCAGGCGCCCTTTGATCCGCGCCGCTTCGGCCTTGGGCAGGCCCATCTGCTGATAGTGCTCGGCCTCGATCTCACCCGCGGTCAGGGTCACGACCCAGCTTTCATCCGCCTGGCCGTACAGGCCGAAGGCGGCCAATTCGGCATCGTCGGCATGGGGCGCGATCACCATCACGCGCTGGCGCGCAGCGTCGGGCTGACGAAATACCCACAAGACAGGCTGGCCGATCACTCGGCAAAAACGCCCGCGCAGGCGCAGCTCACCCGCGGCCAATGCCGTCGCCGAGCCAGTGAGGTTCAGGTAACGCTTGCCGGCCACACCGCGCTCGAACGCCTGGCGGTCGTCCAGAAACTCAACCGCAGGATCCAGGAAACGACCCCACAGGTTGCTTTTGAGCTGTACTTCGACGATCAGCGTTTCATCGCCAACCAGCTCAAGCGGCGTCTCTGCCAGCAACCTGTCGCCGTCCAGACGCAACCCGACCTGTTGGCCACTCGGCGCAAAGCGGTACTGGTAGTCATCCTTGGGCGAATAAAACAGGTGGTCGGCAAACCAGGCTTCATGGGCCACCCACAGCACGACCGCGAGGATCAGCGGCAGCCACCAGGCCACCAATACTCCGGCCGCGATCAACAGCAGCAGCCCGATCAGCAGCGCAATGCGTTTATTGCGCCGGTGGCGCTTGAGCAGTTGCTGTTTGCGGCTCATACGCTGAACACCGGCACCGGGTTGCACCAGCGTTCCTTGTACTCGCGGTCGGCACGCCCGAAGGAAAAGCGCAGCGGTTTATCCACGGCACGTGCCTGTTCCCAGGCGCTTTGGGTGTTGAGGAAGCTCAGCACACTGCCGGGGCTGAACGCGCGGGTTTCAGGATCGACACCGCCATTGACGTACTCAATGCTGATCCACTGCGGCGCCTCGACGCGGTACACAAGCTGTACGGCAATCGGCGCATCATTGAGAAACAGCACCGAGCCGATCAGGAACTCCTTGAGCAGCGCCAGCACCTCGGCCAGGCGTTCGGCGCCCGTGGCTGGAAAGCCCCATCGGCGCTGGAACAGATCGCAGTAGACCGCCGCCAGTTCGTTGCTGGAAAACTCGCTCACCGCCCGCACCACGCCGCCCGCCTCTTCCAGCAGGCGCAGTTCGCGGCGCTGGTTGTAGCGAAACTTCTTCGACAGGTCTTCGGGGGTACGCGCCATGGCCAGTTGCTCGGCCTGGGGCTTTAGGGTGCTGACGCGGCCCTCGTTCAGCGCTGACAGGTAGCGCCCGCGATGGCGCACCGGCAACTGCGCATCGGCAGCGATCGGCAGGATGATCTCGGCATTGCCCAGGTCAAACAGGCCTTTCTTGCCGCGGCGCTTGAGCACGTCCTTGGACAAGGCCAGGTCGCGCCCCCAGGTGGCAATCGCCCCTTTGAGTTCGCCGTCCTGTTCCCAGCCCAGGTAACGCACGGGAATCTGCGCCAGGCCCGCCAGCCGCTCGATAACCTGCGGATGGGTCGCCACGCTGCCGCCAAACCGCTGCCAGGCCTGGGCGTAAACCTCGGCCTCGACAGGCGTCCAGCCACGCTCACGCCAAGCCTGGAAGCGGTTCAGCATTTAGACCACAGCGTCATAAGGGTCCACGCCGTCCTTGACGACCAGGATGTCTTCCATGATCAGGTACTGCAGGTCGGAGCCGAAGAACATGTTCAGCGCGTCGGTCGGCGAGCAGATCATCGCTTCGCCACGACGGTTGAGCGAGGTGTTCAGCGACACGCCGTTGCCGGTCAGCACTTCCAGCTCTTTCATCATGTCGTAGTAGCGCGGGTTGTACTCGCGCTTGAGCACCTGGGCACGGGAGGTGCCGTCCTCATGGACCACTTCCGGCACGCGGGTTTTCCACTCTTCGGCCACTTCAAAGGTGAAGGTCATGAACGGCGCCGGGTGGTCGACCTTGATCATCTGCGGGGCCACGGTGTCGAGCATCGACGGGCAGAAAGGCCTCCAGCGCTCGCGGAACTTGATCTGGTGGTTGATGCGATCAGCCACGCCGGTCGCACTTGGGCAACCGATGATCGAACGACCGCCCAGGGCGCGCGGGCCGAACTCCATGCGGCCCTGGAACCAGGCCACCGGGTTGCCGTCGACCATGATCCTGGCGATGCGCTGAGGCATGTTTTCGATCTTGCGCCAGTTCGGCTTGCTCTCGTGCTTGGCGCACGCGGCAATCACGTCTTCGTTGCTGTAGGACGGGCCGAGGTAGACGTGTTCCATCTTCTCGACCGGGACACCACGGGCGTGGGACACATAGGCTGCCGCGCCCACCGCCGTGCCGGCATCGCCGGACGCTGGCTGTACGAACAGCTCTTTCACGTCGTCACGGGCGATGATCTTCTGGTTCAGCTTGACGTTCAGCGCACAGCCGCCGGCGAAAGCCAGCTTGCCGGTGTCTTTCAGGATATCGCCCAGGTAGTGGTCGATCATCTGCAGGGCCAGTTTCTCGAACAGCGCCTGCATGCTGGCCGCGTAGTGGATATACGGCTCGTCGGCGATATCGCCTTCGCGCTTGGGACCCAGCCACTCGATCAGTTTTGGCGAAAAGTAGAAACCCTTGCCCTTCTCTTTATAACGGCGCAGGCCGATGACGTTGGCGTAGTCGGTGTTGATCACCAGTTCGCCGTTTTCAAACGAGGCCAGACGCGAGAAATCGTACTTGCTGGCGTCGCCGTACGGCGCCATGCCCATGACCTTGAACTCACCGTCGAGCATCTCGAAACCGAGGAACTCGGTGATCGCGCCGTACAGGCCGCCGAGGGAGTCCGGGTCAAAAAATTCCTTGATCTTGTGGATCTTGCCGTTTTCGCCGTAGCCGAAGAACGTGGTGGCGTATTCACCTTTACCGTCGATACCGAGGATCGCGGTTTTTTCCTGGAAGCCTGAGCAGTGGTAGGCGCTGGAGGCGTGGGCCAGGTGGTGTTCAACCGGCTCGATCTTGATTTTCTTTGGATCGAAGCCCAGTTGCTCCAGGCACCAGACGATCTTGTTGCGATAGCGCTTGTAGCGACGGTTGCCCATCAGGATCGCGTCGAGCGCGCGGTCCGGGGCGTACCAGTAACGCTTGGCGTAGTGCCAGCGCGCCTCGCCGAACAGGCTGATCGGGGCGAACGGGATCGCGACCACGTCAACGTCGGAAGGCTTGATGCCAGCCTGCTCCAGGCAGAACTTCGCCGACTCGTAAGGCATGCGGTTCTTTGCATGTTTGTCGCGTACGAAGCGCTCTTCTTCGGCGGCCGCGATCAGCTTGCCGTCGATATACAAGGCTGCGGAAGGATCATGGCTAAGGGCGCCGGACAGGCCAAGAATCGTCAATGCCACAGGGGTCTAGCCTCTTTTAGTCTGCATGCAGGCGGGTTGCGCCTGAAAAAAGTGTGCCTCCCGCCTGGGCAGGAAACAGCTAAAGGGCGGGATTATAGCGTAAACAAGCGTAGGGATGATCTAGTGAAAATGATGACGAGCTGCCAGCAGGACATTTTACCTAAAGACCGTTGAATAAGGCGCGAAGCCCCAAAAGGGTGAGCCTCAGGCACGGCATGACAGGCGATACTCGTGCAGACTCATGAGCGACCGGGCCGCCAATAGACACCAAGATTGCCGTCTTTGCCCTGGCGGTAAAGGGTATAGGGCAGCACCACGGTGTCGGCCGCGCCGGACATGGCGAGGTCCACCAGCACCAACGGCACCAGCACACCGGTGTAATCGGGCGGCGCATTCAACAAACAGAAATCAAACGCCAGCCCGCTGTAGACACGCGGAATGGACTGGCAATAGGTCTTTTGCTTGCGCAGTTCACGCGTAGCGGCGACGTCCTCGCGAAGCACCGTGTTGAGCGTGCCACAACCACTGATGGCTAACGCAATGACACCCAGCGAGGCAAGTTTTTTAATGTCCATGGCAAGTCCTCAGGAAGGTTCACCACGCTAGCACCCGCCCGTTCGTCGGTTCAGCACAGGTACACCGACGTGTCATGTGGGAAACATCCGAAATGGAAAAATCTATCCGAACCACTAAACTCGCGCCCCTTTGCGCGTTTACGTCCTAAGCGCCATAGATTTCGGCTGACCCCATGAAGATCATCACTCGCTTCACCCTGCTGCTACCCGGCCTGCTCGCCTTGAGCAATACTGCCCACGCCGACGACGCGCCGCTGGTGCTCGACCCGAGCGTGGTGACCGGCTCACGCAGCGCCAGCCCAACCTTCGACTTGCCGTACTCGGTGGACGGCATCAGCCGTGAACAGATCAGCGACGGCCAATTGGGCATCAACGCCTCCGAGGCCCTGTCCCGCGTGCCGGGCCTGGTGGTGCAGAACCGTCAGAACTATGCACAGGACCTGCAGATTTCCTCCCGCGGCTTCGGCGCCCGCTCGACCTTTGGCGTGCGCGGCATCAAGCTGATTGCCGATGGCATTCCCGCCAGCACTCCGGACGGCCAGGGCCAGGCAGCCACCTTCAACCTCGACACCGCCGAACGCATCGAAGTGCTGCGCGGTCCTGCCGCCACCCTGTATGGCAGCAACGCCGGCGGCGTGATCCAGATGTTCTCCCGCGACGGCGAAGGCCCGCCGCGCATCGGTGCAGAGACCCTGGTGGGCAGCGACGGCCTGAACAAAAACCACCTGAGCGCCGAAGGCGCGGCCAACGGCGCAGGCTTCGTGCTGGATGCCTCGCGCATGGACACCAACGGCTACCGCGACCACAGCAGCGCCCGCCGCGACCAGACGTTTGCCAAGCTCAACGTCGAGCCCGATGACGACAGCAAACTGGCGCTGATCTACAGCAGCCTGGAGCAGAACGGTACACAGGACCCGCTGGGGCAGACATGGGCGGCGTACAAGGCCGATCCGCGCTCGGTGAGCGCCAACGCGCTGACGTACAACACGCGAAAAAGTATCGATCATCAGCAACTGGGGATGAATTACGAGCGCTACATCGGCGATGCAACGCTGCAGGTGAATGCGTATACGGGGCGGCGGAGTGTGATTCAGTACTTGTCGATTCCCAAAGGCACGCCCCCCAACGAACGCGGCGGCGGCGTGGTGCAATTCGACCGCAAGTTCTACGGCGGCAGCGTGCGCTGGATGCAGCCCATCGACAGTGCACCGGGCGATTTGATGATCATCACTGGCCTGGACTTCGACCAGAGCGAGGACAGTCGCCACGGATACCAGAACTACAGTGGCAGCACCCTGGGGGTAAAGGGTGAGCTGCGTCGCGATGAAATCGACACCGCCCGCAGCCTGGATCCCTACATTCAGGCCAACTGGGCCCTCGACCGCTGGACCCTGCAAGCCGGCGTCCGGCACAGCACCATGGAGCTGGACGTTGACGACCAATTCCTCGGCAACGGCGATTCCAGCGGCAACAAGACCTATCAAAAAAACACCCCGTCGATGAGCGTGATGTACGCCTTCACCCCGCAGTTGCACGGTTACGTCAGCGCCGGCAAAGGCTTCGAAACGCCGACCCAGGCCGAATTGGCCTATGCGCCGGGCAGCGTCGAAGGGTTCAACTTCGGTCTGAAACCGTCGCAAAGCACCCAGTACGAGGTGGGATTGAAGGCCCAGCTCAACAACACGCGGATCAACGCCGCCGTCTTCCAGATCACCACCGAGGATGAATTGGTGGTGTCTCAATCCCTGGGTGGCCGCACCAGTTACCAGAATGCCGGCCGCACCCTGCGCCGCGGCTTCGAGCTGGGCATCGAAAGCCAACTCAGCGAACAGTGGAGCACCCACCTCGCCTACACCCGCTTGCAAGCCACCTACGACAGCGACTTCATCAGCGGCGGCAGCACTGCCGTCGACAAAGGCAACTACCTGCCCGGCGTGCCGCAGACCACGCTGTTCGCCGAACTGAACTGGAAGCCAAGGGACTGGGTCAGCACCGCCATCGAAGGCATGTACCGCAGCAAGGTCTATGTCGAAGACACCAACAGCCAACCCGCCGCGCCGGGCTACAGCGTGTTCAACTGGCGCGCCCGCTTCGAGCAGAAGGTCGAGCACCGGACGTTCCACCAGACCTTGCGCCTGGATAACCTGCTCGACCGCCAGTATGTCGGCTCGGTAATCGTCGGCGACGGCAATGGCCGCTATTACGAAGCGGCGCCAGGCCGCTCGTGGTATGCGGGCGCCGGTGCCGAGTATCAGTTCTGATCAGCGGGTTTCCTGGATCCGCCGACTGGCGAAGCTGAACGTCAACACCACAAAAATCAGCACGCCCGTCGCCACCTGCTGCCAGTAGAAGTTCCAGCCGATCAACAGCAGGCCGTTGGCGATCACGTTGATGAACAGCACGCCCAGCAGGGTCCCGGGAATATTCGCCCGGCCCTGCCGGCTCAACGTGGTGCCAATGAACACCGCACCAATCGCGTTGAGCAAAAACGCGTTGCCGGACAGCGGCACATAAGCACTGACCGTCGAACTGAGCAGCACCCCGGCCACGCCACACGCCAACGCGGTCGCCAGCGCCACGACGGTGACAATGCGCCGTACCGACAGCCCCGAGTAATATGCCAGCAACGGCTGAGAGCCCTGAGCGAGCAGTTCTCGCCCCAGGCGACCGCGCGCCAGCGCCAAACCGTAGAACAACGCCAGCCCCAACACGATCAGCAACGGCGTCAGGCCTGTCAGTTCAGGCTTCAAACCCTGGGCGATATAGATGGGCTGGCCGCCGTCCGAGAGCAATTGCTGGGCGCTGGTGCCGATGAACAACGTGCCCAGCGTTGCAAGGAACGGGCTGATCCGCAGCCCGGCGATCAACCCGGCATTCACCAGCCCCACCAGCAGTGCAGCGAGCAACGCGCCCGTCGCGGCAAACGCCCAGCCATGCCCACCATTGAGCAGCACCACGAAGCTGAAACTGGCGAAGTCCAGCGCCGTGCCCACCGACAGGTCGATACCGCCGGCCGCCACGGCGTAAGTCATGCCGACAGCGACAATCGCCAGTAACACGAAGTTGTTCAACACCAGGCTCTGCAGGTTGCCGGCGCTGAGAAAGCCCGGTGCCTGCAGCGCAAACACCACGACGATCAGTGCGAATACCAGGGGTAATGTCAGTGGTAACAATGTGCGCAGGTTCATGCCGTCGCGCCTTTGTTTAGCGCACTCGACGCCGCGACCACCAGCAAGATCAGCACACCCTGCACACCATTGACCCAGAAGCTCGACACGTTAAGCAACTGAAAGCCATTGATCAGGAACCCGATCAACAGCGCCGCCAGCAACGTACCCGGAATGCTCGCCACCAGCCGGCGGGAAAACACCACGCCGAGAAAGGCAATCGCGACCACCGACAACAGCATGTCGCCCGAGCCGGTGGTACTGCCGCTGAAAAACGCCGCGGAACACAACGCCGCCACCGCGGCAGACAGGCCCGACAACAGGTAACTCGACAACACATAGCCCGGCACGCGAATACCCGCCGCCTCGGCCGCCTGGGGGTATTCGCCGACGGCGTGCAGGCGCAAGCCGTAGGGCGAATGCTGGATCAGCAAGGTCAGCAGCGCCGCCATTACCAACAGCACCCACGCCAGGGCTGGCACCCCCAGCCACGTGCCGCCACTGAGCAGATCCAGCAGCGGAGAGTCGGTGGACACCACCGTGTTTTCGGTCAGCACCAGTTCCAGCCCGGCCAGCACGTTCATGCTCGCCAGCGTCGCCAACAACGGCGGCAAACGCAGCACCACCACGGCCAGCCCATTGAGCAGGCCGACCGCCAGGCCGCAGCCCAGGGTCAGCAGCACCGTCAGCCAAAGCTCCAGGCCAGCATTGTTGAGGCGGCTGAACACCGCCGCGCACAACCCCAGGTTGGCCGCCAGCGACAGGTCGAGCCCACCGGAGACCACATTCGAACCTCCGCCGATAATCACGCAGGTCAGCCCGAACGCCAGTACACCAAGAATCGCCGACTGACTGAACACATTGGCCAGGTTGCCCACCGACAAGAAGTTCGGCGCCGCCACGGCAAACCCCAGCAAAATCGCCAGAAACACGCCCACCGAACCTCGCCGCAATATGACCTCAAGCATGCTCGACCTCACGTACCGGCGCGGCAACGGCCGACACAGCGCCAGTGGCACATGCCAGCAACTGATCACTATCGGCCTCTCCCGCACTGAACTCACCGGCAATCTCACCGCGATGCAGCACCAGGATCCGATCGCTGATCCCCAGCAACTCAGGCAGATCCGAGGACAACACCACCACCGCCGCCCCCTGCTCCACCAGCCGGCCGATCAGGCGATAGATTTCGACCTTGGCTCCCACGTCCACCCCCACACAGGGCTCATCCAGCAGGTACACCGCCGAGCGACGGCTCAACCATTTACCCAACGCAACCTTCTGCTGGTTGCCGCCACTGAGCTGGCTGACAGCCGCCTGCGGTCCCGGCGCCTTGATCGCCAGCTCATCGATCAGCCGCACACTTTCCGCCTGCTCCCTCGCGCGGCTCAACAAACCCCAGCGACTGAACCGGCCAAGCCCCGCCAGCGTGAGGTTCTCCAACACCGACAGGACCGGCGCAATCCCCTGGCTACGGCGTTCTTCGGGCACCAGTGCAATGCCCGCGGCAATCGCCTGGCCCGGCGTGCGCAGGCGCAGCAAACGCCCTTGCAGATGAATGCTGCCACTGTCGGCCTGCTCGACGCCGAACAGGGTCTTGAACAGTTCTTTGGCGCCCGAGCCCACCAGCCCTGTCAGCCCGACGATTTCACCGCGTCGCACCTCAAGGTCAATCTGCCGGTAGCGCCGCGCCAGGCTCAACCCGCGCACTTGCAACAACGGCTCGCCCAGCTCGACTTTGGCCTTGGGGTACATCTCCTGCACCTCGCGGTTGACCATCAGCCGCGCAATCTCTGCGCTGGACGTATGCCGAGGCTCCACCACCGCCACATCCCGACCATTACGCAGCACGGTGACCTCGTCACACAGACTGTCGATTTCCTGCAGGTAATGGGAGATGTACAAGATCGACAGGCCCTGGTCGCGCAGGCGCTTGACGATGCGCAGCAACTGGTCGACCTCGCGCTTGACCAGCGCTACGCTGGGCTCGTCGAACACCAGGATCTTGGGCTGGCGAATCAACGCCCGGGTGATCTGCAACACTTGGCGCTCGGCGCTGTTCAGCTCGCCCACCAGCGCGCCGGCCGGCAGTTGCAGATCAAAATACTCGGCGAGCAACCGCTGCGCTTCACGCTGCTGTCGACGCCGATCCACAAACGGACCACGGCGCAGTTCATGACCGAAAAACAGCGCCTCGCCCACGGTAAAACTCGTGGGCAACAGGCGCTCCTGATGGATGAACTGCACACCCAACGCATCCACCTGGCGCGGCGACAACGCGGCATACGCTTGACCGTCGATACTCACCTGCCCGGCATCGGCCTTGTGGATACCGGCCAGCACCTTGATCAAAGTCGATTTGCCGGCACCGTTCTCGCCCACCAGGCCGTGGATGGTGCCGCGCGCTACCTTGAGGCTCGCATCGTCCAGCGCCAGCGTGGCACCAAAGCGCTTGCGCAGGTTCTGCAGGTGCAACGCCGCCATCAATCACCTCGCAGTTGCTGGACCTGCGCCAGGTTGCCGGCGGTGGTCAGCAAGGTCGCCACATGGGTTTCCTTGGGCAAGTCACGCTGCCCCGCCAGGTAGCGCGCCACGTTTTGCACGGCGGTCTTGCCGATCAGCGCCGGTTGTTGCGCCACCACGGCACCGACCGGCGAGTTCGCCTGGCCGAGCAGCGCCAGCACTTCGGGTGTGCCGTCGACGCCGTAGGTCTTGATTTCGGTGCGCTTGGCATCGATCAACGCCTTGCTCGCGCCCAGTTGCGGAATATCCCACGCCGACCATATCGCCGAGACACTGCCCGCCGGGTACTTGTTGAGCAACGCCGATACCTGGGAATAGGCGTCCTGTACGGTGTTGGGGATCACGTCGCGCAGCTCGGGCTGGATGATTTCCAGCTGCGGGTAGTCCTTGAGCGCCAGCTTCAGCTGGTCATAGCGGATCGCACACACCGGCACGCCATAGAAGCCGTTGAACACCAGGATCTTGCCTTTGCCACCGGCGTCCTTGATCAACTGATCGGCGAGGGCCTTGCCGGTGGCGACGTTGTCGGAGGTGGTGTTGTTGAGGCTGTATTGCGATGGCGCATCGATGGTGAACAACGGGATGCCGGCCTTGCTGATGCGCTTGAGCCAGGGGTCGATCACGCTGAGGGTGCCGAGGGTCTGGATCACCGCGTCAGGCTTCTGGGTGACCACGGTTTGCAGCTGGGTCACCAGGTTCTTGTCATTGCGCCCGGCATCGAGGGTGATCGGCGTACCGCCCAGTCGCTTGATCTCATCGACCTGCGCCTGGAACGCCTTGATATCGAAATAGTGACTGGTGCCGGTCATGCTCACAGCGATGCGCTTGCCGGCCAGGGACGGCACGGCATCGTCACCATCAGCGGCATGGGCCACGCCGCTCAGCAACAGGGCGGCACCCAGGCAGATCAAACGGGAAAGCGAGGAAAGACGGGAAGGCATACACGGCTCCTGAGCCACCGGTGAAAGGGTTCACTCGATGGCATTGCAGAGCCCGTGCCAGGATTTTTAGTGAGTTAAATCAGTGAGATAAAAATCCACGGCGAAAGCGTGCTGTCGTTCTTGAACACAACTGCCCAATCAGTGTTGCCCACGCAACACCTGTAGGCGCTGACTTGCCAGCGATGAGGCCCTTGAGCCTTGCAGCGCCAGGAGAAACGCCATCGCCGACAAGCCGGCGCCTACAATTTGGGCAGCCGCTGATCGATCAGTTGGTAGAGCGCGCTGCCTTCAGGCCAGTTACGCATGAAACGTGCGCGGTCCTTGGCGTATGCCGTGGCGAAGCTGGCGGCGGAGGTGTGTTGGCACATCGCATCAAGGTCGATCAGGGACCAGCGGTTCTCGTCCCAGAACAGATTATGCCCCTTGAAGTCGCCATGGCTGATGCGCTCGCGGATCAGTTCGGCGAACAGGTGATCCAGCGCCTGCAGTTCGTTTTCCGGTGCATCGCCGCTTTCAACGTACGGCGCGAAGCGTTCGATGATGTCCGGTCCCGGCAGGTATTCGGTGATCAGGTAGGCGCGGCTGCGCAACCAGAAAAAACGCGTTTCCAGTACGGCTAGCGGCTTGGGGGTGGCGATGCCGAGGAACGCCAGGCGGTTGCCTTCGCGCCAGGAATGCCAGGCTCGGCTCGGGCGCCAGAAACGCTTGAGCCAATGGGCGAAACCCTTGATGTTGTAGCGTTTGATCACCAACTGCCGACCGGCCACTTCGACCTTGGCGACGCTGGCGGCGCCACCGGTCTTGTACAAATGCCCTTGGTCCAGCAGCGTATCGGCCTGCTCCAGCACCGGCAGCATCGCCGGCTCCTCTTCGCGACGGATCGCGCGCAAGGCAAACGCGCCGCGCACCACGCTAAACAGCGTGCAGTCGCGGCCGACCTTGCTCAGGAAATCCTTGAGGCGCCAGGCGCTGACCTTGCGCACCTGTTTCTCCAAGGCTTCCAGCGGCAGTGCGTGCTCGCTGTTGCTGAGCAGGTAGTACACCAGCAGTTCTTCGGTAAACGGCTCGAGATTTTTTGGCAACTGGGCGAAAAACACGCCGAGGTTCTCCAGTACACGGTTGCGCGACAGCGGCTTGCCGGCCTCTTCGGCGCGAATCCCGGCACCGTCGATCAGGTACAGTTTGCCGTCCTGGCGCAGCAGGTTGTCCAGGTGCAGGTCTTCCTGCCACAGCCCCTTGGTGTGCATCTGGGCGATCGCACCCAGCGCTTCGGCGAGTACGGCGGTTTGCTCGTCAGCCAACGGCGGCAAACCTTCGACAGCCTGCCAGGCATCCGCCAGGCTTTCGGCGCCCTCGATAAATTCGAACAGCAGCCAACCGCCCTCGCCTTCCTGCAAGCCATCGGCCAGCAACAACGGTGTGGTCAGGCCTTGCTCGGCCAGCAGGCGCACGCCGCTGAGTTCACGCTGAAAGTGCCGCGCCGCCTTGCTGCCCACCAACAACTTGGCGAGTACCGGACGCCCGCGCCATACGGCCGCGCCAACATAGCGCTCGCCCGGCAACACCCGCAGCAAACTCAACAGCTGCAGTTGACCAGGGCCGGCGGCATCCGCCAGGTCGAGGGTAATGGGCAGGCTCGGCGTACGGCCGGCGCTTTTCAGCTCGGACAGGCGCATCAGCGTTTCTCCTTGTGGCTACGCCGGGCCGTCAGGCGCTGCAGCCAACTGCCGACCAGCGTGCTGTCTTCAGGCTGATCGAGGTAAGCAGCCAACAGCTGACGCACCTGGGCGTCCGTCCACTGCGGCGCACGGCGCAACAGGGGTTCGAGGTCCTTGACCCGGTCACGCCAACCGAACAACAACGGGCGGGTTTTCTCCAGGTCGATCAACTGCGCGGCATAACCGTCACCGGTCGCCTGCAAGAAAATATGCTTGGGATAAAAACAGCCATGCACCTGGCCAACACTGTGCAGTCGGCGTGCAAGTTGGCCGCAGGCCAGCAGGATCGCACGGTGCTGGGCTTCGCTCAGTTGAGGCCAGTGCTCCAGCAAGGAGTCCAGGTCATTCCAGCCGTCCAGCGCGCGGGTGAGCAGCATCGCACGGTGTTCACCACCGACTTTGCGCTCGCCGTAGAACGCCGCCTGCAACGCGGGGATGCCAAGCGTGCGATAACGGCTGATATTGCGAAATTCACGGGAAAAGCTCGGCTCGCCAAAAGGGCGGTGCAAGCTGCGCGTCAGGTAGTTGCTCTGGCGCTTGAGGTAGTAGCCGTGGCCGTCGAGCTCCAGGCGAAACACACTGCTCCAGCCACCACGGCTGGTATTGGGCTCATCCACCGCGTCCAACTGCTTGGCCCACAGGGCGTCGAACGTCGCCAGGCCGTTGCGCTCCAGCAGCGCACGGTCTTCAGCCGCCAGGAAATCACTCATTCGCGCCCCTCGAAAAACTTCACCACGTGGCGAATACGCTGTTTGTCCGATGCACTCAGGTGCCGGCGCTGACGGTATTGCATGTAGAAGCGCAGGCGCTGGGTGGCGGACAGATGATACTTGGCCACCTTGTCCAGGCAGGCCAGGTCCTTGGTGATACGGTACTTGAGCCAGAACCCGCGCCAGAAATCACCGTTCGGGCAGTCGATCAGGTACAGCGTGGACTGGTCGTCGATCAGCAGGTTGCGCCACTTCAAATCGTTATGGGTAAAGCGGTGATCGTGCATCGTGCGCGTGTATTCGGCGAGCTGGCGGCTCACCGCGTCAACCCACTTGGGATCGCGCAGGCGCGCATCGTTACGCTCGGCCAGCACCGAAAGGTCTTCGGTTTTCGGCAACTCGCGGGTGATCATCGCCCCTCGCTCGTAGGCCAGGCCCTTGCGCTCCAGGCCCCAGGCCACGACGTCAGCGGTGGGAATGCCCCACTTGGCGAAACGCTTGAGGTTCTGCCATTCGGACTTGACCCGCGGCTTGCCCAGGTAACGCCGCAGCCCCTTGCCGGCACCGGTGTAGCGCTTGACGTAGTAATTGACCCCGCCCCGCTCCACCCGGATCACTTCCGACAACGGGTCGCGGGTCAGCCGCTCGCCTTGCAGGGCGAATACCGCTTCGAGGCTTCCAAAATCATCCGCCAGGTGGGCGTAGGCAGGTTCCAGGTTCCAACCCGCCATCAGATCGCATCCCCGTAACGCAGCTTGCGCGCATACAGCTTGTCGGCCTTGCGCTGCATGAGGCTCAACGACGCCGATTGCTCGGCCAGGATCTGGCGCAACGGCTGGCGGAAATAGCCCTTGAGGAAGCGCAGCTTGTCGCGACGGGTCAGGCCGATGTCCAGTGCCGAGTAGTACAGCGCAGACAGGTCCTTGTCGCGCCAGCGCAGCGGCAGATGGGCACGCAGTTGGGCGCGGTGCAGGTCGATCACCGACAGCTTGATGCTGTTCGCGTCGATGGGTTTCGAGGTGTCCAGCAAGAAGTGGCACAGGTAGCAATCGCGATGATTGACGCCACCGCGGTGCATGTCGCCGACCATGCGCGCCAACTCGGCCGTGAGGGCGTGACGCAATGCAGGGGCGGGCGGCTCGGCGACCCAGTTTAGGGTGACGTCTTCAAGGCTGAGGGTCGGCGCCAGTTCTTCGGTGATGATGAACGAGTGCTGGTCCGCCGGGTTGCTGCCTTTTTCGCCAAAGGCCACACCGGTCATGGTCGGCACACCGAGTTCCTGCAAACGATGAATCGCCGACCACTCAAGGCCGGCGCCCAGCACTGGCAACTTGGCGGTGATCAGGTTCTTGAAGATTTCGCCCCAACCGATACCACGGTGGATCTTCACGAAATACGGACGGCCATCGACCTCTGTGCGCAGAGTGCGACGTGCCGCCAGTTCACGGAATACTTCACCTTGCAGTTTCTCGACTTCGGCGAAGGCATCAAGCCCGGCCCACAACGTCTTGAACGGTTCGGCAAGAATCAACTTCATCGTTTTGGCTCCGCCAGAATCACATCCGCCGCGTGCTGCGGCATGCTGTAGAGGTCGGCCGTCTCGGCAAAGACCAACCCATTGCGGCTCCAGGCCGCGCGCTGTGCAGTGTCGGTGAGCATGTGCGTCAGGTACTGGTTGAGCTGGCTCTGCTCGAACGGCTCATCCAGCACCAGGCCACTGTCGGCTTCAGCGATGTAGTGGGCATACCCACACACGGCCGAGACCAGCACCGGCAACCCGGCCACCAGGGCTTCGAGCAAGACGGTGCCAGTGTTTTCGTTGTACGCCGGGTGGATCAACACGTCGGCGCCCAACAGGAAACGCGGGATATCGCTGCGGCCCTTGAGGAACTGCACGTTGTCCCCCAGCCCCAGCGTCGCGCTTTGCAGTTGGAATACTTTGGGGTCGTCCTGGCCGATTACAAACAGCCGTGTGCGTTTTCTCAGCTCAGACGGCAGGGCAGCCACGGCCTTGAGGCTGCGGTCGACGCCTTTGGTCTTGAAGCCCGAGCCGATTTGCACCAGCAACAGGTCGTCGTCGCCCAGGTTGAATTCCTTGCGGAAGCCCTCGCGAATTTCGGCGGCATTCGGCGGCGCACGACGGTCCTGGGCGATGCCCGGCGGCAGCAGATGGAAGCGTTCCAGCGGCGTGTCGTAATGCTTGATGAACAGCGGCTGCTGCACTTCGGAAATCATCAGGACTTCGGTCTTGGCATCCTTGGCGAACACGGCGCGCTCGTACTCGGCAAAATGCTTATAGCGACCGAAGTAGCGGTACAGCGAGTGGCGCAGGTTTTGCGCCTTGTCTTCAAAGCAGCCGTCGGCGGCGTAGTACACATCCAGGTCGGGCATTTTGTTGAACCCGACCAGGCGGTCCACCGGGCGCTTGGCCAGGTCGGCGGCCATCCAGGCGCTGAGCTTCTCGTTGCGCCGATGGTTGAAGAACGCCTTGACCGGTGCCACCAGCACTTCGAAGCCGGGCGGGATGTCGCCTTCCCAGATCAGCGTATAGACACGAATCTGATGGCCGCGCTGCTGGCACTCCAGGGCGATGCGCATGAAGTCGCGCTGCAGGCCACCGAAGGGGAAGTACTTGTACAGAACAAAAGCCAGTTGCATCAGTGCAGCTCCTCAGCCAATAACAACGTGCTCAGTCGGCTGGCCACACGCTCAGGGTTCAGGCGCGTGAAGCACAGGGGCGACTCGCGCTTGATGTCGAACCGACGCAGGTCGTCGGCCGTCGGTTGATAGGTACATTGCTTTTGCAGGCACGGCGCGCAGGGGAAATCACTGGCCAGGTGAATCTGACCCTTGCCGTAGGCGCCGGTCAGGCCGGGGTTGGTCGGCCCGAACAGAGAAATGGTCGGCACATCCAGCGCGGCGGCCAGGTGACCGAGGCCGGTGTCCACCGCCACACAGGCACGGGCGCCGGCCAATACACGGGCGACACCGGCCAGGTTCAATTTGGGCAGCACCTCGGCGTTTTGCAGACCCTGGGCCAGGCGTTCGGCGCGAGCCTTTTCATCGGCATTGCCCCAGGGCAGCTTCACGTCCACGCCCAGTCGCCCCATGCGTTCGGCCAGCTCACGCCAATAGGCTTCGGGCCAGTGCTTGGTGTCCCAGGTGGTACCGTGCAGCAGCAATACAAAAGGCTTTTTCGGCGGTAGGCCGAGCAACTTGTCGACGCTCAACCCGTAGTCGCCCAGCCCCTTGGGCAGGTCATAGCCGAGCGCCACGGCGAACAACTGGCGCAGACGCTCCACCGCGTGTTGCCCACGGGCCACGGCCAGGCGCCGAGAGTAGAAGCGCGCCGCGAACGGTTCACGGGCAGAGTTTTTGTCGAAGCCGGCGACGGGAGCCCGCACATAGCGGGTCAGCCAAGCGCTTTTGAGCAGGCCCTGGGCGTC
This sequence comes from Pseudomonas sp. CHM02, assembly GCF_000612585.1. GTDB lineage: Bacteria > Pseudomonadota > Gammaproteobacteria > Pseudomonadales > Pseudomonadaceae > Aquipseudomonas. The sequence continues at coordinate 56,763 of NZ_JFCA01000040.1, forward strand.
GATCACCAAGTCGTATTTGGTCGACTGGATGCGCTGCTTGAAACGCCGCCATTCGCCACTCTTGAGGGTTTGCCAGAGGTTTTTGCGCCAGCGGCGAATCGCCACCGGAATCACTTTGTCCACCGCCGGGTGCCAGGTGGGAATCTCGGCAAAGCCTTCTTCCACCACCCAGTCGAACTGAATGCCGGGGATCGCTCGCGCGGCATCGGTCAGCGCCGGCAAGGCGTGGATCACGTCGCCCAGGGATGAGGTCTTGATTACCAGTACGCGCAAACTATCGGACCTCGACCGCAGAGCCCTGCAACCGCTGCAAGGCTTCGTTCACTGGTTGCGGCAGCAATTGGCGCATGCAGTTGTAGTGACCGAAACGGCAGGTACGATCAAAGCACGGGCTGCAATCCAGGCCCAGGCGCACCACTTCGACCTGGTCGGCCAATGGCGGGGTAAAGCCCGGCGAGGTGGAACCGTACACCGCCACCAACGGGCGGTTCAACGCCGCAGCCACGTGCATCAGGCCGGAGTCGTTGGACACCACCGAGTCGGCGCAGGACAGCAGGTCGATGGCTTCGGCCAGGGACGTGTCGCCACTGAGGTTCACCGCCTCTTCGCGCAGGCCGGGGATCAGGCGCTGGCGAATGTCCTCACCCACCGGGTGGTCCTTCTTCGAACCAAACAGCCACACCTGCCACCCTTCGCGGATCTTGGTCTCGGCGACCTTGGCGTAGTGCTCCGACGGCCAGCGCTTGGACTCGCCGAACTCGGCGCCGGGGCACAAGGCCAATACCGGGCGATCCAGGCTCAGGCCGAACTTGGCCAGGGCGGCGTCGCGGCTCAGCGGGTCGATCTGCAGGCTCGGGCGCGGGTACGGCCGGGGCAGCTCGGCGCCCGGCGCATAGGCCAGGGCCATGAAGCGTTCGATCATCAGTGGGTAGCGGGCTTTGTCCAGCGTGCGCACATCATTGAGCAGCACATAGCGAAACTCGCCACGCCAGCCGGTGCGCTTGGGGATGCCGGCAAAGTACGGCACCAGCGCCGACTTGAGCGAGTTGGGCAGCAGGATCGCCTGGTCGTATTCACCCGCCAGGGATTTGCCGATGCGACGGCGGGTCGCCAGTTCCAGGGCACCGTGGCCGAGCGGGAAGCTCAAGGCCTTGCGCACCTCGGGCATGCGCTCAAGGATCGGCCGGCTCCACTCGGGGGCGAGCACGTCGATATGGCAGTCGGGATGACGTTGCTTCAGGCACTGGAACAGTGTCTGCGCCATCACCATGTCACCGACCCAACTGGGCCCAACGATCAGAATATTCATGTAGTTTCCACAAACGATGCGGGGAGGCTTATGCCTCCCCGCATCGAAATTTTCTGTAGGAGACGAACAATTGTAGGAGCTGGCTTGCCAGCGATAACGTCCGAAAGATCTCCATGGATTCCAAGGGCCTCATCGCCGGCAAGCCGGCTCCTACAGTTGACTCAACTTAACCCCAGTTCTTTCCAGATTCGCATCACCTGGCGCCGTTCGTCGGCGAACTGATCCCCGGCTACCGTACCGGCCTCGTTCTGCAAGGCCTGGCGGTGCGCAGCGGAACGGTAGGCCTTATACACCTCGCGCAGCAGATGGGCATCGGCGGCGGGCATCAAGCCCACCTGCTCCAGGCCTTCCAGAATGCGGATATTGTCGGTGTAGCGCAGCAACGATGGATGTTGCGCAGACCACGCCAAAGCCGCGTATTGCACCATAAATTCAATATCGACGATACCTCCGGCATCCTGCTTGAGGTCGAACGACGCCGTGGCTTCGAAGGCATTGGCGCCGGTGCCGGCCCCCGTGCCCTTGGTGCCCAGGTTGTCACGCATCTTGGCGCGCATCTCGCTGACCTCCTGGCGCAGCTTCGCCAGGTCCCGCTCCCGCCCCAACACGGTAGCCCGTACTTGCTCGAACGCCTGGCCCACATCCTGGCTGCCCACCAGCACCCGCGCGCGGATCAGGGCCTGATGCTCCCAGGTCCAGGCTTCATTTTGTTGATAGCGGTCAAACGCCCCCAGCGAACTGACCAACAGCCCGGAGGCGCCGGAAGGTCGCAGGCGCATGTCCACTTCATACAACTGGCCCGAGTTGGTCTGGGTGGTCAGCAGGTGAATGATGCGCTGGCCCAGGCGCGTGAAGAACTGCGCGCCGTCGATGGGCTTGGCGCCATCGGTCTCGGCCTGCGGGTCGCCGTCGTGGATAAACACCAGGTCCAGGTCCGAACCATGCCCCAGTTCGATGCCGCCGACTTTCCCATAACCGACAATGATGAACCCAGGATCGCACAGGGTGCCGTCCACGCGCTGCGGCGAGCCGTGGCGTGCGACGGTCTGGCGCCAGGCCAGGGCCAGCACTTGTTCGAGAATCGCCTCGGCAAGCCAGGTGAGGTAATCGCTGACTTTCATCAGCGGCAGGCTGCCGGCGATTTCCGAGGCGGCGACGCGCAGGCGGTGGGCCAGCTTGAAGTGTCGCAGGGCCTCCATCTGTTGCTCGAGGTCGTCCTCCGGAATACGCGTCAGGCGCTCGCGCAGTTCGGCGGCCAACTCGGGCGCCAGCGGCGGTTTGAACAGGCGCCCTTCGTTGAGCAATTCATCGAGCAACAGCGGGAAGCGTGTGATCTGCTCGGCGATCCATGGGCTGGCGGAGCACAGGGTCAGCAGGCGACGCAGGGCGTCGGGGTTTTCCGTGAGCAGCACCAGATAAGCGGAACGGCGAGCGACGGCTTCCACCAATGGCAACACACGCTCGAGCACCAGGTCCGGGTTGGCGTGCTCGACGGCCTGGGCCAGCAGGCGCGGGATGAAAGCATCCAGCCGCTCACGCCCCAGGCGCTGCATGGCGCGTAGTTGCGGGCTGTTGCGCAGCCCGGCCAGGGCCCTGAGAGCCTTGGGGGCATCGCTGAAACCACCTTCGGCGAGTTGGCGGCACGCCGCGTCTTCATCCTGGGATTCCTCCCACAGCGGCAACCACTCACCGCCCACCACCAGCTCGCTTTCTTCGCCTTCTTCTTCGTCCGGATCGGCGATCACCTGGCGGAAATGCCAGTCCACACGACCGCGCCAGTACATCAGGCGCTCATGGAAGGCCGCCCAGTCGGCAAACCCCAGCATAAAGGCAATGCGCGCCTGGTCTTCCGGGCTGTCCGGAAGCATTTGCGTCTGCCGGTCGGCAATCGCCTGGATCGCATGCTCGGTGTAGCGCAGGAATTCGTAACCATTGCGCAGTTCGGCAATCACAGCGGGCGGCAGGTAGCCCTGGCCCTCCAGGGTACCGAGCACCTTGAGCAGCGGCCGCTGTTGCAGGCTGAGGTCGCGGCCGCCATGGATCAGTTGGAATGCCTGGGCGATGAACTCCACTTCGCGGATGCCACCCGAGCCCAGCTTGATGTTGTCGGCCATGCCTTTGCGCCGCACTTCCTGCTGGATCAGCTGCTTCATGGTGCGCAGCGCCTCGATGGCGGAGAAATCCAGATAACGGCGGTAGACGAACGGCCGGAGCATGTCGAGCAGTTGCGCACCGGCCACCTGGTCGCCGGCAACAACCCGCGCCTTGATCATGGCGTAGCGTTCCCAGTCGCGGCCCTGGTCCTGGTAGTACTGCTCCAGTGCATTGAAGCTGAGCACCAGCGCGCCGGCCGAACCGTAGGGGCGCAGGCGCATGTCGACGCGGAACACGAAGCCATCGACGGTCATCGGGTCGAGGGCCTTGATCAGTTTTTGACCAAGGCGAATAAAGAATTCCTGGTTGTCCAGGGAGCGTTTGACGCCAACGGTCTCGCCGCCCTCGGGGTAGGCGAAGATCAGGTCGATATCCGACGACAGGTTCAGCTCCACCGCGCCGAGCTTGCCCATGCCAAGGATGACCATGTGCTGCGGCTCGCCGCTGCGCCGCCCGGTGGGCGTGCCGAACTGCACGCAGTGGCGCTGGTACAGCCATTGGTAGGCCTGGTCGATGCTGGCGTCGGCCATGTCGGAGAGGTCGCGGCAGGTCTGCACCAGGTCCGCCTGGCGGGTCAGGTCGCGCCAGATGATGCGCACTTGCTGGCGCGTGCGCTGGCGACGCAATACGCGGCCCAGTTCGTCTTCTGTTTCGGCCTGTTGCACGGCGCCAGCTATTTGCCCGCACAGCTCGCCGGGCGCAAAACCGCGGTCCAGCTCGCCCCAGGCCACCAGTTCCAGCAACATCAAAGGGTCACGAACACTCTGTTCAATGACGAAATCACTGGCCGCGCACACGCGGGCGAAGTCGGCCCACCGTTGCGGCGTCCACGCAGAAAGTCCATGATCGTCGTCCAGCGCGGCCACGGCGTCACGAAATGACTGCTCGGCCCGCTGGGCTTTTGGCAAGAGAATGGCCGGCAGTTCGGCCAGTGTTGGAAGGCTCATGGTCTATCCTTGATCGGCGTGTAAATGGCTTGTTGCTGTGAACGCAAGAACCACGCTCTATGAAGGACTGTCGAACAAAGGTTAGAAATAGCTGAAATTAATTTCATTTTGGCAGCCAACATCAAGCTTTCACCTTTTCTTGTTCGCAAAAGATCAACAATAACGATTATGCTCACCAACCAGACCGAGCCATACGCTCAGTCTTGTGTAGTTTTACTACTCGTATATACATTCGAAAGGCTGAAATGGCCGACGATTTGTAGTAAAACTACAGGACGCCGAAGCAACCTTCGGCCATCCAAGAATTTATGTCGTCTGCCCACAAGGCCAGTCGCAAACTTCAGGCAACCGATTCTGGTAGCCTTTCCGCCCTGGAGCAAGCCATGCAAGACCTCGATCCCGTCGAAACCCAGGAATGGCTGGACGCCCTGGAATCGGTTCTCGACAAAGAAGGCGAAGACCGTGCTCACTACCTGATGACCCGTATGGGCGAACTCGCGACCCGCAGCGGCTCGCAACTGCCTTACGCCATCACTACGCCATACCGCAACACCATCCCCGTTACCCACGAAGCACGCATGCCTGGCGACCTGTTCATGGAACGCCGCATTCGCTCGCTGGTACGTTGGAACGCCATGGCGATGGTAATGCGCACGAACTTGAAAGATTCGGACCTGGGCGGTCACATCTCCAGCTTCGCTTCCAGCGCAACCCTGTATGACATCGGCTTCAACTACTTCTTCCAGGCCCCGACCGACGAACACGGCGGCGACCTGATCTACTTCCAGGGCCACACCTCCCCAGGCGTCTACGCCCGTGCGTTCATGGAAGGCCGCATTTCCGAAGAACACATGAACAACTTCCGCCAGGAAGTGGACGGTAACGGCCTGTCGTCGTACCCGCACCCTTGGCTGATGCCTGATTTCTGGCAGTTCCCGACGGTATCCATGGGCCTGGGCCCGATCCAGGCGATCTACCAGGCACGCTTCATGAAGTACCTGGAAGCCCGTGGCTTCATCCCTGAAGGCAAGCAGAAAGTCTGGTGTTTCCTGGGCGACGGCGAGTGCGACGAGCCGGAATCCCTGGGCGCCATCTCCCTGGCCGGCCGCGAGAAGCTGGACAACCTGATCTTCGTCATCAACTGCAACCTGCAGCGCCTCGACGGCCCGGTTCGCGGCAACGGCAAGATCATCCAGGAACTCGAAGGCGTGTTCCGCGGTGCTCAGTGGAACGTGACCAAAGTCATCTGGGGCCGTTTCTGGGACCCACTGCTGGCCAAGGACGTCGACGGTATCCTGCAACGCCGCATGGATGAAGTCATCGACGGCGAGTACCAGAACTACAAGGCCAAAGACGGCGCGTTCGTCCGTGAACACTTCTTCAACACGCCTGAACTCAAGGCGATGGTTGCCGACCTGTCCGACGACGAGATCTGGAAACTCAACCGTGGCGGCCACGACCCGTACAAGGTCTACGCGGCGTACCACGAAGCGGTCAACCACAAAGAACAACCGACCGTCATCCTGGCCAAGACCATCAAGGGTTATGGCACCGGTGCCGGCGAAGCGAAAAATACCGCGCACAACACCAAGAAAGTCGATGTCGACAGCCTGAAGTTGTTCCGCGACCGCTTCGACATTCCGGTCAAGGACGAAGAGTTGGAGAACCTGCCGTTCTTCAAGCCGGAGCCGAACAGCGCCGAAGCCCGTTACCTGGCCGAGCGCCGCGCTGCACTGGGTGGTTTCGTACCTCAGCGTCGCGCCAACAGCTTCAGCGTGCCGACCCCGCCACTGGACACCCTCAAGGCGATCCTGGACGGCTCGGGCGACCGTGAAATCTCCACCACCATGGCTTTCGTGCGGATCCTCGCGCAATTGGTCAAGGACAAGGACATCGGCCCGCGCATCGTCCCGATCATCCCGGACGAAGCCCGTACCTTCGGTATGGAAGGCATGTTCCGCCAGTTGGGCATCTACTCCTCCGTCGGCCAGCTCTACGAGCCAGTCGATAAAGACCAGGTGATGTTCTACAAGGAAGACAAGAAGGGCCAGATCCTCGAAGAAGGCATCAACGAAGCGGGCGCCATGAGCTCCTTCATCGCTGCCGGTACTTCGTACTCCAGCCATAACCAGCCGATGCTGCCGTTCTACATCTTCTACTCGATGTTCGGCTTCCAGCGTATCGGCGACCTGGCTTGGGCAGCAGGCGACAGCCGTACCCGTGGTTTCCTGATCGGCGGCACCGCCGGCCGTACCACGCTGAACGGCGAAGGCCTGCAACACGAAGACGGTCACAGCCACATCCTGGCTGCCACCATCCCGAACTGCCGCACCTTTGATCCAACCTACGGCTACGAGCTGGCGGTGATCATCCAGGACGGCATGAAGAAGATGACCGAAGAGCAGCAGGACGTTTTCTACTACATCACCGTGATGAACGAGTCCTACCAGCAGCCAGCCATGCCGGCCGGTGTCGAGGAAGGCATCATCAAGGGCATGTACCTGCTCGAAGAAGACACCAAGGAAGCGGCACACCACGTACAACTGATGGGCTCCGGCACCATCCTGCGTGAAGTGCGTGAAGCGGCCAAGATCCTGCGTGACGAGTTCAACGTCGGCGCTGACGTCTGGAGCGTTACCAGCTTCAACGAACTGCGTCGCGACGGCCTGGCCGTAGAGCGTCACAACCGCCTGCACCCTGGCCAGAAGCCACAGCGCACCTTCGTGGAAGAGTGCCTGACCGGCCGTAAAGGCCCGGTGATCGCTTCGACCGACTACATGAAACTGTTTGCTGAACAAATTCGCCAGTGGGTCCCGTCCAAGGAATTCAAAGTCCTGGGCACCGACGGTTTCGGCCGCAGTGACAGCCGCAAGAAGCTGCGTCACTTCTTCGAAGTTGACCGTCACTTCGTGGTGTTGGCAGCCTTGGAAGCCTTGGCTGACCGTGGTGAGATCGAACCCAAGGTAGTGGCAGACGCTATCGTCAAGTTCGGGATCAACCCGGAAAAACGCAACCCACTGGACTGCTGAGGAGACTTTTTGTGAGCGAACTCATTCGCGTACCTGACATCGGCAGCGGTGAAGGTGAAGTAATCGAGCTGTTTGTGAAGGTCGGCGACACCGTCGAAGCCGACCAGAGCATCCTGACCCTGGAATCGGACAAGGCGAGCATGGAAATCCCTGCTCCCAAGGCCGGCGTGGTCAAGAGCCTGAAAGTCAAGCTGGGCGACCGCCTGAAAGAAGGCGACGAACTGCTGGAGCTGGAAATCGAAGGCGCCGCTGATGCGGCCCCTGCGGCGGCTCCTGCCGCCGCCGCTGCACCCGCGCCTGCCGCTGAAAAGCCCGCTGCTGCCGAGGCTGCTCCAGCCCCGGCCGCTGCACCTGCCGCCGCTACCGTCCAGGACATTCACGTTCCGGATATCGGTTCGTCGGGCAAGGCCAAGATCATCGAGTTGCTGGTCAAGGTCGGCGACACCGTCGAAGCCGACCAGTCGCTGATCACCCTGGAGTCCGACAAGGCCTCCATGGAAATCCCTTCGCCGGCTGCCGGCGTGGTGGAAAGCATCGCGGTCAAGCTGGAAGACGAAGTCGGCACTGGCGACTTTATCCTCAAGCTGAAAGTACAAGGCGCAGCGCCTGCTGCCGCTCCAGCACCGGCTGCCGCTCCGGCGGCCAAGGCTGAAGCGGCTCCGGCCGCGACCGCCCCTGCGCCTGCTGCCAAAGCCGAGGCCACTCCAGCCCCTGCTGCTGCTGCTGCCGCACCCGCGCCAAGCGGCGCCAAGGTTCACGCCGGTCCTGCCGTGCGTCAACTGGCACGCGAGTTCGGCGTTGAGCTGAGCGCAGTGGCTGCCAGCGGTCCTCACGGCCGCGTGCTGAAGGAAGACGTGCAGGTTTACGTCAAAGCCATGATGCAGAAAGCCAAGGAAGCGCCGGCTGCTGGCGGCGCTACCGGTGGTTCGGGCATTCCGCCGATCCGCACCGTGGACTTCAGCCGCTTCGGCGAAGTCGAAGAAGTGCCGATGACCCGCCTGATGCAAATCGGCGCGGCAGGTCTGCACGCGAGCTGGCTGAACATCCCGCACGTGACCCAGTTCGACCAGGCCGACATCACCGACCTGGAAGCTTTCCGCGTTGCGCAGAAAGCCGTGGCCGAGAAGGCCGGCGTGAAACTGACCGTGCTGCCACTGCTGCTCAAGGCCTGTGCACACCTGCTCAAGGAACTGCCGGACTTCAACAGCTCGCTGGCACCAAGCGGCAAGGCGATCATTCGCAAGAAGTACGTGCACATCGGTTTCGCGGTCGACACCCCGGATGGCCTGCTGGTACCGGTCATCAAGAACGTAGACCAGAAGAGCCTGCTGCAACTCGCTGCCGAAGCCGCTGCATTGGCTGCCAAGGCCCGCGACAAGAAGCTCACCCCGGACGACATGCAGGGCGCATGCTTCACGATCTCCAGCCTCGGTCACATTGGCGGCACTGGCTTCACGCCAATCGTCAACGCGCCGGAAGTGGCGATCCTGGGTGTGTCCAAGGCCACTATCCAGCCTGTGTGGGACGGTAAAGCGTTCCAGCCGAAGCTGATGCTGCCGCTGTCGTTGTCCTACGATCACCGCGTGATCAACGGCGCCGCAGCTGCACGCTTCACGCAGCGCCTGAGCCAACTGCTGAACGACATCCGCACTATCCTGCTGTAAGCCGCAGCGGCCTCCTCTTCACCGGGGAGGCCTGGCTGCAACGATTTTCGAGCGCCACGCTCGTACCTCAACCCCGCCACTTGGCGGGGCTTTTTTTGCTTTCTCTGTAGGAGCGAGCTTGCTCCTACAGTTGATCGTGGGAGCTGCGTCAATGCGCCACCCATCGTCTTGATTGCAGAAATCCCCTAAACGGCCGATAACACCCTTATAGCACTTAGCCTTCATCCTCTCTTGTCAGCCCGCGCCGCATGATGCAACCTTGCCGCAGGCAACAGAAAAGAGGGCGTGAGCCCGGCGCCGTGCGCGTTATTTCAAGTGAGTTTCCCCATGAAAAGCCAACCCGATGTCGCCCGAATGGCGGCCGAGGTAGTGACGCAGTTACCGGTGCCTTCGCGCCTCGGTATGCTGCGTTTCGAGCGGCTCAATGAGGCAAGCTGGGCCCTCCTCTACCTCGATCCCAACTGCGAGCGCCAATTCGGCCTGCCGGCGGTCGAGTTGTGCGCCCTGATCGGCACCCCTTACGCCAGCCTGATGGAGCCCCAGGCTCGCTATCAGTTGCATGACGCCATCCAGCAGCAACTGGCCCACAGCCCTCACTATCTGGTGCGCTACACCCTGCACACCAGCGACGGTCCGTTGAGCCTGCTGGAAATGGGTGAAGCCTACAAACAACACAATCGCCACCTGCTGCGCGGCTACCTGATGGTGGTCGATGGCCTGTTCAGTGAAATCCCCACCGCTGTCCCTACGGCAGACCTGGAGAGCCAGAACAGCCGCCTGCAGATCGCCCTGGAGCTCAACCAGCGCGCCCAGCAGGAACAGTTGCAGCATCTGGAGCGGGTGCGCGCCCAACAGGAGTTGATCCTGCTGCTGGCCCGCCAGCGCTACACCACCCATAACTCGTTGCAGGAAGCCGCCGAGCTCATCACCCGCAGCGCCTGCGACATCTACCAGCTCGACTGCGCCAGCATCTGGAACCTCGAAGGCCAGCGCCTGGTACCGATCTCGGCCTACCACCGCGCCGACCAGCAGCACCACCTGCCCGAATCCATTGACGCAAGCTGCTTCCCGGACTACCTGGAAGCCCTGCACACCAGCCGGGCCATCGACGCCACCAACGCGATGCGCGACCCGCGCACCCGGGAAATGGCCGACAACCTGCGCGCCAAGGACATCCACGCCATGCTTGACGCCAGTATTCGCGTCGATGGCCAGGTGGTCGGCGTGCTTTGCCTGGAGCAAAGCCATAGCACGCGTGCCTGGCAGGCCGACGAAATCGCCTTCGCCGGCGAGCTGGCCGACCAGTTCGCGCAGGTGATCAACAACCACAACCGGCGCACCGCCACCAGCGCCCTGCACCTGTTCCAGCGTGCCGTGGAACAAAGCGCCAACGCCTTTCTGCTGGTCAACTGCGACGGTGTGGTGGAGTACGTCAACCCGAGCTTTACCGCGATCACCCAATACAGCGCCGAAGAGGTCCACGGCCACCGCCTGGCCCAATTGCCGGCGCTGGAAAACCTCAGCGAATTGCTCTTCGATGCACCGTCGAGCCTGGCCAAGAGCAACAGCTGGCAGGGCGAATTCAAGAGCCGACGCAAAAACCTCGAACCCTACTGGGGCCAGTTGTCGATTTCCAAAGTGTATGGCGACAACCGCGAGCTGACGCACTACATCGGCATCTACGAAGACATTACCCAGACCAAGCTGGCCCAGCAGCGCATCGAGCGCCTGGCCTACACCGACAACCTGACCAACCTGGGGAACCGCCCGGCGTTCATCCGCAACCTCGACGAGCGCTTCGCCCGTGACAGCGACAGCCCGATCAGCCTGTTGCTGGTGGACATCGACAATTTCAAGCGCATCAACGACAGCCTTGGCCACCAGACCGGCGACAAACTGCTGATCAGCCTGGCCCGCCGCCTGCGTAACAGCCTGAGTACCGGCGGCAGCCTGGCGCGCTTTGCCAGTAACGAGTTCGCGGTGTTGCTGGACGATACCGACCTGGAGAGCGGCCAGCAGGTGGCCAGCCAACTGCTGGCGACCCTCGACAAACCGATGTTCGTCGACAACCAATTGATCAGCGTCACCGGCTCCGTGGGCCTGGCCTGCGCGCCACTGCATGGCCGCGACCCGCAGACCCTGATGCGCAACGCCGGCCTGGCCCTGCACAAGGCCAAGGCAAACGGCAAACACCAGGTACAAGTGTTTACTGAGGCGTTGAATGCCGAGGCCAGCTACAAGCTGTTCGTCGAGAACAACCTGCGCCGCGCCCTCACCCAGAACGAACTGGACGTGTTCTACCAGCCCAAGCTGTGCCTGCGCAGCGGTCGCCTGCTGGGCATGGAGGCGCTGCTGCGCTGGAACCACCCGGAAAAGGGCATGATCCGCCCCGACCAGTTCATCAGCGTGGCTGAAGAGACCGGCCTGATCATCCCCATCGGCAAATGGATCGCACGCCAGGCCTGCCGCATGAGTCGGCAGCTGACCGCCGCAGGCATGGGCAACCTGCAGGTGGCGATCAACCTGTCGCCCAAGCAGTTCTCCGATCCGGACCTGGTGGCTTCGATCGCGACGATCCTCAAGGAAGAACAGTTGCCCGCCAACCTGCTGGAGCTGGAGCTGACCGAAGGTTTGCTGCTGGAAGCCACCGAAGACACGCGCCTGCAACTGGATCAGTTGAAAAGCTTTGGCCTGACCCTGGCCATGGACGACTTCGGCACCGGCTACTCGTCACTGAGCTACTTGAAAAAATTCCCCATCGACATCATCAAGATCGATCGCAGCTTCATCCACGAGATCCCGGACAACCAGGACGACATGGAAATCACCTCGGCCGTGATCGCCATGGCCCACAACCTCAAGCTCAAGGTGGTCGCCGAAGGCATCGAGACCGCCGAACAACTGGCGTTTCTGCGCCGGCACCGTTGCGATGTGGGCCAGGGTTACCTGTTCGACCGGCCGATCCCCGGGGCGGAGCTGCTGGCGATGCTTAAACGTTATCCGCGCGGGCCAATCGCCTGACAGCGTCGTAACACTCGGGCACACTGGCTGTCTGAATTCTTACCCAACTCAATCTGACTGAGAGGACTGATCATGGTCTTGCGCTCGGAAATTCTGGTGAACAAAAACGTGCTGCCTACTCAAGAACAAGCTCTGCCTGGCCGAGAAACCCCGATGGCGCTGCCAGAGACGCACTTCGTCAACGGCAACCCGCTGCTCGGCCCGTTCCTCGATGACGTCGGTTTTGCGATCTTCGGCCTGGGCTGCTTCTGGGGTGCCGAGCGCCGCTTCTGGCAGCGCGATGGCGTGGTCAGCACCGTGGTCGGTTACGCCGGCGGCTACACGCCGAACCCGACCTATGAAGAAGTCTGCTCGGGCCTGACCGGCCACAGCGAAGTGGTGCTGGTGGTGTATGACCAGGCCAAGGTGAAATACGAAGACCTGCTGAAGATGTTCTGGGAACTGCACAACCCGACCCAGGGCATGCGCCAGGGCAACGACATCGGCAGCCAGTACCGCTCGGTGATCTATGCGACCACGCCGGAGCAACTGGCGGCGGCAAAGGCCAGTGCCGAGGCCTATCAGGGCGAATTGACCAAGGCGGGCCTGGGCGCGATTACCACCGAAATCGAAGAAGCACCGACGGTGTACTTCGCCGAGGCGTATCACCAGCAGTACCTGGCGAAGAATCCGCAGGGCTATTGCGGGATCGGCGGCACAGGCGTGACCTGCCCGATCTGAAGCCATCTTGTGGTGACACAAATCCCCTGTGGTGAGCGAGCTTGTTCGCGCTGGGGCGCGCAGCGGCCCCTACAAGGCCGCTGCGGTTTTT
>NZ_JFCA01000041.1 GCF_000612585.1 Pseudomonas sp. CHM02
TCAGAAAGAACTCGGCGTCTGGTTTTGGGGCTGCTGCGCAGCCCAGCGCGGGGCAAGCCCGCTCACCACAGCAAGCCCACTCACCACAGTGACTGATCAGCTCCAGACGCCTTTGCCGTTCAGTTGTGCCCGATCATGCTGTCCATCAAACCGCTGCAACGGCCCCATCGGCACAATCCCCGTGGGGTTGATCGTGCGGTGACTGGCATAGTAATGCCCTTTGATGTGCGCGAAATCCACCGTTTCGGCCACGCCCGGCCACTGATACAGCTCCCTCAACCAATTCGACAGGTGCGGATAATCCGCAATCCTGCGCAGGTTGCATTTGAAGTGGCTGTAATACACCGCATCAAAGCGAATCAGGGTCGTGAACAGTCGCACATCCGCCTCGGTCAGGTATTCACCGGCCAGGTAACGATGGTCGCCCAAGTGCTGTTCCAGATGATCCAACTCCGCAAATACATCATCGAAGGCACTTTCATACGCCTGCTGCGAAGTGGCAAAGCCTGCGCGATACACGCCGTTGTTCACGGCGGGGTAGATACGTTCGTTCAACGTGTCGATGGTGGCGCGTAGCGGCGCGGGGTAGAAATCCAGGGTGTTGCCGGTCAGGTCGTTGAAGGCGCTGTTGAACATGCGGATGATCTCCGCCGATTCATTGCTGACGATACGCTGCAGCGTTTTGTCCCACAGCACCGGCACGGTGACGCGTCCGGTGTAATCGGCTGTGTCGGCGGTGTAGCGCTGGTGCATGAAGGCGAAGTCGTCGAGTTTGTCGCCGGTGGAGCCATGGGCCTTGTCGAAGGTCCAGCCGTTTTCGAGCATCAACCAACTGACCACGGACACCTCGATCAAGTCTTCCAGGCCCTTGAGCTTGCGCAGGATCAAGGTTCGGTGGGCCCACGGGCAGGCGAGGGACACGTACAGGTGATAGCGGCCGGCCTCGGCCTTGAAGCCACCTTCGCCGCTCGGGCCAGGCGAGCCGTCGGCGGTCACCCAGTGCCGGCGTTGCGCCTGTTCGCGCTGGAACGCGCCGTCTGCGCTACTTTCGTACCACTGGTCTTTCCAGTGTCCTTCGATCAGCAAACCCATGACTGGCTCCTTGGCTAATAAGCGTTGGAGCCCAGTCTAAAGGGATGAGTTCGAACTAAAAGCGCAAAGACCGGGCGTGAATCATCGATTAAATCGATTTGTCCCGCGCGGCCCAGTACTGCTGGGCCAATTCAAAGGCGTGTTCCCGTGGGTGGCCCAGACCGCGCAACGCCAAGGCCATGGTGGCGATCAGCGCCAGTTGCGGGTAGCTGTCCTCAACGTCACCGCGCCACACGGCTTTCAGGTGTTCGGGTTCGAGCGTGGCCGGCTTGACGTGACGCTGGGCGGAGAGGGCAGGCCATTCTTCGTCCCAGCTTTCGCCGCCGGTGGTGCCGTACAGATGGCTGAGGGTGTCGGGGTTAATCTCGACTTCACCGCCATCACCCTTCACCACGATCACATTGTCGCCGAGCAGGCCGCTGGCATCACGGTGCACGCCCTGGTAACCCGGATGGAAAATGCTTTGCAGGCCCAGGCGCGCATTCAGCGGGTTGAGCAGGCGCGCCAGGGAGTGGATCGGCGAGCGCAGGCCCAGGGTGTTGCGCAGGTCGATCATGCGCTGCAGTTGTGGTGCCCAATCCCCTAGCGGGATAAACGCCAGGTTGCCGTGCTCGTAGGCGGCTTCGACCTGCTGCCAGTTGCGGCACAGCGGGATCTGCAAGCCGTCGAGTAATTGCTCGGTGTACAGCCGGCCCGCCGTGTGGGCGCCACCGCCGTGCATGAGGATGCGCACGCCGTTCTGCGCCAGGCACTTGGCCGCCAGCAGGTACCACGGCAGGTGGCGCTTCTTGCCGGCGTAGGTGGGCCAGTCGACATCCACGTTCAGCGCCGGGGCGTCCAGGCGTTCGCGCACCGCTTCGGTGAAACCGGCGAGTTCTTCCGGGCTTTCCTCCTTGTGGCGCAATAGCATCAGGAAGGCGCCCAATTGGGTGTCCTCGACCTTTTCGTCGAGCAGCATGCCCATGGCTTCGCGAGCTTCTTCGCGGGTGAGGTTGCGCGCGCCGCGCTTGCCTTTGCCCAGGATGCGCACGAACTGTGCAAACGGGTGCTCGGCGGGGGTTTCAAGGGTCAGCGGGGCAAAATCGGTCATAAGCAATTCGTCGGCCTGGGCAGGCCCGCCAGCTTGGCGGCGAGTTTGGCGGGAGTGCCATTGAACAATTTGTTGAGGTGCAGGCTGTTGCCCTTTTCCGGGCCCAGTTTCAAGGCGGTGTACTTGATCAACGGGCGCGTGGCGGGCGACAGCTGGAATTCGGCATAGAACTGGCGCAGCAGCGTGAGGATTTCCCAATGGTCCGCGGTCAACGCCAGCGGTTCGGCGGCGGCCAGGGCGTTGGCCACTTCGTCGGACCAGTCGTTCAGGTCAACGAGGTAACCGTCCTTGTCCAGTTCCAGGGTGCGTGCGCCTACGGTCAGGGTGTTCATAGCCAGCTGTTGACCTTGTCGTAGTCGATCGACAGCTGCACGAAACCTGGGTAATCGACGCTATCGGCCCAATCCGGCAGAGGCAGATTGCGCGCCTGCATATCTTCGGCCAGCACAAAGACCTTCACGCCCTTGGTGTGCAGGGCCGGGTTGTGCAGCCCGTAGGCGCCATCGCCGCAGAGCAGGATGGCGTCTTCGGCGCCGCAGATGCGCAGGCAGCTGTCGAGGCGGCTATCGGTAAACGGGGAGTGGGAAACCACATGGAGAGTCGACATCAGAGGGTAATCACCTGGTCGTAACGGTCAATCAGGGCGGAGATCGCGGCACTGTCCAGCGGCTGGGCGCTGGCGGGGGGCGTGAGGCCGCGCTCGGCAAGGCTGTGGCTGCAGGCGAACACCTCATCAATGCCAAACAGGCCCAGTGCCTGGAGGTTTGCGCCGAGGTCTTTTTGCTGCACGGCCTTGGCGTCCTGGTGCGGTGCCAGTTGGAACACGCCGTCATCGAGGAATAGCAGGCCGATCGGTAGATCGAAGGCGCCGCCGGCCAGCACGATGTCCAGCGCTTCGCGGGCGCTTGGCCCGGACCACGGCGCCTGGCGGCTGATCACCAATAAGGATTTGGACATGTCACGGCCCTCCAAAACAGATCAGGCGATCGGCGGCCTGGGCGGCGTCGTGCAGTTGCCCCAGGCCCGACAACTCCCACGGCGCATCGAGGTTGACCGCGCTGCGTTGATAGCGCGTGGCTTCCTCCTGGTTGAGCACGCCACGGCGCAAGGCGGCGGCGATGCACACCACGCTGTCGAGCTGGTGGGCGCTGACAAACTCACGCCACTGGCGTGCGATGTCCAGCTCATCCTGAGGCGCAACGATGGCATTGGAGGCGCTGTAGACACCGTCCTGATAGAAAAACAGCCGCACAATCTCATGCCCGCCGGCCAGCGCCGCCTGGGCGAACAGCAGGGCGCGGCGCGAGGAGGGCGCGTGGGCGGCGGAAAACAGTGCAATCGCAAACTTCATGGAACACTCTGCAAGCAAACGTGGGCCAATGATAAAGCCGCCGCCACGAAAAAGCCCGCCGTGATCAAAACGGTCACTGTCGATGACCGTTCCGGCGATTGCCGGTAGGCCCAAGGCTGCCTAGTCTGTGGGCATTCACAACGGAAATGGAGTGCTCATGTCAGGTCCCTTGGTGTCCCTCAAAGTGCTGGATTTCTCCACCTTGCTGCCTGGCCCGTTCGCCTCGTTGATGCTGGCGGACATGGGCGCCGAGGTGCTGCGCATCGAATCGCCGACGCGCATCGACCTGTTGCGCGTACTGCCGCCCCTCGACCAGGGCACCTCAGCCAGCCACGCCTATCTCAACCGTAACAAGCGCAGCCTTGCGCTGGACCTCAAACAGGCCGAGGCGCTGGAGATCGTGCGGGCGCTGGTGAAGGACTACGACATTGTGCTCGAACAATTCCGGCCTGGGGTGATGGAGCGCCTGGGCCTGGGGTACGAGGCATTGAAGGCGATCAACCCGCGGCTGATTTATGTGTCGATCACCGGTTATGGCCAGACCGGGCCCTACAAGGATCGCGCCGGGCACGACATCAATTACCTGGCACTGGCCGGGGTGGCCAGTTACACCGGGCGCCAGGACAGCGGGCCGCTGCCGCTTGGCGTGCAACTGGCGGATGTGGGTGGCGGTTCGTTGCATGCGGTGGTGGGGTTGCTCGCGGCGGTCATCGCCCGGCAGCAGAGCGGGGTCGGCCAGTATCTGGATGTGAGCATGACCGATTGCTCGTTCAGCCTGAACGCCATGGCCGGCGCGGGTTACCTGGCGTGCGGCGTCGAGCCTGAACGCGAAAGCCACGTGTTGAACGGTGGCAGTTTTTACGACTATTACCGCTCACGGGATGGGCGCTGGATGTCGGTGGGCAGTCTGGAACCTGGGTTTATGCAGCAACTCTGTGACGCCCTGGGGCGACCGGAACTTGCGGCGCTGGGTCTGTCGCCCACACTCAAGCAGGCGCTGCAGGTTGAGTTCGAGAAACGCAGCTTTGATGAGTTGTGTGAGTTGTTTGCCGGGGTGGATGCGTGTGTGGAGCCGGTATTGAGCCTGAGTGAAGCCGTGGAGCATCCACAGCTCAAAGCGCGGCGACTGGTCAGTCAGGTGCCACGGGGTGATGGGTCGACCCAGGCACAGCTGGCCTGCCCGCTGAAGTTTTCGGAAGGTTTGCCAGCGCCGAGGCATATTGGCGCTGCCGTGGGCGCCCATAGTGATGAGGTGTTGGCGGAATTGGGCCTGAGCCCGCAGCGAATCAGCGAGCTGCGCACAGCCCGCGTGATTGCCTGACGCTTATTCGACGCGGGTTTCGCCGGTAAACACCAAGGTCTGCCGGCACCGCCGACACAAATACCTTCGACCCTGGGCCACCATCCCATGGCGTTGTGACGAGAACGGAAAGTCGCTGTCCGCACACGGGCATCGGTAGATGTAGCGCGTCACCTGGCGGCGCTTCACTTCATAGGTGTGGCAACGGTCCGGCGGCAGTTCGTAAACCCCGCGCATGATCAATTGCCATTCCTCGCCATGGGGCTGGATGCGCTCGCCAAACAATTGGTGGGCAATCAAATGCGCCACTTCATGGGCCACGGTCTGTTTCAGGAAGTGTTGGGTGTTCTCGCGGTACAACTGTGGGTTGAAACGCAGCAGGTTCTCGTGCAAATGCGCGACACCGGCCTTCTGGCCCCGCAGCTTGAGGCTGACCTGGGGGCGTTTGAAGCTTCGTTTGAAAAAGGATTCGGCTTGCAGGAAACAATCTTCGACGCGGGTATTGAGTTGCTCGGGCATGCTGTACATATCTCCAGAGATGTCCAGTATGCCGCAAAGCTGGGTGTTTCCGAATCTGTCAGGCGCCGAATGGTCATGCATAACGCACAAAGCCACCTTGCGGTGGCTTTGCCTACGGTTTTATCTGCTCAGCTTGTATAGGTCGGGCCTACGCCCAGCCCCCAGACGATCACGGTAAACGCCATGATCGCCACCAGCACCACCAGCCCTACGGCCAGTATCGAGCTGGAAAACAGGAAGCCTTCATCCGGATCGATGTTCATGAAGGTCGGTACGCCTACATACAACAGGTACACCGTGTAACAGATCGCCGCCGTGCCCACGACCATGCCCAGCCACATATGCGGGTAGAGCGCGGCCAGCCCGCCAATGAACAGCGGTGTGGCGGTGTAGGTGGCAAAAGCCACGCAGCGTGCCATGCTGGGGTTGGCGTCGTAGGTGCGCGCCATCCAGTGAATGAACGCGCCCATCACTGCCACGCCGCCGAGCATGGCGGCATAGGACATGAGGGTCATCCACAATGCACTTTCCTGGGTGAGCATCACCGGCGCGCGGTTGCCGATGACCCAGCCGACCTGGGTGGTGCCGATAAAGGCGGATACGGCAGGGATCGCCGCGAGAATCAAGGTATGGGTGAGGTACATGTGGCCGATGCTTTCTTCTTTATCGCCACGAATTTCCCGCCATTCCTGGTCGGGATGGGTAAAAAGCCCCACGACGTGATGGATCATGCCATTCACTCCTGTCGTTATTGCTATCGCCCCCCATCGGAGCGCCCACGGGCCAACTGGCCTCAAAGGTCTGGATAGATATGCGACCTCTAGTCGCAGTATAGGAAGTGATGACCGGAAAAACTGTAAGGCTTTAGAGCGAATTGCGCTGTAAACATTGGCCCTAATCGCGGCGGAGTCTTTTACCGCTAGCCCTTTTGATGATTTTTTTTGCGTAAAATACCCGGCTTTTCGTCACACACCTCTAGCGGATCCAAGCGCCATGGGCACTCTTACGGTCAACCAGAACAAACTGCAAAAACGCCTGCGTCGCCTGGCCGGTGAAGCGGTCGCCGATTTCAACATGATCGAGGACGGCGACAAGGTCATGGTCTGCCTCTCCGGCGGCAAAGACAGCTACACCATGCTCGACGTGCTGCTGCACCTGCAAAAGGTCGCGCCGATCAAGTTCGAGATCGTCGCCGTCAACATGGACCAGAAACAACCGGGCTTCCCTGAGCACGTGCTGCCGGCCTACCTCAAGGAACTGGGCATCGAGTACCACATCGTCGAAAAAGACACCTATTCCGTGGTCAAGGAGCTGATCCCGGAGGGCAAGACCACCTGCTCGCTGTGTTCGCGCCTGCGTCGTGGCACGCTGTACACCTTCGCCGATGAGATCGGTGCGACCAAGATGGCCCTGGGTCATCATCGCGATGACATCGTCGAAACCTTCTTCCTCAATATGTTCTTCAATGGTTCCCTCAAGGCCATGCCGCCCAAGCTGCGTGCCGATGACGGACGCAACGTGGTGATCCGCCCGCTGGCGTATTGCAACGAGAAGGACATCCAGGCCTACTCCGACTTCAAGCAATTCCCGATCATCCCGTGCAACCTGTGCGGCTCCCAGGAAAACCTGCAGCGCCAGGTGGTCAAGGAAATGCTGGTGGATTGGGAGCGCAAGACCCCAGGCCGTACCGAAAGCATCTTCCGCAGCCTGCAGAACGTGATCCCCTCGCAGTTGGCCGACCGTAACCTGTTCGACTTCACCAGCTTGAAGATTGATGAAACCGCTGCCTCGCGCTTTGTCAATGTTGTGAACCTCTGAGCCGATTCCATGCTCTGACACACGGCGCTTGCGGGCGCCGTTTTCAATTCAATTGCCAGGAGAGGGCATGCGCGATTACAAGTGGCTGCACGAGTATTGTCTGAACCGCTTCGGTTCGGTGGCCGAGCTGGAAGCCCATCTGCCTGTTCCCAAGACCCCGGCGCAGTTGCGCAAGATCAGCGATGATCGCTACCTGTCGACCCTGGCATTGCGCGTGTTCCGTGCGGGCTTGAAGCACAGTGTGGTGGACGCCAAGTGGCCAGCGTTCGAGCAGGTGTTTTTTGGCTTCGACCCAGAAAAGGTCGTGCTGATGGGCGCTGAGCACCTGGAGCGGCTGATGCAGGACACGCGGATCATCCGTCACCTGGGCAAGCTCAAGAGCGTACCGCGCAATGCGCAGATGATCCTCGACATCGAGCAGGAGAAGGGCAGCTTTGGCGCGTTCATCGCCGATTGGCCGGTGACCGATATCGTTGGGTTGTGGAAGTACCTGAGCAAGCACGGTCATCAACTCGGCGGGCTGTCCGCGCCGCGCTTCTTGCGCATGGTTGGCAAGGATACCTTCGTGCCCAGCTATGATGTGGTGGCCGCGCTGAATGCGCAGAAGATCGTCGACAAGGCGCCGACCAGCCTGCGAGACCTGGCGACGGTGCAGGGCGCGTTCAACCAGTGGCATGCCGAGAGTGGGCGGCCGATGTGCCAGTTGTCGATGATGCTGGCGTATACGGTGAATCACTAACCTGTAGTGAACGGGCTTGCCCCGCGCTGGGTGGCGAGGCCGCCCCAAACTCAGACGCCTCAGTCCTAACTGGAGAAACTCAGTGCGTGAGATGGGGTGGCTTCGCCACCCAGCGCGGGGCAAGCCCGCTCACCACAGAATCAGTTCGCGAGCCGCCGATTCAGCTGATGCCGCCAGCGCACATACAGCAGTGCCGTACAAAACACTGCCAGGCTCGCCAGCATTTCCAACACCCCGAAGCCCTGGCGGTTCGGGTCATACGCCGCCAGCGCGCCCTTGATGAAGTACAGGTTCACCACAAAGCACATCCACGAATGCCCGCGCGCGCTGCCCAGCAGCATGCCCGGTGCCAGCACCAGCAGGGGCACCAGTTCGATCAGCAGGATCACCCACGGCCGTGCGCCGTGCAGGTCGGCGACGAACAGGTAGTACACGCAGAGCAGGCCCACCAGGCCAAAAAACGCCAGCAGGCTCAGCACTCGAGCGACCTTGACCCGTGGCTCCAGCCACGCCTGGGGCGGCAGGACCTTAGGCTTTCTGGCCACGGCCGTTCTCCAGCAGCGTGGCGGTGGTGGCCAGGCGCAGGCCGAGAGCACGGCACAGGGCGATTTCATGTTGATCGAGCAGGCGCTTGCCGTCCGGCCCGGCGTGGTGGCTGGCGCCATACGGCGTGCCGCCGCCCTGGGTATCGAGCAACGCCTGTTCGCTGTAGGGCAGGCCGGTGATCAGCATGCCGTGGTGCAGCAGCGGCAGCAGCATCGACATCAGCGTGGTTTCCTGGCCGCCGTGCAGGCTGGCCGTGGAGGTAAACACGCCAGCCGGCTTGCCGACGAGGGCGCCGGTGAGCCACAGGTTGCTGGTGCCGTCGAGGAAGTACTTGAGCGGCGCGGCCATGTTGCCGAAGCGGGTCGGGCTGCCCAGGGCCAGGCCCGAGCAGTGCTTCAGGTCATCGAGGCTGGCATACAGCGCGCCTTCTTCCGGAATGCTCGGCGCCACGGCTTCGCACTCGGTGGAGATCGCCGGCACGGTGCGCAGCCGGGCTTCCATCCCGCCTTGCTCGATGCCCCGGGCAATCTGCCGGGCCATTTCGCTGACCGAGCCGTTACGGCTGTAATACAACACCAGCACATACGGCGACGTCACGGCAGGATCTCCAATACGTTTTCCGGAGGACGGCCAATGATGGCTTTGTCGGCGGTTTCCAGGATCGGGCGCTCCATCAGCTTCGGGTGCTCGGCGATGGCTGCGATCAACTGGGCTTCGCTGAGGCTGGCGTCGGCGAGGTTGAGCGCCTTGTATTCGTCTTCACCGCTGCGCAGCAGTTGGCGCGCGCTGATGCCTAGCTTGCCCAGCAACGCCTTCAATTGCGCGGCGTCGAGTGGGGTTTCCAGGTAACGCACCACGGTAGGCGTGAGGCCGCGGGCTTCGAGCAGTTCCAGCGCACCGCGGGATTTCGAGCAGCGCGGGTTGTGATAAAGCGTCAGATCGGTCATGTGCGGGTCGCATCTTGCGTAAGGTGGCGGGTATTCTACCCGCGCAGCGACCTGTCCTTAAACCGTAAGAGGCGATAGGTCGCAGCCAACGTTCATTTTTGCGAAGGATTACCCCATGACAAGGCGACTGATCGGAGCATTGGCGATCATTACAACCCTGCTGCTCAGCGGCTGCGGTAACGATTACGGCGTTGACCAATATGGCCAGAAAGTAGCATCCGAACGCTTGGACAAGCAGTGGCTGGTGGTCAACTACTGGGCCGAATGGTGTGGCCCGTGCCGCACGGAAATCCCCGAGCTCAATGCCTTGGCCGAACAGTTGAAGGCGCAGAACGTCGGCGTTTTCGGGGTCAACTTCGACAATGTGCAGGGTGAAGAGCTGAAGGCCGCCAGTGAAAAGCTGGGGATCAAGTTCACCGTACTGGCGCAGAACCCGGAAGAGATTTTCGATATTCCGCGCAGCGAAGCGTTGCCGGTGACCTACATCATCGATGACAAGGGCAAGGTGCGTGAGCAGTTGATGGGTGAGCAGACGGCGGAAGGTGTATTGGCAAAACTCAAGGCCCTGCGTGGCTAAAGCAACCACTCAAAACAAATGTGGGAGCGGGCTTGCTCGCGAAGGCAGTGTGTCAGTCACCGGATATACCGGCTGAACGACCGCCTTCGCGAGCAAGCCCGCTCCCACATGTTGATTGCGAAAGGCTAGGGTTAGCCTTCTTCCAGCCACAAGCGTATCGGCTTGCCGTCGGCCGGCCAGAAGCGCGTCTGCTCGATCGGCGAGATGTCCCAGCGCTGCACGCCTTGCAGGGCTTGGAAGAAGCGGTGTTCCTGCTCCATCAAGGCCTCGGCACAGAGTTTGCGGGTGCTGCCGATCTTGCCGAAGCTGAGCTTGTCGCCCTCGACGGTGTACGGTGCAAACCAATGGTTGCAACCGCCATTGCCGTAGGCGCGGCCATCGGCGCCGAGGGTGACGGTCAGGTGCGCGTAATCCATCAGCGGTCGTTCACCGATCCATTCCACCACGTAGCTGTGATCCTGCTTGAGCTTGACCGAGTCGCCGGCGCAGCCCGTCAGGGCCGCACCGACGGCGGCGAGCAGAAGCAGGCCTCTCATTGCGCGGCCTTCTGGCATTTAGGGCAGCGGTGCCTGTCGCCCTCGCTGGCCCAGCCCAATTCGGCGATCCGCGCGTTGGCGGCCGGTTGCAGCGGCTCTTTGGTCAGCTTGGTTTCCACCGCGAATTCAAACTCCAGCACGCTGTCGCAGCTGTTGCAATTGACCTTCCAGGTGTGAATCTCCAACTCGCCGAATTTCGGCCCCTGGGCCATGGCGACCCACTGGCCCGCCGGGCGGATGGAGTAGCGCGCGTCACCTTCGACGGTGAGGCGCATCGACAGGGTTTTACTGCCGCGCAGGGAGACGATCAAAACGTCGCCATGCTTGATCGAACCACCGTTACCAGTGACCTGGTAACGGCCAGGCACCAGGGCGCGGCATTCGATCAGGGTGTGTTGCGGGCTCAGCAAACTGAAGCGGAAATCGTGTTCGGCCATGGATCCTCCAAATAGGCGCGGCATCCTATCACGGGTGCTGGTTCATCATGCGCCTGGTATGTGACCGCTGATCATCCTTCGACGAGGTTCTGCGCCCGGCCCTCGGCCCAGGCCGCGATGTTGGCCAAGGTGGTGCCGGCGATGGCCGCCAGGGCCTCGCGGGTCAGAAACGCCTGGTGCGCGGTGATGATCACGTTGGGGAAGGTCAGCAGGCGCGCGAGCACGTCGTCCTGCAAGGGCAGGTCGGAGCGGTCCTCGAAAAACAACTGGGCTTCTTCCTCGTACACATCCAGCCCGAGATAGCCGAGTTGGCCATCCTTGAGCGCCTCGATCAGCGCCGGGGTGTCGACCAGGCCACCGCGGCCGGTGTTGATCAGCATCGCACCGGGCTGCATCTGCGCCAGCGAGCCGGCATTGATCAGGTGTTTGCTGTCGGTGTTCAGCGGGCAGTGCAGGCTGACGATCTGCGCCTGGGCCAGTAATTCGGCCAGGCTTACGTAGCGCGCGCCCAGGGCCTCGACCTGCGGGTTGGGGAAGGGGTCGTAGGCGAGCAATTGGCAACCGAAGCCGGCCATGATCTTGGCGAACGTGGCACCGATCTGCCCCGTGCCGACCACACCGACAGTCTTGCCCACCAGGTCGAAGCCGGTGAGGCCATGCAGGCTGAAATCGCCATCGCGGGTGCGGTTGTAGGCGCGGTGCAGGCGACGGTTGAGGGCGAGGATCAGCGCGACCGCGTGTTCGGCCACCGCGTGGGGTGAATAGGCCGGTACGCGCACGATGGTCAAGCACAGGCGCTTGGCGCTGGGCAGGTCCACATGGTTGTAGCCCGCCGAACGCAGGGCGATCAGCCGTGTGCCGCCCTTGGCCAACTGTTCCAGCACCGGGGCGCTGAGGTCGTCATTGATGAAGGCACACACCACTTCGTGATGTTCGGCCAGGGCCACGGTGTCGAGGTTGAGCCGGGCGGGCTGGAACTGCAGCTCCAGACCTGATGGCAGCGGTTCGCCGAGAAAGCTGTCGCGGTCGTAGGCCTGGCTGCTGAAAAGAATCACGCGCATGGAAATGCTCCCTGCAATTACAAATGAAGAATCAGGCTTTTGTGGTGAGCGGGCTACACCCGCGCGAGGCGAGTTCGCTCACCACAAAAGCCTGTTCCTGTGCAAAGTCAGGCATTGACTCGCGCTTCACTGGCGAGCCGGGCAATGGCCATGTCCAGTTCATCCAGCGCGTGCTGGGCCTTGGCGTCGTCCTGCTTGAGCAGGGTTTCGGCGCGGTGGCAAGCGGCTCGCAATTGCGGTACGCCGCAGTAACGGGTCGCACCGTGCAGGCGGTGCACGCGTTCGATCAAGGCGTTGTTGTCATTGGCATCGCGGGCGAGGGTGATTGCCAGGCGATCGGCCTCAAGCGATGCCAGTAGCATCGCGAGCATGTCCGCCGCCAGATCAGCCTTGCCGGCTGCCAGGCGCAGGCCTTCCTCATGGTCGAGCACCGGCAGTTGCACGCCCGGGCCCAGGCCCTCGGTCGCACGTTCCGGACCTTGATTGCGCAGGGCCAGGCCGGTCCACTTCAACACCACCTGGGCCAGTTGCCGTTCGCTGATGGGTTTGGTCAGGTAGTCGTCCATGCCGCTTTGCAGCAGGGCGCGTTTTTCGTTGGCCATGGCATGGGCGGTGAGGGCGACGATCGGCAGTGGCGTGCCGCTGCGTTCGCTTTCCCACTGGCGGATCGCCTCGGTGCTCTGGCGACCGTCCATGCCAGGCATCTGCACGTCCATCAGCACCAGGTCGAAGGTGTCCTGTTTCACCGCGTCAATGGCCGCATACCCGCTTTCCACGGCACGCACCCGTGCGCCCATGTCTTCCAGCAGGGTCTGGACCAGCAGCAGGTTCGCCGGGTTGTCGTCCACGCAGAGCACGCGCGGCGCCCGGCTGGACAGCGGCTCGCCCGGTTCGCTGCGCGCTGGGCGCGGGCTGATCAGGTCGGACAACGCACGGCGCAGTTTGCGCGTGCACGCCGGCTTGGCCTGCAATTGACTGTTGGGGTTGGGTACCGACTGGTTGAACAGCATCTGCTCGGTGGTGGGGCACAGCACCAGTACCTTGCAGCCCAGGTGTTCGAGGTCCCACAGGTGCTGGTTGAGCCGCTCGGGCGGGATGTCATTGGCCGTCACGCCAAGCACCGCAAGGTCAATCGCCTGGTCGGTCTGATGGGCGCTGGTGATGCCGTTGGTCAGGCTTTCCAGGCTATTGAACGGTGTGACTTCCAGGCCGCAGTCTTCCAGTTGGTGTTGCAGCGCCTGGCGCGCCAGCTCGTGGTTTTCCAGCACGGCCACGCGATGGCCCAGCAGGGGCGCGGAAGGCAGGTCCTCGACGTCGTCACGGGTCTTGGGCAGGTTCAGGCTGATCCAGAACTCCGAACCTTCACCCGGTGTGCTGTCGACGCCGATTTCGCCGCCCATCTGCTCGATCAGGCGCTTGGAGATCACTAGGCCCAACCCCGTGCCACCGGGTTGGCGCGACAGGGAGTTGTCGGCCTGGCTGAAGGCCTGGAACAGCGCGCGCACGTCCTGGCTGGACAGGCCGATGCCGGTGTCCTGCACGCTGATACGCAGTTGCACGCTGTCTTCCTGCTCGTCCTCGATCATCGCTCGAGCCACGATGGTGCCCTCGCGGGTGAACTTGATCGCGTTGCTGATCAGGTTGGTGAGAATCTGCTTGAGGCGCAGCGGGTCGCCTACCAGTGCCAGCGGCGTGTCGCGGTAAACCAGGCTTACCAGCTCCAGCTGCTTGGCATGCGCGGCGGGGGCAAGGATGGTCAGGGTGTCTTGCAGCAAATCCCGCAAGTTGAACGGGATGCTGTCGAGGACCAGCTTGCCGGCTTCGATTTTCGAGAAGTCGAGGATCTCGTTGATGATGCCCAGCAGGTTGTCGGCGGATTTCTCGATGGTGCCCAGATAGTCGAGCTGGCGCGGGGTCAGCTCGCTCTTTTGCAGTAAATGGGTGAAGCCGAGGATACCGTTGAGCGGCGTGCGGATCTCGTGGCTCATGTTGGCCAGGAATTCCGACTTGATGCGGCTGGCCTCCAGGGCTTCCTTGCGGGCGAGGTCGAGCTCGATGTTCTGGATTTCGATGGTTTCCAGGTTCTGGCGCACATCTTCCGTGGCCTGGTCGATGCTGTGCTGCAGTTCTTCCTGGGCATTCTGCAGGGTTTCGGCCATGCGGTTGATGCCCGAGGCGAGTTGGTCCAGTTCCTGGCTGCCCAGCGGTGGCAGGCGGGTTTCCAGGTTGCCGTCCTTTAATTGGGCCACGGCTTGCTTGATCTGGCCGATCGGTGAATTGATCGTACGGCTGATGCGCAGGGCCAGGGCCGCGGTGCAGATCAGGCCGATGGCAATCAGCAGCAGGCTGGCGAACAGGCTGCGGTAGCCGCGCAGCAACATGCCGTTGTGGGACAGTTCCACTTCGACCCAACCCAGCAGGCGGTCGGCTTCATCCGGGATCAGCTCGCCGGCGAGGTTGCGATGGCGGCCAAACACCGGCAGCAGGTAGCGGGTGGCGTCATTGCCGGTGCGCTGCAACAGGTGCGAGCTGTTGCCGATGGGGGCTAGGTTGAGCATGGTCGGGCCGGCGTGGGCGAGCGATGCGCGGTCCGGGCTGAGGAACGACACGGCGCGTACGTCCGGCTGTTCCAGGGACTGGGTGGCGATGCGCTCCAGCAGGTCGGTGTTGCGTGCACTCAAGGCGGGCGCCACCAGCGGCGCCAGTTGCTCGGCGATCATTTCGCCACGTTGCAGCAATTGGGACTGCAGTTCGGAGAGTTGCATCCAGGTGAAATAGCCCCCCAACAACGAGGCCATCAGGCTGGTCGGTAATAAGGTCAGCAACAGTACGCGGCCTTTTATCCCCATTCTTCTAAGCACGCCACTCTCCTGCTACCACATTGATATCTACCCTTCACGCGAGCATCCGGCCCGCGCCACCTGCGCAGTGTAGCCATTTGCGCGGCGTGGAATCTTGCAAATTAATGACATGCGGCAATCTTCACGCCATTTGGCGCCCGGTGGCGATTGCCTGTGGCGGGGTAATCTTGAATAATCAGTGATTGAGAATGACTTGCAGATACTAATGAATCCCGCAGCAGTTGGCCTACCCAGTATCCTCACCATCGAAGATGACCCCGTGCTGGGTGCCTATGTCCATGAGCACCTGGGGCGCTGTGGTTTTCATGTCACCTGGTGCCAGAACGGCCAGCAAGGCCTGCAGATGGCGCGCGACCAGGTGTTCGATGTGGTGTTGATGGATATTCTGCTGCCGGGCATGGATGGCCTGTCGATCCTCACCCATCTGCGCAAGAGCCATTCGATCCCGGTGATCCTGATGTCTGCACTCGGCGCCGAAGCCGATCGCATCAGTGGGTTTCGCCTGGGCGCCGATGATTACCTGCCCAAGCCGTTCAGCATGATCGAGTTGCGCGTGCGCATTGAGGCCATCCTGCGCCGGGTGGCCCTGGACCGGCGCCCGTTGCCGAGCCTGGCGCCGGTGCGCGACGATGCACGCACCCTGCGCTTTGACGATGAGCTGTGCGATGTCTTCCACCTGGAACACTGGGCCGGCCTGACCCGCAGTGAATATCGCCTGCTCGAAACCCTGCATCGCAACAGCGAAGAAGTCCTCAGCAAAGCCTTCCTTTACCAGCACGTGCTGCAACGCGGTTATGCCCCTCACGACCGCAGCCTCGACATGCATATCAGCCAGATCCGCCGCAAGCTCAAGGCCATCGGATACACCGAGCGGGAGGTGCGCACGGTGTGGGGCAAGGGCTATGTGCTGAGCGGTCACGATGACGGTCTTTGAACGCCCGTTGAAACGGTTGCCGGGCAAGCATTCGTTATTCTGGAAACTGGCGTGCCTGCTGATCGCCTTCTGTTTGCTGATGATCTGGCTCAGTTGGTCATGGGGTCGGTACATGGAGCAGAAGAACGCTTACCTGTCCGACGAAGCGCGGATCACCTTGCGTGGTTACGCGCTCGATGCCGAACAGGCGTGGAATCGCGGCGGCAATGCCGGCGTCGATGCGTGGCTGCAGGCGATGGGCACGCGTGAGACCACCTGGATAGGCGTGATCGGCAATGACCTGCAGTCGCTGAGCAGCTACCCGCTGACCGACAAGGAAAGCCAGCGGCTGACCTTTCTGCGTGGGCTGGACTGGCCAGTGAGCCGGCATGTCAAAGGCTTGCCGTGGCTGAAGATCCCGTTTCCCGCAGACCCCAACGCGGGGTCGCTGGTGATCGAGTTGCCGCAGCGCTTCATGCCGGGGCGCTATCAACTGTTCTGGCGCGTGGTAACCAACGGGGTGATCCCCGGCCTGTTTACCCTGTTGCTGTGTATCGGCCTATACCGGCTGTTGATCATGCCCCTCAATCAACTGCGCGAGCAGGCCAATGCCTGGCGTGCCGACCAGTTGAATACGCGGCTGTCCCACGATGCCACCAGTCGCCAGGATGAACTGGGCGAGCTGGGCCGCGCGTTCGACCACATGTCCGAGCGTTTGCAGGGCACGGTGGTATTGCAACAGCAACTGCTGCGAGACATGTCCCATGAACTGCGCACACCGCTGAGCCGCTTGCGGGTGGCCTGTGACAGTGAGCAGGACCTGACGCAACTGCGCGAGCGACTGGGCCGTGAGATCGACGCCATGCAGCGCCTGGTGGAGGACAGCCTGCAGCTCGCCTGGCTGGACACCGAGCGGGCGCCACTGCCCCAGGAAGCTATCCAGCTTCAGGCGCTGTGGGACATGCTGCGCGAAAACGCGTGCTTCGAGAGCGGCTGGCCGCCCTCGCGCCTGCCATGCCTGCTGGGGGCGGAGTGTTGGGTGCGGGGCAACCTGAATGCGCTGGCCCAAGCCCTGGAAAATATCCTGCGCAACGCCATCCGCCACTCGCCCGTGGGCGGCGTGGTCAGCCTGGATGGGCGTCGTGAAGGGGATTACTGGCACCTGTGGCTGGAAGATCAAGGCGGTGGGATCGATGAGGGCGACCTGGAGCGGATCTTTGCGCCCTTCACCCGGCTGGACGGTTCACGTCCCGGCGATGGTGGCTTCGGCCTGGGGCTGAGCATCGCCCGCAACGCCGTGCAGCGCCAGGACGGCAGCTTGTGGGCGGAAAATACCGGGCAAGGTTTGCGCGTGCATCTGCGTTTGCGAGCCTGCTAAGCGCGACGCTGTTTGCGTTTTTTCCATTGGTGCGCCACCCACCAGCGCCAATAGAGCATGGTCAGGCAGTAGGCGAGGGCGCCCAGTACCAGCCCCAGCACCACGGAACCCAGCAGGAACGGCTGCCACAACGTGCTCAGTTGGCCGCTGATCCATTCCCAGGTCAGGTCGTCGGGCAGGCTGCGGGGGGGCACATTCATCAGCCAGGCGCCGGTCATGTAGGTGCAGATAAAGACCACCGGCATGGTGATCGGGTTGGTCAGCCACACCAGGCTGACCGCAATGGGCATGTTGCCACGCACGGTGATCGCCAGGATGGCTGCCAGCAGCATCTGCAACGGAATCGGGATAAAAGCCGCGAACAAACCCACGGCCATGGCGCGTGCGACCGAGTGCCGATTGAGGTGCCAGAGGTTCGGGTCGTGCAGCAACGTGCCGAGAAACTGTAATGACTTGTGTTCCCGGATACTGCTGGGATCGGGCATGTACCGTTTGAATAAGCGCCGGGGCATAAGGGGTCCAGGTCAGTTCGAGGGGCAAGTATGCCCGCATTCTATAAACAGAAAATTCAGACTTTGTGACAAAACATCATCGGCAGTGCTGGGTACCCGGCTAAGACTGAGTGGATCACTGGAAAAGGATGATTCATGAGGGCAGGGATGTTCGCACTTGCGCTGGGGCTGCTGGCCCTGCGCTTCTTACCGGCATTGCCGGCGACCGGTTGGCTGATCGCCCTGTGGGTGCTGGCGTTGATGCTGTTGCCGTTTCGCACGTACCCCATGGCGTTTTTCCTGTTTGGGCTGGGCTGGGCGTGCATCAGCGCGCAGTGGGCGCTGGCTGATCGCCTGCGGCCGGCACTGGACGGCCAGACACGCTGGGTAGAGGGGCGGATTACCGGGCTGGCGCAACACACCGGCGACGGCGTGCGTTTTGTGCTGGCCGACAGTCGGTCACGCAATGCCCGGTTGCCCCAACGCATCCGGGTGTCCTGGCGTGGCGGGCCGCCGGTACGCAGTGGTGAACGCTGGCGCTTGGCGGTCACCCTCAAGCAGCCGGCCGGGCTGCTGAACTTCCATGGTTTTGATCAGGAAGCCTGGCTGCTGGCCCAGCGCATCGGCGCCACCGGCACCGTAAAAGACGGCGAGCGTCTGACACCGGCCCGCAACGCTTGGCGCGACAGCGTGCGCCAACGCCTGCTGGCGGTGGATGCCCAGGGCCGGGAAGCCGGCCTGATTGCCCTGGTGCTGGGGGACGGCTCCGGATTGGCCGCCGCCGATTGGCAAGTATTGCAGGACACCGGCACTGTGCATCTGTTGGTCATCTCCGGCCAGCACATCGGTTTGCTGGCGGGCTTGATCTATGGGTTGATCGCCGGCTTGGCGCGCTACGGCTGTTGGCCGCGAACCTGGCCGTGGTTGCCTTGGGCCTGTGGCCTGGCATTCGCCGCCGCGCTGGGTTACGGCTTGCTGGCTGGGTTTGGCGTGCCGGTGCAGCGCGCCTGCATGATGGTCGGGCTGGTGTTGTTGTGGCGGTTGCGCTTCCGACACCTGGGGCTGTGGTGGCCGTTGCTGCTGGCACTCAATGGGGTGCTGGTCCTGGAACCGTTGGCCAGCCTGCAGCCCGGTTTCTGGCTATCGTTTGCGGCGGTGGCGGTGTTGATCCTGGCGTTCGGTGGCCGGCTGGGCCCCTGGAGCGTTTGGCAAGCGTGGACCCGGCCGCAATGGTTGATTGCCATCGGGTTGTTTCCGGTGTTGTTGGTGGTGGGGCTGCCCATCAGCCTGAGCGCGCCGTTCGCCAACCTGGTGGCGGTGCCGTGGATCAGCCTGATGGTGTTGCCACTGGCCTTGCTCGGGACGGCGTTGCTGCCGGTGCCGTTACTGGGTGAGGGGTTGCTGTGGTTGGCGGGCGGTGCGCTGGATGGGTTGTTCAAGGGCTTGGCGTGGCTCGCCGGGCAGGTGCCAGCGTGGATTCCCGCCGAGGTTCCGTTGGGCTATTGGCTGATGAGCCTGCTCGGTGCCGTGCTGCTCCTGCTGCCCAAGGGCGTGCCCTTTCGGCTGCTGGGCTGGCCGATGCTGTTGCTGGCGGTGTTTCCCCCGCGAGCACTGGTGCCCCATGGGCAGGTGGACGTGCTGCAACTGGACGTCGGGCAGGGGCAGTCGCTGATTTTGCGCACCCGTCACCACACCTTGCTTTACGACGCCGGCCCGCGCTCCGGAACCTTTGACCTGGGCGCGCGGGTGGTGTTGCCGTCGCTGCGAAAGCTTGGAGTGGAGGCCTTGGACCTGATGCTGCTCAGCCACGCCGACGCGGATCATGCCGGTGGCGCAGCCGCCGTTGCCAGGGGGATTCCCATCAAGCGCGTGGTAGGCGGGGAAACCGAAGGGCTGCCGCTGTTTCTCGGCACACAGCCGTGCATCAGTGGTGAGCGCTGGAACTGGGACGGTGTGACATTCGAACTCTGGCAGTGGCCTGACGCTATCACCGGCAATCCAAAGTCCTGCGTGTTGCAGGTACAGGCCAATGGCGAGCGCCTGCTGCTGACCGGCGACATTGAGCGCGCCGCCGAACAGGCCATGCTCGCTTCACCGCTGGCGGTGCCCACCGATTGGTTGCAAGCACCACACCATGGCAGTCGCAGTTCTTCGTCCTGGGCGTTCCTGGAGCGCCTTGCCCCACGTTCCGTGCTTATTTCTCGGGGTCGCAGCAATGCGTTCGGCCATCCTCACCCGCAGGTGATGGCGCGTTACCAACGGTTGGGCAGCCAGGTGTATGACAGTGCCGAGCAGGGGGCCGTGCGCCTGCAGTTGGGGGCTTTCTCGCCACCGGTTGTTGCGCGCAGTCAACGCAGGTTCTGGCGTGAGCGGTTACCCTAGGCGCTCATGGCCGCGGCCGATGGGGTCTGTGGCCGGCGAACCTATATGGTAAAGTGGCGCACTTTTTCAAGGGGACATTCACTGTGTGGGAATTGGTCAAATCCGGCGGCTGGATGATGTTGCCGATCATCATGAGCTCTATCGCCGCACTCGGCATCGTCGCCGAACGCCTGTGGACCCTGCGCGCCAGCCGTGTCACCCCCGAGCATCTGCTGGGGCTGGTCTGGGGCTGGATCAAGAACAAGCAACTGGACAAGGAAAAGCTCAAGGAACTGCGCGCCAACTCCCCGTTGGGTGAAATCCTTGCCGCAGGCCTGGCCAACTCCAAGCATGGTCGCGAGATCATGAAAGAGTGCATCGAAGAGGCCGCCGCCCGCGTCATCCATGAGCTGGAACGCTACATCAATGCCCTCGGCACCATCGCCGCCATGGCGCCATTGCTCGGCTTGCTCGGTACCGTGCTGGGCATGATCGATATTTTCAGCTCATTCATGGGCTCCGGCATGACCACCAATGCGGCGGTGCTGGCCGGTGGTATCTCCAAGGCACTGATCACCACGGCG
Organism: Pseudomonas sp. CHM02; assembly: GCF_000612585.1. Lineage (GTDB taxonomy): Bacteria > Pseudomonadota > Gammaproteobacteria > Pseudomonadales > Pseudomonadaceae > Aquipseudomonas. The sequence continues at coordinate 20,602 of NZ_JFCA01000041.1, forward strand.
GCGGGCTTGATGGTGGGTATCCCTTCAGTGTTCTTCCACCGCTTCCTGCAACGCCGCATTGATGAACTGGTGGTCGGCATGGAGCAGGAAGCCATCAAGCTGGTGGAAGTGGTACAGGGCGACCGTGACGTGGACCTGGTTGGGGGCAAAGCGTGAAATTTCGCCGCAAGCAACGGGAAAATGTCGATATCAACCTCGCGTCGCTGATCGACGTGGTGTTTATCCTGCTGCTGTTTTTTGTCGTCACCACCACCTTCACCCGGCAAACCGAGCTGCGCGTCGACCTGCCGGAAGCCGTGAGCGGCTCGCCGGCCGAAGACCAGGAAGTCAAGCAACTGGACATCGCCATCAGCGCCGACGGGGTATTTTCGGTGAATAACCAATTGCTCGAGAAAAACGACCTCGCCAGCCTGATGGATGCCTTGCAGAAAGAGTCCGGCGGTGACACCAAGCTGCCGTTGTCCATCAGCGCCGATGGCAAGACCCAGCACCAGGCCGTGATCACTGCGATGGATGCCGCCGGCAAGCTCGGTTTCAGCCATCTGCGCATGACCACCGTCGAGGCGGCGAGCCAACCCTGATGGCCATGTCCGATCGTTTGCTCAAAGCCTGGTACGAGGGCCATCCGGCGCTCACGCTGTTGCGGCCGCTGGAATCTCTGTACCGCCGGGTGGTGCAGCACAAGCGCGCACGCTTCGTGGCGGGCGAGGGTGAGATCTATCAATCGCCGGTGCCGGTGGTGGTGGTCGGCAATATCACTGTGGGTGGCACAGGCAAGACGCCGTTGATCCTGTGGTTGATCGACCACTGCCGGCGCAGTGGCTTGCGCGTGGGCGTGGTCAGCCGCGGTTATGGCGCCAAGCCTGCGCAGTTTCCGTGGCGGGTCGAAGCCAGTCACAGCGCCGAGGTGGCGGGTGACGAGCCGTTGTTGATCGTGCAGCGCTGCGGCGTTCCGTTGATGATCGACCCCGATCGCAGCCGTGCGGTCAAGGCGCTGCTGGCCAGTGAACCCCTGGACCTGATCCTCTCCGACGACGGTCTGCAACACTACCGCCTGGCCCGTGACCTCGAGCTGGTGCTGATCGACGCGGCCCGTGGCCTGGGCAACCGTCGTTGCCTGCCGGCGGGGCCGTTGCGCGAACCGGTGGAGCGGCTGCAGAGTGTCGATGCGCTGCTGTACAACGGCGCCGCCAGCGACCGCGAGGACGGCTTTGCCTTTCGACTGCAGCCCACCGCACTGGTCAATCTAAAGACCGGCGAGCGCCAGCCGGTGAATCACTTTGCGCCGGGCCAGCAGGTGCATGCGGTCGCCGGCATCGGCAACCCGCAGCGTTTCTTCAACACTCTTGAAACGCTACACTGGCAGCCGATACCCCATGCGTTTGCCGACCACGCGCCGTACAGCGCAGAGGTCTTGAATTTTACCCCGTCATTGCCGCTGGTCATGACCGAGAAGGACGCGGTGAAGTGCCGCGCCTTTGCCCAGCCCGACTGGTGGTACCTTGCGGTGGATGCGTTGCCGTCGCCGGCGTTCGTCGCCTGGTTCGACACGCAACTGATGCGCCTGCTGCCTGCCCGTCTCTTGCCTTAAACCGCTTCTTTCCAGGAAACACTCATGGACACCAAACTGCTCGACATCCTCGCTTGCCCGATCTGCAAAGGCCCGCTCAAGCTCAGCGCCGACAAGACCGAGCTGATCAGCAAAGGCGCCGGCCTGGCTTACCCGATCCGTGACGGCATCCCGGTGATGCTCGAAAGCGAAGCCCGCACCCTGACCACCGATGAGCGCCTGGATAAATGACCACAGCCTTTACCGTTGTCATTCCCTCCCGCTACGCGTCGACCCGCCTGCCGGGCAAGCCGCTGCAATTGATCGGCGACAAGCCGATGATCCAGCGGGTATGGGAACAGGCCTGCAAAAGCCGCGCCGAGCGCGTGGTAGTCGCCACTGATGACCCGCGCATCATCGAAGCCTGCAAAAGCTTTGGCGCCGAGGCTGTGCTGACGCGGGAAGACCACAACTCCGGTACCGACCGTCTGGCCGAAGTCGCCACCCAACTCGGCCTGGCGCCTGACGCCATCGTGGTCAACGTGCAAGGTGATGAGCCGTTGATCCCGCCGAGCGTGATCGATCAGGTGGCTGCCAACCTGGCCGCCCATGGCGAAGCGCGCATGGCCACCCTGGCCGAGCCGATCGAAGACATCGAGACCCTGTTCAACCCGAACGTGGTGAAGGTGGTCAGCGACATCAACGGCCTGGCGCTGACGTTCAGTCGTTCGACCCTGCCATGGGCCCGCGACGCCTTTGCCAAGCAGCCTGACGTGTTGCCAGAAGGTGTGCCATACCGTCGCCATATCGGCATCTACGCCTACCGCGCCGGCTTCCTGCATGACTTCGTCAGTTGGGGCCCGTGCTGGCTGGAAAACACCGAATCCCTGGAGCAACTGCGGGCGCTGTGGCATGGCGTACGCATCCACGTGGGCGATGCGCTGGAAGCGCCGCCGGCCGGTGTCGATACCCCGGAAGACCTTGAGCGCGTCCGTCGCCTGCTGGGCGCCTGATGGAGGTTCTGTTTGTCTGCCTGGGCAATATCTGTCGTTCGCCCACCGCGGAAGGCGTACTGCGCCATAAATTGCGCGAAGCCGGGCTGGCGGGGCAGGTCGACGTAGCGTCCGCCGGTACCGGTGAATGGCATATCGGCAACCCGCCTGACCAACGCAGCCAGCGTGCGGCGTTGGTGCGTGGCTACGATCTGTCGGCCCAGCGTGCCCAGCAGGTCTCCCGCGCCGACTTTGCGCGCTATGACCTGATCCTGGCGATGGACCACAGCAACCTGCGCAACCTCAAGGCCATGCAGCCAAGCCAGGGCAAGGCGGAGCTGGACCTGTTCCTGCGCCGCTACGACGCCGAAGTGGACGAAGTGCCCGACCCGTACTACGAAGGTGAACAAGGCTTCGAACGGGTCCTGGACCTGATCGAACGTGCCTGTGATTTATTGGTGATCGAATTGAAGGGGCGGCTATGACCTTGCAGGTGCTTGCGCAGGTATCGCTCAAGCCATTCAACAGCTTTGGCATTGATGTGCGTGCCCAACTGTTCGCCGAGGCCCACAGTGACGATGACGTCCGTGAGGCTCTGGCCTATTCAGCCGCGCACGCGGTGCCGCTGCTGGTGATCGGCGGTGGCAGCAACCTGCTGCTGACCCAGGACATCCCGGCGCTGGTCCTGCGCATGGCCACCCGGGGCATCCGCGTACTGCACGATGACGGCACCCACGTGGTGGTCGAGGCCGAAGCGGGCGAAGCCTGGCACCCCTTTGTGCTGTGGACCCTGGAGCAGGGTTTCTGCGGCCTGGAAAACCTCAGCCTTATCCCTGGCACCGTCGGCGCAGCCCCCATGCAGAACATCGGCGCCTACGGTGTGGAGATCAAGGATGTGTTCGCCGGTCTGACGGCCCTGGATCGCCACACCGGCGAACTGCGCGACTTCAGCCTGGAAGAATGCAACTTCGCCTACCGCGACAGCCTGTTCAAGCACGAGACCGGACGCTGGCTGATCCTGCGGGTGCGCTTTGCCCTCAGCCGCGCCAGCCACCTCAAACTCGACTACGGCCCAGTACAGCAGCGCCTGGCGGGGCAGGGCATCACCGACGCGACACCGAGCGATGTCAGCCGTGCCATCTGCAGCATCCGTCGGGAAAAACTGCCGGACCCGGCAGAACTGGGCAATGCCGGGAGCTTCTTCAAGAACCCATTGGTATCCCAGGCGCTGGCGGCTGAGCTGCAAACGCTGTACCCGGACCTGGTCGCGTACCCGCAAACCGATGGGCAGATGAAGCTCGCAGCCGGCTGGCTGATCGACAAGGCCGGCTGGAAAGGCTTTCGTGACGGCGATGCCGGCGTGCACAAGTTGCAGGCGCTGGTGCTGGTCAACTATGGCGGTGCCTCGGGGCACGATATCGCCAATCTGGCCCGGCGTATCCAGCAGGACATTGCAGAGCGTTTCAAGGTCGATCTGGAAATGGAACCCAACCAGTACTGATCGGCTGCCTTTGATCACGTAAAAAAAAATGCCCCGTATCTTTCGATACGGGGCATTTTTTATTGCGCCAGCGATCAGTCGTCGCGGCTCATGATGCCGAAGATCTGCAACAGGCTGATAAACAGGTTGTAGATCGACACATACAGGCTGACGGTCGCCATAATGTAGTTACGCTCACCACCGTGGATGATAGCGCTGGTCTGGAACAGGATGCACACCGAGGAGAACAGCACAAAACCTGCGCTGATCGCCAGCTGCAGGCCGCTGATCTGGAAGAACATGCTTGCAACCACAGCCGCCAGCAACACGAAGAAGCCCGCGGTGATGAAGCCACCCAGGAAGCTCATGTCCTTGCGGGTGATCAGCACGTAGGCCGACAGACCACCAAACACCAGGGCCGTCATGGCAAACGCCGAGCTGACCACTTCCGCACCACCGGCCATGCCGAGGTAACGGTTGAGGATCGGGCCGAGGATAAAGCCCATGAAACCGGTCAAGGCAAACGCCGACACCAGGCCCCAGGCCGAGTCACGCAGCTTGTTGGTCAGGAAGAACAGACCATAGAAGCCGATCAGCACGACAAAGATATTCGGGTAGCCGACGCGCATCTGTTGAGCCACGAACGCCATCACGCCGCTGAATGCGAGGGTAAGGGCGAGCAAGCCATAGGTGTTGCGCAACACGCGGCTGACTTCAAGCTGCTCAGCCTGCGCGTTACCATTCACTGCGTAATTCTGTTCGCGCATGGCGACACTCCTTCGGTTTTGAAACGTTCAGTCGCAAAGATCATAACAGACGCTCTGTAACAAGCGATGGCGAGAGTTTGACAGTGTGTTTCATTCGGGTATTATGGCGCCCGCTGAGACGGGATAGGCTACTATAATCCTGTGATGCACAAGGGAAATTGGCAGAGTGGTTGAATGCACCGGTCTTGAAAACCGGCGGACGTTAATAGCGTCTCCAGGGTTCGAATCCCTGGTTTCCCGCCAAGATTCAAACGAAAGCCCCGCACATGCGGGGCTTTCGTGTTTCTGGGGGTAGGAGGCAGAACTGGGCAAGCGGCAGGAGTTCCTGAACTTTCGGTTATGAGTTCCGAAACTTTGCCTATTTGGAAGGCTTGGCGGTCGCGCCAGTTCCTCGGTAAACCTCCTGAGAGTGAACAGCGTAGCAGCAAGCGCTTGGTAACTGTTTCCAAAGTAACGATGCTGGAGCTGAAGTTATCTTAATCTGAGCTAATTAAGCAGGTTTCATACCTCACAAAACTCTCTCAACACCTTTACTTGCGGGATCTAAAAGAGGGCGCCGAAGCGTCCCTCTATTTTCAACCGTCACACGGATTTACTTGTATTTGTCTAGATTCGTCTCAGGACCGTCCTTAGCCACTGCCTGGGCTTTGCTATAGCTTTCCATAAGGCACTTGTATTCCGGACAAACATGCTCGGCAAGGATTTCAGCGAAACGCGAGCCTTCAGGACGGTTCCACGTTCGCATCAGCTCAGCAACTATAGCGAAAGTGTCTGTCGGAACTGCACCCGCCTGGGTGACACGTGCGATTGTGGTGTCGGTCGCCAACTTGCTCCAGTTGCCTGAAGCATCTACCACACAATAAACGTTGTAACCTTCTCGCACCGCACTTACAGCAGGAAAAGCCATGCAAACGCTGGTGAGAGTGCCGGCGATGATCAATGTTTTACGACCGGTCTTCTTGACCGCATCAACGAACAAAGGGTTGTCCCAGGTATTGATCTGTCCGGTGCGTGGCACGTATACCGCGTGGGGAGCATGCTGATGGATTTCTGGAATCAACGGGCCGTTGGGGCCATCCGGTACCGATGCGGTGGTGATCACTGGAATGTTCAGTAAGGTCGCGGTTTTCGCGATGGCTATTACGTAATTGCGAAGATCGGGAACGGGTACATCGCGCACGGTGTTGAATAGGCCGCTTTGGTGATCGATAAGAAGAATTACCGCATCGTCTGCATCCAGCATTCCATTGGTGCTCGCCATTTTGTTACCTCAGATGTCAAAATTTGGTGCTAGTGTTGTGCCAACAATTCAACGAGGGCACTTTATTCTTGCCCAAACAAATTAGGTCTTGCGTACTGAAATCGCAAGTACTTACATTCAGGATACTAGTTTCCTAAATGATACTGAGGCCTACCATGCCCGTTGCTAAAAAGAATGCAAGTTGTCCCGTAGAAACGACCCTGAAAGTCATAGGAGGAAAGTGGAAGGTAATGATCATTCACTTCCTGCTTGAAGACACACAACGGTTTGGTGAGCTGGCGAGAAATCTGGGGCGCATATCGCCGAAAACCCTTACCCAACAATTGCGTGAGCTGGAGGAAGACGGTGTGGTTATCCGCAAGGATTTTGGCGAAATTCCGCCTAGGGTCGAATATAGTATTTCCACGTTGGGCGTTACCCTTTCACCGATTTTGCACGCGATGGAAGATTGGGGCGCGTTTCTGGAGGCCAAGCAAAAGAAAACAAAAAGGACTTCACGCAATTCTGTTCCGTTGGGTTGATACCCGGGGAGTCGATGCACTTTTGTGTGTCTGGCATCCGATGACGCTTTCGGTTGAACGCCTGATCGTTTTCGCTCGTTTCAGGTGGATTCCGCAACTCAATCCAATCGTTGGTGAAGGGGAGCGCCGCGTCGATATTGAGGTATCAAGCGTGCCTGGCGACGAATGGATGGGGGCTGGGTATGCATCCGAAGCAGTCGGTGCGGTGTTGAATGGTTTCCGCGAAAAAATAACCGCCACTCAAATACTGGCCATCATCACTGAACCCAATGTCCGTTCCATGAGAACCGCCATGCGCATCGTGTTTCGACATGATCCGCTTGAAGATCTCACGGCCAGCTCTGCAGCGTTAAAAAAGCCCGCGATCGCGGGCCTTTCACATCGATTTTCCGGCTTACTTAAACAGGCCGCCAATGGCATTGATCGCGTCGGCTGCCTTATTCACGTTTTGTTGGTGCTGTGGGTTGGTGTCAACTTGTGCTTGGGCGTTGTAGCTGGAATTGCTGCAGCTTTTGTTTGTTTGTGTCAGGGCGGCTTGATAGGCGGTAGCGCGCAACGTATCGCCCTTGGCATTGGCGGCATTGATGTTTGCCTGCAAGTCCCGGACCTGTTGCTGGCAGGAGGAAGCGTTGTTGGAGTAACCGGTGTTGTTGGTGGTGGTGTTTGCTCCACCCAGAGCAGAAGAAAGAGCACCCGTCAGAGCACTCAAGTCAGCGGCTTGGACTGATAGGGAGATCAGGCTGAACAAAGCGGCGGATGGAGCGAGCTTGGAAAGACGCATGGCAAACCTCAATGTTTTATTGTCTGCACACGCGTGGCACCCGAGCTGGTGCAGAGCAATATCCGTATAAAGGTGGTGCTCGGTTGGGGCAAAATATTATTTGGTCAATTTTTGAGCTTCAATCTTCGTTTTCTATAAATGTGAATTCTTTCACGCTGTTCGTCGGCTGCGGGTCATGCAGCGCTTGACTCGACCTTCACTGATCACTCACTCGCAAACCGCTGCCGTTTCACCCGATACATCTCCCCATCCGCATGACTCAACAGCGTGTCCGCATCCTCCCCATCCCTCGGATAGAACGCCACGCCCACACTGCAGGACGGCATTTTCACCCCGCCAAACTCAGCCCCCAGTGGCTCAGCCATGACCGCGAGTATCTGCGCCACCTTGCCGGCAACCGCATCCGGCGACCGGATATCCGTGATCAGCACCGTGAATTCATCACCGCCCATCCGAGCGACCAGGTCGGTCTCGCGCACGCAGCGCTCCAGTCGTCGGGCAATCACGCAAAGCACGCGATCACCCATGGCATGGCCATGCACGTCGTTGATGCCCTTGAAGTCATTGATGTCCAGAAACAGCAACGCCAGGGTGTGGTTGTGACTTCGTGCGATGTGCAGGGCCTGATCCAGCCGGTCATTGAACAGCGATCGGTTGGTGAGTTCTGTCAGCGGATCATGATGGGCGAGGAAGCGTAGCTCCTCCTCGGCCTGGGTGAGCGCGGTCACGTCTCGTGCGACGCCGATTCGCGCGCCTACCTCTTCGGACCAGAAGGCCGCCCACAGGATGTGCACGACGCTGCCATCCTTGCGCAGATAACGATTGCGAAAGTCGACATGGGGTTGGCCATTCATGACCCGGACAATGGAGGCGCGGGTGCGCGCCAAGTCTTCCGGGTGCATGTAATGGGTGATCAGGGTGCCCGTCAGCTCTTCGGCACGGTAGCCGAGCAGTGCCTCACAGGCATCGCTTACGAAGACAATTACGTTATCACCGTCGACGACGAAGACCGTATCCAGCATCAAGTGGATCAGTTTGGGATAGAGCGCTTGCAGGTCGACAGGCATGGGGCATTGGGCGTCCGGTTCATATGGACCGATCATAGCCCGATCACGAAGGGAGGCGGCGAGGGTGGCTGCAAATTTTTAATGCCTTGTTCGCCGGCCCAACCCTGGTTGTTCCAAACAACGGGTGCGATCGGTGACATCTGGGGGGGACGGTGGTGTCGATCACCTCGTTATTGCTACTGGAGCCTGTGGTGATCTGGGCGCTGTTCCATGAAGTCCCCGGGCGCGGCGCATTGATCGGGTTTTGCCTGGGCGCCCTGGGCATGTTGGCCAGGGTCTTGCTGTAGCTGCACGTTCTGGCCCGGCAGAGGAATGTCGGGCCGGATTATCGGCAGGTTGCGGGCAATACCTCTCACCGCTGCAACGGCAGCCGATTTTCAAGGCAGTGATACGTTGCTCAGCAAAAAAGCTGCGCCACCGAAAGCAGGCAAATCATTTGAACAACCATTTGCGCTCGAATTGGATGTTTCATTGCCGTCACCCTCAAGTACAGTTGCTGGTCAGTATGCCGTGGGCGATGTAGACGAACACGCCAGGCCGTTCAACGGCTCAAATACCACCTGGATCGCCGACAACGCACGCAACTGTTGCAATCAGTATAGACCCTGGAAATAAATCTTCACGATGGGGCCTTTTCACCGCTCCCGGCGTGCCCTGCTGACAACTATCTCCCCACCTTCATCGCACTTTTTTGGATTTATCCGCTCTATCTCTGTCGCAGCCCCGCCGATTCCCGCGTGGGCAGATGAATTCAGACCGGGTGCCGATGGATCGCACGTTTCCTTGTTTCAACATTCGACGGATGCGCCAGCCCTTGCTGCTGGCCGCGGTGTTAATGCTCTGTGCCAGTGGTTGCAGCCAGCAACAGGGACGGGATATCGCCAAGCAGTTCAGCAATGGCAAGCCCGATGAGTTCTTTCAGACCAGTGTCGACCGCATGGCGACGCTGGGCATGCGCGACAACCTGCAAAGCCTGTATTTGCTGATGAACAAGCTCTATCTGCGTAACCCCAGCCAGTGGCGTCAGTCGGGTTACCCGGATGCGGTGAGCGCTGCCCGGGAGATTCGCCAGGCCATCGAGCAGCGGCGAACCCTGCCGGCGCTGGGGGAGCGTCGGGACCTGGTGGCCCTGAGTTATTCCTTGAGCCCGGAATTCAAAGGCGATCGGGTCGGGGCGTTTATCTATGCGATCGGCAGCATGATCGTGACCGCCCACGGTGGGCGCACTGAGTTCTATATCACCGATTCGATCAACCCGCAGTTCGTCAGCAATGCCGCGCGTAATATCGAGAAAGCCACCTGGCTGCTGAGCAAGCGTCAGGACGCCAATGGGGTGCTACTGCTGTTTTCCAACGAGATATCGGAGGAGGGCAGCAACCTCAGCTTTGCAGTGGAGTTCGGCAAGATCGTCGCGCGCCTCGACTTGCTGACCCAGATGCTCGATGAGCGTTACCGGCGTATAGGCCTCAACTACGCGCAGAGCTTGTTGCTGATGAATTTCCTGCCGGTGCAATGATCGTTTGACCGGTACGCGACAAACGTCAGCACGACCCGCAAGCGCTTGGCCCTCGTGAATGTTCGGTACGGTTATTCCCTTTCTTCTGTAGGAAGTTGCCTATCTTACCTCCCCCTGCTTGAAACACCCTGCGGTCCTCAATAGCCTCGGATTTTTCCGAAACATAGAGGCCTGCACCAATGGGTAAGCGAAAGACGGTTTGGCCTACTGATCGCGAAATACGTTTGCGTTTTATCCTCTTTGCCGTAATCGATGCGGCGAGTGTTCAGGGTGTTGCCTCCGAACTGTTACTGCCAGCGCACAAGCTGCTGCGTGACTCGCCAACCGAAGCGCAATTGCTCGAGGCGTTGGACGACATCCTGGCGGAGGAGGAAATGTACGGTTTCCGGCTGCCGCCAGGCTCGGAAGCGGAGGAACTGATGCAAGCGCTGGGCAAACCTTGAGGCGCGCTTCGGCCTGTTAGATCGTTTATTTCCATAAGATTGGTCGAGATTCCAGGATCGAATATCCATCGCGTCGATTTAGAGCGGGTAACGATCAATCGGGATGCAATAGCATCGAAATGACTGTCATCGCATCCATGGCAGCTGTTTTCTTCAGCTAAGCTTCCTTCCGAACATCCATTCCTGCTGCTCTGCCGCCGTCTTGCGCCGCCGTCTGGCGTCTCTAGAATCGGCCCCAGAACTTACTCATTTCCTGTCGATTACGGAGTTTCGAACATGATGAATGCAATGCAGATGCCGATGAACACCGCCATGCCAATGATGCCGATGATGGGCATGCCGATGATGATGGCCACCATGAAGTGCGAAATGGCTGCGGACGCCATGATGTGCACCATGAAGCCGGCTGCCGGCATGGACATGGCTCAGTTCAAGACCAACGCCGAAATGATGGCGATGATGATGAACTGTGGCATGCCGATGATGATGCAGTGCGCCAACATGTCGATGATGTGCATGTCGGCCGATGCCATGAAAATGATGACCGGCATGAACATGCCGATGATGCCGATGATGCCGATGATGCCGATGATGTCCATGGGCATGTCGATGCCAATGATGACCTGCATGATGGAATGCACCATGATGGGCGACAGCATGATGTGCAAAATGATGCCGATGCCCGGCATGAGCATGGACATGATGAAAAACTGCTGCATGCTGATGAACAAAATGATGAACGACTGCGCCATGCCGATGATGATGAGCTGCAACGGCATGCCGATGATGTGCTGCACCTGCTGATAGGTTCCGCACCCAAAAAAACGCCCCGACCATTCGGGGCGTTTTGCATTTCAATCCCGGTCAATCCAGGCGTTCGGGGTAGGTAATCACCAGAAACGCCACGGCCTCGCTGTCCGCCGGGTTGCGGTAGCGGTGGGGTTGGTCGGCGTAGAACAGGATCGAGTCGCCGGTTGAAAGCAGGTAGCGCTCGTCGTTGACGCTGACTTCCAGCACGCCTTGGGCCACCACCAGATTCTCCTGGATGCCGGGCCCGTGGCCTTCGGAAACTTCTTCGCCCAGCGCCCGCAGGCGGATCTCGTAGAACTCGGATTGGCGTGCGGTATCGTAGGGGAACAGCGCACGGCTGATAAACGCGCCATCGGCACTCACCAGGCGCTTGCTCTGTTGCGCCGGCAGCACTTCCACGCCCTCAAAGGCGCGGTCTTCCAGGAACGCCGCCACTGACACTTTCAAGCCCTTGGCAATCTTGCACAGCACCTTGATCGACGGCACGCTGCGCCCGGATTCGATCTGCGCCAGCATCGCCCGGCTCACGCCGCAGGCGCGTGCCAATCCATCCAGAGACAAGTGGCGTTTACTGCGCAGGCGTTGCAGGTTATGGGCGACGCACAGGCTGATCACATCGTCGTCGGTGCTGGGTTTGGGCAGGGGTTCAGGCGGTTCGGGGAGCACGTGCAGGAAGTTCATCGGCCTTACGCCCGGCGCGTATCGCTGGACGGGGCGGCCTGAGCGGTAAACACCGCCAGCCCGGCACGCGCTGCGTACATCGCCCACATCAGCTCGGCCGCTGCACGCGCTTGGCGGCGTTTGCGGTGGAGAGTGAAGTCGATGACGGTGGCGAATGTCTGCATGGGTGCGGTCTCGTGGTACGTGGGTGACTCAGTGGCTCCACAGTAATGCTTGGCGGTTATTTCTTTAAATACTGAGTTTGCATGTGTTAATTCGATTTTGGACTTAACAAATAATCCCGGTCCGACGCTGTTGTGGGAAGGGTCTGGTCCGTTAATAAGGAGTGACCTGGCGGGCGTCCCCGTCTTCCCACCTCGTGCCCCCCGAATTCCAAGGACCTGCCCCATGCTGTTGCGCCACCCTCCGTTCCTTCTTGCCGCCCTGACGTTCAGCTCGCTGGTGCACGCCGAAGACCTGCAATTGGCCCCGGTCGAAGTGACCAGCAGCGAGGCCAGCGCCAGCGAAGTGGCCCAGGCGCAACTCAAGAGCGTGCCCGGCGCTACCAACTACATCGACATGAACAGCGTGCAGCAGGGCCGGGTGAGCACCAACGAAGACGTGTTCAAGTACCAGCCCGGGGTGTACGCCAAGGCGGCGAATAACGAAGGGGTGAAACTCTCGATTCGTGGTTCGGGCCTGAACCGCAGCCCCGGCGCCCATGCGTCTGGCGTATACGAAATGTTCGACGGTCTGCCGCTGACCGGTCCTGGCGGCACCCCTTACGAGCTGAAAGACCCGTTGTGGCAAAGCCGGGTAGAGGTGCTGCGCGGCGCCAACGGTTTCGACCAGGGTGCCCTGGCCCTCGGCGGCGCGGTCAACTACGTGACCCGCACGGGCTACGATGCGCCCAAGCTGCAACTGCGCTATGAGGCGGGCAGCAAAGGCTACGCCCAGCGCGAGATCAGTTCCGGCCAGGTGTTGGGGGATGCCGACTATTACATCAGCCTCACCGACTCCGAATCCGACGGTTACCAGCACCAGAGCGCCGCCACCGGCAAGGGCGTGGCCGCCAACTTCGGCTATCGTTTCAACCCGGACCTGGAAACCCGCTTCTATTTCCGCTACCGCGAAACCACGAACGACACGCCGGGCAAACTCACGCGTTACCAGATCAGCCACGACCCACGCGCGGCTGCCAGCCTCAATGCCGACCGCGATTCCAAGCGCCTGCAACCGGGCTCCACCTGGATCGCCAACAAGACCACCTTGCAGCTGGATGACGATGCCCGGGTCGAACTCGGGCTGGCCTATCACGACTATCCGATGGACCTGCGTGAAGGCACCAACCGCCTGAAAGTCGCCTACACCGACATCAGCAGCACCCTCAACTACATCCGCCAGGACACGCTGTTCGGTCACGACAGCAAAACCACCCTCGGTCTGCGCACCACCCAGGCGATGCCCAACAACGGCGCCTCGGAATACGTGCGTACGCCGGCCGGCAACACTGCCCTCTACGCCCCCGGCACCAAGACCCGCGACTACAGCTACCTGGGCTCTGATACCGTGCTGCACATCGGCAACGACCTGGAACTGATTCCCGACCTGTGGCTGACCACCGGCCTGGCCGCGATCTACACCCGCCGCGAAACCCAGGTCACCTATCCCGAAGGCCAGGCACCGTTGAGCCAGCACGACTGGGACTACGCGCCGCGCATCGGCCTGCGCTATGACTTCACCCCGCAATTGCAGGTGTACGGCAACCTGAGCCGGTCGGTGGAGCCGCCGCATGCGTGGTCGATGATCTGGGGTTCGAACAAATACTTCCCCGCAGGCAGTGGAGCGGCCACCGGCTTGCAGCGCGAAGGCGTGAGCCTGAAAAACCAGACCGCCACCACCCTGGAGATCGGCGGCCGTGGCGAAGCCTGGCTCGGCCAATGGGACCTGGCGCTGTATCGCTCCGAAGTACGCCACGAGCTGCTCACCGTGGAAACCCAGGCGCAAACCTCCACCAGCAATGCCATCGTTGCCGAGTCCAACGCCAGCCCCACCTTGCACCAAGGCGTTGAGCTGAGCCTGCTCAGCCCGTTGTGGGACGGTGGCCGCAACGGCCAGGTCGCCCTGCGCCAGGCCTACACCTTCAGCGACTTCCACTACCGCGACGATGACCGTTTCGGCGACAACACCTTGCCGGGCATCCCCAAGCACTACTACCAGGCCCAAGTGCGCTACAGCCACCCGACGGGCTTCTACACCAGCCTCAATACCGAGTATTCCTCCAGGGTGGCAGTGGACTACGCAAACTCTTACTACGCTGCGTCCTACACCCTGCTCGGCGCGACCTTCGGTTACGACGCGCCCAAGCAAGACTGGCAAGCCTGGGTCGACCTGCGTAACCTGACCAACCGGCGCTATGCCAATACCGTCACGCCGGGTTACGACGACAAAGGCTTGGACGTCGCGCGCTCCACGCCGGCAGATGGCCGTGGCATCTACACCGGCGTGTCCTGGAGCTGGCGCTAAAGGAACGTAATTTTTAAAACACCTCCATTTCATTGGGTAGCTCCGACATAGGAGCGGCCCTTGCTCCTACAGCGATTTACTGGCATTGTTTGCGCAATTGGTAACACTTCCCATTTGAGATCTTTTTGCGCATGCATGACATTCCGGCCGCGCTGGGCGATTCCGTCCGGCAGCAGACCCTCACGGCGATGTACAGCGAGCACCACGGCTGGCTGCATGGTTGGCTGCGCAAGAAACTCGGCTGTTCCCAGCATGCCGCCGACCTGGCCCACGACGCGTTCATCCGTGTGCTGATGCTGGCCGAACCGCAAAATATCAAGGAGCCTCGCGCCTTCCTCGCCACCACGGCAGGGCGGCTATTGATCGACGGCGCCCGTCGTCGCCGCATCGAAAAAGCCTATATGGAAGCCCTGGCGATCCAGTGCGAGGACGCCGGCATGCCCGACCCGGCTGCGATTCATGTGGCGTTGCAAGCCTTGGAACGCATCGCCGAGATGCTTGCCGGGCTGCCTGCCAAGGCCCGCGAAGCGTTCCTGTTGAGTCGCCTCGATGGCCTGACCTACAGCGAGATCGCCACGCGCCTGGACGTGTCGGCCAGCACCGTGAAGAACTACATTTCCAGCGCCCTGGTGCACTGCTACCACAGCCTGCACCCGGCAGACCCACTGGTATGAGCACCGAACACATCATCCAGCAAGCGGCGCAGTGGTTGACCCGCCTGCACGACGAGGACGTCACCGATGCCGATCGCCTGGCGTTCAACGCCTGGTGCGAGGCCGACCCGCGTCACGCCGTGGCCATCGAACGCATGCGCGCCTTGTGGGGCAGCCTCGATACAGTGCCCGCGAAGCCCGCCCGCGTGGCCCTGAACCGCGCATTCGCACCGCGACGTCCGCGCGGCGTACAGGCGGTGGGCTTGCTCGGCGTGGTCTTGTGCGGCTGGCTGGGCTTGCAGCACCTGCCGATCTGGATGGCCGACCAGCGCACCGGCGTCGGTGAGCGCCGGCAGATCGCCCTCGAAGATGGCAGCCAGTTGCAGCTCAACAGCAACTCGGCGGTGGATGTGAAATTCGACGGCCATCAACGGGTGATCGAACTGCTGCAAGGCGAGCTCTGGGTGGAAGTGGCCAAGGATGCGCAACGGCCCTTCGTGGTCCGCACCGACCAGGGCACGGCCACGGCATTGGGCACGCGTTATCTGGTCAAGCGTGTGGCAGACGGCACCACGGTGGTCACGGTGATCGAGTCCAGCGTGGCCGTCAAAGGTGAAGCCAGTGATGGGGTCAAGGTTACGGCCGGGCAGCGTTCGGTCCTCGATCACGGTCGCGCGCAGCCGCCGCAAGCCGTCAACGACAGCGACCCCGATGCCTGGACCCGTGGCCTGCTCAAGGTCAACGACCAACCCCTGAGCGACGTGCTGCAAACGCTGGCCAGCTATCGCCACGGCCTGCTGCGCTTCGACCCCCAGGCCTTGCAGAACCTGCGGGTGTCCGGCGTGTTCAAGCTCGACGATACGGCAGCTGCGCTGTCGTCATTGGCCGATAACCTGCCGATCCAGGTGGAGTACTTCACCGACCTGCTGGTGGTGGTCAAGCCGCGCTAGGGCTGGCGCAGGCGCTTGTACAGGGTATTGCGGCTCACCCCCAGTTCGCGCGCCAGGTGGGAGATATTTCCACCGACGGCCTTGAGGCGCTGGTTCAGGTCGATGCTGTCATCCAGGTACTCACTGATGGGCTGCGGTGGTTCCACTTTCAAGTCGACAAAAAAATCATCCGGCAGATGCTCCGGGCGAATGGGCTGTTCTTCCGCCATCGCCAGCGCCACCTGCAACACGCTGCTCACCTGGCGCAGATTCCCCGGCCACGGGTGCTGTTCGAACAGTGCCAGTACTTCGGTGCTCAGGCCCGCCCATTGGGTCGGCTCACGGTGTTGCTGCCACAGCTGCTGGAACAGCGCCTGCTTGTCGGTGCGCTCGCGCAACGGCGGCAATTCCAGGGTCAGGCCGCCGATGCGGTAGTACAGATCCTCACGAAAACGCCCCGCTTGAACCAGCTCGCGCAGCGCGCGGTTGGTGGCCGAGATGATGCGCAGATCCACCGGGAACAATTCGCTGCTGCCCACCGGTTGCACGCAACGTTCCTGCAACACCCGAAGCAAGCGGGCCTGGGTCGGCAGCGGCATGTCGCCGATCTCGTCGAGAAACAGCGTGCCCTTGTCGGCCTTGCGGATCAGGCCGATGCTGCCTTTCTGATTGGCGCCGGTAAAGGCACCTTTTTCGTAGCCGAACAGTTCCGACTCCACCAGTTCGGCGGGAATCGCCGCGCAGTTCACTGCGATAAATGCCTTTTGGCTGCGCGAGCTGGCCTGGTGCAGGGCTTTGACGAACACTTCCTTGCCCACCCCGGTTTCACCGTGGATCAGCAGCGGAATATCCTTTTCCAGCAAGCGTTCGGCCTGGCGCACGGCTTTCTCCACGCGTACGTCGCCGAAATGCAGGGTCTTGAGGCCAATCGCGGTGGGCTTGGGCGGCGCCGGCTCAGTGAACACCCGCGCCTGCACCGGCGTTTGCCTGGGCCGCCTCAACAAGCACTGGAACCGGTTGCGTCCCGCGGCTTGCAGGGAGAAGGGCAGCCCTTCCGGCTGGTTCAACAACTCCAGCAGCGACACCTTGAACAAGCTGTCGATCATTACCCGCGACAGGCTGATGCCCAGCAGGTTGTCGGCACGCCGGTTGGCCGACAGCACCTGGCCGCTTTCATCAAAGATCAGCAGGCCGGCCCATTGGCTATCCAGGTTGCTCAGGCCGGTATTGAAGGTCAGTTGGAAGTGCTCGCCGCGAAACAGGTTGAGAATCAGCCGGTTCTCCACGGTCTGGCTCATCATCTTGACCATGCCCAGGGTGTGGGAGGGCGGCAGGTAGCTGTCGCTGGACACGTCCAGCACCGCGATGATCTCGCGCTGGGCATCGAAGATCGGCGCCGCCGAGCCGGTCATGAAACGGTTGGCCTTCAGGAAGTGTTCGTCGTGCTCGATGTGCACCGCCTGGGCACAGGCCAGTGCGGTGCCGATGGCATTGGTGCCGCTGGAGCGTTCCATCCAACTGGCGCCGGGGTTGAAACCACGGGCCAGCTTGGGCTCGATAAAGCGCTGGGTGCCCCAACTGGTCAGCACCTGGCCCTGATTGTCGGCCAGCATGATCAGGCAGTTGGAGTTGCTGAGGATGTTTTCGTAGTAGGGCAGCACTTCCTGGTGAGTGGTCTGCACCAGCGAGTGCTGGCTCTCCAGCAATTGGCTGATGCCCTCGGCGGGGAGCTGGTCGAAGCTGGGCGTGCTCTGGTGGTCCAGGCCGAAGGCGCGGCAACGGCGCCAGGATTCCTGGATAAGGGTGTCGTGAGCCAAGGGTTCGGCCATGTTGACCTTCTTTTTATTGTTATGGGGTCTTGCACTATTCAGCGGTTGAAACCGGATCAAACTGTGGGAGGCTGGCTTGTCGAGTCGTCGCACCGCTGCGATAGCGGTGGGTCAGCTTGCTCATTTGCTACGGGTACACCGCTATCGCAGGCAAGCCAGCTCCCACATTTAGTCTGTGTTAGGCATGAGAGTGTTGTTCAGAACTGTTCATTGTCAACCCCAGCACTGTTCAGTTGTTCACCCGAAGTGTTCACTCCCGAACATCCGCTTTACCCCATTTCTTTACACATCAACCACTTGCCGTTTTGGCACGAAACTCGCTCTGACACCTGGCCAGATTCATTCCAATAATAAAAAGGTCGTGTCATGTCATTGACCCTGGAACATGTCTCCCGCGTTGTCGAAGGCCAGACCTGGATCGACGACGCCAACCTGCGTTTCGAAGCCGGTTCCTTCAACGTCTTGCTCGGCCGCACGCTGTCCGGCAAAACCAGCCTGATGCGCCTGATGGCCGGGTTGGACAAGCCCGACAGCGGCCGCATCCTGATGAACGGCGTGGACGTCACGCAAAAACCGGTGCGCCTGCGCAACGTGTCGATGGTCTACCAGCAGTTCATCAACTACCCGACCATGACGGTGTTCGAGAACATCGCCTCGCCGTTGCGCCAGGCCGGTGTGTCCAACGAGCTGATCCAGAGCAAGGTGCTGGAGACCGCGAAGATGTTGCGCATCGAGAAGTTTCTCCAGCGCCACCCGCTGGAACTCTCCGGTGGCCAGCAGCAACGCACGGCCATGGCGCGTGCACTGGTCAAGGACGCCGAGTTGATCCTGTTCGATGAACCGCTGGTGAACCTGGACTACAAGCTGCGCGAAGAGCTGCGTCAGGAAATGCGCGAGCTGTTTGCCGCGCGCCACACCATTGCGATCTACGCCACCACCGAACCCAACGAAGCCCTGGCCCTGGGCGGTACCACCACCATCCTGCACGAAGGCCGGGTGATCCAGAGCGGCAAGGCTGCCGAGGTCTATCACCAGCCGCAAACCGTGCTGGCCGCCGAACTGTTTTCCGAGCCGCCGATCAACCTGATGCCGGGGCGCATCAGCGGCAATGAAGTCAGCTTCGCCAATTTCGTGCACTTCCCGCTGAACGTCGACCTGCGCCCCATCGGCGAAGGCGAATTCCGTTTCGGCGTACGCCCCAGCCATATCAGCCTGGTGCCGAGCAACGACGACGACCTGGAGCTGGCGGTGACCGTGGAAGTCGCGGAGATCAGTGGTTCGGAAACCTTCCTGCATGTGCGCAGCGAACACTTCCTGCTGGTGCTGCACCTGCCGGGGGTGCACGAATACGACGTTGACGCGCCGATCCGCGTGTACATCCCCACCCATAAACTGTTTGTGTTCGATGGTCAGGGCCGTTTGGTCCAGGCTCCCGGGCGCCGTGTCGCGAGGGTTGCCTGATGGCCGAAATCCATTTGCAGAACCTGGCGCATAGCTACAGCCCTACGCCGAGCGGCCCTGAGGACTACGCCATTCGGGAAATGAACCACGTATGGGAGCAGGGCGGTGCCTACGCCTTGCTCGGGCCGTCGGGCTGCGGCAAGTCGACGTTGCTCAATATCATCTCCGGCCTGCTCAGCCCGTCCGAAGGCCAAGTGCTGTTTGACACCAAAGTGGTCAACGACCTCACCCCGGAAAAACGCAACATCGCCCAGGTGTTCCAGTTCCCGGTGGTGTACGACACCATGACGGTGTTCGACAACCTGGCGTTCCCGCTGCGCAACCAGGGCATGGCCGAGGCGAAGATCCACAGCAAGGTGCAGGAGATCGCCGAGGTCCTCGACCTGCAAAACCTGCTGACCAAGAAGGCCCGCAACCTTACCGCCGATGAAAAGCAGAAAGTCTCCATGGGCCGTGGCCTGGTGCGCGATGATGTGTCGGCGATCCTGTTCGATGAGCCGCTGACGGTGATCGACCCGCACCTCAAGTGGAAACTGCGGCGCAAGCTCAAGCAGATTCACGAGCAGTTCAATATCACTATGGTCTACGTCACCCACGATCAGCTGGAGGCCTCGACCTTCGCCGACAAGATCGCGGTGATGTACGGCGGGCAGATCGTACAGTTCGGCACACCGCGTGACTTGTTCGAACGGCCGAGCCACACCTTTGTCGGCTATTTCATCGGCAGCCCTGGGATGAACCTGATCGAAGTGCAGGCCGAGGCGGGCGGGGTACGGTTTGCCGGTACTCACCTGCCACTGCCAGAGGCCTTGCAGCAACGCATTGCCAACACCGACTACAAGAAATTGCAGGTGGGCATCCGCCCGGAATTCATCCACGTGTGGGACGAGTACAACCCTGACGCCTTGCAGGCCGATGTCACTCATCTCGAAGACCTCGGCACCTACAAGATCATCACCCTTAACCTCGATGGCGCACTGCTCAAGGTGCGCCTGGCCGAAGACAAACCCGTGCCCGAAGGCAAGGCTTCCATCAGCTTTCCCGCGCAATGGCTGATGGTGTACGCCGACGACTACCTGCTGGAGGTGCAGCCATGAACAAGGTGCAGAACAACAAGGCCTGGTGGCTGGTACTGCCGGTGTTCCTGCTGGTGGCGTTCAGTGCGGTGATCCCGATGATGACCGTGGTCAACTACTCGGTGCAGGACATCTTCGACCAATCCAGCCGCTACTTCGTCGGCGCCGACTGGTACAAGCAGGTGCTGCTCGACCCGCGCTTGCATGACTCGCTGCTGCGTCAGTTCATCTACTCGGCCTGTGTGTTGCTGATCGAAATCCCGCTGGGCATCGCCATCGCCCTGACCATGCCGACCAAGGGCCGCTGGTCGTCGCTGGTGCTGATCATCCTCGCCATCCCGCTGCTGATTCCGTGGAACGTGGTGGGCACCATCTGGCAGATCTTCGGCCGCGCCGACATCGGCTTGCTGGGCTACAGCCTCAATGCGTTGGGCATCAGCTACAACTACGCGGCCAACACCATGGACGCCTGGGTCACGGTGCTGGTGATGGACGTGTGGCACTGGACGTCGCTGGTGGCTTTGCTGTGTTACTCCGGCCTACGGGCGATTCCGGATGTGTACTACCAGGCCGCACGAATTGATCGTGCCTCGGCGTGGGCGGTGTTCCGACACATCCAGTTGCCGAAGATGAAAAGCGTGCTGCTGATCGCGGTGATGCTGCGGTTCATGGACAGCTTCATGATCTACACCGAACCCTTCGTCCTCACGGGCGGCGGGCCGGGTAACGCCACCACGTTCTTGAGTCAGACCCTGACCCAGATGGCCGTAGGCCAATTCGACCTGGGCCCGGCCGCGGCGTTTTCCCTGGTGTACTTCCTGATCATCCTGTTGGTGTCCTGGCTGTTCTACACCGCCATGACCCACTCCGACGCCAACCGCTGAGGCCGCCAACATGAGCAAACGCAAGCTAATCCCGTTGCTGGTCTACATCCTGTTCCTGCTGGTGCCGATCTACTGGCTGCTGAACATGTCCTTCAAGAGCAACACCGAAATCCTCGGTGGGCTGACGCTGTTTCCGCAGGATTTCACCCTGGCCAACTACAAGGTGATCTTCACCGATCCGAGCTGGTACACCGGTTACCTCAACTCGCTGTACTACGTGAGCCTGAACACGGTGATCTCCCTGAGCGTGGCGCTGCCGGCGGCCTATGCGTTCTCGCGCTACCGTTTCCTGGGCGACAAGCACCTGTTCTTCTGGCTGCTGACCAACCGCATGGCGCCACCGGCGGTGTTTCTGCTGCCGTTCTTCCAGCTGTATTCGTCCATCGGCTTGTTCGACACGCACATCGCGGTGGCGCTGGCCCACTGCCTGTTCAACGTACCGTTGGCGGTGTGGATCCTGGAAGGCTTCATGTCTGGCGTACCCAAGGAAATTGACGAAACCGCCTACATCGACGGCTACAGCTTTCCGAAGTTCTTCGTGAAGATTTTTATCCCGTTGATCGGCTCCGGCATCGGTGTGACCGCGTTTTTCTGCTTCATGTTCTCCTGGGTCGAACTGTTGCTGGCGCGCACCCTGACGTCGGTCAACGCCAAGCCCATCGCGGCGGTGATGACGCGCACGGTGTCGGCGTCGGGTATCGACTGGGGCGTACTGGCGGCGGCGGGAGTGTTGACTATCCTGCCTGGCATGCTGGTGATCTGGTTTGTTCGCAACCACGTGGCCAAGGGCTTTGCCCTGGGCCGGGTCTGAGGAGTCGATGATGGAATGGATGGCCTGGACCACCCCCACTGCGCTGTTCTTTGGTGCCATAGCCCTGATCCTGGCGGGTATGACCACTTGGGAACTGCGCTCGCCGAGCATTCCCCGGCGCGGTTTCTTACCGATCAGCACCACCCGTGGTGATCGCTTGTTTATCGGTCTTCTCGGCAGCGCCTACCTGCATTTGCTGGTCATCGGCGCTACCGACTGGAGCATCTGGGTGGCGTCCGCGCTCTCCCTGGTATGGCTGTTGAGTGTGATGCGTTGGGGCTAGTGCGGATACCGCGCCCTTGTAGGCGCCGGTTTGCCGGCGATGGCGATCTTGAAACCGCTATCGCCGGCAAGCCGGCTCCTACACAGGGCGGTGGCGTCTGTAGTCCCGTTTGAAAATAACCAGGAGGTCTCTATGTTGAATAAGAACAATAAGCTGCGACATAGCATTTCATTGGCCGCCGTACTGGCCCTCAGCGGTTTGAGCGCTTCGGCCTGGGCCGATGCGTACGAAGATGCTGCGAAAAAATGGATCGGCAGCGAGTTCAAACCGTCCACCCTCACGGCCGACCAGCAGCTCGAGGAACTCAAGTGGTTCATCAAGGCCGCCGAACCGTTCCGTGGGATGAAGATCAACGTGGTGTCGGAAACCCTCACCACCCACGAGTACGAGTCCAAGGTGCTGGCCAAGGCCTTCAGTGAAATCACCGGGATCAAGCTGACCCACGACCTGCTGCAGGAAGGCGACGTGGTGGAGAAGCTGCAAACCCAGATGCAGTCCGACAAGAATATCTACGACGGCTGGGTCAACGACTCGGACCTGATCGGTACGCACTTTCGCTATGGCAAGACCGAATCCATCACTGACCTGATGGCCAATGAAGGCAAGGCGTTCACCTCGCCGACCCTGGACATCAAGGACTTTATCGGCATCTCCTTCACCACCGCGCCGGACGGCAAGATCTACCAGCTGCCCGACCAGCAGTTCGCCAACCTCTATTGGTTCCGCGCCGACTGGTTCGAGCGTCCGGAGCTGAAAGCCAAGTTCAAGGAAAAATACGGCTACGACCTCGGCGTGCCAGTGAACTGGTCGGCCTATGAAGACATCGCCAAGTTCTTCAGCGAAGACGTCAAGGAAATCGACGGCAAGCGCATCTATGGGCACATGGACTACGGCAAGAAAGACCCGTCCCTGGGCTGGCGCTTCACCGATGCCTGGTTCTCCATGGCCGGTGGCGGCGACAAGGGCTTGCCCAACGGCTTGCCGGTGGACGAGTGGGGCATTCGCGTGGAGGACTGCCACCCGGTGGGCTCCAGCGTGACCCGTGGCGGCGACACCAACGGCCCGGCCGCGGTATTCGCCACGCAGAAATACGTGGACTGGATGAAAGCCTACGCGCCACCGGAGGCCGCGGGCATGACCTTCTCCGAATCCGGGCCGGTACCGTCCCAGGGCAACATCGCCCAGCAGATCTTCTGGTACACCGCGTTTACCGCCGACATGACCAAGCCGGGCCTGCCGGTGGTGAACGCCGACGGCACGCCGAAGTGGCGCATGGCACCTTCGCCAGTCGGGCCTTATTGGGAAAAGGGCATGAAGAAGGGCTATCAGGACGTGGGGTCCTGGACGTTCCTCAAGTCGACGCCTGAGAAGCAGAAGCTTGCGGCCTGGCTCTATGCGCAGTTTGTGACGTCGAAAACCGTGTCGCTGAAGAAAACCATTGTCGGCCTGACGCCGATTCGTGAGTCCGACATCAACTCCCAGGCCATGACCGACCTGGCGCCGAAACTCGGTGGCCTGGTGGAGTTCTACCGCAGCCCGGCGCGGGTCGAGTGGACTCCGACCGGTACCAACGTGCCGGACTACCCGCGCCTAGCGCAACTGTGGTGGAGTAACATCGCCGCCGCCGCCAGCGGCGAGAAAACCCCGCAACAGGCGCTCGACAACCTGGCCAAGGAGCAGGACGCGATCATGACGCGCCTGGAGCGCTCCAAGGTGCAGCCGGTGTGCGGCCCGAAAATGAACCCCGAGCGTGATGCGCAATACTGGTTCGACCAGCCGGGCGCACCGAAACCGAAACTGGCCAACGAGAAACCGAAAGGCGAAACCGTGGGCTACAACGACCTGCTCAAGCAGTGGGAGGCTGCGCGTAAGTAATCACATCTGTGCAATTGTAGTGAGCGGGCTTGCCCCGCGCTGGGTGGCGAAGCCACCCCATGACAGGCATCGATTTCCTTCAGGCGGAACTTGGTTGTCTGGTTCTGGGGCTGCTGCGCAGCCCAGCGCGGGGCAAGCCCGCTCACCACAAAATGTGGCTTACGCTGCCTGCGGCTGAACCTGTAACGCTCCGTCTACGTCCTTGACCAAACCACTGGCCAAAAACAACGGCGTCAGGCGCTTGTGCAACTGCGGTTCGACAAACTCCTTCACCGTATCCAGCGCCAGCACACCGCTCAGCGGCAACTCGGCCTTGGTGTACGACAACCAGGCTTTCTTCAAAACTTGCAATACATCGCTGCCTGCCGTATTGGCGAATCGGCGCTGGGTGGGTTTACCGTCGAAGGTGAAGCTGTGCTGGAACTCATAGCCGCTTTCATCACCGTTACCGCTGGTGCAGCGGATGCAGCTGCACGGGCCGTCGCCGAACGCGCTGCGCAGGTAGGCGTTGAAGTCCACCACGGGTTTGAGTGACAGGCGCTTATCCACCTCGAACAGGTCTCCGGTCATTTTTTCGTCAGTGTTCAACGTCCACTTCCTCGCAGTATTCGGTAGCTTTTCAAAGCGCGGCACAATAACAGCCACGCGCCTGTTTGTGGGTTATTTGCATAACAATAGAACCCGATATTCTTTTCCCGTCTTAAAAATCGTGGCTACCCTCGCTCACCTTCTCAAAAGCGCGGCAGACCTCCCATGACCTTCAAGCGTTCTTCCCTGACTCTTCTGGCAGCGTCTCTCGCTGCTGCCAGCGCCTTGCTCAGCCCCGGCGCCCAGGCCGAAGGCAAAATCAGCATCGCCCAGCAATTCGGTATCGGCTACCTGATTCTCGATGTGGTGCGCGACCAGAACCTGATCGAAAAGCACGGCAAGGAGCAGGGCCTGGATATCAAGGTGGAGTGGAACAGCATTTCCGGCGCGACCGCAATGAACGAATCACTGCTGGCCGGCGCGCTCGACGTGGTCTCTGCCGGTGTGCCACCGATGCTGACCCTCTGGGACCGTACCAAGGGCAAGCAGAACGTCAAGGCCATCGCCTCCCTCGGTTCGATGCCCAACTACCTGCTGACCAACAACCCCAACGTGAAGACCCTCAAGGACTTCACCGAAAAAGACCGTATCGCCGTGCCTGCCGCGGGTGTGGGTTTCCAGTCGCGCACGCTGCAGATCGAGACCGCCAAGCAGTTCGGCGATGCCAACTACAAGAAGTTCGACGACATCTCCATCAGCCTGGCCCACCCCGACGCCACCGCTGCGCTGATCGCCGGTGGTTCGGAGATCAACTCGCATTTCTCCAGCCCGCCGTTCCAGTACCAGGAACTGCTCAATCCGAATGTGCACAAGGTGTTGAGTTCCTACGACATCCTCGGTGGCCAGGCGACGTTCAACGTGCTGTACACCACGCAGAAATTCCACGACGAGAACCCCAAGACCTACAAGGCGTTCTATGACGCGCTGGCCGAAGCCGAGAAGATCATCAAGGCGGACAAACCCGCCGCGGCCAAGGCGTATATCCGCGTAGAACAGTCGAAGTTGCCATTGGACCTGGTGGAGAAGATCGTCCAGGACCCGGAGATCGATTTCACCATCGTGCCGCAGCGTACCTATATCTATGCCGAGAAATTGCAGGCGCTGGGCGTGCTGAAAAACAAGGCCGCCAGCTGGAAGGACTACTTCTTCGAAGAAGCCCATGGCGGCAACGGCAGCTGATATCCATTTTTCTGTAGGAGCAAGCTCGCTCCTGCAGTGGGTCAGTCAGCAATCAGGCTGCGCTTGATCCAGTCATACAAATCATTCCCCTCGCTCGACAATTCGCTGTTGGCCCGCCGGCACAGGTAGTACTGGCGGCCATCATTGACCTCCAGATCAAACAGCTTCACCAACTCACCACTCGCCACCAAGGGCGCTACCAACGGCTCGCGCAGCAAGGCGCAGCCGAGGCCGGTGAGGGTGGCGGTGAGCGCCAGTTGGCCGTCTTCCAGCAACAGTCCATTCAGTGCGGTGGTGTCGACCTCGGCAGCCTCGAACCATTGGCCCCAGGTGCCGCGCTCTTCGTCGTGCAGCAGCGGCAATTGGCTCAGGGCCTCGGGGCTGTCGATGGGGCCGTGTTGCGCCAGGAAAGCACGGCTGCAATAGGGCGTCACCGCGCCGGAGATCAATGGCTCGCTGTGATAGCCCGGCCAGTGCCCGGTGCCGAAACGGATCGACAGGTCGGCCGCATCGCTGGGGTAGCTGCGGTGGTTGGCGTAGGTCACGTTGATGTCCAGCGCCGGGTGGTCCTTGAGGAAATTCGCCAGCCGAGGGATGAACAGGTTGATGCCAAACAGGGGAATCAAGCTGATGGTCACCTGGCGCGTGGCGCTCTTTTCGCGCACGTGTTCGGTGGCGCTGCGCAGCACGGCAAATGCCGAGCGGATCGCGCGGTAGTACTCACGGCCTTCATCGGTAAGCACCAGGTTGCGCCCCTGGCGCAGGGTCAGGGGCTGCTGCAGGAAGTCTTCCAGCAAGTGCAGTTGATGGCTGATGGCCGAGGCGGACACGTCCAGTTCGCGTGCGGCGGCATTCACCCCGCCATGGCGCGCAAAGGCTTCGAACGTGCGCACGGCACGCAGAGGTGGGTCATTGGCTAGCTGTTCTGATTTATTCATGTGTTGAATTAAATACTAACTTTGTATGTGAATAAAGAGCCATAAGCGCCGTATTTGTGGCATAAATAGCCTGTTATTGGTTTGGTATATCCATATGACTTTCTGATATTTGATAAAAATAGAATAGATGCTTAGTGTGCCGCCCTTGTACGCACTGAGGTCTAGGGTCCTGATGGATGGGTTTATCCAACAACTGCTCAACGGTTTGATGACGGGCAGTCTCTACGCGCTGGTAGCCTTGGGTTACACCATGGTCTATGGCATTTTGCGCATCATCAACTTTGCCCATGGCGATGTGTTGATGATCGGCGCGTTGGTGGGCCTGTCAGTGATTCGCCTGGTGCAGGCCACCTGGCCCGCCTTGCCGCCGGCACTGGTACTGCTCTGCGCAACGCTGGTCGCCATGGCCTTTTGTGCGGTGTTGGCGGTGGTGATCGAACGCGTCGCCTATCGCCGTCTGCGCCATGCTCCACGCCTGGCACCGCTGATCAGCGGCATTGGCGTGTCGTTGCTGCTGCAGACCATCGCCATGTTGGTGTGGACGCGCAACCCGCAGATGTTCCCGCAGTTGCTGCCGCTTGAGCCGATTGAAGTGCTGGCCAGCGCTTCCACCCACCCGGCGATCACCAACGTCACCGCCCTGACCACCATCGCCATCGCCCTCGCGGTGATGGTCGCGCTGCTGGTGCTGGTGGAGCGCACGCGCTTCGGCCGGGCCATGCGCGCCGTGGCGGAAAATCCCCAGGTCGCCAGCCTGATGGGCATCAACCCCAACCGCGTTATCGTGATCACCTTCGCCATCGGCGGTGCCCTGGCGGCGCTGGCCGGCATCATGATGGCGAGCAATTACGGCAGTGCGCATTTCTACATGGGCTTTCTGCCGGGCATCAAGGCCTTCACGGCAGCCGTGCTGGGCGGCATCGGCAACCTCAAGGGCGCGATGCTCGGCGGCCTGTTGCTGGGCCTTATCGAAGCCCTGGGCACCGGCTACCTCGGCGTGGTCACCCACGGTGTGTTCGGCAGTAATTACCAGGATGTGTTCGCCTTTATCGTGTTGATTGCGGTGTTGGTGTTCCGTCCTTCCGGGCTGTTGGGCGAACGTCTGGCGACCCGCGCATGATCAACTCACTCACACCCAACAAACGCGCGAGCCTCGGCCTGCTGTTGCTGGCGGTCGCCCTGGTGCTGGCGCCGTGGGTGGTCGGGCATGCCGGCGGCAACACCTGGGTGCGCACCCTGGATTTTGCCCTGCTGTACATCATGCTCGCCCTCGGCCTGAACATCGTGGTCGGTTACGCCGGGCTGCTGGACATGGGCTTTATCGCGTTCTACGCGGTGGGCGCCTACCTGGCGGCGTTGCTGTCATCGCCCCATCTGCTGCAACAGTTTCCCGCACTGATGGCGCTGTTGCCTGCGGGCATGCATACGTCGATCTGGCTGATCCTGCCGTTGGGCGCGCTGCTCGCCGCCGGGTGCGGTGTGGTGCTGGGCGCGCCGACCCTGCGCCTGCGCGGCGACTACCTGGCCATCGTCACCCTGGGCTTTGGCGAGATCATCCGTATTCTGCTGCGCAACCTGGACCGTCCGGTGAATATCACCAACGGCCCCAAAGGCATTGCCCAGGTCGATCCGGTCAACCTGCTGGGCGTGAACTTGGGGCGTAGCCAGGAACTGTTCGGCCTGCGCCTGCCCTCGGTGTACCTGTATTACTACCTGTTCGCCGCGCTGGTGGTGCTGATCCTGTTTGCCTGCATCCGCCTGGAGCGTTCGCGTATCGGCCGTGCCTGGGTGGCGATCCGTGAAGACGAAGAAGCCGCGCAGGCGATGGGGGTGAATACCGTGCGCCTCAAGCTGCTGGCGTTTGCGATCGGCGCGGCGTTCGGCGGCGTGAGCGGGGCACTGTTCGCGGCGTTCCAGGGCTTTGTTTCGCCGGAGTCCTTCACCCTCAACGAATCCATCGCCGTGTTGGCGATGGTGGTGCTGGGCGGCATGGGCCATATCCCGGGTGTGATCCTCGGCTGCGTCTTACTGGCGGCCTTGCCCGAAGCCTTGCGCGCCAGCATGGGGCCGCTGCAGCAGGCGTTGTTCGGCCAGGTGCTGGTGGACCCGGAAATCATCCGGCAGTTGTTCTACGGATTGGCGCTGATCCTGGCGATGCTCTACCGACCTGCCGGGCTGTGGCCCAAAGGAGTGGCACGATGAACGCACCTCTGTTGCAGATTGACCACGTCAACAAGCACTTCGGCGGCGTAGCGGCGCTGGCCGATGTGAGCCTGAGCATCCTGCCCGGCGAGATCTACGGCCTGATCGGGCCGAATGGCGCCGGCAAGACCACCTTCTTCAATGTGATGACCGGCCTGTACACCCCGGATTCCGGACGCTTCCAGCTGGATGGCCGTGACTACCAGCCCACCAGCGTGCACCAGGTCGCCGAGGCGGGTATTGCGCGGACCTTCCAGAATATCCGCCTGTTCAACGCCATGAGCACCCTCGAAAACGTCATGGTCGGGCGCCATGTGCGCACCCGCAATGGCCTGTGGGCGGCCTTGAGTCGCCATCGTCGCGCCCTTGAAGAAGAGGCGCAGACCCGCGCCCATGCACACCGGTTGCTCGCCTATGTAGGCCTGGCCGGGTTTGCCAATTACCGCGCCGACAGCCTCAGCTATGGCCATCAACGGCGCCTGGAAATCGCCCGCGCCCTGGCCACCGAACCGCGTTTGCTGGCCCTGGATGAACCGGCCGCCGGCATGAACGCCAGCGAGAAAGTGCAACTGCGTGGCCTGCTGGAAAAGATTCGCGATGACGGCCACACGCTGTTGTTGATCGAACATGACGTGAAGTTGGTGATGGGTGTATGCGACCGCATCAGCGTGCTGGATTACGGCCAGGTCATCGCTGTCGGCGCGCCGGCCGAAGTCCGTCAGCATCCGGCCGTGATCCAGGCCTATCTGGGAGCCAGTGCGCATGTCTGAAGCGCTGTTGAACGTCGAGGGTTTGCAGGTGCGCTACGGCGCCATCGAAGCCGTCAAATGCCTGGACCTGCAGATCAATGAGGGCGAACGCGTCACGCTGATCGGGGCCAATGGCGCCGGCAAGACCTCGAGCCTCAAGGCCTTGACCGGCTTGCTGCCGGCGGCCAAGGGCGAGATCCGCTTTGCCGGGCGCTCGATACTCGGCCAGGCCCCGGACCAACTGCTGCGCCAGGGCATCGCCATGGTCCCCGAAGGACGCGGGATTTTTGCGCGCATGAGCGTGCTGGAAAACCTGCAGGCCGGCGCCTTTCTGCGCCGTGACCACGCGCAGGTACAGCGTGAAATGCGCCAGTTGTTCGAGCACTTCCCGCGCCTGGAGGAGCGCCTGCATCAGTCCGCCGGGCTGCTCTCGGGCGGCGAGCAACAGATGCTCGCCCTGGCCCGTGCGTTGCTGTCGCGTCCGCGTCTATTGATCCTCGATGAACCGTCCATGGGCCTGGCGCCGATCATGGTCGAGAAGATCTTCCAGGTCATCGATGACGTTTGCCGCCAGGGCATGACCCTGTTGCTGGTGGAGCAGAACGCGCGGCTGGCGCTGCAGGTCACCGACCGTGCCTACGTGATGGACACCGGGCGCATCAGCCTGACCGGGCTCTGCGCCGATTTACTTGAACACCCAGAGGTACGCAGCGCTTACCTCGGTGAATAACAACCGACAACGCTACCGGACGCCCGGCGTGTTCCGACCCGCCCGAAAAGAAACAGGAACCACTGATGAAGACTTTGAACAAAACCGCATTGATCGGCCTGGCCCTGAGCAGCCTCGCCAGTGCCGTGGCCCAGGCCGACCAGACCGTGCTGATCGGCCTCGCAGGCCCGTTGACCGGTCCGTCGGCGCGTATTGGCAAAGACCTGGAAAATGGCGCCCAACTGGCCATCGACCAGGCCAATGCCAAGCACCCGACCCTCAACGGTGAAGCCGTGACCTTCAAGCTGGTCTCCGAAGACGACCAG
Organism: Pseudomonas sp. CHM02; assembly: GCF_000612585.1. Taxonomy (GTDB): domain Bacteria; phylum Pseudomonadota; class Gammaproteobacteria; order Pseudomonadales; family Pseudomonadaceae; genus Aquipseudomonas. The sequence continues at coordinate 51,467 of NZ_JFCA01000041.1, forward strand.
TCCGACCCACGTACCGCCGTCACCGTGGCCCAGCGCCTGGTGGACGAAGGCGTGGTCGGTGTGGTCGGCCACTGGAACACGGGCACCAGCATTCCGGCAGCGCGGGTCTACCACGACGCAGGCATCGCCCAAGTGGCGCCGGTTGCGACCGGGCACGCCTACACCCAGCAGGGGTTCGACACCAGTTTCCGCATCATGGGCCATGACGACGATGGCGGCCAGGTAGCCGGCAACTATGCCTTGAAAACCCTCAAGGCCCAGCGCATCGCCGTGATCGACGACCGCACCGCCTTCGGCCAGGGCCTGGCGGACCAGTTCGTCAAATCCATCCAGGCCGGTGGCGCCCAAGTGGTTGCCCGCGAATACGTGGACGACAAGACCATCGACTTCAGCGCGGTGCTGACCAATATCCGCAGCCAGAACCCGGACCTGATTTTCTTCGGCGGCGTCGACGCCCAGGCCGCACCGCTGGCCCGTCGTATCAAGCAATTGGGGATCAAGGCGCCGTTGATGGGCGCGGGCGGGTTTGTCAGCCAGACCTTCCTGCAACTGGCGCAGAACGAAGGCGAGGGCGTGATTGCCCTGGAGCCGGGTCTGGCGATCGCGCAGATGCCGGGTGGCAAGGCGTTCGAGCAGGCCTATAAAGAACGCTACAAAACCAATATCGAACTGCATGCGCCGTTTGCCTATGACGGCGTCGGCGTGCTGGTGGCGGCGATTGAAAAGGCCGATTCGGTTGATCCACAGAAATACCTGCCGGTGCTGCGCGCCATCAGCTACCCGGGCGTGACCGGCACCCTCGCCTTTGATGCCGAGGGCAACTTGAAGAAACCGTCGTTCACCGTTTACCAGGTCAAGGCCAACCAGTGGCAGCCGGTGAGTGTGGCAGGCGGTCAATAACCGCCGAATGCTGGCCGGTGAACGGCGTGTTGTGGCGAGCGGGCTTGCCCCGCGTTGGGGGGCGAAGAGCAGGAGAACAGCGCGTTCCTTCAGAGCGGAACGCGCAATCGTTGACGATTTTCGCTGGCAAGCCAGCGCCTACAAGAGGCACACAATGAGCAAACTGGAAGGTGAACTGGGCATCCTCGCCCGGCGGCGCATCGAGGCCGAAATCATCAAGCCGATCTACGAGATCCTCAAGCGCGAACAGGGCAAGGACTTTGCAGCCGCGGTGATCGGCGAAGCCGTGGGCAATGCGGCGATCCAGGCCGGCAAGCATTTTGCCGCGCTGGAAGCGCAGGGCGCCGACCTCAAGAGCTTTGTCGAGCTGCAAGTGCTGTGGGAAAAAGATGACGCGCTGAACGTCGAGATCATTGCCAGCGATGCCGAGCACTACGACTATGACGTCAAGCGCTGCCGCTACGCCGAGATGTACCACGAAATGGGCCTGGGCGAGATCGGTCACTTGCTCTCGTGCAACCGTGACGAGTTGTTTATCGTCGGCTACAACCCGGACATCAAGCTGACCCGTACCCAGACCATCATGGGCGGCGATCATCGTTGTGACTTTCGCTACCGGGCCAAACCTCATGAGTAACTTGGCGCGGGTCAACGGCGAACGCCTGTGGGCTTCGCTGATGGAAATGGCGCAGATCGGCGCCACCGAAAAAGGCGGCGTCTCGCGCCTGGCGCTGACCGATGAAGACCGCCGAGGCCGCGACCTCTTCGTGCAGTGGTGCGAGGCTGCCGGTTGCAGCATCCGCGTGGACGCCATGGGCAATATCTTTGCGCGTCGCGCTGGTCGTCATGACCATCTGGCACCGGTATTGACCGGTTCCCACGGCGACTCCCAGCCCTTTGGCGGCAAGTACGACGGCATCTACGGCGTGCTCGCGGGTGTGGAAGTGCTGCGCACCCTGAACGACCTGGGCATCGAGACCGATCGCCCGATCGAAGTGGTTAACTGGACCAACGAAGAAGGCTCGCGCTTTGCCCCGGCGATGATTTCGTCGGGCGTATACGCGGGCGTGTTTGACCTGGAATACGGACTGTCCCGCACAGACAAGGCCGGCGTCACCCTCGGCGAGGCCTTGCAGCAGATCGGCTATGCCGGCCCCCATCCCGTGGGCGGCCAGGCGGTGCATGCGGCGTTTGAGCTGCATATCGAACAGGGCCCGATCCTCGAAGCCCAGGACATCACCATTGGCGTCGTCACGGGCGCCCAGGGCCAGCGCTGGTACGAAGTGGAATTGAGTGGCCGCAGTGCCCACGCGGGCACCACGCCCATGGACCATCGCCTCGACGCCTTGCTCGGCTTTGCCCGCGTGGTCGAAGCCGTCAACGGCCTGGGCCTGGAGCAGGGCGCCGAAGGCCGGGCCACGGTGGGCATGGCGACTATCTTCCCCAACTCGCGCAATGTCGTGCCGGGGCGGGTGTTTTTCAGCGTGGAGTTCCGCCACCCGGACGAAGCGGTGCTGGCGCGCCAGGACCAGCAACTGCGTGACGCCGTGGCGAAGATCGCCGCGGGGATTGGCTTGCAGCACAGCGTGAAGCAGATCTTCCAGTACGCACCGATTGCCTTTGACCCTGACTGCGTTGAAGTCGTGCGGACATCGGCCGAACAGCTGGGCTACAGCCATCGACCGATGATCTCCGGCGCCGGCCACGATGCCTGCTACCTGAACCAGGTGGCGCCAACAGCGATGATCTTCGTGCCGTGCGTGGACGGCCTCAGCCATAACGAAGCGGAAGAGATTTCCCCGGAATGGTCAACAGCAGGCGCGGATGTGTTACTCCAGGCGATCCTGGCCAAATCCACCCACTGACAATCCCCCTTGTAGGAGCCGGCTTGCCGGCGATGGCGACCTCAAGTCCTGTGGAGATTTGGAGGACCTCATCGCCGGCAAGCCGGCTCCCACACAAAAGGACGCGGAATCAGCGGAAGAATTCGCCAGGCGTGGCATCGAACTGCTGTCGAAACGCATTGATAAACGCCGATGTCGATTCATACCCGCAGCCCAACGCCACATCCGTCACCCGCTCGCCTTGTTCCAGGGCGGGCAGGGCAGTCAATAGTCGCAAACGCTGGCGCCAGGCCCGAAACGTCAACCCGGTATCCCTCAGGAACAACCGGCTGAGTGTCTTCTCGCTCACCCCCAGCTTCTGGCTCCACTGCCCCAGGGTCGTCTGCTGCTCCGGGTGCAGGTTCAGGCTGCGATAGATCTGCCGCAGGCGCGGGTCCAGGGGCAACGGCAGCATCAGGTCCACCTGTGGCGCCGCCGCCAGCTGGTCCAGCACGACCTGGGCCAGGCGCCCGTCCGGCCCGTCCTCGGCATATTCCACCGGCAGTTCGCTGAAGCTGCGGATCAACTCGCGCAGCAAACTGCTGACTTCCAATACATGACAACGCTCCGCCGCCCAGGCGGTGACGCTGCAATCCAGGTACAGGCTGCGCATTTCCGTGTGGGGCGAACTGAACACGCGGTGCGGCACGCCGGCTGGAATCCACACCGCACGCTGGGGCGGCGCCACGAAGCGGCCGACGCTGGTCTGGATCTCCAGCACCCCGGAAACCGCGTAGGACAATTGCACCCAGGGGTGGCTGTGCCGACGGGTCAGTGCGCGGTTGGGCAGCGATTCAGTGCGCCCGTACACCGGCCGTGGCAGGCTGGACAGCCCGGGTACCGTGCGGCGGACGGTCTTGTCATGTCCTTTAGGCGGCATTTACTGGCTCATTGGCGTTAGTCGGTAACAAGCCGTTACGTTAGAGTCGCGATGACGCTCTTGGCAACCCCCGGAAGATCCTGCTTATGACTCGCCCCCGTTTCCTGCCCGACAACTTCACCCTGACCCTGATCGCCACGGTGATCCTCGCCTCGCTGCTGCCCGCCAGCGGCCAGACCGCCGTGGCCTTCGGCTGGGTCACCAACCTGGCCATCGCGCTGCTGTTTTTCCTGCACGGCGCCAAGCTGTCGCGCCAGGCCATCGTCGCCGGGGCCGGTCACTGGCGCCTGCATTTGCTGGTGTTCAGCCTGACCTTTGTGCTGTTCCCGCTGCTGGGCCTGGCACTTAAACCTGTGCTGTCGCCGCTGATCGGCAAAGACTTGTACATGGGCATGCTCTACCTCTGCGCCTTGCCGGCCACCGTGCAATCGGCGATCGCCTTCACGTCATTGGCGCGGGGCAATATCCCGGCGGCGATTTGCAGCGCGGCGGCGTCCAGCCTGTTCGGCATCTTCCTGACGCCGCTGCTGGTAACGCTGTTGCTCAACGTACACGGCGAGGGCGGCTCCACCGTCGACGCGATCCTGAAAATCAGCGTGCAACTGCTGCTGCCTTTCATCGCCGGGCAGATCGCCCGCCGCTGGATCGGCGAGTGGGTGGGGCGCAATAAGTCCTGGCTGAAATTCGTCGACCAGGGCTCGATTCTGCTGGTGGTGTACGGCGCGTTCAGCGAAGCGGTCAACGAAGGCATCTGGCACCAGATCCCGTTGTGGGAACTGGGTGGGCTGGTGGTGGCCTGCTGCGTGTTGCTGGGCCTGGTGCTGGTGGCGTCCACGGTGTTGGGCAAGGCCTTTGGTTTCAATCAGGAAGACCGCATCACCATCCTGTTCTGTGGCTCGAAGAAGAGCCTGGCGACCGGTGTGCCGATGGCCCAGGTGTTGTTCGCCGGGGCGACCATGGGTGTGCTGATCCTGCCGCTGATGCTGTTTCACCAGATCCAGTTGATGGTCTGTGCGGCATTGGCCCAGCGTTATGCCAAGCGGCCGGAAAGCATTCCGGAATTGATGGGGCAGGTGGATCCTTGATCCCTGTCACAGCCTTTGCCGAATAACCTCAAGTAAATGCCCGGCCAGACGACTTAGTGGGTAACAGCCCAATAAGGAGTGTCGCCATGAGCATTAAAGGTATTTCGGTGTTTACCAGCCTGTTGTGCCTATGGGCGGGGGCGTGCGGTGCGGCGCAAACCGTGGCGCGGGGCACGATTGAGTTCAGGGGCAGCATCGTCGAGCCTGGCTGTGCGGCAAATGCGCGCAGCGGCCCGGTCATGGAGCTGAATGGCTGTGCCCAGGCCAGCCGTGGCAGTCACCTGGACGTGCGCGAGTTGGCGCCGGTCGCCAGTGTCAACGCAGCCCATGTGCAACGGGTGGCAGACAGCGGCAGTGGGCGCTATTACGACCAGCAGTATGTGCTGGTGGACGGCGCGGGCAAGCTGATTCGGTCGGGTAACTACGTGATCACCCTGACATCGCCTTGAGCCCTGGGGCGACGATCCGCATCAACAGTCGCGCCAGAAACCTATAGAATGCTCGGCGGCGGTGCTCGTCCTGGGTGGCCGCTCGATCACCGCCAGAGTACCGCGCCGTTCAATGAGCATTTCAGCCGCAACGCCCCAAGCCAATTGGCAACCGGTCATCGCCCTCGCGTTGGCCGCCTTTGTGTTCAACACCACCGAATTCGTGCCTGTCGGCCTGCTCAGCGCCATCGGCGCCAGCTTCGACATGCCGGTGGCCAGCGTCGGGCTGATGCTCACCATCTATGCCTGGATCGTGTCCCTGACCTCGCTGCCGGTGATGCTGCTGACCCGCAACGTCGAGCGGCGCAAGCTGCTGATCGTGCTGTTTTGCATGTTTATTGTCAGCCATATCCTGTCCAGCGTCGCCACCAGCTTTGGCATCCTGATGCTCAGTCGCATCGGCATTGCCTTGTCCCATGCCTTGTTCTGGTCGATCACCGCCTCCCTGGCAGTGCGCCTGGCGCCGGAAGGCAAACAGGTGCAAGCCCTCGGGCTGCTGGCCACCGGCACCTCGCTGGCGATGGTCCTGGGTATTCCGCTGGGCCGTCTGCTCGGCGAAGCCATGGGCTGGCGCACCACCTTCCTGGTCATCGGTGCCTTCGCCGCCGCACTGGTGTTCTGGCTGGCGCGTACCTTGCCGCTGTTGCCGAGCCAGAACTCCGGCTCGCTGCGCAGCCTGCCGCTGCTGTTCAAGCGCCCGGCGCTGGTGGCGTTGTATGTGCTCACCGCGATGACCGTAACCGCGCAATTCACCGCCTACAGCTACATCGAACCCTTCGTCGAGGGCGTGGCCGGCATGAGCGGCAGCGCGGTGACCCTGATCCTGCTGGTGTTCGGCGGCGCGGGCATCATCGGCTCGCTGCTGTTCAGCCTGGTGCACCGTTTCAATCCGCACCTGTTCGTGGTCGGCGCGGTGTTCCTGCTGGCGGCGTGTTTGGCCTTGCTGCTGCCATTGAGCGGCGCCGAGTCCTACCTGGTGGTTCTGAGCATTTTCTGGGGCATGGCGATCATGGGCTTCGGCCTGGCGATGCAATCCAAAGTGCTGGTGCTGGCGCCGGATGCCACCGATGTGGCCATGGCGATGTTCTCCGGTATCTACAACATCGGCATTGGCGGCGGCGCGTTGATGGGCAGTTGGGTCGGCAGCCAGTTCGGCTTCGCCTGGATCGGCGCGGCGGGCGGGTTGCTGGCGGCGGTGGCGTTGATCGGCTATTGCCTGGCGATCAGAAGGTTTGGGCAGGGTGTTGCACACCGTTAACCCGGACCAGTCTTACAGGCCAGGCGGCGCGATCGATGGATGAACGCGACAAAAAAACGCCCGCCTAAACATCAGCGGCGGGCGCTCGGGAGTGCAAGGAGTAGGCTGGCCGGTGCAGGGCGTTGGGAACTCAGGCCACCGGGATCAACGGATCTGCCGCCGCCAGCGCCGCGGTGCGATCAGCGGCCGGCGGGTAGATCCACACGGTGTTGATCTGGTGCTTGAGGTCCTTGGCTTCCTGGCCCACCCGTTTCAGTTGGCGGTCCCAGCCTTCAGTGAACACCGCGCCCCAGGCGCCGAGGTCGAGGCAGGTCACGTATTTGGGTTGGCTGTAGGTCATCGGGGCCACGCCGATCAGGTCGGCGGCGACGTTGTTGCCGGCGTAGCGGCCCAGGGCGATGGCGTGCTGGCAGGACATGCCGGCGAAGTTGCCCAGGTCGTCGGTGGCGGCGTAAGCCACGTCACCGGCGGCGAATACGTCGGCCTGGCCTTTGACCTTGAGGTTGCCGTCCACATGCAGGCGGCCTTGGGGATCGCGGGTGCCGCTGACCTGTTCGGTGAGTGGGTTGGCACGGAAGCCGATGGTCCAGATCACGGTGCTCGATTCAATGCGCTGCCCGTCCGCCAGGGTCACGCCACCGGCATCCACGGCGGCCACCGATGTGTTCAGCACCCATTCCAGGCCCAGTGCTTCGCTGGCCTCGATGATCGACGGGCGAATGCCGTCACCCATCGACGCTGCAATCTGTGGGCCACGGTCTACCACCACCACGCGGATGTTGGTGGTGTCACCCAAGGCTTTGCGCAGCCGTGCCGGCATTTCAGTCGCGGTCTCGATACCGGTGAAGCCACCACCCGCCACCACCACGGTATTGCGCGCCGGGCTGTCGGGCCGGTTTTTCAGGGCCTTGATATGGGCTTCGAGGCGCGTGGCATCTTCAATCTGATCCACATCGAAGACATGCTCGATGCCCGGCATCTGCGGGCGGTTCAGGCGGCTGCCGGCGGCGAGCACCAGACGGTCGTACGTGACCGTGGCCGAGACGCCGGCGGCGTTGCGGTAGGTCACGTGCTTGCCGTTTTCGTCGATGCTGTCGGCGGCGCCTTCGATGAAATTCACACCCACTGCGTCGAACAGCGGGCCAAGGGGCGCCATCATGGTGTGCACGTCGGGCTCGTAGAAACGCGGGCGGATGCGCAGTTCCGGCTGCGGGGCGAGCAGGCTGATCTGCACATCGTTGCGGTCATGTTTGTCCAGCAGCCGGGCCGCGCTGAGTGCGCTCCAGACACCACCAAACCCCGCGCCAATAATAAGAATGTGCTGTTTCATGGTTTGCTCCTGGAGAGTCTGTGTTGCAGGGGGGGATTGCGTGGAGAAAAGACTAACCAGGCCGCCGGCCACGAACACTTCTACCTAGGGTCAGTGCAGGCATGCGTAGGTGTGACGCGGCTATACCAAGGTATTAATGGCCCAGCACGTCGGACAGGCATGCCATCAGTTGGGCGCACGAGAACGGCTTTGGGAAGAACGCAATCGGCGCCGGCAATGCCGGGTCGATGGCGGGTGGCGGGCCGGGGTAGCCGGTGATGAAGATCACTGGCACGGCGATGCCGCGGGCGTGCAGGGTTTCGTACAGCTGAATGCCGGTAAGGCCGGGCATCTGGATGTCGCTGATCAGGCAGGCCGTGGTGAGCAGGCCGTCGGAGCGCAGGAATGTGTCCGCATTCGCGTAGAGTCGGACGCTGTAGCCGTTGGCGCGCAACAGCCCATCCAGGGCCATGCGAACGGCTTCGTCGTCATCGACAATGGCCACTGTCTTCGTGTCGGACATTTCATTACCTGAAGGCTATCGGGCTGCACGTAGAAGCAACCCGCCATCACCTCAAGATACGCCGTCCGCGGCGGCAACATACTATACGTGGGTATACAGGCTTCAACGCTTGACCGGCACGCCGAGCACCTGGGCCATGCGCACCAGATCGGCAAACGAATGCGCGGCCATCTTGCGCATGGCCTGGCCGCGATGGATCTTCACGGTGATTTCACTCAGGCCGATTTCACTGGCGATCTGCTTGTTCATCAGCCCGGACACCGCCAGCGCCATCACCGTTTGCTCGCGGGGTGTGAGTGTGGCATAGCGGCTGCGCAACGCATCATCGCCGCGCTCGGCTTCACGCCGCAGCTTGTCCCGCGCGTGGGCGGCACACACGGCGTCGATCAGGTCCTGCTCACGGAAGGGCTTGGCCAGGAAGTCCACCGCGCCGGCCTTCATTGCGCGCACGGTCATGGCGATATCGCCGTGACCGGTCATGAACACGATGGGTAGATTGATCCGGGAGGCAATCAGCTCATTCTGGAAGTCCAGGCCACTGATACCCTGCAACCGCACGTCCAGCACCAGGCAACTGGGCAGGTCGGGACGCGGGAAGTGCATGAACTCGGCCGCCGAGCCAAACAACTGCACCTGCAGGCCCACCGAGCGCAGCAGGCTGCCGAGGGATTCGCGCAGCGGCCGGTCATCATCAACGATGTACACCCACGGCTCATGGCTGATGACCCGGTTCATCGGGTGCAGATCGTTCATGGCGCCTCCGTGACCCCTCGGGGCAATGCACAGGTGAATGTGGTGCCGTGGCCCGGCTTACTGGTGGCCCAGAGCCGGCCGCGGTGGAAGTCGATGATCGAGCGACAGATCGACAAGCCCATGCCCAGGCCGTCGGGCTTGGTGGTGAAGAAGGGCTGGAACAGGTTCGGCAGGTCCTTTTCGTCAATGCCAACGCCTTGATCAGCCACTTCCAGCAACACCTCGCTGCCATCCAGCCAGGTACGCACTCGCAGCAACCGTTGGTGGGCGGCGATGCTGTCCATGGCGTGACAGGCATTGATGATCAGGTTGATGATGACCTGCTGCAGTTGCACCCGGTCGGCGTTGATCTGCGCGCCGAGCACACTCAGTTCCACGCGGGTGCGCACGCTGTGGCGCGACAGCTCGTGCTGCACCAGGCCCAGGGTTTCGTTGACGATGACATCCAGCGACTCGGGCTTGCGCAGCGGGTCGCTCTTGCGTGACAGCGCGCGAATGCGGCTGATCACCTCGCTGGCCCGGCAGGCACTGGAGACGATGCGGTCCAGGGACTGGCGTGCTTCCACCAGGTCCGGCTCCGGCCGATCGAGCCAGCGCCGGCAGGCTTCGCCGCTGCTGGTGATGGCGGTCAACGGTTGGTTCACCTCGTGGGCAATCGACGCGGCCAGTTCGCCCAGGGCGGTGATGCGGGTAACGTGCGCGAGTTGGCTCTGTGCATGGAACAAGGCGTCTTCCGCACGCTTGCTGGCGGTGACGTCCATCACCGCGCCCAAGTACTCGAAACGCCCACGCGTTACCACGGGGCTCGCGATCATGTGGATATGCTTGATGCGCCCGTCCGGCATCAGTAGGCGGTGCTTGACCTCGATCAGTGGCGTGCGGTTCAGGGCCTTTTCGAACACCTCATGGGCCAGGTGCCGGTCGTCGGGGTGTGTACGCTCCATCACCATGGCGACCGTCGGGGCCTGGTGGGGCGGGTACTCGAAGATCCGCGCCAGTTCCTCGGACCAGGACATCGTCTGGCTGTCCCCGCGAAAGCCCACGCTGCCGGTCTGGCTCAAGCGCTGGGCACCGATCAGGTAGGCCTCGTTGTGACGCAGGCTGTCTGCCGCGTATTTGCTGCGCAGCGCCAGGAAGGTAATGGCCGAGAGCGCGGTGAGGCAACGGAAGAATCCGGTGATCGACTCCCACCGCGCGTAATGGCCGTTGTACAGGAACAGCACCGTGAGCAGCGCGATGGAAAACAACGCGACGCCAATCACCACATTGATGGAGAACAGATTGGCCGCCATCAACAGCAGCGTGATGTACAGCAGGGTCGGTGCCCAATCGGTATGCGTTTGGGAGTTGATCACGAAGATGCCGCAAGCCACCACCAGCCCCACCGCCCAGCCCAATGCGTTGATTGCCGGGGTCGGGCTGATGCCGAACGAGGCGTGTGCCTGAGGTTGGCGCGGGGTGAACAGCAGCCTGTCCCAAAGGCGGCTCAACCCTGAATACTCGCGGCGCGCGCCTGCGGGAACGGTGATTTTCATGGCGTCCGGGCACTCTGTTCTGGTGGGCGAGGGTGAAGCATTGAACGCTTACTTTAAAAGCATCCGTTCTCACCGAGTAGGACACAAAACCCTGAAATCCTGCCAAGCCCAAAGCTGTGGCAGGCGGGTTTTGGGGGAGGAGGGGCTTGCTGTG
>NZ_JFCA01000042.1 GCF_000612585.1 Pseudomonas sp. CHM02
ACAGGGGGTCAGGGCTGGAGCATTTGGCGCAGCGCGGCGCAATCCTCGGCATGCCAATCTGCCAACTCCGGCCAGGGGTTTTCCGGCAGATTCACCAACACCGTCCGCGTCCCCGCCGCCCGACCGCAGTCCAGGTCGAAGCGGTAATCGCCGACCATCACCATCTCGCCCGGCGCTACGTCCCAGGCCGCCGCCAGTTTCAGCAAGCCACCCGGATCCGGCTTGGGCGGCGCATCGTCACGCCCCAGCACATCCTCGACGGCAAAGCAGTCCGCCAGGCCAATCGCTTCCAGGGTGATGTGCGCCAATTCGCGCGCATTGCGGGTCAGGATACCCAGGCGATAACCACGCCCAGCCAGCTCGCGCACCAACTCCACCGCACCTTCGGCGGCCACCGAACCCAGCGCCAACTCCCGCTCATGCTCCAGCAACCAGGCGTGCTTGGCCGCCGCGACCTCCGCGGGCAACGCCGCCAGGTGAGTGAGGATGTCGTCTTCGGGCGGAATCTCCAGGGCAACGCGAATGGCCGCGAAATCATGCACGGCCACCGTGAGGGTGCCGTCCATGTCGAAGACCCAGTGCCTGACATCCGACAGGCTCATGCCCAGTCCTTGCGATGGCGGATCAGGCCTTCCTGGGTCACCGAGGCCACCAGTTGCCCGGCGCGGTTGTACACGCTGCCACGGGAGAACCCGCGGGAATTGCCGGCCCACGGGCTGTCCATGGCGTACAGCAGCCAGTCATCGGCGCGCAGGTCAGCGTGAAACCACAGCGCGTGGTCGAGGCTGGCGACCTGCATGTCTTTCTGCCACACGGTCTTGCCATGGGGCAGCAGCGAGGTGGTCAGCAGACCGAAGTCAGAGGCATAGGCCAGCAGGTATTTGTGCAGCGCCGGCGCGTCGGCCAGGGCTCCGTCGGCGCGGAACCACACGTATTTGACCGGGTCGGACGGCTGCGGGTTGAACGGGTCTTTCTCCGTCACCGGGCGCACTTCGATGGGCTTGGGGCACAACAGCTTGTCGCGCATGTGCTCCGGGATCAGGTGCGCACGCTGTTGGGTCAGTTCCAGCTCCGACGGCAGGTTTTCCGGGCCGACCACCACGGGCATGGTGGTCTGGTGATCGAAGCCTTGTTCGTCGTACTGGAACGAGGTGGTGCAGGTGAAGATCGGGTGGCCCTTCTGGATCGCCGTCACGCGGCGCGTGCTGAAACTGCCGCCATCGCGCACGCGGTCGACCGAGTACACCACCGGCAATTTTGCGTCGCCAGGGCGCAGGAAGTAGCCATGCAGGGAATGCACATGCCGCGCTTCTTCTACGGTCTGGCTGGCCGCCGACAGCGACTGGCCGAGCACCTGGCCTCCGAACAGCTGGCGAAAGCCCAGGTCCTGGCTGCGGCCGCGAAAGAGGTTTTCCTCGATCGGCTCCAGGGTCAGCAAGTCCACCAGATCTTCCAATACTTGGCTCATAGAGCAACTCCTAAAATCTACGGGGCATTCCGGGCTGCCTATCCGTGCAGCGTGTCCAACCATTGGGCGCGGGTGATGCGGTACAAAACATGATGGCGCAGCGGGTCATCGGCTGCGACCTTGGGGTGTTCAAAATCTGCCAGCGGATCGTAATGCATACCGATGGCTTGCATGACTTTTTGTGATGGCAGATTGGCTTCCGTGGTGAAGGCGACAATCTCGTCCAGGTTCAAGCGATCAAAACCACAGCGCAATGCGGTCCACGCGGCCTCGCTGGCATACCCCAGGCCCCAATGTTCGCGGGCCAGGCGCCAGCCGATTTCCACCGCTGGGGTAAAATCCGCCTCAAAGCTGACATTCAGCAACCCGGTGAGGCCGATGAATTCCCCGGTGTCCTTGCGCTGCAAGGCCCACAGGCCAAAGCCGTATTCGGCGAAGTGGCCGCGAATACGGCCGATCAACGCGGCGCTTTCCAGGTGGCTCAGCCTGGCCGGGAAATAGCGCATCACCTGCGGGTCGGCGCACATGCGTGCAAACTCCGGCAGGTCGCTGTCGCGCCACTGGCGCAACACCAACCGTGCACTTTCCAATTCCAGTATCGGCTCCATGGGTCCCCTCCCTTGCCATGTGCGTGAGTGTACAGCGCTGTTAAGATCCGTCGCAGGTTCCCGTCAGAAAATCCCATGCCTTTGCCATTGATCTACCACGATGACTACAGCCCCGAGTTCCCGGCGGACCACCGCTTCCCCATGGACAAGTTCCGCCTGCTGCGCGACCACCTGGTGGACAGCGGCCTGACCGAGGACAACCAGTTGCTGCGCCCGCAACTGTGCCCGCCGGAAATTCTGGCCCTGGCCCATGACAGGGGCTACATCGAACGCTACATGGGCGGCGAGCTGTCCCGCGAAGACCAGCGCCGCCTCGGCCTGCCCTGGAACGAAGCCCTGGCGCGGCGCACCGTGCGTGCGGTCGGCGGCTCGATCCTGGCGGCGGAGCAGGCGCTGGAACACGGCCTGGCATGCCACCTGGCCGGCGGCACGCACCACGCCCATTACGATTACCCGGCGGGCTTCTGCATCTTCAATGACCTGGCGGTGATCAGCCATTACCTGCTGGCCAGCGGCCGGGTCAACCGCGTGCTGATCTTCGATTGCGACGTGCACCAGGGCGACGGCACCGCACGCATCCTCCACGACACCCCGGACGCCATCACCGTGTCGCTGCACTGTGAAAAGAACTTTCCCGCGCGCAAGGCCCAGAGTGACTGGGACATCCCGCTGCCCATGGGCATGGGCGATACCGATTACCTCAAGGTGGTGGACGATGCCCTCAACTACCTGCTGCCGCTCTACCAGCCCGACCTGGTGCTCTACGACGCCGGCGTCGATGTGCACAAGGATGACGCCCTCGGTTACCTCAAGCTGACAGACCAAGGCGTGGCCGCCCGTGATGAAAACGTGATGCGCCACTGCCTGGGCCGCGACATCCCGGTGATGGGCGTGATCGGCGGCGGCTACAGCAAGGACCGTCCGGCCCTCGCCCGCCGCCACGGCATCCTGCACCACAGCGCGCAACGGGTGTGGACGTCATCAGGTTGTCACTGAACTGTGAGCGTTACCCACAATGCCTGTGGAACCACCTGTGGATAACTTGAGCGTAAGGGCCTGAAAGCCATTATCGGTATGGCTTGCAAGAAACTGTACACTTTTTAACCAGATACTTTTCCACAGCCGTGAAACGTTGTGGAACTTGGCGTTCACGGCTGTCTTGCAACAAAACTGCCGCACCCCGCCGTCACCCTGAAAGCCTCTCCCGCTTTCAGAGTACCCCGCGATGGCAACGTACAAGATCGGCAGCAGCACGACGCCCGGCAACGACGACGCCCTGAAAAAAGTCGCCGCCACCTTCGACGCGGCGATGTCCCGCGCCCTGTCCGGCTTCAAGGAAGCCGCCCACCCCGGCAACTTCAAGGTGCTGGCCGTGACCGACAACACCAGGGACCAGAAGATCGCCGACGTCAAAGCCACCGGCGACCAGGAGGCGATCAAGCGCCTCAACGACCCGAACCTGGCCGACATCAGCAACACCGGCGTGCCCCTGGCCAATATCGCCAGCATCACCAAGATTTCCGACAACGTCCTGGAGCTGAAAACCCGCGACGGCCAGGACATCATCATTATCAAGCAGATGACCCCGTACCTGTTCGACGGCATGGCCGGCAAAGCCGACGCGGTGGACGCGCTGAACCAGAGCAAGGCCGACGGCTACCGCATCGCCCAGGCCGGCGACACCGCACCGGGCCTGGACACCTACAAAGGCATCGGCCCGGCTGACGAAGTAGGACCGGGGATGATTCGCTACGAAACCCTGTCGGGCGACAAGGTCGTCGTCAGCAAGGAAACCAACCTCGACCTGTACGAAAAAGTGAAGTCCGACGGCGAGACCTGGGGCCTGATCAACGACAGCAAGAACGAAGGCTACCACCTGGCCAGTGCCGATGAAGCCGGTGGCGTGAGCCTGGTGGGCACCCCGCAAGAGCTGGGCCACGGGCTGATCCGCTACGAAACCGCCTCGGGCGACAAGATCATCGTGTCCCAGGCCATCAGCCCCGACCTGTACGCCTCGGTGGTCAAGGAGTCCAATGGCATCTTCGGCGTGGACGGCGCCGTGGACACCAACTGGATCGACAACTCCAAATACGCCAGCGCCAAGGACTGGGACAAGATCGTCGGCAACACCAGCGGCACGCCGACCCAGGAAGAACGCGACCTCGACCGCCCACGCGCGGCCTCGAAAATGCTCAGCGACAACTGGGACAAGTGGGGCCTGCACGACCGCCCGATCGACTTCTCCAACCCACCCGCCGACCTGCCGCCCGAAGCCCAGGCCTGCCTCAAGTACCTGGCCGGCAGCCCGAGCCTGATGAACGCCCTCGACAGCGGCGGCCTGGGTAAAAGCGACGGGGTGATCACCCACGCCGATGTGGATAAATTCATCAGCCAGTCGAACAAGGACCTGTCGGCCGCTTCGAAGTCCTACAGCAGCTTCCTCAGCAAGAACCCCGACGCCACGGAACTGGCCAAGGAAAACGCCAAGTCCGCCGCCATCGTCATGGCCAATATCTCCCTGGTGAGCAGCGCCGGCCCGGAAATGCAGGGCCCCAACCAGCGCGCCAACAATGGCAGCCTGAACACCGCCAACCTCAAGGCGATCAAGGATGACTCGGGCCTGAGCCCCGAGCTGACCGGCGCCGCCGGCTACTGGTCCACCCCCGGCATGCTGCGCACCCTCGACATGGCCGGCGACCTGCCCGCCACCGCCAAGGCCGACGGCATCACCCAGCAGAAAAACCTCGGCGCGTGGCTGGAAAACCAGGCCCCCAAGGACGACCACGGCGTGCTGATGATGCTCAGCAACGCCTCGGTGCGCAGCTCGGTGGCCGATGTCGACACCTCCAAGCTGACCAAGGACGTGCTTGAACACCCGGAGAATTACGACGGCAAGACCAAAGCCGCGGTAATGATGGAAATCAGCGACGCCCGCGCACGCATGGCGGCCAGCGACAAGGTGGGGGACGGCGACTTGTACGCCGGGATCACCGCCGACACCGAATACCACCTCAACCCGACCAAATCCAAAGTCACCGACCAGCTCGACGCCGCCATCGGCCAGTTGTCCAGTGACCCGGATGTGAAGACGTTCCTCTCGCAAAACCAAGCGTCCGGCATGCGCGATATCGTCAACAGCGACCCGGCGATCAAGCATGAGCTGCAGGCCTATCAGGACGGCCAGATCAACAGCGGCAACGTGCTCAACACCGCCCTGGCTACCAAGGATGCCGACGGCAAACCGCTGTCGCTCATGGATGCCCTGAGCCTGGCGGGCACCGATGCCACCCTCACCGACCTGGCCCTGGGCGGCGATGGCCATGTGGACCTCAGCGTCATCGCCGAAAAATCGGGCAAGTCCGGGGACATTGAGCAGTTCTTCAAGGACCACATCCTCAACGGCAAAGACCTGGAAGACGCCCTCGCCCAGCCGAACGCCGACCCGATGACCGCCATCGGCCAGTACGCGGCCCACGCGGAATTGCTCAAGGAGTTTCTCGGCGACAAAGTCTCGGCCCAGGATTCGTCGACCGTGCAGCAATACGTCAACCAGGCGGTGTCCGACACCTTGGTCAACGGCGCCAACGACGACGTGCTCAAAGGCGCATTCGGCGATGCGAATGGCAACTTCGATGAAGCCAAGACCACGGCCATCATCGAGAAAGCCATGGCCGACGACCCGGACATGTTCAAGGACGCCACGGGTGCGCAGATCAAGCCGCAGGATGTGATCTCGCTGATCCGTTCGATGTGGGACGTGAACCGCCAGGGCCAGAAGATCAGCGACGTACTGCCCAAAGCCGTGGATGGGCTGAAGCTTAACGTCAGCGATTCGTATAAACAGGGCCTGCTGCACATCGGCAGTGCGCTGCTGGCCGGTGGCGTGCTGGCGGCGCGCTCGGCCACGGGCGGCAACAGCCCGGCCGACAACGCCGGCCGTGTGGCGGCGGGCATGCAGTTTGCCGGCCTGATCACCGAGGGCGGTACCAAATACGCCAAGGAAGCCGGCTACGGCATGACCTGGAAACCCACGCCGATCGACCCGAACAAACCCCAAGGCATTGGCGACTTCCCCACCGGCAAAATGGTGCAGAACACCGACGGCCTCAACCGCCTCGGCAACCTGGGCAAGATCGTCGGTGGCAGCGGCAGTTTCATCGGTGGTGTGTTCGGCCTGATCAGTGGGGTCAACAGCGCGTTTGCCGGAGACAAACTCAACGCCGGTTTCTCCCTCACCAGCGGCGCCCTGGGCACTGGCGCGGCGGTGGCGTCGATCATCGAAGGCGGCGCAGGCCTGTTCGGGATCGCCGACGCGGCGGCCATCGCCGGCACCTTCGCCGGTGTTCTGGGCTGGGCCGCAGCGGGCGTGGGGATCGTCACCAGCTTTGTGTTCCCGATCATCGAGGTAGTGAAGCGGGAAAAACAACAGGACGCATTCTTCGGTAACCTGGTGCCGACCCTGGACAAATATGGCCTTACCGGCGGCCCTATCACCGACGCCGACCGCAAGGATGAATACCCGCCTTACACCAACACCGGCTTCGCCTGACCAAGCCGGGTAACACTTCCCTGCTATGAGCAGGCTTATTGTGGTGAGCGGTCTTCTTGTGGTGAGCGGGCTTGCGGTGGTGTGCAGCCTTATTGTGGTGAGCGGGCTTGCCCCGCGCTGGGCTGCGAAGCAGCCCTATAAAATCGCCGCGCTTTCCCAGTAAGAACGCATTAGCCGGTTTGGGGCTGCTTCGCAGCCCAGCGCGGGCAAGCCCGCTCACCACAAGAAGCCCGCTCACCACAAGAAGGCTGCACACCACAGCAAGCCCGCTCACTACAACACCACAATTGCACGGTATTGCTTACAATGGGCGCCCTTTGTTTTTGACCAGGCCTGCCGATGTCCGCTACTGCTCCTTCCCACGTTGCCATTATCGGCGGCGGCCCTGCCGGGCTGATGGCCGCCGAAGTCCTGAGCCAGGCGGGCGTGCGGGTGGACCTGTACGACGGCATGCCCTCGGTGGGACGCAAGTTTCTGCTGGCCGGCGTGGGCGGCATGAACATCACCCACTCCGAAGCCTACCCGGCATTCCTGTCACGCTACGCCGAACGCGCGCCGCACATGGCGCCGTTGCTGCGCAGTTTCGGGGCTGAGGCGTTGTGTGAATGGATTCATGGCTTGGGCATCGAAACGTTTGTCGGCACCTCCGGTCGTGTGTTTCCCACCGACATGAAAGCCGCGCCCCTGTTGCGCGCCTGGCTCAAGCGCCTGCGTGACCAGGGCGTGGTTATCCACACCCGTCATCGCTGGCTGGGCTGGAATGCCGAGGGCGACTTACTTATCCACAGCCCCGACGGCGAAAAAACGGTCCACAGCGATGCCGTGCTGCTGGCCCTCGGTGGCGGCAGTTGGTCGCGCCTGGGTTCCGACGGTGCGTGGCTCAAGTTGCTGGAAGATCGCGGCGTGCCCTACGCCCCGCTGCAACCGAGCAACTGTGGCTTCGAGGTGTCGGCCTGGAGCGAGCTGATGGTCAGCAAATTCGCCGGCGCGCCATTGAAAAACGTCGCCATCGGGCTGGGGGACGATAAGCCTCGCCTGGGCGAATGCGTGGTCACCGCGACAGGTATCGAGGGCAGCTTGATCTACGCGCTGTCGGCGCCGATCCGGGAAGCCATCAACCGCGACGGCTCGGCCACGGTGCATATCGACCTGTTGCCGAGCAAGCCGCTGGACAAAGTCCAGGCCGCCCTGGCCAAACCCCGTGGCTCACGGTCGATGAGCAAACACCTGCACAGTCAGTTGGGGTTAGACGGGGTGAAAGCCGCGCTGCTGCGTGAGTTGGCGCCTGCGGAGCACTTCACTGATCCGGCGCAATTGGCGGTGGATATCAAGGCGTTGCCGCTGACGCTGGTGAAGACCCGGCCGATGGATGAGGCGATCAGCACGGCGGGCGGCGTGCCGTTCGAGGCGCTGGATGAGCGCTTGATGCTCAAGCAATTGCCGGGGGTGTTCTGTGCGGGGGAGATGCTGGATTGGGAAGCGCCAACGGGCGGGTATCTGTTGACGGGGTGTTTTGCCAGTGGCAGAGCGGCTGGGCAGGGGATGTTGGAGTGGCTTAATCGCTGAGATTTGCGGTGAATTCCGAGCCGCCTTCGCGGGCAAGCCCGCTCCCACCTTTGACTGCATTCCAATGTTGGAACTCGGTCAAATGTGGGAGCTGGCTTGCCTGCGAAGAGGCCATCAGCAGCGCTGAAAAACTTACTTCTTCTTGCGCGGCCCGGTATTAAAAACAGGCACCTTGCGCACCGGCTTGATCGACGGCTCGGCCGGCGCCACTTCACCGCTGTCCACCCACTTGCCCAGGTTGCGCTTGCCGCCACCACCGGACGTTTTTGGCTTCTTCGGCTTTTTCGGTTTCTTCACCACCTGCCCGCTGGCATCGGTGTCCGGCACGCGGTGTTCCGGTTCGAAATCCGGTTCCGTCTTGCGGGTCAGGGTCTGACGCGTGAGCATCTCGATGGCCGACAGCATGTTCACTTCATCGGCACACACCAGGGAAATCGCTTCACCGGTGTTGCCCGCACGCCCGGTGCGGCCGATGCGGTGGATGTAGTCCTCAGCCACGATCGGCAAGTCGAAGTTGACCACCAGCGGCAAGTCTTCGATATCCAGGCCGCGGGCGGCCACGTCGGTGGCTACCAGGATCTGCACTTCACTGGATTTGAAACGGTCCAGCGCACGTTGGCGGGTCGCTTGGGGTTTGTCGCCATGGATGCCGTCGGCATTGATGCCCAGGCCCTGCAACTTATCCACCAGCGCATCCACGCCGTTACGGGTCTTGGCGAACACCAGCACCTGCTTCCAGCGGCCCTTGCGCATCAGGTGCACAAACAGCTCCGGCTTGCGCTTCTTGTCGACCGGCACCACCCATTGCTTCACGGTGTTGGCAGCGACGTTGCGCGGGCTGACTTCGATACTCAGCGGATCGTTGAGCATCTGCCCGGCCAGCAGGCGGATGTCATCGGAGAAGGTCGCGGAGAACAACAGGGTCTGGCGCTTTTTCGGCAGCATGCGATAAATGTTGGCAAGCTCTTCGGAGAAGCCCAGATCGAGCATGCGGTCGGCTTCGTCCAGCACCAGGGTTTGCAACTGGTTGAGTTTCAGCGCGTTCTGGCGGAACAGGTCGATCAGACGGCCAGGCGTGGCGACCAAAATGTCGACACCCTTGCGCAGCTTCATCATCTGCGGGTTGATGCTCACGCCGCCGTACACCGCGTAGGTGGTGAGTGGCAGGTGTTGGGCGTACTCGGCAACGCTGGCGTGGACCTGCTCGGCCAGCTCGCGGGTCGGGCACAGGATCAGCGCGCGTGCCGAGTTGGCGGCGACTTTCGGCCCTTCCATGGTCAACAATTGCAGGAGCGGCACAGCGAAACCAGCGGTTTTGCCGGTGCCGGTCTGGGCCGCGGCCATCAGGTCGCGACCGGCCAGCACCGCTGGAATGGCTTGCGCCTGCACCGGCGTCGGGGTCTGGTAGCCAAGCGTCTCAAGGGCGCGCAGCAAGGGTTCGATCAGGCCAAGGGTGGCGAAAGTCATGTGTTTACCGTAGGAAAATTCAGCGCAAGGGCGTAATGCGCCGCAGTTTACCTTATTTCCGGCTTGGGCTTTCGCCACTGGGGCAGGCTGATCAACAGAACGGCGCTGATGATCACCAACATCGCCAGGGCTTCTTCCAGGCCGATGGTCTCGCCGATGAACACGATTCCCAGCAATACCGCCACCGCCGGGTTGACGTAGGCGTAGCTGGTCGCCGCCGCCGGGCGAACGTGCTTGAGCAGGTACATATAGGCGTTGAAGGCGATGATCGAGCCGAACACGATCAGGTAGGCCAGGGCCAGCCAGCCTTCCAGTGGCGGCATCGCCTGCAGGCGCTCACCGGAAAGCGCGCTGACGATCAGCAACGCCACACCGGCTACCAGCATTTCCGCAGCACTGGCCATGGCGCCCTGAGGCAGCGGCAATTGTCGACTCCAGACCGAACCGAACGCCCAGGATGCTGCCGCAAGCAAGAGCAAAACAGCGCCCATCGGACTTGATTGCAAGGTACTGCCCATGTTGAGCATGGCAATGCCGACGATCCCCAGGATCACCCCGGCCCATTCCAGCCGGGTGTTGCGTGCGCCCCAGAAATACCCACACAGCAGGGTGAACAACGGCACAGTCGCCACCGCCAGCGCTGCGACACCGGACGACACCCCCATGTGCTCCGCCACACTGACGCCGCCATTGCCCACCGTGAGCAGCAAAATGCCGATCATCCCGGCGGCCTTCCATTGCGCCCACGTCGGTGCCGGCACCCCGCGCCATCTGAGGAATCCATACATCAACGCGCCCGCCGTGCAAAACCGAATCCCCGCCAGCAACAAAGGCGGCCAGTACTCCACGCCAATTCGAATCACCAGGTAGGTGGACCCCCAGATCACGTACAACGCAAAAAAAGCGGCGATCAACGGTAAGGGAAAGCGACGTGGGCCAGGCATTGGGTAGCTCTGCGGCAGGAAATAGGAGGCTTATTCTAAAAAGACGGGTCGTTAAACATAAGTTACAAAACCTGTTTAAAACGCCGTTACACTTTTCAAAGCATGGTTATGAAGGCTATAACCCATGCTTTCGAAAGCCACGCGCAACCGGAGCCTTATCATGGACAAATATGACCGCATGCTCCTCAGCGCCCTGCTCGAAGACGGCCGCGCGTCCTACGCGCAACTGGCCCGCACGGTAAACCTCTCCGCCCCCGCCGCGGCCGAGCGCGTGGCCAAACTGGAGGCCAGCGGGGTGATCACCGGGTATCAGGCCAAGGTGGACTTGTCGAAAGTGGGCTTGCCGATTCAGTGCGTGATTGAGCTACGGTTGACCAATCACGGCAGTCAGAAGGTGTACGACGCGTTGGCGGAAATCCCTGAACTGACGGAGTGCCATCGGGTAACCGGCGATCCGTGCGTGATCATGCAGGCAGCCGTGGGGTCGATGCCGGAGTTGGAGAGCTTGATCAACCGCGTGGCCAAGTTCGGGTTCAGCAAGACCTCGATTATTTTGTCGAGTGCGATAGAGCGGCGGGTGCCGTTGGGGCAGTTGGAGGGCAAGAATGGTGGTTAACCATGGCAAGGTGGTCAGCCTCAGTCACCCCATCAATCCGCGAATTCCGTTGTGGCCGGGCGATCCCCCCGTGGCGTTCGAAGACGTCGCCTCGTTGGAAAAGGACGGCTATTTCCTGCGGCGCTTCAGCATGGGCGAACACAGCGCCACGCATATGAATGCGCCGAACAGTTTCTATGCTGACGGGATGGGGATCGAGGGGTATCAGCCGGAAGACCTGGTGCGGTCTGCGGTGGTGATTGATGTGCGGGCCCGGTGCAACCCGGACTACGAAATCAGTGTGCAGGACATTGAAGACTGGGAACGCCAGTACGGCCTTATCGAACCGGGCTGCGTGGTGCTGATGTACACCGGCTGGCAGCACCTTTGGAACAATCCGACAGCGTTTTTTGGGCAGGACGCGCAAGGTT
This sequence comes from Pseudomonas sp. CHM02, assembly GCF_000612585.1. Lineage (GTDB taxonomy): Bacteria > Pseudomonadota > Gammaproteobacteria > Pseudomonadales > Pseudomonadaceae > Aquipseudomonas. The sequence continues at coordinate 11,629 of NZ_JFCA01000042.1, forward strand.
CGCACTTCCCGGGGATTGGCGAAGCGGCGATTCGGTTTTTGCTTGATCACCGTCAGGTTGCCGGAGTGGGCATTGATACCCACGGAGTTGATCCGGGGCAAAGCGGCGTGTTTGCGACAAACCATGCGGTGTTGGCTGGGAATGGGATTGTGCTGGAGTGCTTGACCAACCTCGACCGCCTGCCCGCTAAAGGCGCGACGTTGGTGATCGGAATATTGCTGCTTGAAGGCGGCTCAGGATCGCCGGCATCGGTGATGGCGTTCATGGCTTGACGACGCCATCGCAGGCAAGCCAGCTCCCACATTAGACCGCATAACGTCCAGACAATCCGGTCAACGGTGGGAGCCAGGCTTGTTCGCGATGACGTCAGCGGCTTCAACACAGCGGTGAGTGCTGAACAATCAACTCGATAACCTGCTTAATCGTGGTGACGTTGCCTTAGCCATCCTAGCCATTGTGGCAGCCCAGCGCGGGGCAAGACCGCTCACCACAGAAGACCGGCCCACAGGAGGTTGTGGCGAGGTCAGAACCCTCGGTGCTTCTTCAGGTGTTCATTGATCTTCGCCGCCGGCACTTTCTGCAAGGTGCACAGCAGGTCGTGGGACAGTTCGCGCAAGCCATGAGTACGGCGCAGTTCCTGAGCCAGGTGCGCCGTGAGGTTGGCCGCCATCTCCGCATCCGCCAGCGCCCGGTGAGCCTTGCCGGTGTGGGGCAATTGAGCGAAGGCGTTCAACGTGCCGAGCTTGTGATTGGGGGCCGAAGGCATCAGGCGGCGGGCCAGCAACAGGGAGCAGGCGAACTTTTGTAGGCGGGTACGGCGGATCAGGCCCAGTTCGTAGTCCCAGAACTTCTGGTCGAACGCGGCGTTGTGCGCCATCAGTGGCGTGGTGCCGACGAACTCGTTGACCTCGTTCATCACCCGCTCGGCCGGTGGCGCGCTGCGCAGCATGGCGTTGCTGATGCCGGTGAGCTGTTCGATAAAGCCCGGCACGCGCACGCCGGCATTCATCAGGCTCTGGTAGCGGTCCACGATCTGCCCGCGTTCGAGGATGACCACCGCGATTTCCGTTGCCCGGCAATGGCTGCTCGGGGTGATGCCGGTGGTTTCAAAGTCGATGACCGCTATACGTTCCAAACCTGTTCCAACTCCGTAAAAGATCTATTTAAGCAGCAGCGCGCCTTCGATCGGCACATAGCGGCTGGCGGCGCGAATCAATGAGTTGGCCGTCAGCCCCGGTACGCCGTAGGCCACGGCTTCGACGCCATGCTTGTGGATAACCCGGTCGAGCAGCATGTCGAAATCACCGTCACCTGAGGCCAGCACGATTTCGTCGACGTGGTCGGCTGCGTCCATGATGTCGAGGGTGATACCCACGTCCCAGTCGCCTTTGGCCGAGCCATCGCTGCGCTGGATATACGGCTTGAGTTTTACCGTGAAGCCCAAGTTACGCAGGATCTGCTGGAATTGTTGCTGCTTGCTGTCGCCACGGTCGATGGCATAAGCGTACGCCTCGACGATCTGCCCGCGCGCGCTGATATCAGCCCACAACGCGGCGTAGTTGAAGTGGCAGCCATAGGCCTGGCGAACGGTGTAGTAGAGGTTTTGAACATCGGCGAACACTGCAATTTTCTTCACCGCACTTCCTCATGACAGCCAGGCGCCTGGGCCCGGAAAGGGTGCCAGTATGCCAGCCGCGAGAACGTTTCCGGGAAAAATCAGACCGGGGCGACGAAGCGCCCCGGGCCGAGGTGGGTCAGACGAAGGAATCGTCGTCGCCGAAGGAAGAAGAATCGTCGGAATAATCGCTGTCGGTGAAGCTGTCCGAGTTGTCACTGCCCCAGCTGTCATTGCCGGCGTACTTCTGGTCGTCGCCACCCCAGCCGCCCTGGTCACTGGCGGGCGCCGGCTGCTCGATGATTTCCTCTACCACCTGCGGTTGCTGGTTGTGATGGAACAGGCTGCTGATGCCTTCGGCCAGCAACACACCACCGGCCACGCCGGCTGCGGTTTTCATCGCGCCGCCGAGGAAGCCGCTGCCGATAGGGGCTGCCGGCGCTTGTTGCGGCTGTTGGTAGTTCTGCTGAGGCGCGCCGTAGTTCTGCTGCGGCGCAGGCTGGCTGAACCCAGGCCGCCCCGGTTCACGCCAGCCGCCACCGGAAGAGGCCGGGGCGCTCTGCGCAGGTTGGGGGTCGCGGGAACCACCGCCAAAGATGCTCGACAAGAACCCACCGCTGCTCGCCGGAGCGGCTGGCGCGGATTTCGCCCGCTGCAGCTCATCCTGCAACTGCTGGATCTGCTGCGCCTGCTCCTTGTTTAGCGCGTCGAGACTTTTGAGCGCGTGCTCCTGCACCAGGATCGACTGGGTCATGTAGTACCCGGCCGCTGGTTGGCGAGTCATGTGCTCCTTGATCCGCGCTTCGGCCTGGGCGTCGCGGGGGGCTGAGTCCGTTTCGGCTTGTTGCAACCGTGAAAACAGTCCATCGATCAGGGTTTGCTCTTCGCTGTTCATGGCGACCTCGTTAGATTGCCGGTAGAAATCGTGATCTCGCCTGTGATCAGGCGCCTTTCCAGTTATGGGGGTGTTACGAGTTGTTTCAATGGTCTTTACTCAAGGTTTACGTTTGCTTACCTCCAGCAATGATCGGTTAAAGTGTTGCCCTTGCTTTCAGGCCTGCGATGAACTTGATGAATCCGTTAGATGTACTGCGCGACTCCTTCCGCTTCACCCAACGCAACCTGGGCGCCATCGTCCAGTTGTGTTTGCCATTGGTGATTTTCGAAGCCCTGCTGCAGCAGGTGCTCAACCACGTGGTGGGCCCGGATGCGTTCCCCGGCTACAGCGTGGTGGTGGGGTTGCTGGTGTACCCGCTGTACACCGGCGCGCTGATCCTGTTTCTCGACGCCCGCACCCGAGGCGAGTCGCCGCGCACCAAGGATGTATGGGCCATGGCCCTGACCCTGTGGCCGCGCTTCGCCCTGCTGACGGCCATGAGCACGTTGCTGATCCTGCTGGGGCTGTCGCTGTATTTCCTGCCGGGCCTGTGGCTGATGGTGGTGCTGGCGTTTGCCGAGTACCTGCTGGTGCTGCGCGGCATGCCGGCGCTGGAGGCGATGAAGGAAAGCTTGCGCCTGAGCCGTGGGCATTTCTGGCTGATCCTGGTGAGCCTGCTGTGCGTGATGACGCCGCTGTGGCTGCTCAAGGGCGCCAGCGTTGCGGCCTACCCCACGCCTGCGCCGTTGCTGGGCCTGTTCCTGGACAGCGCCCACAGCTTCCTGCAACTGTTTACCAGCGTGGTGCTGTTCCGTTTATTCATGCTGATCGGTGGCGATGCCGACGCGCGGTGATATGCTCCGTGCCACTCCTGAAACGCTATAAGCCGAGCCGATGACCCGTTTATTGCGCATAACCCTGCTGGGCCTGCTGATCATTGCAGGCCTGCTCGCCGCCCTGATCTACAGCCTGACCTGGCGCCCCGAGGTGAAGGAAACCCTGCCGGTGAGCTGCGTCGCACCCCGTGCACCCACGCTGCTGCCAGGGCAGGCGCTCAAGGTCATGACCTGGAACGTGCAATACCTGGCCGGCAAGAACTACGTGTTCTGGTACGACACCGCCGACGGCAGCGGCCCCGACGACCGCCCCACGGTTGAGGACATGGCCGCCAGCCTCGACGAAGTGGCGCGGGTGATTCGCGGCGAACAGCCGGACATCCTGCTGCTGCAGGAACTCGACGAAAACGCCAAGCCCTCCCACTATCAGGACCAGCTTGCCCTGTTGCAGGAGCGCCTGGTCGATCTCTACCCCTGCAGCGCCCAGGCCTTCGACTGGAAAGCCGACTTCGTGCCCGACCGGCATATCTTCGGCAGCGTCGGCCGCAAATTGGCGACCCTCAGTCGCTACCAGATCGAACACGCCGAACGCCTGCAATTGCCCGCCCCCGAGGCCAACTTCATCAGCCGCCAGTTCCAACCCAAGCCAGCCTTGCTGTTGACGTACCTGCCGCTGAGCGACGGTGGTCAACTGGCGGTGCTCAACACCCGCCTGGACGGCGACGCGCCGGGGCGCAGCGCCGTGCAGGAGCAGGTCCAGACCACGGTCAAGCTGCTGGATAAATTCGAAGGGCGCGGCACGCCCTGGCTGATCGGTGGGGATTTCAACCTGCTGCCCCTGGGCCAATTCCTGCGCCTGGACGCCGGCAAGCGCGGGCAGTATTCGCCGGACAGCGAGCTGCATTTGCTATGGGACAAGTACCCGATGATCCCGAGCAACAGCCAATCCAGCGGCATCGACCGTGAGAAATGGCTGACCCACTTCCCCAACGACCCGAGCGTGGACGGGCCGGACCGCACGTTGGATTACCTGTTCTACAGCCCTCGGATCAAGCGGCTGGAAGCCAAGGTGCGACAGGAGGATACGTTGCGTATTTCCAACCATTTGCCCGTGATCGCGCGGTTCCTGCTGCCCGCCGCGCAATAGTCACTTGCGCGGTTTGATCCGCGCCGTCGCCTCGGCCACCAACGGGTCATCCGGCCAATAGTGCTTCGGGTACCGCCCCTTCAGATCCTTCTTCACCTCGGCGTACGTGCTGCGCCAGAAGTTCGCCAGGTCTTGTGTCACCTGCACCGGCCGGCGCGCCGGGGACAGCAGGTGCAGTTTCACCACCTGGCGCCCGCCGGCAATGCGCGGCGTGTCGGCCAGGCCGAACAATTCCTGCAGGCGCACCGCCAGGATCGGCGGCTGTTCGCTGTAGTCCAGACGCACCGACGAGCCCGACGGCACTTTCACCTGTTGCGGCGCCAGTTCGTCGAGGCGCTGGGGCAGCGGCCACGGCAGCAGGTTGTGCAGGAAGCTGGAGATATCCAGGTTGGCGAAATGGCTCAGCCGCGAGACTTTGCCCAGGTAGGGCATCAGCCAGTGTTCGAGGCTGGCAAGCAAAGCCGTGTCGCTGATATCGGGCCATTCGCTGGTTTTGCCGGCATCGAGGTGGCGCAGCAGTATCACGCGGGCCTGCCATTGGCGCAGCTCCGGCGTCCACGGCAGCAGCTCCAGGCCTTTGCGGCGCACCAGGTTGACCAGCGCCTGGCTGCGCGCGGACTCGTCGAGACCGGTCAGCGGTTCGCGGCTGAGCACCAGCTCGCCGACTTTGCGCTGGCGCTCGGCACGCAGCACGCCTTCGCGTTCATCCCAATCCAGTTGGTCAACGTTGCGCACTTGTTCAGCGAGCACCGTATCGAACAGCGCCGGATCAAAGTCCGCCGCGAGGTAGATGCGCTCTTCACGCTGGCCCTGGCGGCTGCCCAGGTCGGCGATCACCAGCCAGGGTTGTTTCATCAGGCTGTCGGCCTCGGCGAACAGCGCGGCGCGGCCGTTGGCCAGGCGGTATTCGGCGCCGCCGGCACGCCGCTGCTGGGCGACACGGTCCGGGTAGGCCAGCGCCAGCAGGGCGCCGAGCCAGCGCGGGTGGTCGGGATCGGCCACCGGTTGCGAGGCCTGGCCTCTCAGGTAGCCGCGATATTGCCGGGCCAGTTGCTTGGCCCGTTGCACGCCGCCTTGGGTGCCACGCGCACGCTCTTCGCCGGACAACAACGCCAGGCGGCTGTGCAGGTCCGCACCGCCACCGCGCAAGATATCGCGCTCGCCCAACAGTGCGGCCACATCGCAAGCTGTCGCCGCCAGCCCCAGGTCCTGCCCGCGCAACAGCAGATGGGCGATACGCGGATGGGCCGGCAGCTCGGCCATCTTCTGCCCGTGCGCGGTGAGTGTGTCTTCATTCAATGCGCCAAGACGCTGCAACAGATCCTGGGCCTGGGCATACGCAGCGGTCGGTGGCACGTCCAACCACACCAACTGCGCAGGCGTGACGCCCCAGCGCGCCAACTGCAAGGCCAGGCCGGCCAGGTCAGCGGCGAGGATTTCCGCACTGCCGTAGGCAGCCAGGCCTTCATGCTGGTCCTCGGACCACAAGCGATAACACACGCCCGGCTCCAGGCGCCCTGCCCGGCCGGCGCGCTGGGTGGCGCTGGCGCGGGAAATGCGCTGGGTGTCGAGGCGGGTCATGCCGCTGCCCGGATCGAAACGCGGCACCCGCGCCAACCCGGCATCGATCACCACACGCACGCCGTTGATGGTAAGGCTGGTCTCGGCGATGTTGGTCGCCAGCACGACTTTGCGTGTGCCCGCCGGCGCCGGGTCGATGGCGGCGCGCTGCGCGTTGAGGTCAAGCTCGCCGTGCAACGGGCACAACAGCACATCACTGCGATCGCCCAAGGCATCGGCCAGTTGCTGGTTGACCCGGCGAATCTCCGCCTGCCCCGGCAAGAACACCAGCACGCTGCCGGTTTCGTCATGCAGGGCTTCGAGAAGGGTCTGCACCACACGCGGCTCGATGAATTCACCGGGCTGGTAAGGCCGGCCCCAGCGCATCTGCACCGGGAACATGCGCCCTTCGCTGCGCAGGATCGGCGCGTTGTCCAGCAGGCTGGCCAGGCGCTCGCCTTCGAGGGTCGCGGACATCAGCAGGATTTTCAGCGGCTGCTCATCGCGAAACAGCTCGCGGCCGTTCAGACTCAGGGCCAGCGCCAGGTCGGCGTCGAGGCTGCGTTCGTGGAATTCGTCGAAGATCAGCAGGCCCACCCCATCCAGCGCTGGGTCGTCCTGCAGCCGGCGGGTGAGGATGCCTTCGGTGACCACTTCGATGCGGGTGTTGGGGCCGACTTTGCTGTCGAGGCGGATGCGGTAGCCGACGGTTTCGCCGACCTTCTCGCCCAACTCGCTGGCCAAACGCTCGGCCGCCGCACGAGCGGCGAGACGGCGCGGTTCGAGCATCAGGATGGTCTGCCCGGCCAGCCATGGCTCGTTCAACAACGCCAAGGGCACACGGGTGGTTTTACCGGCGCCGGGGGGCGCTTCCAGCACGGCTTCATGGCGAATCGCCAAGGCGTCACGCAGGGCGGGTAAAACTTCATCAATCGGCAACGAATTCATACTGGCTCCAAAGCAGAGCGACGAGTATAACGGCGAACAGCCGAGTACCGACGATGGTCTGAAAGATCACGCGTTCCCTTGTAGGAGCCGGCTTGCCGGCGATGAGGCCCTTTAGCCTTGCGTTGCTCTCTTGGCCGCCATCGCCGGCAAGCCGGCTCCTACAAGGTGCGCAGATATCGGTTCCTATATAGTCATCCTAAAATCGTGTTCTGGAGAGTTTCCATGCGTATCGCTTCCCGCGTCATTGGCGGTGTCCTCGCCGTCACCCTGCTGAGCCAACTGACGGCCTGCGGTTCGATCTTCTACCCGGACCGCCGTGGCCAGATCGACGGCAAGATCGACCCGACCATCGCCGTGTTCGATGCCATCGGCCTGCTGTTCTATGTGATCCCCGGCCTCATTGCCTTTGGTGTCGACTTTGCTACCGGCGCGATCTATTTCGAACCGGGCAAGACCGCCCAGGTCGACCCGCAAAAACTCCACGAAGCCATTGGCGCCGACGGCAAGGTCGACAACGCCAAGCTGCAAAGCATCATCCAGAAAGAAACCGGTCGCCGCCTGCCGCTGGACGACCCGCGCATGATCCAGTTCAAAGGCAGCGTGCAACAACTCGCCAGCCTGGGCCTGCAACCCGCCGCTTAAGGATTCGACCCGCCTATGACCAGCAGCCCCGAACACGCCAGGCTCTTGCGCCTGGCCACCCGCGCGTCGGTGGGTGTGGCCTGTGTGCTGATTATCACCAAGGCCATCGCCTGGTGGCTCAGCGGCTCGGTGAGCATGCTCGCCGGCTTGACCGACTCACTGCTGGACGGCGTGACCTCGCTGCTGAACCTCGTGGCCGTGCACTACGCACTGCGTCCGGCCGATGACGATCACCGGTATGGGCATGGCAAGGCAGAGTCGCTGTCGGGCATGGCCCAGGCGTTGTTTATCGGCGGCAGCGCAGTGTTGATTGCGTTCCAGGCCTACGAGCGCCTGCAGCATCCCGAACCGGTGGGCGCGCCGTGGCTGAGCATCGGCGTGATCATCTTTTCCCTGGTGTTGACCGTGGCCTTGTTGATGCTGCAACACCGGGTGATCCGCGAAACCGGCTCCACTGCTGTGCGCGCAGATTCACTGCACTACCGCTCGGACCTGATGCTCAACGGCAGCATCCTGGTCGCGCTGGTGCTGGCGGGCATGGGTTTTCATCAAGTCGACGCCTGGTTCGGCCTGGGCATCGCCGCTTACATCTTGTGGAGCGCGATCCAGATCGCCCGGGAAAGCTTTGCGGTGTTGATGGATGAAGAGCTGCCGCCGGACGTCAGCCAGCACATGCTGGAATTGGCCCGTGGCGTACCGGGCGTGTTGGGCGCGCATGATTTGCGCACGCGGATTTCCGGCAGCCACTGGTTTGTGCAGTTGCACCTGGAATTGCCGGGAGAATTGACGCTGTCAGTGGCCCACGGCATCAGCGACCAGGCCGCCGATGCCATTCACAAAGCTTACCCGCGGGCCGAAGTGCTGGTGCACGCCGACCCGCGGGAAGTGGTCACGGGCAACAAAACCTAGTACTGCACCTGATAGCCACGACTGCTCAGGCAGTTGCCCTGGGCCTGGCGGTAGGTTTGCACCACGGCCGGGTCGGGGGCGTAGGTGACCTGCTGCGGGTCGAAACCGCTTTGCTGCACCGCCCAGCGATAACAGTCGTAGCCGTCCTGCTGTACCTGGGCCGGCGACTGGCCGTTGGCGGGATACGCCACCACGTCATAGCCATTGCCTTGAGGCGTGGGTTGCGGCGCCGGCACGGCGGTCGGCGGTTGCACCACCACGTACTGCTGGGAGCTGCTTTCGTAGGTGTAGTAAGAACCCGCCGCGAGGAAGAACAGCGCACTGCCCACCCACACTTCACGCGCGTAATCCGGCAGGTAATGCACGCGAATGCCGTACGGTGGCGTCACCACCACATAGCGCGGCCCTTGCGGACGGTACCAGTAGCCACCGGAGTAGAAGTAATCCTGACCACGGTAAGGCACGCGATAGTTGCGATCAGGGAAGCGGTCGATCACGTAACCAGGACGATGTTGCGGGCCCGGGCCCCAGCCATTGCCGTGCCCGTCGGGGCGGCCTGGCCAGCGGTTGTCGCCGGGGCGCCCATTGCCATTGTTGTACCCGCCGCCGTTATTACCGGGGCGAGAGCCTGGGCCGCCGGCTTCCCAGTGCTGGTTGCCGTCGTTGCGTCGCGGGATGTCGCGGTAATAGCCCTGACGGGGTTCCTGGGTCTGGCGCACGGTGTCGGGGCGACTCTGGATCGGCAGGTTGTTCGAGGGCTGGGGTTGTGGCGCGGGGCGGGTCTGCTCATTGCCTTGGGGACGCCCTTGCCATTGACCGCCGCCATTCTGACCGCCGCGCTCGAAATGCGGGTTCTGCGGGCGCGGCTGAGGGTTTTCCGACCGTGGCTGGCTATTCTCCGGGCGCGGCTGATTATTGCCTGGCCGCCCGCCCCCTTCAGGGCCTCGCTCATGCTGCCCGCCACCGCCTTGCGGTCGCTGCCCCTGCCCCGGTGAGTTATCGCGCTCATCGGCTATAACCTGCGTGCCAACGGTGACCATCAGCAAACCTACACCTGCCAAACGCCAGATGCGCTTCATGCTATTCCTCACTGCGGATTAGGGCCTGTCCATGAGACTGGAAAAGCCAGGCCCGGTTCTCGCACAGGTTATCAGCAGGCAAAAGAAAAGGGGTGACCCGTCGGCCACCCCTTGAGAACTTCGTCCTGGCTCAACGCTTTTGACGTTGGCTCACCTCACGCCGTCTTCTGGACAGTGTGCAGCCTGGAGGCCGGCTCAACCCTGCTGGGGTGGCGGCCGCAGCGGGCCTGATTGGGCTCGCTGCAAGTGGACTGTTGTCCAGGCGGTGATTCTGTTGATAACGATACCCGCCAGCGCCCGACAGATGATTGCGAAGATTGCGTCAATAAACAGTGCTTGCGCAATTTTTAACCCTTCATGGATAATTCACCGCAATAGTTACGACAAAGGCCATCCCAATGAGCAAGCTTGACCGATACGACCTGAGTATTTTGGCGGAATTGCAGCGCGACGCGAGGATCTCCAACCAGGAGTTGGCCGAACGCATCGGCTTGTCGCCGTCGCCGTGCTCGCGCCGGGTCAAGCAGTTGGAAGACGACGGCTACATCGCCCGCCAGGTCGCCCTGCTCGACCGCAAGATGCTCGGCCTGAGCCTGACGGCCTATGTGCTGATCGGCATGGACCGCCATACACCGGAGCGTTTCGAGAATTTCGAAGCGGCCATCCGTACCCTGCCCCAAGTGTTGGAGTGCAGCCTGGTGACGGGGATGGATGCTGACTATCAATTGAAAGTGGTGGTGCCGGATATGGATCACTACCAGAAACTGCTGCTGGGGCATTTGACCCGCATTGAAGGCGTGACCAGCGTGCGTTCCAGCTTTGTGCTGAACCAGGTACTCAACAGCACCGAATTGCCGCTGACTCACCTAAGAACCTGAGATCACCACTCAACAATGTGGGAGCTGGCTTGCCTGCGATGCAGGCAACTCGGTGTGTCAGCAAAACCGAGGTGATGCAATCGCAGGCAAGCCAGCTCCCACATTGACAGCGCCGACTCAGGTCAATGTTGCGCCTCAGACGCTGCCGTATACTGCCCACCTGCCTTTGTCGGAAAACTCGCCATGAACACCATCGACCCCGCCCTCTTCGAAGAATGGATGATGACCGGCCTGGTCACCCTGCTGATCATTTTCATGGGCTTTATCGTCTGGGACCTGGCGAAGAAGTCCAAGGCCGGGCGCTTTGGCTCGTTCATCCTGTTCTTCGTGCTGGGCCTGGGCGTGGCCGCGTTCATCATCAAGAGCGTGGTGATCGGCCTGATCGAGTCCGGCGCTTTATAAGCGCGCCGGCACTTCCTTCCACTGGCCTTGGTCGAGGCCATCGATTGTCCAATCGCCAATCCGCACGCGCACCAGTCGCAACGTGGGCAAACCCACAGCGGCGGTCATGCGCCGTACCTGGCGGTTGCGCCCCTCACGAATGACCAGTTCCAGCCAGTGCGTCGGGATGCTTTTGCGAAACCGCACGGGCGGGTTGCGCGGCCATAACTCGGGCTCATCCAACGGCCGGGCTTCGGCGGGTAAGGTCATGCCGTCGTTCAACTCCACGCCCTCGCGCAGGCGCTGCAGTTGTTCTTCGGTGGGTTCGCCTTCGACCTGCACCCAGTAGGTTTTCGCCAGCTTGTGCTTGGGGTCGGCAATCCGCGCCTGCAGCTGGCCGTCATTGGTCAGCAACAACAAGCCTTCGCTGTCACGGTCCAGGCGGCCCGCCGGGTAGATGCCGGGGATGTCGATGAAATCCTTGAGCGTCGCGCGCCCGCCTTCGTCGCTGAACTGGGTCAACACGTCAAAGGGTTTATTGAACAGGATCAGTTTCGGCTCGGCCGGCGGTGCCTTGGCGACACGCCGCGCTGCGGAATGCGGAGGTTTCACGCCAGGGCGGCGCGAATCGGGACGGGTGGGACGGGACATGGCAAGGAACATCTAACGGTCAGGACCGACAATGCTAGTGGCCTGACCGTTAAATGACCATCCCAACCGCTTAGCGGAACGGCGGCTCGTCGAAACTGCGCAGTTTGCGCGAGTGCAGCGAGTTGAGTTCGGTGCGCAGCAAATCCACCGCCTCGATGCCGATCTTCAAGTGCTGACTGACCGCACGCTCATAGAATGCGTTGGCCGAACCGGGCAGCTTGATCTCACTGTGCAGTGGCTTATCCGACACACACAGCAAAGTGCCGTACGGCACCCGCAAGCGATAACCCTGGGCGGCGATGGTGCCGCTTTCCATGTCCACGGCCACGGCGCGGGACAGGTTGATCAACGGGCGTTCCTGGGCCCAGCGCAGTTCCCAGTTGCGATCGTCGTAGGTCAGCACGGTGCCGGTACGCAGGCGTTTTTTCAGCTCTTCGCCTTTTTCGCCGGTGACGTTGGCCGCCGCCTGCTGTAGCGCAAGCTGCACTTCGGCCAAGGCCGGGATCGGGATGTTCGGCGGCACTACGCGGTCGAGAATCCCGTCGCGGCGCATATAGGCGTGGGCCAGTACGTAATCGCCGATGGTCTGGGATTGGCGCAGGCCGCCGCAGTGGCCGATCATCAGCCAGCAATGTGGACGCAGCACCGCCAGGTGGTCGGTGATGTTCTTGGCGTTGGACGGGCCGACGCCGATGTTCACCAGGGTCACGCCGTGGCCATCAGTGGCCTGTAGGTGGTAGGCCGGCATCTGGTAACGGTGCCACACCACGCCTGCGGCAATCGCCGACGCTTCGCCGTGATCCATGCTCTTGTCGATCACCACGTTGCCCGGCAGCACCATGCGGATAAAACGCGGGTCGCTGCGCAGTTGCTCCAGGCCATGCAAGATGAACTGGTCGACATAACGGTGGTAGTTGGTCAGCAGGATCCACGGCTGCACATGGCGCCAGTCACTGCCGGTGTAATGCACCAGGCGGCGCAGGGAAAAGTCCACGCGCGCCGCATCGAACAGGGCCAGGGGCAGCGGGTCGGTGTTTTCCCAATCGTAGAGGCCATCGGCGATACCGTCGGTGGCCGCCGACAGGTCGGTGCTGGGGAACACACGGGCCAGGGTCGCGGCGGTCACACCGGAGCCGGCCAGTTCATCGCCCTGCTCCACCACGTACGGGTACGGGATGTTCTGCTGGCTGACGCCGACTTCCACCGTCACGGTGAAGTCGTGCATCAGCGGCACCAATTGCTCCAGCAGGTATTTACGGAACGCCGCAGGATGGGTGACGGTAACGCTGTACGTCCCCGGCAACTGGACCTTGGCATACGCCCGGGTGGTCTGTGGGACTTCGCCATGGCAGTGGTAGGTCAGGCGCAGTTCCGGGTAGCGAAACAGCGCACGTTGTTCGGCGTCGGGTTCGACGCGGTCTTTGAGGTATTGCTTGAGGGCTTGATTGAGCGCACCAGTGGCACGTTCATGCAGGGCCGCCAGCCGATCCACGGCTTCTTCGGCGGTTTGAACGACAACAAAAGCTTCGGTCACGGTAAGCATCCTGTGTTCTGACTTGCAGGCCTTTATCTTGCCTGTATCCCCGTCAGACGCAAACTTTGAATGCAATCAACAAGGTGTGGACCTGGCGACAATCGCCGCCACGTCCACGCCACGCGGCAGGGTGCCATACACTCGACCGGACGATTCGCCCAAGCGACTGGCGATAAACCCATCACTGACCGCGGCATTCCCCGCCTCCAGCAACAGCTTGGCCTGCAACGCCACGGCAATGTCTTCGGTGAGCTGTCGCGCACGGTACTGGATGTCCTGGGTGTCCATGAACGCCGACTTCAATTGCTCGATATGCCGCGCCAGCAGCCGGTCGCCATGCCCATCGCCGAGTTCGACAAACAGTGCCTCCAGCACTCCCGGTTCCTTGGACAACGCCCGCAGCACATCCAGGCACTGCACGTTGCCGGAACCTTCCCACGTCGAGTTCACCGGTGCCTCTCGGTACAGGCGCGGCAGGATGCTGTCCTCGACGTACCCGGCACCGCCCATGCACTCGGCGGCTTCGTTGATCATCGCCGGGGCGCGCTTGCAGATCCAATATTTACCTACCGCCGTCACCAGCCGAGCGAACTTGGCTTCCTGTTCATCCCCCAAATGATCCAGCGCCCGGCCCATGCGCAGGCTCAGGGCCAGTGCGGATTCACTTTCCAGCGCCAGGTCAGCCAGCACGTTTTGCATCAGCGGCTGCTCGCTGAGTACGCGGCCGCCTACTGAACGATGGGCACAATGATGGCTGGCCTGGGTCAGCGCCTGACGCATCAGGGCGCTGGAGCCGACCATGCAATCGAAGCGGGTCATGGCGACCATCTCGATGATGGTCGGCACGCCACGGCCCTCTTCGCCGATCATCCAGGCCAGGGCACCGCGGAACTCCACTTCGCTGGAAGCGTTGGAGCAGTTGCCGAGTTTGTTTTTCAAGCGCTGGATGTAGAACTCGTTGCGCGTGTCGTCCGGACGGTGCCTTGGCAGCAGGAAACAGGTGAGGCCCTTGTCGGTCTGCGCCAGGGTGAGGAACGCATCGCACATCGGCGCCGAGCAGAACCATTTGTGGCCGACCAGCTCATACGCCTGGCCCGGGCCGCCCGCGCCGACAGGGTAAGCACGGGTGGTGTTGGCACGCACGTCGGTGCCGCCCTGCTTCTCGGTCATGGCCATGCCGATCGTAGCGCCGGCCTTGTGGGCGATGCCGACGTTGCGTGGGTCGTATTGGGTGTTGAGGATTTTCGGCAGCCAGGTGTCAGCCAGGTCAGGCTGCAAACGCAGGGCGGGCACGCAGGCGAAGGTCATGGTCAGCGGGCAACCGGTGCCGGCTTCGGCCTGGCTGTGCAGGTAAGTCATGGCAGCGCGGGCCACATGGGCACCGGACTGCGGATGCGCCCAAGGCAACGATGGCAAGCCGTGCTCGACGGCGGCGCGCATCAGTTCGTGGTAAGCCGGGTGAAACTCCACCAGGTCGATGCGGTGGCCATAACGGTCATGGCTGCTGAACACCGGCTTGTTCTGGTTCGCCAGGAACCCGGCGTCCATCAACGGCCCGCCGGCCAGCGCACCGTAGGCATCGATGCGCGCCTGCGCCCAGCCGGCACCAAAGCGGCGCGACCATTCCTGCAGGGGCAGGTCGATACGATACAGGTTGGTGCCGTCCAGGGACGGCGGCTGGTTGGTGACGTCGTGGGTTTCGGCAAACTGATGCAGGTTCATGACGGGCCTCCTGGAAAAAGGCCCATGTCGATCAGCTCCTACCGGGATGTGCAAATCGATTGAGGCCGGTTTTTTCAGTTAAGCACTGCCACGACGCTTAAAAAAGTGGCATACCCGCCGATTGTCCGGCGCTTTTGCCCTCTAACGGACACAGCAACCGACGCTCCAACACCCCTTGCAATGCCTCGAAACGCACAGGCTTGGCCAGGCGCTCAGAAATCCCGACGCCATGGCAACGCTCGCGCTCCGACACATTCAGCGACGTACTCAAGGCGATCACGGGCAGCTCGCCGCAGCCAGGCAGCGCACGGATCTGGCAGCACAACGAGAAACCACCTTCGGGAATATCCAACAGTACCGCGTCGAAATGCCCGTTTTGCAAGGCCGCCAAGGCGTTCGCGCCAGTGTCCACGGTTTTCACCCGGTAACCGAGCTTGAGCAGCATGCCACGTACCACCAACTGGCCGACGCTGTTGTCATCCACCAACAGCACCGAACACTCCTGAGGCGCACGTTGCCTGTCCGGTGCTGGCTTGGACTCAGGCGGGACCGGGCTGACTTCCACTTCCAGCTGGAAGCGGCTGCCCTTGCGCGGCTCGGAATGGTGGGTGAGGCGCCCACCCAGCAGCTCGATCAGTTGCCGGCAGATCGCCAGTCCGATACCCAGGCCGCCGTACTCGCGCGTCATGGAGCCATCCAGCTGGAAGAAACGCTGATACAGGGTGGCCTCGTCCAGGAAAGCAAAACCGATACCGGTGTCGGTCACGATAAAGCTCAGGCGCAAGCCTCCGTCACTGTGGGGCACGCCGACCACACGCAGGCGAACCGAGCCTTCGTGGGTGAACTTGAAGGCGTTATCCAGCAGGCAATCGAGGCACTGCAGCAGTTTGTCGGCGTCGCCCACCATGCGGTCCGGCAGCTCGTCCGCCACATCAATGGAGAACGCCAGGCCTTTGCTCTGAGCGCTGGCGCTGAACTGCTGGCGCAAGGTGTCGAGCGTACCGCGCAGGCTGAACACCTGGGGCTGGGCACTCAGGCGTCCGGCCTGCAACTCGGTGAGGGTAAGGATGCCGTTGACCATGCGCATCATGTCCCGCGCCGAACCGGCGGCGGTTTGCTGGTACTGCGCCAGATCCGCGTCCAGGGGCACGGTTTGCATCAATTCGAGAGAGCCGATCACGCCGTTCATGGGCGTGCGCAGTTCGTGGGTCAGGGTGGCGAGGAATTCATCCTTGAGGCGATTGCTGCGGGCCAACTGCTGGTTGAGCACTTCGAGCTTCTGGCTGGCATCGAACAGGATCTGCGCCTGTTGCTCGCGCATGGAATTGATGCGGTCGGCCAGGGCCAGGGACAACAGCGCCACTTCAATCGCCGAACCGATCTGGCTGGCGTACATGGTCAGGAACACATTGGGCAGGTAACCCAGCACCATCAGCGTATTCACCACCCCGCCAAGCAGGAACGCCGACCAGGCGATGATGAAATAGCGCGCCACCCGCTGCCCGCAATACCACGCCTTGATGGCAGCCACAAAGATGGTCACGGTAAACACCAGCGCCAAGCCAGTGGCCAGGCGCAGCGCCAGGGCGTAGCTGGTCATCAGCGACAACAGCATCACCACGCCACCACCCGCCACCAGCGTCAGCAGCAAGCGGTTGATCCAGCGACTGTGCTGGGCCGTGTGCAAGAAGCTGCGCGCAAACAGGCTGCCGAACAGCGCCGCCGAACCGATCAGGAACGGCGTCGCGGCATTCGCCCACCATGGGTTGTTCGGCCAGAAGTATTCCACCGCCGCGCCATTCACCGAGAGCTGGTACATGCCGAACGAGGCGATATAAAAAATGTAATAGAGGTAGCTGGTGTCGCGCACGCTGAGGTAGATAAACAGGTTGTAGACCAGCATCCCCAGCAACACGCCGTAGATCAGGCCCAACACATACAGGCGCAGCGGCTGTTGCTCCAGGTAGGCGGTGCTGGACCAGAGCGTCAATGGCGCCTGGATCGAGCCTTCGCTTTGCAGGCGCAGGTAGACGGTTTTTGCCTCGCCCGGCGTGAAGTCGACCTTGAACAGGTAGTTGTTCTGGCGGATCTCGCGGGCGGAAAACGGCAACGCGTCCCCCGTGCGCCCGGCCAGCCGGTAGGTGCCAGTGCTGTCAGGCAGGTACAGGTCAAGATGGTCGAGCGGCGGGTACGCCAGCTCCAGCAACCAGGTGCGTTGCGCTTCAGGGTCCCGGGGCAGGTAATGCAAATTGACCTTGAGCCAGAACACCGAGCGCGAGTAGCCGGCATTCAGGGTGTCTTTATCGTGGGGCTTGAACTGTGAGGTGGCGGAAGGCGCACTGACATCAGCGATCGTGAGGGCATCGGTCGGGTCTTCGAGCACTTGCATGGCTCGGCCCAGCGGCAGGCTTCGCGTGTCCTGGTTGAACTCGATGGCGCTGGCGAGCATCGGCAGCCCGCACAACAATAAAATCAGCAAATAGCGCATAGAGCCCCAGCGTGGCCTGTCCGGTTATGTCAAAAAGCCCCCCATTCCTTTTGAGAAGACGTACACCGGCAATACAGTTAGTAGTTTGGATCCACTCTAGCATAGCCATTAAAGGCTATTGGACACCATTGAAATAATTTTTTGAAAGGCTCTAGAACAGGCGTTACAGAAGGTTTTAACGGCCAGCAGCGCGCCAAAAAAGTGTCACATTGCGGGCAAAATTCAACCATCGCCAGACAGCCCCGCCAAAAGCGTTTGGTGGTAAGCTCGCGCACCATGAATATCTACAGCTCTCGCCCCGTTGTCCTCTGTCTCTCCGGCCATGATCCCAGTGGTGGCGCCGGCTTGCAGGCAGATATCGAAGCCCTGCTCGCCCAGGGTTGCCATGCGGCTCCGGCCGTCACCGCCCTGACCGTGCAGAACACGGTCAATGTCAGCGATTTCCGCGTGCTCGACCGCGAGTGGGTACTGGCCCAGGCCAATGCCGTACTCGGCGATTCCGAAGTGGCCGCGGTCAAGCTGGGCATGCTCGGCTCAACCGCGATGGTCGACACCGTGGTCGAACTGCTGCAGGCGCACCCGCACCTACCGGTGGTGTGCGACCCGGTGCTGCGTGCCGGCGGTGGTGGCAGCCTGGGCAAGGACGAAGTCGGTTACGCGATGCGTGAGCGGCTACTGCCGTTGTCGCTGATCGCCACGCCGAACCTGCCCGAAGCGCGCATTCTTGCCGAACTGCCCGAAGGCACCGCGGACGAATGCGCCGAGAAGCTGCTGCCCTATATCAAGCACCTGCTGATCACCGGCGGTCATGGCGACGAGCACGAAGTGCACAACCGCCTCTACAGCCGCGACGGCACGCGCCAGACCTTTACCTGCCAGCGCCTGCCCGGCAGCTATCACGGTTCAGGTTGCACGCTGGCAAGCGCACTGACTGGCCGGATCGCCCAGGGCGAAGGACTGGTCAGCGCCGTGCAATCGGCACTCAACTACACTTGGCGCACCCTGCGTGACGCCGAACAACTCGGTCGGGGCCAGTTTGTACCGCGCCGTCTGCCGCTGGATTTCTGCTCTTAAAAGCAAGAGGCCTGCCTGATGAAACTACGTGGCCTGTATGCCATTACCGACAGCCAACTGTTGGCCGGCAAGTTCCTCGCCTACGTCGAAGCGGCGTTGGACGGTGGCGTGACTCTGCTGCAGTACCGCGACAAAAGCAGCGACGAAGCCCGGCGCTTGCGTGAGGCCGAGAAGTTGCATGAGCTGTGCTCGCGCTACAAGACCCAACTGATCATCAACGACGACGCCGAGTTGGCCGCACGCCTGGGCGTCGGCGTGCACCTGGGCCAGACCGACGGCCCGCTGACCCCAGCCCGTGCGTTGCTCGGCTCCAAGGCGATCATCGGCGCCACCTGCCACAGCCAGATCGAACTGGCCGAGCAGGCCGCCAAGGAAGGCGCGAGCTATGTCGCCTTCGGCCGCTTCTTCAATTCCAACACCAAGCCCGGCGCCCCGGCCGCCACCGTCGAGATGCTGGCCCAGGCCCGTGCGCGCCTGCAGTTGCCCATCTGCGTGATCGGCGGCATCACCCTGGAGAACGCCGAACCCCTGGTGGCCCACGGTGCCGACCTGCTGGCGGTGGTGCACGGCCTGTTTGGCGCCGACAGCACCCAGGAAGTCACGCGCCGCGCTCGCGCGTTCAACGATCTGCTTAAAACTTCAGTTTAGAGAGCCCTCTCATGTCCCGTTCCGAAACGCTGTTTGCCAATGCCCAGAAACACATCCCCGGCGGTGTGAACTCCCCCGTGCGTGCGTTCAAGAGCGTGGGCGGCACGCCGTTGTTCTTCAAGCATGCCGAAGGCGCCTACGTCACCGACGAAGATGACAAGCGCTACGTGGACTACGTCGGCTCCTGGGGCCCGATGATCCTCGGCCACAGCCACCCGGACGTGCTGGACGCGGTGCGCAAGCAGCTGGAACACGGCTTGTCCTACGGCGCGCCGACCGCCATGGAAACCGAAATGGCGGACCTGGTGTGCAGCATCGTGCCGTCGATGGAAATGGTGCGCATGGTCAGCTCCGGCACCGAAGCCACCATGAGCGCGATCCGCCTGGCCCGTGGCTTTACCGGCCGTGACAGCATCATCAAGTTCGAAGGCTGCTACCACGGCCATTCCGACAGCCTGCTGGTCAAGGCCGGCTCCGGCGCGCTGACCCAGGGCGTGCCGAGCTCGGCCGGCGTGCCTGCCGCGTTTGCCAAACACACCTTGACCCTGCCGTTCAACGACATCGCCGCCGTCGAGCAGATGCTCAGCGAAGTCGGCCAGGACGTGGCGTGCATCATCGTTGAGCCGGTGGCCGGCAACATGAACTGCGTACCGCCGGCGCCGGGCTTCCTTGAAGGCCTGCGCGAGCAGTGCGACAAGCATGGCGTGGTGCTGATTTTCGACGAAGTGATGACCGGTTTCCGTGTAGCCCTTGGCGGCGCCCAGGCGCACTACGGCGTCACGCCAGACCTGAGCACCTTCGGCAAGATCATCGGCGGCGGCATGCCGGTGGGCTGCTTCGGTGGCAAGCGCGAAATCATGCAACACATCGCGCCGCTGGGCCCGGTGTACCAGGCTGGCACCTTGTCGGGCAACCCGTTGGCCATGGCCGCCGGCCTGACAACCCTGCGCCTGATCAGCCGCCCGGGCTTCCACGCCGAGCTGACCGACTACACCACGCGCCTGCTCGACGGCCTGCAACAGCGCGCCGATGCCGCCGGTATCCCGTTCGTTACCACCCAGGCGGGCGGCATGTTCGGCCTGTATTTCAGCGGCGCCGACGATATTGTCACCTTTGACGACGTGATGGGCAGCGATGCTGGCCTGTTCAAGCGCTTCTTCCACCTGATGCTGGAAGGCGGCGTTTACCTGGCGCCGAGCGCTTTCGAAGCCGGCTTCACCTCGATCGCCCATGGCGATGCCGAGCTGAAACTGACCCTCGACGCCGCCGAACGCGCCTTTGCTGCATTGAAATAATTGGCCGCAAAAATCAGGCACCGCGCAAACGGTGTCTGATTTGCTACTTTGCTTACAGAGATTTCCGAGTTTTTTAGAGAAATCACCTGCAATCCGGCGGATAACTTGCCCAAGCAGCAGAAAAACGAGTAAAGACTTTGTAAGCAGAGGCCTGCTTATTTCATAATGCGCGCTTATTGGATCCCCCGAGGGTCCGCGTGCCCCGTCAGAGGTAAGTCGATTCCCATGAAACGCACCGGCCGCACCCTGGTTCTGGGCTGCCTGTTGCTCCTTCAGCCGCTGCTGGCACATGCACAAGCAGGCGGCAACTCGTTGTTAATCCCAGCGATGGGTCGTTGCACCCTCAATACCCAGCCAGACAGCCAGGCCGAAGCCCTGAGCGCGTGCCAGAAGCAGGCCGACGGTGGAGATGCGCAGGCGCAATACGAGTTGGGCGAGTACTTCCACGACAGCAAAAACCCCGCCCGCGACCTCAACAAGGCCTTGAGCTACTTCGAGAAAGCCTCGTTGCAGGGCCACGCCCAGGCGCAATTCGAACTGGGCAACATGTTCTTCAAAGGCGAAGGCGTGCCGGCCAACAACGTCCAGGCGTACATCGTGTTGAAAATGGCCGCGGTCAACGGCGCCGAAGACGCGCTGGACACCGCCGACGAAGTCGCCGAGCACATGCAGCGCGATGAGCTGGAAGTGGCGACCCAGGTGCTGGGCCAGATTTTCCGCAACTACCTGCAGGAATTGCAGAGTGCCGATGGGCGTTCGCCCTTCTCACCCCTGCCCTGAATTCATCTAGTCCCTTCTATCGCTATCGCAGGCAAGCCAGCTCCCACACTCGACCGAGTTCCCGCGTAGGAATGCGCTCAACTGTGGGAGCTGGCTTGCCTGCGATGGGCGCGACGCGGTCTGAAGCCCTACTTCTCAGGCATCGGCATCGGAAACGGCATCACATTGCTGGTGCCCCGTGCCTCGCTGATCTTCGGCGTGCCCAGGCGCTCGACTTCATCGATGCGCACAATCGAATGCATCGGCACAAAACTGCGCACCACGCCTTCGAACTGAGCCTTGAGCTTCTCTTCGCCCGGGTCGACGACCAACTGGGTGCGCTCGCCAAAGACGAACTCTTCCACCTCCAGGAAGCCCCACAGATCGCTCTGATAGATCTGCTTGGCGTACATTTCGAACACCTGGCCCTGGTTGAGGAAAATCACCTTGTAGATTGGAGCTTCACGTTTGGTCATGGTGGGCGAACAACACATCGGGGATATAAAAGAGGGCGCGAACTATAGCATGGCACCCGATGCACAACGCTAGGAACCAATGGGCATGCCCCCTATAATGCGCGGTTCTTTACCACCAGTTGACGATTCCCATGGCCAAGAAGCTTTACATCGAAACCCACGGTTGCCAGATGAACGAGTACGACAGCTCGCGCATGGTCGATCTGCTGGGCGAACACCAGGCCCTGGAAGTCACCGCCCGCGCCGAAGATGCCGACGTGATCCTGCTCAATACCTGCTCGATCCGCGAGCGGGCCCAGGACCGTGTGTACTCGCAGCTGGGCCGCTGGCGCGAATTGAAACTGGCCAACCCGGACATGGTGATCGCCGTCGGCGGTTGCGTGGCCAGCCAGGAAGGCGCCGCTATCCGCGACCGCGCGCCCTATGTCGACGTGGTTTTCGGCCCGCAGACCCTGCATCGCCTGCCGGAGATGATCGACGCCGCACGTTTCACCAAGCTGCCGCAGGTCGACGTGTCGTTCCCGGAGATCGAAAAATTCGACCACTTGCCCGAGCCACGTATCGATGGGCCGAGCGCCTACGTGTCGGTCATGGAAGGTTGCAGCAAGTACTGTACATTCTGCGTGGTGCCCTACACACGCGGTGAAGAAGTCAGCCGGCCTTTTGACGATGTGTTGTCGGAAATCATCCACCTGGCCGAAAACGGCGTACGGGAAGTCACCCTGCTGGGCCAGAACGTCAATGGCTATCGCGGCCTGACCCACGACGGCCGCCTGGCCGATCTGGCGGAGCTGATCCGCGTGGTGGCTGCGGTGGACGGTATCGAGCGTATCCGCTACACCACCTCGCACCCGTTGGAGTTCTCCGACAGCCTGATCCAGGCCCACGCGCAAGTGCCGGAACTGGTCAAGCACCTGCACTTGCCGGTGCAATCGGGCTCGGACCGCATCCTGGCAGCCATGAAGCGCAACCACACCGCCCTGGAATACAAATCCAAACTGCGCAAGTTGCGCGCAGCGGTGCCGGGCATCTGCATCAGCTCGGACTTCATCGTCGGCTTCCCCGGTGAAACCGAGAAAGACTTCCAGCAGACCATGAAGCTGATCGAAGACGTCGGTTTCGACTTCTCCTACTCGTTCGTCTACAGCCAGCGCCCCGGTACCCCGGCGGCCGATCTGGCGGATGACACCCCGGAAGCGCTGAAAAAAGAGCGTCTCAACGCCCTGCAACACCGGTTGAACCAGCAAGGTTTCGAGATCAGCCGACAAATGGTCGGCTCGACCCAGCGTATCCTGGTCACCGACTACTCGAAAAAAGATCCAGGCGAATTGCAAGGCCGTACCGAGAACAACCGAATCGTAAACTTCCGTTGCGATAATCCGACCTTGATCGGCCAGTTTGCCGATGTGCACATCGATGCAGCGCAACCGCACTCGTTGCGCGGGTCGCTGGTTCAGTAACCCACCAATATTTCTGGCTGATAGAGATCAAAATGTGGGAGCGGGCTTGCTCGCGAAGGCGGTGGATCAGTTGATACATGTATTAGCTGACCCACCGCCTTCGCGAGCAAGCCCGCTCTCACATGGGACCCGTGCCACACTTGGGCTAGATAAGTGCTTTCGCACGTCGGCGGCTGGCGTTATTCTCTATTTCACCTCAACAGCCAAAGGGCGGCTAAAAACAACCTTGAACGCACCCATAGCAGAACCCCATCGTTTTCTCCTCGAGCCCTTTGAGGCTCGCCGTTTCGCCAACCTGTGCGGACAGTTCGACGAGCACCTGCGCCTGATCGAACAACGCCTGAGCATCGAGATCCGCAATCGCGGCAATCAGTTCGAGCTCATTGGTGAAGCCCTGCACACTAAATCCGCAGAAAACCTGCTGCGCCGTCTCTACCGCGAAACCAAGGGTAGCGAGCTGTCGCCAGAAATCGTGCACCTGTATTTGCAGGAATCGGCTGTGGAAGACCTGGCCAACAATCCGGTGGCTGAAGCCAGCGTGGCCCTGCGTACCAAAAAAGGCATGATTCGCCCAAAGGGCTTGAATCAGCAGAAGTACGTCAAGGCAATCCTGGGTAACGACATCAATTTCGGCATCGGCCCTGCCGGTACCGGCAAGACCTACCTGGCCGTGGCCTGTGCGGTCGACGCGCTGGAGCGTGAGCAAGTACGCCGCATCCTGCTGGTGCGCCCAGCGGTCGAGGCCGGCGAAAAGCTCGGTTTCCTGCCCGGTGACCTGGCCCAGAAGATCGACCCGTACCTGCGCCCGCTCTACGACGCGCTTTACGAGATGCTCGGCTTCGAATACGTCGCCAAGCTGATCGAGCGCCAGGTGATCGAGATCGCCCCGCTGGCCTACATGCGCGGCCGCACCCTGAGCAACAGTTTCATCATCCTCGACGAAAGCCAGAACACCACCGTCGAGCAGATGAAGATGTTCCTGACCCGCATCGGGTTCGGCTCCACGGCCATTATCACCGGGGACATCACCCAGGTTGACCTGCCCAAGGGCACCAAGTCGGGCTTGAGCCATGTGATTGAAGTACTCAAGGACGTGCCGGGCATCAGTTTCACGCACTTCTCGCCCAAGGACGTCGTGCGCCACCCGCTGGTACAGCGCATTGTCGAGGCCTACGAGCGCTTCGAACATCGCGATGACGGGCTGTCCAAGGACGTTCGCCGCGATGCTTGAGCTTGACCTGCAGCTGGCCACCGATGCGCCCGCCCCCAGTGAAGCCCAGTTCCGTCAATGGTGCGCTCTGGCCCTGCGCCAGCGCACCGCCGACTCGGAACTGACCATTCGCCTGGTCGACGAGCCCGAGGGCCGTGAGCTGAATCACACCTGGCGCCAGAAGGATTACGCGACCAACGTGCTGTCCTTCCCCGCCGACGTACCGGATGAGCTGCTGGATATCCCGTTGCTGGGCGACCTGGTCATCTGCGTGGCGGTGGTGGAGCGCGAGGCGAAGGAACAAGGCAAGGCACTGGAAGCCCATTGGGCCCATCTAGTCATCCACGGCTGCTTGCATCTCTTGGGTTACGACCATATAGACGATGAAGAAGCCGAGGAAATGGAAACACTGGAACAAACGTTGCTTGCAGAATTGGGTCATCCGGACCCGTATGCAGACGACGAAGTTTAAAAACACTCAACTGTAACAATAAAGGATTCAGAGTAATCGCTATGAGCGAAGACCGATCGAGCAACGGGCAGAAGTCATGGCTGGGTAAACTGACCCAGGCTTTTGCCCACGAGCCGAAAAACCGCCAGGAGCTGCTTGAGCTGCTGCGCGAGGCCCATCAGAACAAGTTGCTGGACAGCGAAGCGCTGGCCATCGTCGAAGGCGCCATCCAGGTGGCTGACCTGCAAGTACGGGACATCATGGTCCCGCGCTCGCAGATGATCAGCATCAAGGCGACCCAGACCCCACGGGAATTCCTCCCGGCCGTGATCGACTCGGCGCACTCGCGCTACCCGGTGATCGGTGAAAGCCATGACGACGTCATGGGCGTCCTGCTGGCCAAGGACCTGCTGCCGCTGATCCTCAAGGAGAACGGCGACAGCTTCAACATCAAGGACCTGCTGCGTCCGGCGACCTTCGTGCCTGAATCCAAGCGCCTGAATGTGTTGCTGCGCGAATTCCGCGCCAACCACAATCACATGGCCATTGTGATCGACGAATACGGAGGCGTGGCGGGCCTGGTGACGATTGAAGACGTGCTGGAACAGATCGTCGGCGACATCGAAGACGAGCACGACGTCGAAGAAGACAGTTACATCAAGCCGCTGCCCAGCGGTGACTTCCTGATCAAGGCGTTGACGCCGATCGAGAACTTCAACGAGTTCTTCGACAGCGAATTCTCCGACGACGAGTTCGACACCGTCGGTGGCCTGGTGATGAGTGCGTTCGGGCACCTGCCCAAGCGTAACGAAACCACCGAGATCGGCGCTTATCGCTTCCGCATCCTGAATGCCGATAGCCGCAGGATCCACCTGATCCGCCTGACACCCATTGCCCGCTAAGGAATGACATGCAGCGCCTAACCCGCCCCGGCTGGCCCGGTAATTTGCTGGCCGTGGTGGCCGGCGCCATCACCACCCTGGCGCTGGCGCCGTTCGATCTGTGGCCGTTTGCGCTGGTGGCGGTCGGCTTTTTCTATATCGGGCTACGGGACCTGAGCCCGCGCCAGGCCTTGGGGCGTGGCTGGTGCTTCGGTTTCGGCCTGTTTGGTGCCGGCACCAGCTGGATCTACTACAGCATCCACCACTTCGGCGGCGCTTCGGTGCTGCTGGCGGGTTTCCTGATGCTGCTGTTTACCGCTGCGATTGCCTGGTTCTTCGCCCTGCCCGCCTGGCTTTGGGCTCGCTGGTTGCGGCGCAATGAAGCGCCCTTGGCCGATGCGCTGACGTTTGCCGCGCTGTGGGTGGGCCAGGAAGCGTTTCGCGGTTGGTTCCTCACCGGTTTCCCGTGGCTGTACTCCGGTTACAGCCAACTCGACGGCCCCCTCACCGGCCTCGCGCCGCTGGGCGGGATGTGGCTGATCTCCTTCGCCCTGGCACTCACGGCGGCCTTGCTGTGCAACCTGCCACGCCTGTTGGCTCGCAAGCGCAACGCCTTTATCGGCGCAGGCCTGGTGTTGCTGGTCGCGCCCTGGGCCATCGGCCTGGCGCTGAAGCATCACGCCTGGACCAGCCCCTCCGGTGCGCCACTGACCGTGGCCGCCATCCAGGGCAACGTCGAACAAAGCATGAAATGGGACCCGGAGCAGCTCAACGCACAGCTCGCGCTGTACCGCGACATGAGCTTCACCTCCAAGCCCGTCGACCTGCTGGTGTGGCCGGAAACCGCCGTGCCGGTGCTCAAAGAGTCTGTCGAAGGCTACCTGGGCATGATGGGCAAATTCGCTGCCGACCGGCACACCGCGCTGATCACCGGCGTGCCGATCCGTCAGGAAGTGCACCATCAGAAGCGCTACTTCAATGGCATCACCGTGGTCGGCGAAGGCGACGGCACCTACCTCAAGCAGAAGCTGGTGCCCTTCGGTGAGTACGTGCCGCTGCAGGACATGTTGCGCGGCCTGATTGCCTTCTTCGACCTGCCAATGTCGGACTTCGCCCGCGGCCCGTCCGACCAGGCGATGCTGCAGGCCAAGGGCTATCAGATTGCACCGTTCATTTGCTACGAAGTGGTGTACCCGGAGTTCGCTGCCGGCCTGTCAGCCCAGAGCGATCTGCTGCTGACCATCAGCAACGACACCTGGTTCGGCCGCTCCATCGGCCCGCTGCAGCACCTGCAAATGGCGCAGATGCGTGCGCTGGAAGCCGGTCGCTGGATGATCCGCGCCACCAACAATGGCGTCACCGGCCTGATCAACCCCTTTGGGCAGATTACCGCGCAGATCCCGCAGTTCGAGCGCGGCATCCTCTACGGCGAAGTGGTGCCGATGCACAACCTCACGCCGTATCTGCAATGGCGTTCGTGGCCGTTGATCATTGTGTGCCTGGGGCTGTTTGGCTGGGCGTTGCTGGCGGGGCGGATGGCCAAAACCGTCTAACAGATACACATAAAACCAATGTGGGAGCTGGCTTGCCTGCGATGCAGGCACCTCGGTGTATCAGATACACCAGGGTGATGCTATCGCAGGCAAGCCAGCTCCCACATTTACCCTACGGTGTTACTTATAAAACAGCCGGTAACCTATCTGCCCCGCCGCTTCATTGATCAACTGCCCGCTCTGCCACACCGACTTGAACTCCGGCATCCAGCCGCCCAGCGGCCGGGCGTTGTCCACGCCCAGGAACCCCATGGGCGCCGGCACCACGGTAAAGCCGGCCTTTTCAAAACTCCACACAGAGCGCGGCATGTGCCAGGCCTGGGTCACGACCACCACGCGCTTGATGCCTTCGGGCAGCAGAATCTCGGCGCTCATCTGTGCATTTTCCCAGGTGGTGCGGCTGCGCTCTTCCTTCCAGCGCACCGTAACGCCGAAGTCATCCTGCATCGACACCGCCATCAACTGCGCCTCGCTGGGCGGCGTACCGTAATGCAGGCCACCCGTGGTGAGCACCGGCAGCCCGGAAGCCTTGGCCAATCGCGCGGCATAGCGCTGGCGTTCCAGACCTATACCCGTGGGCTGGTCGGCGCCCCACGCCGGGTCACCGCGCTCGCGCCCCGAGCCCAACACCACGATGGCGTCAGCGCGCTGCGCCAGGGTGGCCCAATCCTCGCGCGCCAACGGCGGCTCGGTTTCCAGCGCGCTTGCCCCCCACTGCACCATCACTGGCAGGCTGATCAGCCACATGCCGCCCAAACCCAAGGTGAAGCAACACGCCGCCAAGCGCGGGCGACTGCGACGAAACCACCAGGCAAGCGCCAGCAACAGCAAGAGAATGCCGGGCGGCAAGAGCAGTTGTTTGATGAAGTAACGAATAGGCATCGGGCATCTCCATAGATGCCCGAAGCCTAAGGTGTAACGGGGTTTAGCGACAATCTTTACACTGAAATGGCACGGTGATGCAGTTCCGGGGGCAGTGAATTACTTGTAGCGGGCAGACCGGAGCTTTTCCGGGCCACGACCGGCCGACAAGTCCTTGAGCCACACCACCTTGGCTGAGTGCGTAGGCTCCTTGATTGGCGGGGTTGCCACCCAAGGAGGCGCACTGCGCCCATTTCGTTCCAGATATGCCTTGATCAGTTCCAGCTCCGCACGGCTCAAGCCACGCAGTTCCAACTCCACAGGCCGTTCATCACGCAATCGGCCCGCTGTCCTGGCTGCATCCAATGCACGACCCAATCGGTCGATCAGTCCTTCATAGATTTCCGGTTTCGTTACGATTCGCTGCGATTCAACCATCCCCTCACCTCATTGAAGATATGACTCACTCCCCAATAAACAGCGTAGCCCCCATGGCTGCCCCTGCCTGGCGCCGCGACAGACGGCCCTGCCGGCGCAATCAGGGTTTCCCTCGATAGAGTGGGGTCATGTATGCTACGGCGCTTCCTGTAACTCCACTTCCCGCAGGGTTTGGGCACGGACGCGCCGCTTTTTGGTGTCGATCAACCTGAATGTTGCACCGAAGAGGATTAGGCCACCCCTATTCAGTTCAAAAGTAGCCATGCACGAACAATATCAGCCCCGTGAAATAGAAAATGCCGCCCAAACCTTCTGGGACGAGCAAAAGTCCTTTGAAGTCAGTGAACAGCCAGGCAAGGAGACTTACTACTGCCTATCGATGTTCCCTTACCCCAGCGGCAAGCTACACATGGGGCATGTGCGTAACTACACCATCGGCGACGTGATTTCCCGCTACCAGCGCATGCAAGGCAAGAACGTCCTGCAACCCATGGGTTGGGACGCCTTCGGCATGCCGGCGGAAAACGCCGCGATGAAAAACAACGTGGCGCCCGCCAAGTGGACCTACGAAAACATCGCCTACATGAAGTCCCAGCTGCGCAGCCTGGGCCTGGCGGTGGACTGGTCCCGCGAAGTGACCACCTGCAAGCCGGACTACTACCGCTGGGAACAATGGCTGTTCACGCGCCTGTTCGAAAAAGGCGTGATCTACAAGAAGAGCGGCACCGTGAACTGGGACCCGCTCGACCAGACCGTGCTGGCCAACGAACAGGTGATCGACGGTCGCGGCTGGCGCTCCGGCGCGCTGATCGAAAAGCGCGAAATCCCGATGTACTACTTCAAGATCACCGCCTACGCGGATGAGCTCTTGTCGAGCCTCGACGACCTGCCGGGCTGGCCTGAACAGGTCAAGACCATGCAGCGCAACTGGATCGGCAAGTCCAAGGGCATGGAAGTACAGTTCCCGTACAACGTCGACTCGATCGGCGAAGCGGGCGCGCTCAAAGTCTTCACCACCCGTCCGGACACCCTGATGGGCGCGACCTACGTCGCCGTGGCCGCCGAACACCCGCTGGCCACCCAGGCGGCACAGAACAACCCTGAGCTACAGGCGTTCATCGCCGAATGCAAAGGCGGCAGCGTGGCCGAAGCCGACGTCGCCACCCAGGAGAAAAAAGGCCTGCCGACCGGCCTGTTCGTCGAGCACCCACTCACCGGTGAAAAGCTGCCGGTATGGGTCGCCAACTACGTGCTGATGCACTACGGCGATGGCGCAGTCATGGCTGTGCCGGCGCACGACGAGCGCGATTTCGAATTCGCCACCAAGTACAGCCTGCCGATCAAATCCGTGGTGCGCACCAGCTCGGGCGACACCAACCCGGCCCCGTGGCAAGACGCCTACGGCGAGCACGGAACCCTGATCAATTCTGGCGAGTACGACGGCCTGGACTTCCAGGGTGCCTTCGACGCCATCGAAGTCGCATTGATCAAGAAAAACCTCGGTGCCTCGCGCACCCAGTTCCGCCTGCGCGACTGGGGCATTAGCCGCCAGCGCTACTGGGGCTGCCCGATCCCGATCATCCACTGCGAAAGCTGTGGCGACGTGCCAGTACCGGAAGACCAACTGCCGGTGGTCCTGCCGGAAGATGTGGTGCCGGATGGCGCCGGTTCGCCATTGGCGCGCATGCCCGAGTTCTACGAGTGCAGTTGCCCGAAATGCGGCCAGCCTGCCAAGCGTGAAACCGACACCATGGACACCTTCGTCGAGTCTTCGTGGTACTACGCCCGCTACGCTTCGCCGCACTATGAAGGTGGCCTGGTAGAAAAGTCCGCGGCCGACCACTGGCTGCCGGTGGACCAGTACATCGGCGGTATCGAACACGCCATCCTTCACCTGCTGTATGCGCGCTTCTTCCACAAGCTGATGCGTGACGAAGGCCTGGTGAGCTCCGATGAGCCGTTCAAGAACCTGCTGACCCAGGGCATGGTGGTCGCCGAGACTTACTATCGCCGTGAAGCCAATGGCGCCTACACCTGGTTCAACCCGGCGGACGTTGAGCTTGAGCGCGACAGCAAAGCCAAGGTCATCAGCGCCAAGCTGATCGCCGACGGCCTGCCGGTGGAAATCGGCGGCACCGAGAAGATGGCCAAGTCGAAGAACAACGGCGTCGACCCACAGTCGATGATCGATCAGTTCGGCGCCGACACCTGCCGCCTGTTCATGATGTTCGCCTCGCCGCCCGACATGAGCGCCGAATGGTCCGACTCCGGCGTCGAAGGTTCGCATCGTTTCCTCAAGCGCGTCTGGCGCCTGGCGCACGCCCACATCAGCCAGGGCCTGCCGGGCAAACTGGACGTGGCAGCCTTGAGCGACGAGCAGAAACTCATTCGCCGCAGCACCCACCTGGCCATCAAGCAAGCCAGCCAGGACGTGGGCCAGAACCACAAATTCAACACCGCCATCGCCCAGGTGATGACGCTGATGAACGTGCTGGAAAAAGCGCCACAGGCCACTGAGCAGGATCGCGCGCTGGTACAGGAAGGCCTGGAAACGGTCACCCTGCTGCTGGCCCCGATCACGCCGCACATCAGCCACGACCTGTGGAACCGCCTGGGCCACAGCGACGCCGTCATCGACGCGCGCTGGCCGGTACAAGATGACAGCGCCCTGGTCCAGGACACGCTGCAACTGGTGATCCAGGTCAACGGCAAACTGCGCGGCCAGATCGACATGCCGGCTACCGCCAGCCGCGAAGACGTCGAGGCGGCTGCCCGCGTCAACGAAAACGTGCTGCGCTTTACCGAAGGCCTGACGATCCGCAAAGTGATCGTGGTGCCTGGCAAACTGGTCAATATCGTCGCTAGCTAATCGGATCGGGCGCAGGGCTTGAGCCCTGCGCCGAACAAAGCCTTCAGGGCCTCGATAAGGCCCACATGGTTTCAAGGGGAGCAACAAAATGATCAAACGCAATTTGCTGGTTATGGGCCTCGCCGTGATGCTGAGCGCTTGCGGCTTCCAGCTGCGCGGTACCGGCACCAACGAAATGGCGATCAAGGAATTGGACGTCAGTGCCCGCGACGCCTACAGCGAAACGGTGACCCAGCTGCGCCAGGTCCTGGAAAACAGCGGCGTTCACGTCTACACCGGTGCAACCTACAAGCTGTACCTGGCCAATGAAAGAGAAACCCAGCGCAACCTGAGCTACGCCAGCGCCGGGCGCGCCTCCGATATCGAACTGAGTACCCAGCTCAACTTTGAAGTGCAGGGCCGTGAGCACCTGCCTTTGATGGCTGACAGCATCCAGGTACAGAAAATCGTCAGCCACGACGGCAACAACCTGGTGGGTTCGGACTCCGAAATCATCCAGGTGCGCAAGGAAATGCGTCGCGAGCTGGTACAGCGCATGGTCCTGCGCCTGTCGATGATCACCCCGCAACAACTCGAGACTTTGCAGCAACGTGCTGACGACAAGGCCAAGGCTGATGCCGACGCGCTGAAAGCCGCCAAAGAGTACGAAGACAACACGCCGAAACAGTCACCTGTTGAAGTCCCTGTCGAGTAAGACAAACGGGGCGCCCCAAGCGCCCCGTTTACCCTGCCTATGAAACTCGCCCCCGCCCAACTCGCCAAACACCTGCAAGGTGGCCTCGCGCCTGTCTACATCGTCAGCGGTGATGACCCGCTGCTGTGCCAGGAAGCCGCCGACGCCATTCGCACCGCGGCTCGCCAGCAAGGTTTCGACGAACGCCAGGTCTTCAGCGCCGACGCCAATTTCGATTGGGGCACGCTGCTGCAGGCGGGCGCAAGCATGTCGCTGTTTGCCGAAAAACGCCTGCTGGAACTCCGCCTGCCGTCGGGTAAACCCGGCGACAAGGGCGCAGCCGCCCTGATGGAATACTGCTCGCGACCTGCCGAGGACACGGTGCTGTTGATCAGCCTGCCCAAACTCGACGGCAGCGCGCAGAAAACCAAATGGGGCAAGGCCCTGGTGGAAGGGGCGCAAACCCAGTTCATCCAGATCTGGCCGGTGGACAGCAGCCAGTTGCCGCAATGGATTCGCCAACGCCTGTCTCAGTCAGGCCTGTCGGCGACCCAGGACGCGGTGGAGCTGATCGCTGCCCGGGTCGAAGGCAACCTGCTTGCCGCCGCCCAAGAGATCGAAAAGCTCAAGCTGATGGCCGAAGACGGACAGATTACCGTCGAGACCGTCCAGGGCGCCGTGGCTGATAGCGCGCGCTTTGATGTGTTCGGGCTGGTGGACGCGATCCTCAATGGCGAACCCGCGCACGCGCTGCGCATGCTTGAAGGCTTGCGCGGCGAAGGCGTGGAGCCCCCGGTGATTCTGTGGGCACTGGCCCGGGAACTGCGGGTACTGGCCAATATTGCCCTGCAATACAGCCAGGGTACGCCATTGGACAAAGCCTTCAGCCAAGCCCGGCCGCCGGTCTGGGACAAGCGCAAGCCGCTGATGAGCAAAGCGCTGCAACGGCACTCGGCGCAACGCTGGGCGCAATTGCTGCTGGAAGCGCAGCGAATAGACGCGCAGATCAAGGGCCAGGCGGCGGGTTCGCCGTGGATGAGCCTGAGTCGGTTGTCGCTGCTGATGGCCGGCCAGCGCCTGACCCTTCCCGCCGAGTAACCACCGCTCTCGGTAGGAGCCAGCTTGCCGGCGATGGGGCCGTTGACGGTAACGGTGATCCCAAGACCGCCTTCGCCGGCAAGCCGGCTCCTACAGGTGATGCGTGACTTTCCTACCTATCGCCGGGCTTTACAGCAGTCCAACATCGGCAGATGATTTGCACCGCTCCATCCCACCTATCGAGAGTAACGACCATGAGCAAAAAGCCATCCAAGCATGGCCCCAACAAGGCCAAATCCATCATCGCCCAGCCACTGTTCCGCAGCCGTCAGGAACGCGCCGGCAAGGGCAAAGGCAGCTACCGCCGCGAAGCCTTCCAGTCTAACAGCTGGGAGGCTTCTTACTTTCTGGCTGCCTGAAGGCAAGCGCCCCTCTGGCATGATAAGGTCTGCACCTGATTTGTAATCCCTGGACCTGTGCATGC
This sequence comes from Pseudomonas sp. CHM02, assembly GCF_000612585.1. Taxonomy (GTDB): domain Bacteria; phylum Pseudomonadota; class Gammaproteobacteria; order Pseudomonadales; family Pseudomonadaceae; genus Aquipseudomonas. The sequence continues at coordinate 45,066 of NZ_JFCA01000042.1, forward strand.
CCTCTAGTCTTTCCCGTCGTTGGCACCTTCGCCAACTGATCGCTGCCTCCAGCCTCATTCTGCTTGTCGCCTGCGCGGAGAAACCCACCGCCGCCGACGCTCAACCGCTGCCCAAGCTCCAGACCGCCCCTGTGGTAGCGCCCGCTATCGTGGCCCCGCTGGCCGTGGACAACCTCGATATCCAACCGACCCAGACCTTCGCCGAATGGCAGGCTGGCTTTCGCGTGCAGGCCCTGCAGGCCGGTATCACCGCCGCCGTTTTCGACAACGCCTTTGCCAATGTCACCCCAGATATGGCGGTGATCCGCGCCGATCGCAGCCAGCCGGAATTTTCCCGCCCGGTGTGGGAATACCTCGATGGCGCCCTGTCGCCTGTGCGCGTACGTAATGGCCAGGCCTTGCTGGTCAAGTACGCCGACATCCTGCAGAGCATCGAACAACGTTACGGCGTCGACCGCCAGGCGCTGGTGTCGGTATGGGGCATGGAGAGCAACTTCGGCCAGTTCCAGGGCAACAACTCGGTGATCCGCTCCCTGGCGACGCTGGCCTACGAAGGCCGTCGCCCGGCCTTTGCCCAGGCGCAGTTGCTGGCAGCGCTGCAGATCATCCAGCACGGCGATATCCAGGCCGACCAGATGAAAGGCTCCTGGGCCGGCGCCATGGGCCAGACCCAATTCATCCCGACCACCTACAACACCCACGCCGTGGACTTCGACGGCGACGGTCGCCGCGACATCTGGAACAGCCCGGCCGACGCCCTCGCCTCCACCGCGCACTACCTGCAAAGCTCCGGCTGGCAGAAAGGCCAACCGTGGGGCTTCGAGGTGAAGCAACTGCCGGTGAACTTCGATTACGCCCTGGCCGACGGCGGCATGCGCAAGACGGTGGCTGAATGGCTGAAACTGGGCATCCAACTGCCACCGGGCGCAAGCCTGCCGCCCAACGTCGACCAACTGTCAGCCGCCCTGCTGCTGCCGGCCGGTTATCGTGGCCCGGCATTCCTGGTGCTGGATAACTTCCGCGCGATCCTCAAGTACAACAACTCGTCGTCCTACGCACTGGCGGTTGGCCTGTTGTCGGAACGCTTCGGTGGCGGTGGTGTGATTCGTGGCGATTGGCCGAAGGATGAGCTGCCGTTGAGCCGCTCGCAGCGCATCGACTTGCAGACAGCCCTGAGTGCCAACGGCTATGACGCAGGCAACCCGGACGGAATCATCGGCGCCAATACGCGCAAGGCGATCCGTGCGGCGCAGCAGGCGCTGGGCTGGCCGGCGGATGGGTATCCGACGGTGAAACTGCTGGAATCGCTGCAGAACCGGTAAACCGTCGCACGGCAACTACCATTATCGCAGGCAAGCCAGCTCCCACAGGGGAATGCGTTCCAAATGTGGGAGCTGGCTTGCCTGCGAAGACGGCCTGACAGGCAACATCAAACTCAAGGCTTAAACACTACATCCTGCTCCAACACCACCCGCTGCTCCCCCGCATCCAGCCTTACCAACGCGCCCATCGGCAACGTCAGGTTCGGATCACAATGCCCACTGCGCCAGCCAGACAACACCGGGATGCCGAGCGGCGCAAAGGTCTGCTTCAGCAGCCGCTCCAGCGCCATGTTATCCACTCCCGCCACATCCCCCACCAGTACGCCGGCAACCTGCGCCAGCTTGCCCGCCAGGCGCAGGTGCGTCAGCAAGCGGTCGATGCGGTAGATCGGCTCGTTGACGTCCTCAATCAGCAGGATGATGCCTTCTGCGTCGATTTCGTAAGGCGTGCCCATCACCGCCGCAATCATCGACAGGTTGCCACCCAGCAGGCGTCCACAGGCGATGCCTGGTTCGATTGTGGTCAGTGGATAGGCCATCGGGTGCATCAACTCGCTGCCCGCGCCCAACTGGCCGCGTAGCAGGCTGAACAGGGAGGACTCGGTGGCTTGTTGCTTGTCGCCGAGCAGATCGGCATTGAGCATCGGCCCATGGAAGGTCACGAAACCCGCGTAGCGGCTGATTGCCAGGTGCAACGCGGTGATGTCGCTGTAACCCACGAATGGCTTGGGATTGGCGCGCAACAGCTCGAAGTCCAGGCTGTCGAGCAAGCGTGGCGTACCGTAGCCGCCGCGCAGGCAGAAGATGGCGTCGATTTCAGGGTCGGCAAAGGCTTTGTGCAGGTCGTTGAGGCGGGTTTTGTCGCTGCCGGCAAGGTAGCCGTCGCGTTCGTAGACACCTGGGTATATGCGCAGGTCGTAGCCGCGGGTGCGCATCCATTGGCCGGCTTTTTCAACGTCCAGGGTGGCGGGGCCGGCGGGGGCGATCAGGGCGATGGTGCCTTCGCTACGGAGGGCAGGTACGGCAGCGGTCATCCACGACTCTCCCTGAGGTGATGCTCGGAAAATGTGGGAGGGGCAAAGCCAGTGGGGGTCACTTGGGGCTGCTTCGCAGCCCAGCGCGGGGCAAGCCCGCTCACCACAGCAAGCCTGCTCACCAGGGCAAGCCCCCTCACCACAGCAAGCCCCCTCCCATATTGGACCTGCAGTGCTGCTCACATCGCTATCAGGAAACCAGGCTCGCCTTGACCAGCTTGGCCTGCTCGTCCGCATGGTACGAAGAGCGTACCAACGGGCCCGAGGCCACGTTCTTGAAGCCCATCTTGTAGCCTTCCTCGGCGAACCAGGCGAAGGTGTCCGGGTGCACGAAACGCTGCACCGGCAAGTGGCTGCGGGACGGTTGCAGGTACTGGCCCAGGGTCAGCATGTCGATGTCGTGTTCGCGCATGCGCTTCATGACTTCGATCACTTCTTCGTCGGTCTCGCCCAGGCCCAGCATCAAGCCGGACTTGGTCGGGATGTGCGGCATCATCTGCTTGAATTTCTGCAGCAGGGTCAACGACCACTGGTAGTCCGAACCCGGACGCGCGGCCTTGTACAGGCGCGGCACGGTTTCCAGGTTGTGGTTGAACACGTCCGGCGGCTCGGCGGCGGTGATTTCCAGCGCCACGTCCATACGGCCACGGTAGTCCGGGACCAGGGTTTCGAGCATCACGTTCGGCGACAGCTTGCGGATTTCGCGGATGCAGTCGGCGAAGTGCTGGGCACCGCCGTCACGCAGGTCGTCGCGGTCTACCGAGGTGATCACCACGTACTTGAGTTTCAGGTCGGCGATGGCGATGGCCAGGCTTTCCGGCTCGTTGACGTCCAGCGGCTTCGGACGGCCGTGGCCGACGTCGCAGAACGGGCAACGACGGGTGCAGATGTCACCCATGATCATGAAGGTAGCAGTGCCGCCGGAGAAGCACTCGCCCAGGTTCGGGCAGGACGCTTCTTCGCACACGCTGTGCAGCTTGTGCTTGCGCAGCAGGGCCTTGATACGGTCGACTTCCGGCGAAACCGGGATGCGCACGCGGATCCAGTCAGGCTTCTTCGGCAGTTCGGTGGTCGGAATGATCTTCACCGGGATGCGTGCAACCTTCTCGGCGCCGCGCAGCTTGACGCCGGCTTCCACCTTGGCACGCGGGGCCGGGGCCGGACGGTCGGTAACGTCCACCGTCGGGATCATGGTTTGCACTGCATCAGTAGTCATAATCAGTCGATTCCGCCCGTAAGGGTCGTCTGCTCAGCATAGTCGAGGTGTTTGACGAGCTGCGTACGCAGCCGGGCACTTACCTCGGCAAATTTAATCGGTGTGGCGTGGTCACTCAGTTGCGTCATCGCCAACCCGGCATAGCCACACGGGTTGATCCGCCGGAACGGTGCCAGGTCCATGTCCACGTTCAGGGCCAGGCCATGAAAGGAACAACCGTGGCGAATCCGCAGCCCCAGGGAGGCGATTTTCGCGCCGTCGACATACACACCGGGTGCATCAGGCTTGGCTGCGGCAGTCACGCCGTAACTGGCCAACAGCTCGATCAGGCAAGCCTCCATACGGCTGACCAGGTCGCGCACGCCAAACCCAAGCTTGCGCACATCCAGCAGCAGGTAAGCCACCAGTTGGCCGGGACCATGGTAAGTCACTTGGCCACCTCGGTCGACCTGCACCACCGGAATATCGCCCGGCAGCAACAGATGCTCGGCCTTGCCGGCCTGGCCCTGGGTGAAGACGGGCGGATGTTCCACCAGCCAGATTTCATCGGGGGCCGACGTGCCGCGCTCGTTGGTGAACCGCTGCATGGCGTGCCAGACAGGCTCGTAGTCCATCCGGCCGAGCTCGCGAAAGCCCAGGACCTGTGACATCACAGCACCATGTGCACGAAGCCGGTAGCCCGCAATTCGCTGTTGATGTTGTAGAGCTGGTCCTGATCCGTCGCAACGATGTGCAACTGGATCGTGGTGTATTTGCCGGTGGAGCTTTGACGCTCGTCCACGCGGTTGTCGTTGATCGTCGCGTACTTCCTGACGATCTCGAGAATCTTGTCCTTGCGGCCCACGCCGGTATCGCTGATCACCTTGACGGGATAATCCGTCACTGGGAATTCGATCTTAGGCGCCTTTACTTCTACTTCTTTATCGGTCATGGCGTAACGGCCTCGTAAGCGTAAGCCGTGGCGACGGGCAAAGCCCCGCGTCGGATCAACGCGGGGCTTTGCAGGTGCACACTATCAGTTGAACAAGCTGTAGAAGAATAGACGGATGCTATCCCACACGCGGCGGAAGATACCACCTTCGTCGACGGCGTCCAGCGCGATCAGGTCGGCGCTGTGGACCACTTTGTCGTCCAGCTTCACTTCGACCTTGCCGATCACATCACCCTTGGCGATGGGGGCAACCAATTGCGGGTTCATGGTCATGCTGGCGGCGAGCTTTTTCAGCTGGCCTTTAGGCATGGTCAGGGTCAGGTCTTCAGCCAGGCCGGCTTTGACCTGGGAGGTAGCGCCTTTCCACACGGGCGCGGTCGCCAGCTCAGCACCCTTCTGGTAGAAGGTCTGGGTTTCGAAGAAACGGAAACCGTAGGTCAGCAGTTTTTGCGTCTCGGCCGCACGGGCCTGCTCGCTGTTGGTACCGAAGACCACGGCGATCAGGCGTTGGCCGTCACGCACAGCGGACGACACCATGCAGTAGCCGGCTTCGTCGGTGTGGCCGGTTTTCAGGCCATCGACGGTCTTGTCGCGCCACAGCAACAGGTTGCGGTTAGGCTGCTTGATGTTGTTCCAGAAGAATTCCTTCTGGGAGTAGATCGCGTAGTGCACCGGGTCGACACGGATGATCGCGCGCGCCAGGATCGCCATGTCGTGAGCCGACGAATAGTGCTCAGGGTTCGGCAGACCGGTCGGGTTCATGAAGTGGCTGTTGGTCATGCCCAGGTCGGCCACGGTTTTGTTCATCATGTCGGCGAACGCGTCTTCGCTGCCGGCGATGTGCTCGGCCAGGGCGACGCTGGCGTCGTTACCGGACTGGATGATGATGCCGTGCAGCAGGTCGCTCACGGTGACTTGCGAGCCGACCTTGATAAACATCCGCGAACCGCCGGTGCGCCAGGCATTTTCGCTGACAGTCACCGGGTCGTTCTCGCCGATCTGGCCGCGACGGATTTCCAGGGTCGCGATGTAGGCGGTCATCAGTTTGGTCAGGCTGGCCGGCGGCAGGCGCTGGTCACCGTTGCTCTCGACCAGTACGTTGCCACTGGCGGCATCCATGAGGACCCAGGACTTGGCGGCCAGTTGCGGTGAAGCCGGCACCATTTCAACCGCCCAGGCGGCCGGGGTGATGATCAGCGAGATAAGCAGGCACGTGCGTTTGGCTAAGGTGGTGATGTTCATCCGTCTCTCGAAATTGCTTATGGAAACTTGCCCTCGCGGGCAAAACTTATTCAGACAGCCCGCTTCCAGACTGTCACGTGTTCGGTTGCCCGCTCACCCCTTGCCCCTGGGTTTTTATTGTTCAACGAGCCAACAACCAGGGTTCGAGCCCGCGCACGAGCCTGAACCATCAATGCTTACTTATTCTGCCGTGACCACGCTGGGCTGCCCCAGGTTGGCCAGGCGCACACTGTTCTGCACTTGTGCAACCTCGCTCGGCGAACCGATCGGGCCCATGCGCACACGGTGCAACGTCTGCTGGTTACGCACGATGGAGCTGATGAACACCGGCGCGTTGACCATGCTGCTGAGCTTGGACCTTAACAGTTCTGCCGCATCCGGGTTCGCGAAAGCGCCCACCTGCAGGTATTGCCCACCCGCCAGCGAAGCGCCCTGGGCAGCCTGCGGCACGGCCACGGTGTCCGGGGCGTGCTGCTGTGGCGGCGGCGTCCACTGCTCGACCTTGCCGGCCGATGCGGTGATTTGCGGTTGTGGTGTCTGCGGCTCGTTGAGCATCAACGGTGCCGGCTTGCCACGCTGTGCCCAGTACTGCGCCGGATCGATGCCCTCGACCTTGACCCGTGCGGTGCCGGTTTCGGCGTAACCGAGTTTCTTCGCAGCGGCGTAGGACAGGTCGATGATGCGGTCCGAATAGAACGGCCCGCGGTCGTTGACGCGCAGGATCACCGTGCGGTTGTTGTCCAGGTTGGTCACACGCACATAGCTGGGCAGCGGCAACGTCTTGTGCGCCGCGCTCATGCCGTACAGGTCATACACTTCGCCGTTGGCGGTGTTCTGGCCGTGGAACTTGGTGCCGTACCAGGACGCCGTGCCCGATTGCACGTAGGTCTTGGATTCCTGCAAGGGGAAATAGGTCTTGCCCAGCACGGTGTACGGGTTGGCCTTGTAGGCACCGGTGTGCAGGGTGGGCGTGGCATCCGGGATCTTCGACACGTCGACGTCCCACCACGGCGCGCCGTCTTTGTGCGCGCGGTTGATGTCCAGGCCCGGCTGGGAACGGACGGCCGTGCCCCCAGACTTCTGCGCCGGACCACGGCTGGTGGAACAACTGACGACCAGCAGGGACAACGCGGCGAACGCCACCAGCTTGAGCGGTTGATTGAACGGCGATGCCCGCATTACTTGTTGCCCCGTGCTTGGACCAGCATGTCTGACAGCTGATGCACGGCCATGGCGTACATCACACTGCGGTTATAACGCGTGATTGCGTAGAAATTCTTCAGGCCCATCCAGTATTCCGGGCCATTTTCGCCTTCGAGACGGAACGCCGTCACCGGCATATCATCGCGTGGCGCATTCTGACTCGACCAGCCCAGCGCCCGCAACTCCCCGACCGTCTTGGCCGGCTCTATGCCTTGGGTCAGCCCCTCATCGGCGCGATCGCCGGTGACATCGGCGCGGATCACCACCGGTTCACCGGCCACCCAGCCATGGCGCTTGAAGTAGCTGGCCACACTGCCGATGGCGTCGTCGGGGTTGCTCCAGATATTGATGTGCCCGTCGCCGTCAAAATCCACCGCATAAGCGCGGAAGCTGCTCGGCATGAACTGCGGCAGGCCCATCGCACCGGCGTAGGAGCCCTTGAGGGTCAGCGGATCGACCTGCTCTTCGCGGGCCAGCAGCAGGAATTCGCGCAACTCCTTGCGGAAGAAGTCAGCGCGGGGCGGGTAATCGAAGCCCAGGGTCGACAAGGCGTCGATCACCCGGTAACTGCCGGTATTGCGCCCGTAAAAGGTTTCAATACCAATGATCGAGACAATCACCTGGGCCGGCACGCCGTATTCCTGCTCGGCGCGCGCCAGTACCGCCTCGTGCTGGCGCCAGAAGTCCACGCCACGCGCCACACGGGCGTCGGTGAGGAACATCGGGCGGTATTCTTTCCACTGTTTCACACGTTCGGCAGGGCGTGAGATGGCATCGAGGATCGCCTGCTTTTTCTGGGCTTCGCGGAACACGCCCATCAGCTGTTCACCGGCGAAACCATAGTCGCGGGTCATTTCACCGACAAACTCGGCGACCTGGGGTGAACCATCGTAGTCACCGGCCTGCGCCTCTTGCGTTGCGCCCAGCAGCCCGACCAGGCCCATCCAGGACGCGTGCCGAGTCGCCCAGCCGCGCATTACTTGCATTGACATCTTCACCTTATTCAAACCTGTGCGATCCATTTGCGATGCGTATGAATCGACATCAAAACCCCAAACGCTGACAGCAATGTCACCAGCGAAGTTCCGCCGTAGCTAATGAACGGCAACGGCACCCCAACCACCGGCAGCAGGCCACTGACCATACCGATGTTGACGAAAACGTAAACAAAAAAAGTCATGGTCAGGGCGCCGGCCAGCAATTTGCCGAACAGCGTCTGCGCCTGCGCGGTGATCACCAGTCCGCGACCAATCAACAGCAAATAGATCAGCAACAGCGCGCAAATGCCCACCAGGCCGAACTCTTCGCCCATCACCGCAATAATGAAGTCGGTGTGGCTCTCGGGCAGAAAGTCCAGGTGCGACTGGGTGCCCAGTAACCAACCCTTGCCAAATACGCCACCGGAGCCGATGGCCGCCTTCGACTGGATGATGTTCCAGCCGGTGCCCAGCGGGTCGCTTTCGGGGTCGAGGAAGGTCAGGATCCGCTGCTTCTGGTAGTCATGCATGAAGAAGAACCACATGGCCACGGCCACAGGCACGGCGGCGGCCAGCACGCTGAGGATCCAGCGCCAGCGCAGACCGCCCATGAACAGCACGAACGCGCCGCCTGCCAGAATCAGCAGCGAGGTGCCGAGGTCCGGCTGGCGCACGATCAGGATAAACGGCACGCCGATCAGGATCAGGCTGATCCCCACGTGCTTGAGCTGCGGCGGCAAGGTGCGCTTGGACAGGTACCAGGCGATGGTCGCTGGCATCAGAATCTTCATGAATTCCGACGGCTGGAAGCGAATCACCCCCGGAATGTTGATCCAGCGGGTCGCGCCCATGGCGTTGTGGCCCATCACGTCCACCACGACCAGCAGTAACACGCCAGCCACATAACCGAGCGGCACCCAGCGGGCCATGAAGCGCGGCTCGAGCTGGGCGATCACCACCATCGACAGCAACCCCAGACCGAACGACGACGCCTGTTTGATCAGCAGGTCCCAGTTCTTGCCGCTGGCCGAATACAGGACGAACAGGCTACCGGCCGCCAGTGTCAGCAGCAGGATCAGCAACGGGCCATCAATGTGCATGCGTTGCAGCAACGTCGCACGGCGACGCATCACATCCTCGCTGGAGAGGATGCGGTCAAAATTACTCTTCACGGGCCGTAACCTCGGTGCTTGAAGGGGGGCCGCCGTATTCGGGCTTGAGCCTGCCGTCGTCGGCCAACAGCCAGGCGTCCATCACTTGACGCACCACGGGCGCCGCGACGCCGGAACCGGACTCGCCGTTCTCGACCATCACCGCCACCACGATTTTCGGGTCGTCCGCCGGGGCAAAACCGACAAACAAGGCGTGGTCACGGTGGCGCTCCTGGACCTTGGAGCGGTCGTATTTCTCGCCCTGCTTGATCGCCACGACCTGAGCGGTACCGCTCTTGCCGGCGATGCGGTATTGCGCGCCCAGCGCCGCCTTGCGTGCGGTGCCGCGGGCGCCGTGCATCACTTGCTGCATGCCGTGGTTGACCTTGGTCCAGTCCGACGTATCACGCAGCACGATGTCCGGGATCGGGTTTTCATCCACAGGCTTTTCGCCCTCGATGGTCTTGGCCAGGTGCGGACGGTTCCAGATGCCTTTGTTGGCCACCAGGGCCGTGGCCTGGGCCAGTTGCAGCGGCGTCGCCTGCATATAGCCCTGGCCGATGCCGAGGATCAGGGTTTCGCCCGGGAACCACGCCTGGCGGCGGGTCGCACGCTTCCATTCCCGCGACGGCATCAAGCCGGGGGATTCTTCGAACATGTCCAGGGAAACCTTTTGGCCGAGGCCGAACTTGCCCATGTAGGCGGACAAGCGATCGATACCCAGCTTATGGGCCAGGTCGTAAAAATAGGTGTCGTTGGAGCGCATGATTGCGGTGTCCAGGTCGACATAGCCGTCACCGGTGCGGTTCCAGTTACGGTATTTGTGATCGTAGTTGGGCAGCATGTAGTAGCCCGGGTCGAACACGCGGCTGGAGGCCGTGACCACGCCCGCGTCCAGACCGGCAATCGCCACGGCCGGCTTGATCGTCGACCCCGGCGGGTACAGGCCGCGCAGTACGCGGTTGAACAGTGGCCGATCGATGGAATCACGCAACTCGGCGTAGGCCTTGAAGCTGATGCCCGTCACGAACAGGTTGGGGTCGAAGCTTGGCTGGCTGACCATCGCAAGCACTTCGCCAGTCTTCGGGTCCAACGCAACCACCGCGCCGCGACGACCGCCCAGAGCCATCTCCGCCGCCTCCTGCAGCTTGATGTCCAGGCTCAGCACGATGTCCTTGCCCGGCACCGGGTCGGTGCGCTTGAGCACCCGCAGCACGCGGCCGCGCGCGTTGGTCTCGACTTCTTCGTAACCCACCTGGCCGTGCAGCTCGGGCTCGTAGAAGCGCTCGATGCCGGTCTTGCCGATATGGTGGGTGCCGCTGTAATTGACCGGATCGAGGGTTTTCAGCTCTTTCTCGTTGATCCGCCCCATATAGCCGACGGAATGCGCAAAGTGCGGCCCTTGCGGGTAATGCCGCACCAACTGCGCCACCACTTCCACACCCGGCAGACGGAACTGGTTCACCGCGATCCGCGCGATCTGCTCTTCGGTCAGCTCGAACAGGATCGGCACCGGCTCGAAAGGCCGGCGTCCCTGCTTCATGCGTTTCTCGAAGATCACCCGGTCTTCCGGCGTCAGTTGCAGCACCTCGACGATCACATCGAGGATTTGCTGCCAGTCGCCGGAACGCTCGCGGGTCATGCTCAGGCTGAAGCTGGGCCGGTTATCCGCGACCACCACGCCATTACGGTCGAAAATCAGCCCACGGGTCGGTGGGATCGGCTGCACATGCACCCGGTTGTTTTCCGACAGCGTGGAGTGATAGTCGTACTGGATCACCTGCAGGAAATACAGGCGGGCAATCAGCACGCCCAACAACGCCACCACCATGATTGCGCCAAACACCACGCGAGCGCGTACGAGACGTGCGTCTTTCTCGTGGTCCTTGATGCGGATCGGTTGGGTCATCGGGAGGGGCGCAGATTATTTGTGGTAAGGGTGCCCGGACAGAACTGTCCAGGCGCGATACAGCTGTTCACCGATCAGGATCCTTACCAGCGGGTGCGGCAGCGTCAGCGCTGACAGCGACCAGCGCTGGTCCGCCCGCGCGCAGACTTCCGGCGCCAGCCCTTCGGGACCGCCCACCATGAAGTTGACTGTACGCGAGTCCAGGCGCCAGCGATCCAGCTCCACCGCCAGCTGCTCGGTGCTCCAGGGTTTGCCGTGCACTTCCAGAGTGACGATGCGCTCGTTGGGACCGACCTTGGCCAACATGGCTTCGCCTTCCTGACGGATAAAGCGCGCCACATCGGCATTCTTGCCCCGGGTATTGAGCGGTATCTCTACCAGTTCCAGCGACAGCTCAGCGGGCAGACGCTTGGCATACTCGTGCCAGCCTTCTTCCACCCACTTGGGCATGCGTGAACCGACAGCAATCAGACGCAGGCGCACAGCCGTTCCTTATTCCTGGTCTTTGTTGAGCTTGTCGAAGTGCGCGTGGCCCACTTCCGGGCTGTGGTGCTTGCCATCGGCGGCACGGCTCTGCTCGGCGCCTTTCCACAGACGCTCCAGGTCGTAGAACTGACGGGCGTTGGAGGTCATCATGTGAACGATCACGTCGTCCATGTCCAGCAGCACCCAGTCGCTGTCGCCCTTGCCTTCTTCACCCAGCGGCTTCACGCCTTGGGCCTTGACGGCTTCGCGGACCTTGTCGAGCATCGCGCCGATCTGGCGGTTCGAAGTACCGGTGGCGATGATCATGTAGTCGGTGATGCTTTGCTTGTCGCGCACGTCCAGCACCTGAATGTCCTGGGCCTTGACGTCTTCCAGGGCCGCCACGGCGACTTTTACCAGCTCTTCGCCAGCCAGCTCAGGGCCGGTGTGGGCTTCAACTGGCAGCGGGGCGCTTTTGAACGTGCCTTTGCGCTTAACTTTGCTTACGTCTTTGTTCGTCATATAAAACTCGTTTTGCTCGTATGTTCGGGCGCTCGCTGTACGACTGTGCGTACGTTCAAGCGCGCCTTTTCAGTTCGACGCACGGTAAAGCCCGTGCGCATCGATGTAGGCCAGGACCGCGTCAGGCACCAGGAAACGTACCGACTTCCCGCTGGCCAGCAGTTGACGGATCTGGGTGGCGGACACCGCAAGCGGGGTCTGCCAGACGAATGCAATATTCCCGTTCGGCCCGGTCAGGGCCAAGGGGTCACTTACCGACCGCGCGGCCAGCAGGTTGCGCAAGGCATCCGGCGGTTCGCTGTCGGCATCCGGGCGTTGCAAAACCAGGATGTGGCAATGCTGGAGGAGTTCCTCCCAGCGATGCCAAGAGGGCAGGCCGCAAAAAGCGTCCCAGCCCAAAAGCAGAAACAACTGGTCATCCGCGGCCAACTCGGCGCGCATCAACTCCAGGGTGTCAACAGTGTAGGACGGTTTATCGCGCTTGAGCTCGCGGTCGTCCACCACCAACGGCGTTATGCCGTCCACCGCCAGGCGCACCATTTCCAGGCGTTGCTGCGGTGACACCTGCGGCGTATCGCGATGAGGCGGCCGTGCGTTGGGCATCACGCGCAACTCATCGAGCGCGAGGGCATCCGCGACTTCCAGGGCACTGCGCAAATGGCCGATGTGCACGGGGTCGAAAGTACCGCCGAGCAGCCCGATGCGTTTAGCCATCAAGTGCGCACATGACCGTCGCCGAACACCACGTACTTCTCGCTGGTCAGGCCTTGCAGGCCAACCGGGCCACGTGCGTGGAGCTTGTCGGTGGAAATACCGATCTCCGCGCCCAGGCCATACTCGAAGCCGTCGGCAAAGCGTGTCGAGGCGTTGATCATCACCGAAGCGGAATCCACTTCGTTGAGGAAACGCCGGGCATCGCTGAAATGCTCGGAGACGATGGCGTCGGTGTGCTTGGAGCCGTAGGTGTTGATGTGTTCGATGGCCTCGTCCAGGTCGTCGACGATCTTGATCGACAGGATCGGCGCGGTGTATTCGGTGTACCAGTCCAGCTCGGTCGCTTCGATCACGTCCGCGCCCAACAGCGCACGGGTGCGCTCGCAACCACGCAGCTCGACGCCCTTGTCGCGGTAGATGGCCGCCAGCGGCGGCAGCACGCGATCGGCAATGCCGACGTGCACCAGCAGGGTTTCCATGGTGTTGCACGGGGCGTAGCGGTGGGTCTTGGCGTTGTCGGCGATGCGGATTGCCTTGTCGATGTCGGCGGCCACATCGATGAACACGTGGCACACGCCATCCAGGTGCTTGATGACCGGCACCTTGGCATCACGGCTGACGCGTTCGATCAGGCTCTTGCCGCCGCGCGGCACGATCACGTCGACGAACTCCGGCATGGTGATCAGCGCGCCAACGGCGGCGCGGTCGGTGGTTTCCACCACTTGCACCACTTCGGCAGGCAATTCGGCCACGGCCAGGCCCTGCTGGATGCAGGCCGCGATGGCGCGGTTGGAATTGATCGCCTCGGAACCGCCACGCAGGATGGTGGCATTGCCAGACTTGAGGCACAGGCTCGCGGCGTCGATGGTCACGTTCGGACGCGACTCGTAAATGATGCCGATCACGCCCAGGGGCACGCGCATCTTGCCGACCTGAATGCCGGACGGCAGGTAGCGCATATCGCGGATTTCACCGATGGGGTCAGGCAGCTTGGCCACCTGACGCAGGCCTTCGATCATGTCGTCGATACGTGCCGGGGTCAGCGCCAGGCGGTCCAGCAGGGCCGGCTCCAGGCCATTGGCGCGGCCGTTGGCCAGGTCCAGTTCGTTGGCGGCGGTGAGCTCGGAGCGCGAAGCATCCAGAGCGTCGGCGGCGGCCAGCAGGGCACGGTTCTTCTGCGCAGTGCTCGCACGGGCGATCAACCGCGAGGCCTGACGGGCAGCGCGACCCAGGCGGGTCATGTAGTCAAGAACGGACTCAGTCATGGTCAGGGAGTCTTGGCAGGGAGGAAAGCGGCAGATTATAGCTGTGCCGTCGCTCGACTGACAGCGGTGAGGGGCGGATGGTCGAAATGAACTGTAAAAACCTGGGGTTCAGCGGTAATTAAGGTGGGAGTTGTTATGATTCCGTCACATTTAGCCGTATTTACCCTGACCGCCATGCCCAGTTCATCGCCCCAACTCCCCGCAAGCGCCCTGCCCGACAGCTTCTTCGACCGCGATGCGCAAATTCTTGCGAAGCAATTGCTCGGAAAAATCATCCGCCATCGTGTCGGCGAAATCTGGCTTTCGGCGCGAATTATTGAAACCGAAGCGTATTACGTGGCCGAAAAAGGCAGTCACGCTTCATTGGGCTACACAGAAAAGCGTAAGGCTTTGTTTCTGGATGGTGGCCATATCTACATGTACTACGCCCGTGGCGGCGACTCCCTGAACTTCAGCGCCCAGGGCCCGGGCAATGCCGTGCTGATCAAATCGGCGTATCCGTGGGTGGATGAATTGTCCGGCCCGGCCAGCCTGGCGCAGATGCTGCTGAACAACCCGAATGCCGACGGCAGCCCGCGCGCCTCGCAAAAGCTCTGCGCCGGCCAGACCCTGCTGTGCAAGGCCTTGGGGTTGAAGGTGCCGATGTGGGATGCCAAGCGCTTCGATCAGGAATTGCTCTACGTTGAAGACGTGGGCCAGACACCGACCCAGATCATCCAGACCACCCGCCTGGGCATCCCCAGCGGCCGCGATGAGCACCTGATGTACCGTTTCGTCGATGCGGGCTACGCGCCTTATTGCACGCGGAACCCGCTGCGCCGGGGCCAGGTCGAAGGCCGCGACTATTTTTTGACTTAACACGACCTGTAGGAGTCCGGCTTGCCGGCGA
>NZ_JFCA01000043.1 GCF_000612585.1 Pseudomonas sp. CHM02
ACAGAGGGAGGGGGGTCAGGCGGTGTCTTTGAGCCAGAGCTTTTCGAAGCGCCAGGTGCTGAACAGTGACTCTTCCGACTGCGCACCGCCGACGCGTGTGGACACGCTGTCGAGCAGGTCGGCGTAGCCCCAGATCAACATGCCGCCGCGCTCGTACTGGATCTGCTGCACCTGGTGCACCAGGGCCTTGCGTTTTTCCAGGTCAGGCTGGGCCATGGCCGCCAGGAACAGCTCGCTGAACTGCGGGTCGTTGAAGTGGGTCTTGTTCGACACCGCAAATGGCGCATCGGTGTGGATCGCGCTGGCCAGGAACGGCGCGCCGATGCTGCCGCCGGTGCTCAGGGGCCAGTCGTTTTTCAACGGGCCCTGGAAGGTCGCCAGGTCCACCTGCTTGACCTTCAGGGTCACGCCGATGCGTTTGGCTTGCTCGGCCAGCACCAGCGCCGAACTCAGGCCGGGGCCGGCGGTGGTGATCAGCTCCACCTCGAGGTGTTCCTGGCCGGCCTCCTTCAGCAGTTGCGCCGCGCGTTGCGGGTCGTAGGGGCGCGGGCCGAGGCTATGGTTGAAGGTCGGGTCGCTCGGCGCATACAGGTCGTTGGCCACGCGGCCTTGGCCATTCAGGGCCCGGCGCACCAGTTCCTCGCGGTCGGCCATCAGGCGAAACGCTTCGCGCACCCGTGGGTCGTTGAAGGGCGGCCTGTCCAGGTTCATGTCGAAGGACAGCCAGTTACCGGTCACCGATTTGATCACCTGCAGGCGCGGGTCCTTTTGCAGGATCGGCAGTTGCTCGGTGGGCAGCACATTGGCCATGTCGATCTGCCCGGCGCGCAGGGCGGCGAGGCGCGAGACCTGGTCCTTGAAGTCGATGATTTCCAGCTCATCGGCGTAGGGCTTGCCGTCCTTGTAGTAGTTCTCGAAGCGGGTGAACAGCGAGCGCTGGCCGGGGGTGAAGCTTTTCAGCTTGTAAGGGCCGGCGCCCACCGGGTTGGTGACCGGGTGATAGTCCACCGGTACGATGCCGCCGAAGTTGACCCAGGTTTCCGCCAGCGGCATGTAGCTGCGGCCTTCGCGAAAGTTAAGACGCACGGTGCGGTTGTCGAGCTTGACCAGGTTGTCGCGGTCGACCCAGTGCAACAGCGCGGCATACGGCGAGGCCAGTTGCGGGTCGGTGAGGCGACGGATCGAGAAGATCAAATCGTCGGCGTCGATGGTCTTGCCGTTGTGGAACTCCAGGCCCGGACGCAGGCGCAGGGTCCAGGCACTCGCATCGGCGTTCGGCTCGGTCAGTTCGGCCAGGGCCAGGCGCGGTTGCATGTGCTCGTCCCACTCCCACAATTTGCTGTACAGCGCAAAGCCGCGAACGATGCCGCTGCCCACCGGTTTGTGTGCGTCCAGGTTGCCGCTCTGGTTGCCGTCGAGAATCCCCAGGCGCAGGCGTCCGCCATAACGCGGCTGGTCGTTGCCGGCCAGGCTGGCAGGCGCGTCACTGGGGCCGCAACCGGCCAGCAGCAGGCCGCCGCCGACGGTGGCGCTGTAGCCGAGAAAGTCCCGGCGGCTCAGGCGAAAGGTCATGGCATCAGGCTCCGCCGTTGGCCGAGTGCAGTTCGCGCACCGGTTCCTGGGTGCGCGCCAGGGCGACGCGCTCGCTGCGAAAATGCGGCAGGATGTGCTCGCCGAGGCGATAGGCTTCTTCCAGGTGCGGGTAGCCGGCAAGGAAGAACAGGTCGATACCGATGCTGTGGTATTCGCGAATCCGCGCCACCACGTTTTCATAGCTGCCCACCAGTGCGCAGCCTGGCGGGATGCCGATGTAACCGAAACCGGTCCACACATTCGGGTGGATGAAGAAGTCATCGAAGGACTGGGCCTCGTTCTTCTCGGCAAAGCCGTGCTCGTAGCTCAGCTTGCGCGCGGTGCGCAGCCCCGCATGGGCGGCCACGGCCTTGACCGCGCCACGGGCGATGCCTTCGTCGAAGAAGCGCTTGGCCTCGGTACGCGCCAGTTCTTCGGTCTCGCGGGTGATCACGTCGATCGACAGGCCGAAGCGAATGTCGGTACGCCCCCACTTCAGCGCGCGCTGGCGCAGGTCGGCGATCAGCGCGGCGATTTCATCCGGGTGCTCGGCCCGCATCAGGTAGAAGTCCGCATGCTTGGCGGCAAATTCCCGCGCCGCAATCGACGAACCGGCGGTGCAGATCAGCGGCAGTTGGGCCTTTTTCAACGGGCCGCGCAGGCCACCGCCGTCGGCTTTGTAGAATTTGCCGTCGTAGTGGAAGGCCTCGTTGTGCCAATAACCCTTGACCACGTCCATGAACTCGGTGGCGCGTTCATAGCGTTCATCGTGGTCGCTGTAGTCGCCGACCTGGCGCTGGATCGCATCCGAACCGCCGTTGATGATGTTCCACACCAGGCGGTTGCCGGTGGCGCGCTGGTAGGTGGCCGCTTGTTGCACCGCCACCCACGGGGTGTAGTGGTAGGGTTGGAACGCAGTGACGAATTGCAGGGTGCGCGTCTCGCGGGCCAGCAGCGAGCAGACCGTCCAGGGTTCTTCGCCGGTGGGCGCGTTGACCATCAACGCGCCGCCAAACTGGTTGATCTCGGCGGCCTTGGCGATCTGGCCCAGGTAGTCGATGTAGGTGAAGTGGTCGCCCACGCTGAACCCGGAGACCGCGCCGGTGCTGCTGGCGCCGCCGCGATGCCAGTCGCCACGGTTGCGTGGATCGCCGGGCAGGAACTGGGTTTCGCCGTGCAACGGCAGGCGGGTGAAGAATTCAATGCTCATGCAAGCCTCCTGCTTATTGCGCGCTCGGGGCGCAGACCGGGGTGATCGGCTGGTCGTTGATGACCTTGTGGGCAAACGGGATCGAATCCTTGAGCGACGCATTGACCGTGGCGCTGTGGCCCAGGCCCTTGTACAGGTGACCTTCGACCACTGAGCCGGCGTTGCAGGCGTCCTGCATCAGCTTGAGCTGGGTCGCGGCGGCCGGGGTGGTGTCTTCGGCGCCGGTGCCGATAAAGATCGGCTTGGAGGTTTTCAGGGTCGGGTACGAGACTTGCGCCAGCCAGGGTGCGAGTTGCTTGCCCTTGTAGTCTTTCTTGGTGTTGGCAATGCTCAGGCCCAGGCCTTCGACGTCGCCTTCCAGGGCGAACAGGCAACTGGTGCGGGCCTGCTCGAAGATCGGCAGCGCCTTGTCGGTGTAGAAGTTCGCCGGGTTGATGCTCGGGTCGTATTGCTGGGCAGCGAGTAGCGTGTAGAAGCCGTAGGCCAGGGTCGGGTCGACCTTGTTGCGCACCTCTTCGCTGGGGTTTTTCGCGTAGTCGAGGGTGTAGATCACGCCGGTGCCGATGCTGCCCTTGACGCCGAGGTCCGGTGCGTAGGTGGCGGCATAGGCGGCGGCCGCAAACGCACCGGCACCGCCCTGGGACTGGCCGACGATCAGCACTTTGTCGGCCAGGCCGGGCACATCGGCGACCACCGCTTTGGCGGCGTCGAGGATGCCGTAGGCGGCCATGCGGCTGTTCAGCAATGGGTGGCCGCCGGGAACGCCGAGGCCCTGGTAGTCAGTGGCGACCACGGCAAAGCCTTCCGCCAGCCAGCGGTTGAGGTAGGCCACATCGCGGTAGGAACGACCCTGCCAGGACGGTGCGCACACGTCCGCCACGCCGACGGTGCCATGGCCCCAACTCGCGACCGGCCAACCGCCGGCGGGCGCCTTGCCCTTGGGCAGGAACAGCGCGCCGGAGACCACGATCGGCGTCTTGTTATCGATGCCATCGGTGGAGGTGTAGAGGATGCGCTGGGCGCTGGCGGCATTCGCCAGGCTCAGGGTCTTGTCCAGGGGCTCGCTGCGCAACAGTTTGCCGGGTGTGGCCGGAATGGCTTTTTCCCAGGTGTAGAACGCCGAGACGCGGCCGTCGCCTTGCAGCGGGTCGGGTTTCGGTGCGTGCACATCGGCGGCGAAGGCGCTCATGGACAAGGCCAGTACACTGAGACCGAAGGCGAAGGAGTGCGGCAGTTTCATCAATAATTTCCCTATCAAGGATTGGTGCTGACCTGGCCACGCAGGGCCGGCCAGTAGTCGGTGAGTTTCAGGTCGATCAGGGCCTGCTGGGTGAAGCCGGTGGCCAGTGACGGGCCGATGTCGTAGGTGTCGCGAATCAGGTGGTTGGCCAGCGCATAGGCGGTGAGCGCCTGGTAGTGGGCCTTGAGTTGCGCATCGCTTTTCGGCGCCCAGCGTTCTTTCCAGGCGACGGGGTCGTTCTGGTCGTCGCGGCGCAGCACGCTTTCGGCGGTGCCGGCACGGGACGACAGCTGGTAGTAGGCGTCCTGGTTCTGCGGTTGGGAAATCCACCAGGCGGCCTTGACCCAGGCGGTGGCCAGCAGTTGAGTGATAGCCGGATGCTGCTGGACGAAGGTGTCGGTGCCCCACAGGTCGGAGACCAGGCGCCAGTCATTGCTGCCTTGCTTGGTCGACCAGATGATCTTGCCCACGCCCTTGTCTTCCAGGGCATAGGCTTCGCTGAGCAGCACTGCCGCATCGACCTTGCCGGCCGACACCGCCGCCGCGCCCACTTGCGGGTTGAGGTTGGCGATCTTGAAATCGTCGAGCTTCAGGCCCTTGCTGGCGAGGAAATTACTGAACGCAAACTCCCAAGGCCGGCCCCGGTGCAGCGCCAGGCGCTTGCCCTTGAGGTCTTCGATGGTCTTGGCGCTGGAGCCTTCCGGCACCACCAGGTAGATGTTGTTGCCGCTGCCGCCGGGCACGATCAGCTTGCCCGGTACACCACCGGCGCCGGCGATCACCGAGGGCAGGTCGCCGCGTACGGCAAAGTCCAGGCTGTTGTTGCTGAAACCTTCGTTGATCTGCGGGCCGGCGCCGGCGTGGGGCAGGGCGATCCACTCGAGTTTCACGCCGCGCTCGCGCAATTGCGCTTCCAGCCAACCCTCTTCGATCACCCGTCCGGCGATGCCGCCGAACACCGGTTTACCGCCTTGGGTAAAGGCGACGATAGCGATTTTTACCGAGGCCGGCTCGGCGTGGACGGTGCTGATTGCCAATACCCCGAACAGCGCCGCGATAGTCTTGCGCCAAACGTTTTTCATGGGCGTTCTCCCTACCTGAATTGACAAGCCCCTGTAGGCGCCGGCTTGTCGGCGATGAGGCCGTTGAGCCTTGCACCGCCTGAAAAGACGCTATCGCCGGCAAGCCGGCTCCTACACGGAGATCGTGTTGGGAGGGAGAGAGCAGAATGCATGCCACTCGTTGGAAAAAGCGCTCTAGCCCGCGTGCCGCATGGCTTGCAGCGTTTGACGATGGCTGTCGATGAAAGGGCTGCTGCTGATGAGCGAACACGCAAGTGCTGGCCGATTGCTGCTCCAGCAGCAGTCCATGGGGGTGTTGTTGGTATATTCGATCAGGGAATATATAAATATTAATTAATAATTAAATGGTATAGAAAACTTCATGCACTATTGAGCACGCGCTTTTACTGCCAGGAATGCACCATGTCGCTGATCACCCATCCCAACGCCCGCGAATTGACCAAGTCGGTGCGTGCCACCGTGCTGGTCTTCAAGGACCCGCGCTCCCAGGAATTGCTGGCGCGCATCGAGCGCCTGGCTCCCAGTGAAGCCAACACCTTGATCATCGGCGAGACGGGCACTGGCAAGGAATTGGTTGCGCGGCACATCCACAACCTGAGTCGTCGCGGCCGTGAGCCCTTTGTTGCAGTGAACTGCGGTGCGTTTGCCGAAACCCTGGTGGAAAGCGAATTGTTCGGCCATGAAAAAGGCGCGTTCACCGGTGCCACCACCCATAAGGCCGGCTGGTTTGAAGCAGCCAATGGCGGCACGTTGTTTCTTGACGAGATCGGTGATTTGCCACTGAACATGCAGGTCAAATTGCTGCGGGTTTTGCAGGAACGCGAAGTGGTGCGCCTGGGTTCGCGTACGCCGATTCCGATCAATGTACGGCTGGTGGCGGCCACCAACGTCAACCTGGCAGACGCAGTGGTCGCCGGGCATTTTCGTGAGGACTTGTTCTACCGTTTGCACGTCGCCACGATTCGCCTGCCGCCGTTGCGAGAACGTCCGGGAGACATCCTGCCGCTGGCCGAGTTCTTCCTCGAAGAACACTGCCAGCGCCTGGGCTACAACCGTGCCAGCCTGAGTCCGAACGCCGAGCGCAAGATGCTCGAGCACAGCTGGCCAGGCAATATCCGCGAGCTGGAAAACGCCATTCACCACGCATTGCTGGTGTGCCGCAACCAGCAAGTGCAACCTGCGGATCTGCACCTGGTGGACATGCGTTCCTCGGGCATTCGCCAGGACGAAGCCAACCATGCGCCGCCCGCACTGAGTGGTCCGGTGGACCTGGAAAGCGCGCTCAATGCGCTGTTCGAACAGAACATTCCGGACCTCTACGAACATATCGAAGAGACCATCTTTCGCGCGGCCTATCGCTACTGCCATGGCAACCAATTGCAGACCGGGCGCTTGCTCAACATAAGCCGCAATATCGTGCGTGCGCGGCTGGAAAAAATCGGCGAATTGGGTAAGCCCGCGCTACTCGACGGCCAGTAATCGCGGTGTTCAAGCCTGGCAGCGTGGTGGGACGCGGGCAGGGGTTTGATGGAGAAGCCAGCGCATAAACGCAATGTTGAAAAGATCATGGTGTGTCGGCGCGATATTAAATAGAATGAATCTCATTTGAGACTCACTCGCGCCGCGCAGGTCGCTAGCCATGAATGATGCTGTTGTTCCGACCCACGCCCCCGAACTGACCTTGTCGACCCTGTATCGAGACCATCGCAGCTGGCTGGAAAGCTGGCTGCGCCGGCGCCTGGGCAATGCCTGGGATGCGGCGGACCTGAGCCAGGATACGTTCTTGCGCGTGCTCGCCAGCGCTCAGCCGATCGCGCAGATGCAGGAGCCTCGGGCCTATCTGGTGACGGTCGGCAAGCGTCTGCTGGTGAATTTCCATCAGCGGCGCAGCCTTGAACAGGCTTATCTGAATGCCTTGGCCAGCCTGCCGGAAGCCTGCGTGCCGTCGCCCGAACAACGCTGGCTGGTGCTGGAAACCCTGCAAGCCCTGGACGAGTTGCTCGATGGCTTGCCGGTGCTGGTGCGTCGCGCCTTTCTGTGGAGCCAGTTGGAGGGCCTGGGTTATCGGGAAATCGCCGAGCGCCTCGATGTCTCCGAACGCACAGTCAAACGCTACATGGCCCAGGCCTACGAACACTGCCTGCTGGTGGACTTGTGAGCCGCGACGTTGCCCGTGCAGCCGCGCAGTGGCTGGCGTTGCTGGAGTCCGGCGCCGCCACCGAGCGTGATCACGCCGCGTTGCAGCACTGGCGCGACAGCCATCCCCAGCACGAACAGACCTGGCAAAAAGCCCAGAGCCTGCGCCAGCGTTTCAGCGACTTGCCCCAGGCCCTGGCGATGGCCAGCCTCGATCGCCCGCAACCGGGACGACGCGCGGTGCTCAAGCGTGCCCTGGGGATTGCCGCGCTGGTGCCGACGGCCTGGCTGGTCAGCCGGCAATTGCCCATCGAGGCATGGCGCGCCGACCTGCATACCGCGACGGGCGAGCGCAAGCGCATGCCGTTGGCCGACGGCGCCAACCTGCAGCTCAATACGGCGACGGCGGTGGACGTGGACCTGGCGCAGCGTCGCATCACCCTGGTGGGCGGTGAGCTGGCGTTGAATGTACCCGGCGCCACGGCGATGACCGTGCGGACCCGCTACGGCGAACTGAGCGTCAGCCAGGCCGATGTGTGCGTACGGCAACAGGCCGACGGCTGCCTGGTGTCTGTGATCAAGGGGCGGGTGCAGGTGCGTGATTTGAATGGGCAGCGGGCGACGTTGGAAGGCGGCCAGCAAGCATCCTTGAAAGCCGTTGGGCTGGGTGCCTGGGTGCCGTTCGATGCCTTGCAGCTGGGCTGGCGCGACGGGGTGCTGACCGCGCAGAACCAGGCGCTGGGGGACTTCCTGCGTGAGCTGGAGCGTTATCGTCCGGGAGTGTTGCGCTGGGAGCCGAGCCTGGAAACGTTGCGGGTCACCGGCAGTTTTCGCCTGGACGACACTGACCGTATCCTCAACCTGCTGGCCTCGACGCTGGGGCTGGAATTGCACTCACGCACGCGCTATTGGGTGACACTGCGCAAAGCCATGACTTGACCCCTCTCCTGTAGGAGCCCGGCTTGCCGGCGATGGCGTCCTCAAGATCGCCATCGCCGGCAAGCCGGGCTCCTGCAAGGGTGGTTCAGATAACGTGGGCGCGTTGCAGCTCGGTCAACGACAATGCCTTGAGTTGCGCCAGCCGCGGATCACGCCGGTCCCTGGGGTGTGGCAAATCCACCGCAAGCTCCTGGCGAATGCTGCTCGGCCGGTTGTCCATCACCAGCACCCGGTCACTCAAGTACAGCGCCTCGTCCACATCGTGAGTCACCAACAGTAGGGCGATGGCGTGGTGTTCGGCCAGTTGCAACAGCAAGTCCTGCAGCTTCATGCGGGTAAAGGCATCCACCGCGCTGAACGGTTCGTCCAGCAGCAACACCTGCGGGCGTGAATACAGGCCCCGCGCAATCGCCACCCGTTGCGCCATGCCGCCGGACAATGCCTTGGGCAACGCCTGGGCAAATCCGTTGAGGCCGACTTCCTCGATCAGTTGCGTGACCCAGGCCTTGTCGTAGTGCTTGTCATCGCTGAAACCGATGTTCTGTTCCACCGTGAGCCAGGGCATCAGCCGGGGTTCCTGGAACACAAAGGCGACTTCGCCATCGGGACTGCGCAGTTCGCCCTGGAAGTCCTTTTCCAGGCCGGCGACGATGCGCAGCAAGGTGCTTTTGCCGCATCCGCTGGGGCCCAGCAGGCTCACGGCTTCCCGAGGTTGCAGGGCCAGGCGCACATCTTTCAGCACGGTGGTGCTGGCGAAGTTTTTACGCGCTACGTGAATGTCCAACAACGGCAGCACGCTCATTGTTCTGCTCCCTGGAACGTATCGCGCCAGGCCAAGCAGCGCTTTTCCAGCGCGGCGAGCAGGCCATCGCTGACCTTGCCCAGCAACGCCAACACGATGATTGCCGCCAGCACGATATCCGGCCGCGAGGTTTCGCGCCCATCGCTGAGCAAGTAACCCAGGCCCTTGGTGGCCGCGATCAATTCGGCTGCCACCAGAAACATCCACGCCAGGCTCAAGCCGCTGCGCAACCCGGTGAACAGGCCGGGCAGGGCGGCCGGCAACAGGATGCGGCGCACCAGGCGCCACCGACTGAAACCGTACATTTGCCCGACTTCCACCAGTTTGCGGTCGATGTCGCGGATGGCGGCGACGCCATTGAGGTACACCGGAAAAAACGCGCCGATGGCGATCAGCACGATTTTCGAGGTCTCGTCGATGCCCAGCCACAGCAGCAACAGCGGCACCCAGGCCAGGCTCGGAATCGAGCGCAGCCCGGCGAAGGTCGGTTCCAGATAGGCTTCGGCCTCACGGCTCAAGCCCACCCAGGCGGCAAACGCCAACGCCAGGCTGGCGCCGATGGCAAAGCCCAGCAGTACCCGGCCGAGGCTGGCGCTGATGTGTTTCCACAGCGCGCCTTCGGCAAGGTCCGTGAGGGTTACGGCGACCTCGCTGGGCGCCGGCATCTGATAGGACGGCAACCAGCCCACCCGAACCACGACCTCCAGCACCAGCAGGATCAGCACCGGCAACACCAGGCCCTTGAGCCGCCTCGGCCACGCGCTGCGGTTGATCGCCACCGGCTCGACCAGGGGCAATGCTTGGGTTTTGCTGGTCATCACACGCTCCTTAGTGGCCGAACGAGGTGTCGATCAACTGGTCGATCACCTGGTCCACATTCACGCCTTTGCGCACCAACTCTTCGGACACCAGGATCGGTGCAGCCGCTTTCGACGACACTACGTCCTTGCTACTCAGGAATGGTGTGCTCAGGTCGGTGCGCGACAGTTGCAGCTTGGCCACTTCCAGCGGCAGGCCAGATTCGTCGGCGAGCAACTTGGCGAACTCATCCGGGTGTTTCACCGCCCAGTCCCGGGCCTTTTCATACGCGCCGAGCACTTTGGTGATGGTCTGCGGATGCTCCTTGGCGAATTTTTCGGTGACGCTGACCACGCCGTAGCTGTTGAAGTCCTTGTTGCGGTACAGCAGGCGCGAACCGGCCTGGATTTCGCTGGCGGCCATGTGCGGGTCGAGGCCGGCCCAGGCGTCCACGTCACCTTTCTCCAGGGCGGTTCGACCGTCCGGGTGTTGCAGGTGCACCAGTTCCACATCGTCCTTTTTCAGCCCGGCCTTTTGCAGGCTGCGCAGGGTGAACAGGTACGGGTCGGTGCCTTTGGTGGCGGCGATTTTCTTGCCTTTCAGGTCGGTGACGCTCTTGAACGGCGAATCCTTGCGGACCACCAGGGCGGTCCATTCGGCGCGGCTGTAGACGTACACCGACTTGATCGGGCTGCCGTTGGCGCGGCTCAGCACGGCAGACAGGCTGGCGGAGGAGGCGAAATCCACGCCGCCACTGTTGAGGTATTCCAGGGAGCGGTTGCTGCCCTGGCTCAATACCCAGCCTACTTTGGACTGCGGCAGGGCTTGTTCCAGCCAGCCGAAATGCTTGAGCACCAGGCTGACGGGCGAATAATAGGCGTAGTCGAGATTGACTTCGGCGGGATCGGTTTCGGCGGCATGGGCCAGTGGTTGCAGGCACAGGGCGAGGGCGCATGCGCCGAGTAGACGTTGGGTGAAGGGTTTCATGGAACAGCTCCGGCAAGGCGTTGAGAGAGGGCTTTTTCTTATATTCAGAAAAATTAAACGGCATGTTCCATCATGCTTTTCAGGAATATGCAGTCTCTGTGCCATCTGTTCCGGACGTGTATTTACGGGGCCTTTGGGGAATAAGGCTGTAGCGAGAAAAGACAAACTGTTGATCAACTGTCGGTGATGCAACAGTTGATATATAGCCGGATCGAATAAATAAAGAGTTATATATTCCTTTTAATGTCTTCGTGGATGGCGCATTTTGAGGGCCTGCGCATTCGTGCGGATTGACCCAACAGCCAAAAGGAAAGCCGACATGACCATTAAAGCGATCAACGTGCGCAATCAGTTCAAGGGCGTGATCAAGGAGATTCTGCTGGGAGAAGTGGTGTCGGAAATCGACGTGCAGACCGCGTCCGGTATCGTCACTTCGGTGATCACCACCCGCTCGGTGCGTGACCTGGAATTGAAGGTCGGCAGTGAAGTGATTGCCTTTGTGAAGTCCACCGAAGTGTCCATCGCCAAACTCTAAAACCCCGCATAAACCCGTAGGAGCCGGCTTGCCGGCGATGAGGCCAGCAGGATCAACGTTGATCTTGCGGCCGCCATCGCCGGCAAGCCGGCTCCTACAGGGGGTGTGCGAGTCGTCAGGCGATTTTCGGGCCTGAACCGCCGGATGGATGGGGCTCTGGTCTTTCCGGCGGCGCATCACTGGGCAGGCTCTTGGGTTTTTCGTTTGGGTCCTCGTAGTCCTTGTGCAAGTCTCCATCCAGGCGATTGCTCGACGAGCCGCCTTTTTGCGGTGTCTGGTCGAAGTGTTCCCACTCCGATTGCTGGAAGCGGAAGATGCTGTCATCGGCCGGCGCGTCACGGCCACCGTAATGGTGGATTTCGTAGTGGGCGTACTCGACCTTGTCAGCCCAGTTGTCCTGCAACAGACCGTCGCCGGCCAGGTCGCGGTACCAGTCGTTTTCCTTCTCGGTGGCCTTCTGCTTTTTGTTGTGGTCGACAAAGTAGCCGATGATCCCGCCCACCACCGCCAGCACCACACCCACTAGGAACAACGGCCCGGTCAGTGCTGCCGCCGTGCCCGCGCCAAACAGCGCGGCTGCCCCCAGCACCCCGGCCGATGCGCCGAACGCACCGCCAGCCACTTGCAGGCCACCGGCCGCCTGGGCCAACGGGTCTTTGTCTTTTACGCCGCTTTTGA
Organism: Pseudomonas sp. CHM02; assembly: GCF_000612585.1. Taxonomy (GTDB): domain Bacteria; phylum Pseudomonadota; class Gammaproteobacteria; order Pseudomonadales; family Pseudomonadaceae; genus Aquipseudomonas. The sequence continues at coordinate 11,980 of NZ_JFCA01000043.1, forward strand.
TCGCGAGCGCACCCAGCACGATGTCGGCAAAACCACCGGCGATGTCGGTGGCCGGGCCCAGCACCTTGATCACGGAGCCAGCGATCTTCGCCGATTTGGACGCGCCGAGCTTGGCCGCACCCGCAGCCGCCAGGCCGTCGTCCAAGTGTGTGGCCAGGCCTTCGGTAGCCTCGGTGACGGCTTTGTCGCCGTCGCCGAACATTTTCGAAATGCCATCGTATTGGCTGTCCGGCACGGCATCGAGGGTGGTGGCGATCTTGGCTTTGACATCAGACGGCAATTCACTGACGCGGAACTCGAAGTTCGGCTCCTGCAGGCCGTTCTTGCCCCAGATCTCCGGCAGGGTCTTGTCCAGGCCGAGGAAGTCGACCAGGCCGCCTTTGCCCAAGGCTTCGCCGATCTTGTCACCCAATTTGACAAAGTGGCTCGCGCCACCCGCGAAGCTCAGGAAGTCCTTGGCGATGGTCATGCGTTGCGCCGGGGTTTCACCGAGTTTGCCGCCTTTGCCCACCAACTGGTAAATCCCGGAGAACAAGCTCACGCCGGCGCCAAGGGAGCCAAGGATGCCCTTGCTGTTGAGGGTGTTGAACACCTCGCCGAGCATGCCGCGATCTGCCACGGGGATGTAGGGTTTGCTCAGGGCGGTTTTCAGGTCGGTTTCGCTGATCACGCCGTTTTTCTGGTACACCGCACCCAACTCTTCCAGGGCTTTGGTCACCGCCGAGGACTTTTCCTTGCCCTGCAGGCCTTCGTTGAGGAATTTCTCCAGGGTTTCCTGGGTGCGCCGCGGCAAGTCCAGGACGTTGCCCTTGAGCACGCCTTTGAGCAGGCCGAACAGGTCTTTGGTGGCGAGTTCCTTGTTCTCGTCGGAGATCTTGCTCGGGTCCGCCAGGATCGCGTTGAGGTCGGTGGTCAGGCCGTCGGCCTGGATGTTCTGTGCGGCTTTGCTTGCCGCCTCCGGGTCGAACAGTTGCAGCGAGGTGAGGGTGTCGCTCAGGTCTTTCTGCGCCTCGAAGGTCTTGCCCTGGTTCTGCAGGTCCTTGAGGTACAGCACGTAATCCGGGTTGGAGGTGAGGTCCAGCAGCTTCTGCTTGATCTCGTCCTTGTTCGGCAGCTTGTTGATGGCTTCGTCCATCTTCGACTTGTAGTCGGCCTGCACCGTGGGATCGTTGAACAGTTCGCCGATCTGCTTTTGCACGGCCTTGCCGTCGATGATGTCGTGCATGTCGGCCGAGGTCAGCTCGGTCTGCTTGTCATCGAACTCGCGCCAGGTGGTGTTGAACGGGCGCTTGGCTTCCTCGTAGCCGGTGATGCCATGGCCGTTCTGGTACGCGGCTTGTGCTTCGAGGGCGCGAACCAGTTTGGCCCGCGGGTCGTCCTTGGGAATCGAACCGTCCTTGACGCCGGCGCGGTAGGTGTCGATCAGTTGGGTGGTGGCCAGTTCGCTGACGCTGAGGGTCGGCGACTTGTCGTCCTTTTCATCGGCGTGGACGCCGGTGTCCAGGTTCAGCACATCCAGCTCATCGGCCTTGGGCAGGTTGTACTTGGCGCGGGTGTCGTCCACCGAGCTGGCGCTCCAGGCTTCCCATTTGGCCGCCACGTCGTCGTAGAGCTGCGGGCTGAGTTCCTTGGAGACAATCACCTTGCCTTCACTGGTTTCGTAACGGATCAGGCCGTCGCCCAGCTCATCCGGGGAGCCGAAGGTGATATTGGTGTTCTTCAGGAAGTCATTCGGCCCGGCCAGTTTGTAGCCTTCGCCTTCGCTGGTGTGGATCTTGGCCCAGGTGTCATTGGCGGTGGCGACGCTCTTGAACAGCTCGGGGCTGACATCGGCCGACACCACCACCTTGGTGCCGTCATGCAGCTCATAGGTGAGGATGTTGTCTTTCTGGTCGTTGATCCAGTTGAAGTTCTTATAGTCGTTGAGACCCGGTACCGGAGTGTTCGCATCGGCGAGCACCGCGCCGTTATTCAGCTCGCCTTCGACCACCGACTTCTTGCCAGGGTCGGTGTAGACCTCGTGCAGGCCCGCCAGGTAATCGAACAGCTTGGGGTTGTCGTCGCGGGCCACGACCATCTTCTGGCCGTTGCTTTCGAAGCGGATCAGGCCTGGGCCGACTTCATCGACAGGGCCAACGGTGGTGCCGCCGTAGGGTGGCCACACTTCATTGTCGCTGGCGCGCTTGTAGCCGGCGTCTTCGCTGCTGGAAAGGCCGGCGAAGCTTTCATAGGCTGCCTTGGCTTTCTGGAACGCCTCGGGGTTGTCGCGCTGGCTGATGACGACCTTGGTGCCGTCCTGGGTCTCGTAGCGGATCACCCCTGGGCCGGTTTCATCCGGCGGGCCGAGAGACTTGTAGTCCGCGAGTTTGGCCGGCGCGGTGCCGTCGGCGCCGAGGCTCTGGTAGCCGGCATTCTGGCTGGCGACCACCCCGGACAGCGACTTGAAGTCCTGGCTGACCTGCTTGAACAGCTCGGGGCTGTCCTGCTCGCTGACGATGACTTTCTTGCCGTCCTGGGTTTCATAGCGAATCAACCCGGGGCCGACCTCATCGGGCGGGCCGATGGCCTTGTAGTCGGCCAGGGCAGGGGGCGGCGAGGCGTCCTTGACGGCCAGTTCATAGCCGTCCTTTTTACTCGCCTCCAGCCCCGACGGCGTCTTGTCGTGGGCCTCGACCTTCTTGTTATTGGCGCTGTTCTTGAGCAGCACGTGAAACTGCGCGCCGGACTTGGGCGGCGTGCGGGGAAGGGCTTTGGGGTCGGACGCGCGGTCGAGAGGCTGGGTCGTCATGCCTTGGAACTCCTGCTGTTGCCGGTTGTGGCGGTCGGCAAAAACAGTAACAGCAGGGGTTCGGCACTCGTTGCGAAAAGTTGTGAATTAGGCCTGACGGTTGCGCAGGGCGCTTTCCATGCGTTGCAGGCCTTCTTCCAGCATCGACCGTGGGCAGCCGAAGTTCAGGCGCACGAACTGCTGGCTGTCATCGCCGAACTCGATACCGGCGCTCAACCCGACCTTGGCCTGTTCCAGGAAAAACTGCTGCGGATCGTCCAGGCCCAGGGCGCTGCAATCCAGCCAGGCCAGGTAGGTGCCTTGTGGCGCATGCATCACCACGCCGGGCAGGCGGGTCTGCACGGCATCGAGCAGGTAGTCACGGTTGGCTTGCAGGTACTGCACCAGCGCATCGAGCCATTCGCCGCACTGGCTGTAGGCGGCGCGGGTGGCTTCCAGGCCCAGGGGGCTGACGCTGTCGACCATGCCGCAACGGGCATGGTTGAAGCGCTCGCGGATCTCGGCGTTCTGTACCACGGCGAAGCAGGTCTTCAGGCCGGCGACGTTATAGGCCTTGCTCGCCGACATCAGGGTGATAGTGCGTTGGGCGATCTCGGGGCTGAGGCTGGCGGTAGGGATATGGCGGCGGCCGTCGAAGCACAGTTCGGCGTGGATTTCGTCGGAGATGATCAGCGCGCCGTTTTCCAGGCAGGCGTTGGCCACGGCCAGCAGTTCTTCACGGAGGAACACTTTGCCCACGGGATTGTGCGGATTGCTCAGCAGCAGGGCGCCGGCGCCGCTCAGTGCCTGGCGCATGGCCGGCAGGGGCGTGAGGTATTCACCGTCGACCAGCGCGAAGGGGACTTCGATGCGCGGCAGGTTCCAGTGCCCGGGTGCCAGGCGAATCGGCCGGTAGTTGGGGGTTTGTAGCACCACGGCCTGGCCCGGCTGCACAAACGCATGCAGCGCCATGTTGAAACCCGGCTCGACGCCAGGCAGGAACAGCAACTCATCCGGCTGCACGCGCCAGGCGTACTTGTTCCACAGGTCGGCAATGATCGCCTCGCGTACATCCGGTCCGGCGACGCTGTAGCCCAGCACCTGCTGGTCCAGGCGTGCATGCAAGGCCTGCAGCACGGCGGGTGGGGCGGCGATGTCCATGTCGGCGATCCACATCGGCAACACGTCTTGCGGGTAACGGTTCCACTTGGTGCTGCCGGTGCCGAGGCGTGGGTGGATCGTGTCGAAATCAAAGCTCATGGGGGGCTCGTATCAGGGCGTCAGGCGCAGGAATGGCGCTGATTCTAGCGCCATTATTTTTATAGGCCAGAGCTGATTGCCACCCACCGTTGCCGATGTGCCTGTCCCAGGCGCGGGTTCATTGGCTCAGGTCTTGGGAAAAGTGCATGCCCAGGGCCATGTGCATGATCAGGCTTTGGGTGCTTTTGCGTCGGGGGACAGGCCCAGCAAAACGCTCTTGCCCCAACACTCGGCACCTCGCTTAGGCTCGGTGTGCCCTCACTCCGGCTTGAATCCGTGGGCCACGGATTCAAGCCTGCGTTCGGCCAGCGTGTTTAACGGGGCCCCTCAGATCAAAATCAAGATCAAGAGCGACTCGCTTCGCATCGTGGATACGCGGTCCATTGTAGGAGCCGGCTTGCCGGCGAAAAACGTGAGACCGCCGCGTTTTGTCTGGTTCCCCGTGTCATCGTTAACGACCATCGCCGGCAAGCCAGCTCCTACACGTACCTGCCTTTGATCCAACCACTCAGGCCGCCGTGCTGTGGCTTTTGATTTTGATCTTAGGCGGCCCCCCAAATCACTGTCGGATTACGGGCACACCGAGCCTAGGCGAGGTGCCGAGTGTTGGGGCAAGAGCGCTTTGGTTACTTTCGCGCTTGTCGAAAGTGACCCGCCGTAAGGGCGGAACCAATATCAGCCATCATCCAAATAACGGATATGCCCCCAATCACAACCCCTGACTCCCCCGAATCAAGTCATACGCCTTGCGTGCAATCGGATTCGCCGTATTCGGGCGAATCCACAAGTAATACGTCACCTCCGGCAACCGCGGCAGCCCATCCGTCTCCCCCAGCACCCGCATATCCGGCCCCAGCATCTCCATGCTCCGCGGTGTCACCCCTAACCCCGCGCGCGTGGCGGCCTTGATACCGATGAGGTTCGAAGCCAGGTACGCCTGCCGCCAAGGGATATTCGCCCGCTCCAACGCCTCCAACGCGTAACGCCGATAAATACTCGGCTCATCCACCAGAATCAACGGCAACGGCTCACTCGGCTGGTGAATGTACTGCGCCGAACAAATCCACCACACCGGCGACGTCCGCAATGCAAACCCCTCCAGGTTCGGATCGGACCGAGTGGAGATCACCATATCCACCTTGCCCCGATGCAAGTCATCCATCAAGAACGGACTGCGCCCCACATCGATCTCCAGGCGCAAGCGCGGGGCCGAGCGGGCGATGTGGCTGAGGATCGGCGGCAGGATGGTGTCGGCGATATCGTGCGGCGAGCCGATACGCAGCACGCCGCTCAGGCTGCTTTCGCGCAGGGAGTTCAAGGCGTCGTCATTCAGCGACAGCATCTGGCGTGCATGGCGCAGCAGTTGCAGGCCAGGCTCGGTCAGTTGCTTCTGCCGCCCACGTTTCTCGAACAGGCTGACCCCCACTTGCTGCTCCAGCCGCTGCATATGCTGGGTCACGGACGATTGGGTGCGGGCCAGGTGCGTACCGGCTTCGGCGAAGCTGTGGTGGTCGACCACGGCAATAAAAGTGCGCAGCAATTCAAGGTCGAGGGTCGACATGGCCGGTTCCAGAGGCGGTTTTTATATCAAGGGTGTGAAGTTAAACATTACAGATTTTTATGTATTGGTGAAGCGCATTTTTAACGCATCCAGTAAATCATGGGTTATGCCGCAAACGAAGGTTGTCCATGTACGGCAAGTTATAACGATATTAGATATTTGCATTTCCGTTGCCCCCGCACTCTCCCTAGCATGCCCCTCCATCAGGTCGGGGTACGCCGATCACTAGCCAGGGGGAAGTCCGATGAAGTTGAAAAAATGGTTGCCGGTGGCCCTGGGGTCGATGATCGCGTTGGGCGCCAGTGTGGCGGCGCAGGCCGATGCGACCCTGGACAAGATCGAGCAGCGTCATGTGCTGGTGGTGGGTGTGCTGTTGTCCGGCGGGCCGTTCGGCAGCATTGACCCGACGACGCAAAAGCCCAAGGGCTTGAACGTCGACCTGGCCAACGAGCTGGGCCGTCAACTCAAGGCCGAGGTGCAACTGGTGCCGGTGCTGCCGGCCAACCGTGTGCAGTTCCTGCAGCAGGGCAAGGTCGACCTGTTGATCGCCAATATGGAATGGACCGCCGAACGCGGTGAGATCCTCGGCTTCGTACCGACCCCGTTCTACCGCATCGGCGGCGCCGCTGCCGTGCTCAAGGACAGCAAGATCGCGCGCTGGGAAGACCTCAAGGACCAGCCCGTGTGCACCTCCCAGGGCAGCAGCTACGTGAAGCCGCTGACTGAATTCGGCGCACAGCTCAAGGCGTTCAAGAGCTCTTCGGAATCGCTGCTGGCCCTGCGCGGCAACAACTGCGTGGCGGCGGTGCATGACTCCACCCTGATCAACCCGCTGATCAACGACAGCGCCGAGTGGAAGGACTACCGCGTCATCGGCCCGGAACTCAACCCGGCGCCGTCGGTGATCTGGACCCGTCGTGGCGAAAGCGACACCCAGGCCAAGCTCGATCCGATCGTCAAGGAACTGCATCGCAGCGGCTGGCTGATCGACGCCCAGACCCGCAACCGCATCAGCCCGGCATCGCCGGCGCTGGTGGAATTGCAGAAACAGTTCAAGGGCGCCTGACATGCATTTCAAGACCCTCACCGCACTCGGCCTGGCCCTGTGCGCAGGCTTCGCCCACGCCGACGCCACCCTCGACAAGATCCAGCAACGCCACGCGATCAGCGTCGGTGTGATTCTCAGCGGCCCGCCGTTCGGTACCCTCGACCCCAAGACCGGCGAACACCTGGGCTACAACGTCGAACTGGCCAAGGGCATCGGCGAGGCGCTGGGCGTCGAGACCAAGACTGTCTCGGTGCTGGCGCCCAACCGCGTGCAGTTCCTGCAACAGGGCAAGGTCGACATCCTGATCGCCAATATGCAGTTCACCGAAGAGCGCGCCGAGATCCTCGACTACGTGCCCACACCGTATGAAGAAGTCGGTGGTGCGGCGTTGATTCGCAAAGGTGCCGGTATCAAGCAGTGGGCCGACCTCAAGGACAAGCCAGTGTGCGTGTCCCAGGGCAGCAACTTCATCAAGCCACTGCAAGAGACCTACGGCGCGCAGATCAAGGCGTTCCGCAGCCAGTCCGAGTCGTTGCTGTCGCTGCGTGGCAATGGTTGCGTGGCCGCGGTGCACGTCAGCCCGACCATGCACGCACTGCTCAGCGATGCCGAGTGGGCCGGCTACGAAATTCCGTTGCCGGGCGACCTGATCCCGTCCAACTCGGTGATCTGGATCCGCAAGGGCGAACACGACACCCAGGCCAAGCTCGATGCCATTGTGAAGGGCTGGCATAAAAGCGGTTTCCTGATTGCGCTCGGCGAGCGCACCGGCATGGCGCCATCCCAGGCCCTGCGTGATCTGCACGAGCAATACAGCCATGAGTGATGCGCTGTTCGCCACCTTGCAACAGCTACTCGGCGCGGCCCATGTGCAAACCAGTGAAGAGGCTGCGCATTACCTCACCGACAAACAGGGGCGCTACACCGGAAAGGTGATTGCGGCGGTGCACCCGGCCAACGCGGAGGAAGTGGCCGCGGTGGTGCGCGCCTGCGTGGCACTGAAGGCGCCGATCGTGGTGCAGGGCGGCAACACTGGCCTGATGGCCGGCGCAACACCGGATGCCAGCGGGCGTTCGGTGCTGCTGTTGCTGGACCGCATGAACCGCGTACGCACGGTTGATACCGACAACGACACGCTCACGGTGGAAGCCGGCTGCATCCTGCAAAACGTCCAGGACGTGGCCCGCGCGGCCGGTCGCCTGTTTCCCCTGAGCCTCGGTGCCGAGGGCAGTTGCACCCTCGGCGGCAACCTCGGCACCAATGCCGGTGGTACCGGCGTGCTGCGTTATGGCAACACCCGCGAACTGACCCTGGGCCTGGAAGTGGTGACCGCCGAAGGCGAGATCTGGCACGGCCTGCGCGGTCTGCGCAAGGACAACACCGGCTACGACCTGCGCGACCTGTACATCGGCAGCGAAGGCACTCTCGGCATCATCACCGCCGCCACCTTGAAGCTGTTCCCACTGCCCAAGGCCCAGGCCACGGCGCTGCTGGCGTTTGATCAGTTGTCCCAGGCCGTTGCCTTTCTGTCCCATGCCCGTGCCGGTTTCGGGGCGAACCTGACCGCCTTCGAACTACTCACCGCCGATTGCCTGGCCCTGCTGCGCGATCAGTTCCCGGAGGGCCCGCAACCGTTCAAGACCGCGAGCCAACCCTGGTTCGCCTTGATCGAACTCTCTGACAACCACGGCGAAAGCCATGCCCGCGAGGCCTTCGAGCAGGTCCTGGGCGATGCCTTCGAGCAGCAGTTGATCAGTGATGCCCTCATCGCCGAAAGCCTGGCGCAAAGCGAAGCCCTGTGGCTGCTGCGCGAAAACATGAGCGAGGCGCAAAAGCGCTCCGGGCGCAATATGAAGCACGATATCTCGGTGCCGATTTCCCAGGTAGTCGCCTTCGTGGCCCATACCGATGCGTTGTTGCAGCAGCATTTCCCCGGCGTGCGCAACTTCACCTTCGGCCACCTCGGCGACGGCAACCTGCATTACAACGTGGCGCATCCGCTGGATTCGACGGTGGACGCGCACATGGCGCACTACGCCGAACTGAGCGCCCTGGTGCACGACAGCGCCCACGCCCACGGCGGCTCGATCAGTGCCGAGCACGGTATCGGCCAGCGCAAGGTCGGCATGCTCGGCCGCTACAAAAGCCCGGTGGAGCTGGACCTGATGCGCCGCATCAAACAGGCGCTCGACCCGCACAACCTGCTCAACCCCGGCAAAGTCCTTGAGGTACAGCCATGACCCTACGCCTGTCCCAACGCGTGCAGCGGGTGTCGTTGTCCGCCAACGCCGCGGCCAAATCCCGTGCTACCGAATTGCGCGAGGCGGGTCGCGATATTCTCGACCTCACCACGGGCGAGCCGGATTTCGACACACCGGAACACATCAAGCAGGCCGCCTACAAAGCCATCGCTGGCGGCGCTACCAAGTACACACCGACGCCGGGCGTGAAGGCCTTGCGGGTCGCGGTGCAGCGCAAACTGGCCGAAGAGAACCACCTTGATTACCCGCTGGCGTCCATCGTGATCGCCAATGGTGCCAAGCAGATCATCTTCAATGCGTTCGCCGCCACTCTGGATGATGGCGATGAAGTGCTGGTGCCGACACCGTACTGGCCGTCGTTCCCCGACAGCGTGCGCTTCAATGGCGGTGAGCCGGTGTTCGTCGAATGCGGGCTGGAGCAGGGCTGCAAGCTGCTGCCGGCGCAGTTGGAACAGCACATCAGCGCACGCACGCGCTGGCTGATTCTCAACGGCCCCGGCAACCCCAGTGGCGCGGTGTACAGCGATGCCGAGTTGCGCGAGTTGGCCGAGGTGCTGCGCCGTCATCCCCAGGTGCTGATCCTGCTGGATGAACTCTACGAACATATCCGTTTCGACGATCGCCCCGCGCAAAGCCTGCTGAACGTCGCACCGGACTTGCTCGACCGCTGCCTGCTGGTGGGCGGCGTGTCCAAGACCTACGCCATGACCGGCTGGCGCATTGGCTTTGGGGCGGGGCCGAAAATCCTGACCGAGGCCATCGCGGTGGTGCAATCCCAATCCACCTCTGGTGCTTCCTCGGTGGGCCAGGCCGCTGCGTTGGCGGCTTACAACGGCGGGCTGGATTTCCTCGCGGAGCAGGTCGCCGCGTACCAGTTGCGTCGGGATATTCTGGTCGCGGCGCTGAGCAACGTCGACGGCCTGGACGTGCTCGAACCCCAGGGCGGGTTCTTCGTGTTCGTGCGCTGCGCCGGGTTGCTGGGGCGTGTGCGTCCGGACGGCCAGCGCATCGACAACGATGGTGATGTGGTGGCGTGGTTGCTGGAGGAGGGCGTGGCCGGCGTGGCAGGCAGTGCCTATGGGCTGTCGCCGTGGTTCCGCCTGTCCATCGCCACCGCGACCGACAGCGTGGCAGAGGCGGGGCGGCGTATCGCGAGCGCCTGCGGAAAGCTGCAATGATGGAACTGTTCGTGCAGTGGGCCGCCGGCATTGGCCTGAACTATAACTTCCTGCTCGATGCCTACCAGCGCGGCACCCTGGTCCAGGGCGCGTTGACCACTGGCTTGCTGTGCCTGTTCACCCTTATCGGCAGCCTGCTGGCGGGCATCACCCTGGCCGCGATGCTGACCTCGGGCAACCCGTGGCTGGCCAAGCCCGCGCGGGTATTCGTCGAAGTCACGCGCAATACGCCGACGCTGGTGCAGTTGTACTGTGCGTTCCTGGTGCTGAACATGCTGCTGACCCAGGCGGTCGGCGCGGCCAACCCGCTGACGCCGTTCGCCTGGGTGGTGATCGTGATCTCCCTGCACAAAGGCGCGTTCCATGCCGAGGCCTTGCGCGCCGGTATCGAAGCGGTGCCTGCCGTGACCCTGGAAGCCGCCAGTTCCCTGGCCTTCAGCAGCCGCCAGTTGCTGTGGAATGTGCAGTTGCCGCTGGCACTGCGCTTTGCCTTGCCGTCGCTGATCAACAACCTGATCGACCTAGTGAAGATGACCGCCGTGGCGTCCGCCATTGCCGTGGGCGACATCACCTACGCGGCGATCATGATCTGGACCCAGAGCGACAATGTGCTGGAGCTGATGATCCTGATCCTGAGCTTTTTCGGCCTGCTGAGTTTTATCGTCAATTGTGTGGGGCGCTGGCTGGAAGCGCGCCTGAGGATGCCCGGCTATGGCCATTGATTCATTCCCGGTGCTGTCGGCGTTGCTGCAATGGTCGCCGGCGCTGGTGGCCGGTTTCGGCCAGAACATTCTGATCAGCGTGGTGGCGATTGCCCTGGGCTCGGTGCTGGGCCTGTTGATCGGCGCGCTGGCGCTGTCGCCCCTGGGCATTGTCGCGCGGCTGTGGGTGCAGGTGTTTCGCAACGCGCCGTGGCTGGTGCTGATCTATTTCACCACCTACGTGTTCCCGTTCGAGATCCACATCGGCAGCAGCTACGTATCGTTCCCCGATTGGGTCAAGGTCACCATCGGCCTGGCCTTGCCGGCCAGTGCCAACGTGGCGGAGATCTTTCGCGGGGCCATCGGCTCGATCCCCAGTACCCAGTGGGAAGCCGCGCGTTCATTGGCCTTCACCCGTGGCCAGTTGTTCCGTTCGATCATCCTGCCGCAGTGCTTCAAGCGCATGTTGCCGCCGTGGATGAACCTGTATGCGGTGGTCACCATGGGCACTGCGCTGGCTTCGCTGGTGGGCGTGCATGACGTGATCGACACCGCACAGATCGCCAGCAACACCGTGAACATGACCGGTTTCACCGTGGTGATCTACCTGAGCCTGCTGGTGCTGTTCTTTGCCTATTGCTACCCGATTTCCCGTCTCACCCAACACCTGGAGCGCCGTTATGCCTTCTATTGAACCCTTGGTGAGCCTGCGGGATGTACACCTGTCGTTCGGCACCAACCCGGTGCTCAAGGGCATCGACCTGGAGGTGTTGCGCGGCCAGGCCGTGTCGATCATCGGCCCGTCGGGCTCGGGCAAATCCACGATCCTGCGCTGCATCACCGGGCTGTTGCAGCCCCAGCGCGGCAGCATCCGCGTGGGCCAGACCCAGGTCGACACCCTGGCCCAGGAAGCCCAGCGCATTGAGCTGCGCAAGCGCGTGGGGTTTGTGTTCCAGCAATACAACCTGTTCCCGCACTTGTCGGTGCTGGAAAACCTGGTGATTGCCCCGCGCAAGGTGCTGGGCCGCAACCGTGCCGACGCCGAGAAAGACGCCCGCGCACTGCTGGCCAAGGTGCGCATGGAGCACAAGGCCGATGCCTATCCTGGCCAGCTCTCCGGCGGGCAGCAACAGCGCGTGGCGATTGCCCGCGCCCTGGCGATGCGCCCGGAGTTGATCCTGTTCGACGAAGTGACCTCGGCCCTTGACCCGGAAACCGTCGGTGAAGTGCTCACGGTGATCCGCGAGTTGACCGAGGAGGGCATGACCTGCGTGCTGGTCACCCATGAAATGCGCTTCGCCGAAGAGATCAGCGACGTTGTGTACTTCACCGAGAACGGCGTGATTGTCGAGCATGGCAGCGCCGCACAGATCTTCCAGAACCCGACCAGCGAACGCACCCAGACGTTCCTGCGTCACGCCCTGGGCGATTCGGGACGCCGTGGCCCCATCGCTCACGACCCGTACCTGTTGACCAATTTGAGCCGTTACAGCCTGTCTGTCTGATAAGAGGAAAATCGTGATGAGTATCGAAAACCGTGCCGACGTGATCGAAGCGTTTTTGCAGCAGATCCGCGTCATCAACCAGCGCGGCGTAGACCGTGCGGCCCTGGCAGAAATCGTTGGCCTGCTGGAAAACCTCGCTGAACGTCGCGACCTGTTCAACTTTGACGAATTCCCCGCGCCCGTGCCGGGGCAGGGCAGCACTGCGTTTCGCTATCGCCTGAACGACGACGGCGATACGCCGACCCTGTACCTCAACTCGTTGCTGCCGGGCAAAAGCACCATCGCGCACAACCACGAGACCTGGGCAATCATCAGCGCTATCGAAGGCCAGGAGATCAACTACGTCTACGCGCGCAACGACGAAGGCCGCGAACCGGGGTTCACCACCCTGACCCTGGAGAAAGAAGTGATCGTGCAGCCGGGCACCTCGATTTCGTTCCTGGGCGAAGACCTGCATGGCATCAAGGTCGAGGGCGAGCAGGCGACGTTGCACTTCCACTTGTACGGGCTGCCGCTGGAATCGCTGAACGGCCGGTATGGCGTGGAAGCGGACGGTCGTATCCTCAACTACAACGCCTCGCAGATGGCGCCGTCTATCAAGGCCTATGCCTGAGCAATGCCGGGACCGCTTTATGTGGGAGCCGGGCTTGCCCGCGATGCAGGCGCTGCGGTGTATCTGATGCATCGCGATGATGCCATCGCAGGCAAGCCAGCTCCCACATTTTGATCTGCGTTTATCCAGGGGGTTTTATGATTGATCTGTATTACTGGCCGACGGGCAATGGGTTGAAAGTCGGCATCCTGCTCGAAGAGCTGGGCGTGGAATATCGCCTGGTGCCGGTGAATATCCGCGAAGGCCAGCAAAAGCACGCCGACTTCCAGCGCATCAGCGCCAATGGGCGGATCCCGGCGATTGTCGACCATCGCCCTGCAACGCCGCTGAGCCTGTTCGAATCCGGCGCGATCCTCAATTACCTGGCCGACAGCGCCGGGCAGTTCCTGCCACCGGCAGGCAGTGCCGAGCGGCAAAAGGTGCAGGAATGGCTGTTCTGGCAGGTCGGGCATATCACCCCGTACTTGAGCCAGTTGCAGGTGTTCAAGGAGAAGGCGCCGGAGCCGATTCCCTTCGCCCTCGACCTGTTGAACGCCGAAGCCACGCGCCTGTATCGGGTGCTGGAGCAGCGACTGGCCGAAGTGCCGTATGTGGCCGGCGCGTATTCGGTGGCAGACATGGCGATCTTCCCGTGGATCCAGCCGCTGCGGCAGGGCCAGGCGCTGGCGGACTACCCGCATATCCAGGCCTGGCGTGAGCGCATCAAGGCGCGGCCGGCGGTGCAGCGTGCCTATGCCAAGGGTCGCGAAGTGGCCGCGGGCGAACGCTCGTTGGCGTTGCAGTAAATCTTTCTTAATTTGTTGGGACTTCCATGAGCCAGACCATCACCCCAAGTCAACTGCAGCAATGGCTGTTCGACGGGCAGGAAATTGCCGTGTTCGACGTGCGCGAACACGGGCAATACGGTGAAGCCCACCTGTTCCATGGGGTGAACCTGCCCTATAGCCGCCTGGAGCTGGAAGTACGCCGCCTGGCGCCTAACCCGCAGGTGCGCCTGGTGATCTACGACCAGGATGACGGTGACGTGGCGGCGCGTGCGGCCGCGCGTTTGCAGGCGTTGGGTTATCGCCATGTGCATGTGCTGGAAGGTGGCGCGGACGGCTGGCAGGCAGCAGGTTTGCAGCTGTTTGCCGGTGTGCACGTGCCGTCCAAGGCCTTTGGCGAATTGGTGGAAGAGGCTAGCCACACGCCGCACGTCACTGCCCGGCAACTGGCGCAGTGGCAGGCGCGTGGCGAGCCGCTCGTGGTATTGGACGGTCGACCGTTCGACGAGTACCGCAAGATGACCATCCCCGGTTCCATCTGCTGCCCCAACGGCGAGCTGGGCTACCGCGTGCACGACCTGGTGCCGGATGACAGCACGCCTATCGTGGTCAACTGCGCGGGCCGTACCCGCAGCATTATCGGGGCGCAGACGCTGATCAACCTGGGGCTGAAGAACCCGATCTACGCGCTGGAAAACGGCACGCAAGGCTGGTACCTGGAAGACTTCCAACTGGAACACGGCAGCACCCGGCGTTATGCCGACCGGGTCAGCAGCGATCTGGCCCGGCAGCGCCAGGCCGCACGTCAGCTGGCTGAGCGGGCAGGGGTGGTGAATGTATCGGCCGAGCAGGTGCGCCGGTGGGCTGATGACGCCCAACGCAGCCTGTTCCTGTGCGACGTGCGCACCGCTGAAGAATTTGCCGCCGGCAGCCTGCCGGGGGCGCAACACACACCGGGCGGACAGTTGATCCAGTCCACCGACCTGTATATCGGCGTGCGTCAGGCCCGTGTTGTGTTGGTGGACAGCGACGGTGTGCGTGCTCCGGTCGTCGCCAGTTGGCTGCGCCAGCTGGGGCATGAGGCCTATGTGTTGAACGACGGCATCGACTGCGGCCTGGCGTTGCCGGTGCTGCAGTCGGTGGCGTATGAGCCGTTGCCGTTGATCAGCGCCGAGGCCCTGGCGCTGGAATTGAACGATGTGAACCTGATCGACCTGCGCCCGAGCATGGTGTATCGCAAGGGGCATATCGCCGGGTCGCGCTGGTCGATTCGTTCGCGGCTGCAAACCGATCAACGCCCGTTGGTGCTGGTGGCGGATGACCCGGCATTGGCGGCCTTTGCTGCCGAAGGCCTGTCGGCACACTTGCTGGACGGCGGTTTCGCCGCCTGGGTAGCCGCCGGCCTGCCAGTGAGCGAAGACCCGCAAAACCCGCCCGACGCACAGTGCATCGACTTCCTGTTCTTCACCCATGACCGCCACAGCGGCAACAAGGATGCCGCACGCCAATACCTGGCCTGGGAAATCGGCTTGCTGGCGCAGATGAGCGCGGCGGAAATTGCCAGCCTCAAGCCGCTGGCCGCGCCATCGCGGGTGCGTACCCGGCTGATCCACGCGGCACGCACTGAAAAGGGCCAGGGTGGCCGTGCGGTCAACGTGCCAGTCACGCGTTTGAGCACGGTGCTGTTCGACAACCTGGCCCAGATGCGCGACGCCCGTGCGCGCCGTGACAGCGAGCGGGTGCTGACCTACGGCGCACGCGGCAACCCGACCTCCCACGCCCTCGAAGACCTGGTCACCGAGCTGGAAGGTGGCTATCGCACGCGTCTCTACGGCACCGGCCTGGCGGCCGCCGCCCAGGTGTTCCTGGCCTACCTGCGCCCCGGCGACCATGTGCTGATCACCGATGCGGTGTATTCGCCGGTGCGCAAGTTGGCCCGCGAGTTCCTGCTGCCGTTCGGGATCGAGGTCGGCTATTTCTCCCCCGACGGCCAAGGCCTGGAAGCGCAGTTGCAAGCCAACACCAAGCTGGTCTACGCCGAAGTGCCGGGCTCGCTGCTCTATGAGTTGTGCGACCTGCCGGCGATTGCCGCCTTGTGCAAGCCGCGCAATATCCTGCTGGCCGTGGACAACACCTGGGGCTCGGGTTACTTGTACCGTCCGCTGGCGCTGGGTGCGGATATTTCCATCATGGCCCTGACCAAGTACCTCGGCGGCCACAGCGATGTGATGATGGGCAGCGTGTCCACCACTCAGGCGGCCTGGCCGGCGCTGGGCCGGATGAGCGACACCTTCGGCAATGCCGTGAGTGCCGACGATGCCTACCTGATCCTGCGCGGTGCGCGCACCCTGGCGTCGCGCCTGGATGTGCACGAGCGCCAGGCGCTGGACATTGCCCTGTGGCTGCAAGCGCAACCCCAGGTCAAGCGCGTGTTCCACCCGGCACTGCCCGAGCATCCGGGGCACGCGGTGTGGCGTCGTGACTTCACCGGCAGCAATGGCTTGTTGTCGTTTGAATTGGCGAATGCAGACGCGGGCTATGTCGAGCGCTTTATCGATGGCCTGCAACTGTTCGGGCTGGGCGCTTCATGGGGCGGTTATGAAAGCCTGGTCACCGTGGCCGATACCCGGGACCGTAACAGCGCGACGGACCGTGCGTTGAACCCGGTGGTGCGCCTGCATATCGGCCTGGAGGATGTGGCGGCGTTGATCGAGGACCTGCAACGCGGGTTTGTGCTGGCAGGTTGAGGGATAAGCGCTCCCACGCAAGGTGGGAGCGCGCAACCGGTCAGTGCTTGACCGGCGTCGGCAGGGTCACGAGGTTGACGTAGCCATCCCAGAATTTTTTCTGGTCCACGCCGAACACCACCTTGGCCTTCTGCGTGCCTACCGGCGCGCCTTTCTGGTAGCCCAGTGCGCGGCCGTAGTCGGCGCCGAAGGTGGCGTCTACATCCACCCACAAGTCGCGGGATTGCGTGATGATCTCCGGGTTGACCAGGTACAGCGCCGGCAAGCTGTCCCAGGTGAAGCTGTGGTAGCTCGGGTCCTTGTCGAACAACGGCCCGAACTCATGCGTGTACAGGTCGGCAATTGCGCCTTTCTGGGCGACCACGCGCTGGTACACCGCCTTGTCGAAGGTGACTTTCTCGCACACATCATTGGGGAAGATCACGTGTTCGATGGGCGAACGCAACACGATCTTCGCCGCCTCCGGGTCGAACCACCAGTTGAACTCCGCCGCCGGTGTGGTGTTGCCCGGAATCTCCAGGGCGCCACCCATGTACACGATGCGCTTGATCAGCGGCACGATATCCGGCGCCGAGCGAATTGCCAGGGCGACGTTGGTCAGCGGGCCGACGGCGAGGATCGTCACCTGGTGCGGGTTGGCGCGCACGCTGTCGACAATGAATTGCGCGGCGGTTTCCTTGCGCAGTTTCGTGTGCGTGGCCAGGCCATCCGGTGGCGTGACCAACTGCGCGGGCGACGTAGGTCGCGGGTTTTTGAACGCCCCCGGCCAACCCGAACCGAACAGCGCCTTTTCCGCCTCATAGGTGGCGTAGTCGTGCAGCAGCGGGTAGGCGGCGCCGGAGTAGACGCCCACCTCTTTCTCCACGCCCATGCGTTCCACGGCCTTGAGGGCGTCGACTTGTTCCTGGTCGACCCAGGCGTTGCCGCTGACCAGGGTCATGCCCAGCAGCTCGATGCGTTTTTGCGCATGCAACTGGGCGAGCATGATGAAGGCCTGGCCGTCATCGTTGAGCACATTGAAGTCGGTGTCGAAGATGACTTTTTCCGCGGCCTGCGCGGTGCCGGCACACAGGCCTACCGCGACAAGCAACGCACAGCGTTTCAAGAAGCCTTGCATGGTGATTCATCCGAAAGAAGTGTGGTTATCAACGATTCACCAGTTTCGCCGGCAAGGCGATGACCAGGAAGCTGCTGAGAATCAGGCAGCCGGCGAAAAACCACAAGGCACCGGCGCTGCTGCCTGTGACGTCGATCGCAACGCCCATCAACGAGTTGCTCACCAGGCCTGCGATATTCGCCACCGAACAGGCCAGGGCAAAGCCGGTGGCCGCCGCGGTGCCTTTGAGAAAGGTTGCCGGCAGGCTGAAGAACACCGGCACCGCGCCGATGATCGCCGCCGAGGCAATCGCGAACAGCGCCACGGTGGCCGCCACGTTATGGGTAAAGAAGGTGCTGGTGGCCATGGCCGCTGCGCCGATGAAGAACGGCACGATGATGTGCCAGCGGCGTTCGCGGTGTTTGTCGGAGCTGGCGCCGATCAGCAGCATGCCGAGGAGGGCCGCGATGCTCGGTAGCGCGGTGAGCACGCCGATATGGAACGTGTCGGTGACCCCGGCGTTGCGGATGAAGGTCGGCATCCAGAAACCCATGGCGTAGGCGCTGAGCAGGATCGAGAAGTCGATACCGCCGAGCATCCACACTTTGAGGTTGAAGAAGCCGTCGCGGAAGCTGTGCTTGCTGCCGGCGCCGTCGGCGTCATCCTTGCGCAGTTCGATTTCCAGCAGGGCCTTTTCCTCCTCCGACAGCCATTTGGCTTGCTGGTAGGTGTTGGGCAGTGCCCAGAAGGTCAGCACGCCGAGCAACACGCTGGGCACCGCTTCGATCAGGAACAACCACTGCCAGCCGCGCAGCCCGCCCATATGGTCGAAATGCCCCATGATCCAGCCGGACAGCGGGCCGCCGATCACGCTGGACAGCGGCAGGCCGATCATGAACAGCGCGATGATGCGCCCGCGCCGGTGGGTGGGGAACCAGGTGGTCAGGTAGTACAGGACACCCGGCAGAAAGCCCGCCTCGGCAGCGCCGAGCAGAAAACGCAGGATGTAGAACTGGGTGGTGGAGGTGACCAGCATGGTGCAGGCCGAGAGCAGGCCCCAGGTGATCATGATGCGTGCGATCCAGATCTTCGCGCCGACCCGCTCCAGCACCAGGTTGCTGGGTACTTCGAAGAGGATGTAGCCGACAAAGAACAGGCCGGCACCAAGGCCGAACGCGGTTTCGCTGAACTGCAATTGGTCGAGCATCTGCAGTTTGGCGAAGCCGATGTTGATGCGGTCGAGGTAGGCGGCCAGGTAGCAGAAGCACAGGAACGGAATCAGTTTCCAGGTGATCTTGTGGTAGAGCGTGTTGATCGGATCGGCGACGGTGGTCGCGGGCGCTGCATTCGCAATGGGCATTGGGGTGTCTCCTGGCGGTGACTTATGGTTTTTATACAGCCGCTGTGTTCCAGCACTTCGGAGTGCTGTAGAAGCGACTTCCAAAGGCAGTGTCAGAAGACTGAGGGCGGCGGTTGGACACGGTCCATGTGGACACCGGGTTTATGTGGGAGCTGGCTTGCCTGCGATAACATCAGCGCGGTGTCACTGTTACACCGCAGCGTCTGCATCGCGGGCAAGCCCGGCTCCCACAGGGATCGGTTCCCACAGTGGAATGTGTTCCAAGGCCGGGCCTCAGTTTGTTCAAGACCGCACTCTATGGCGCGGTTCTCAGTACCGTCTTATTGCTCCCTGAACGTGCGCATCGCCTCCTGCTTGCTCACCACGTCGCCATACTTGCTGTCGATATCGAACAAGTTGGCTTCATGGGGGGCCGGGTGTCGGTCGCCGACGCACTCGCGCACGACGATGGTGCGAAACCCGTGTTGCACCGCATCCACCGCCGTGGCGCGGATGCAGCCGCTGGTGGAACAACCGGCCAGTACCACGGTGTCGATGCCCTGGGCATGCAGCATCGGCGCCAGACTGCTGCCGAAGAACGCACTGGCATACTGTTTGGTGATCACCACTTCATCGGCCTGGGGCAACACCTCGGCGCAGAACGCCGCCAGTGGGTTGCCTTCGACCATGTCTTTCATCACTGGGGCCTTCTTGACCCAGATTCCACCGTCCACGAAATGGCCGGGATGGTAGCGGATATTGGTGTGCACCACCGTAATCCCGTGCTTGCGTGCGGTGGCCAGCAGCTCCACGCTTTCAGCCACGGCCGTGACCACGCCCGGCGCGAACAGCGGTGCGCCTTCGGTGGTGTAGCCCTGCATGAAGTCGATCATCAGCAGCGCGGCTTTTTTACCGAAGCCGATGCGGTTGCCCCACACGCCCTGGTAGTTGGCGTCGGCGGATTGTTCGCTCATCTTCTCAACTCCTCATTCATGTTTGCTGTGGCGAGCGGGCTTGCTGTGGTGAGCGGGCTTGTCCCGCGTTGGAGTGCGTAGCGCTCCCGCTTTTTTTGGGGCCGCTGCGCAGCCCAACGCGGGGCAAGCCCGCTCACCACAGAATCCCGCTCACCACCACCACAGAAGCGCTTTGCACTCCAATCAATAGGCCCCGGAGAGCAGGGCGCCCGCGCCGGGAACGATGGGTTCCAGGTCCAGGGCCTTGAGCATGGCGTAGGTGGTGGCGATGGCGGCGGTGAGCACCGGTTTGCCGGTTTGCGCCTCGACCTTGGCCACCACCGGCAGCGATTGCATCTGCACGCAGGCGGACAGCACGATCACATCGACGCCTTCCAGGTTCATCCCGGCGACGATGGCCGGCAGGTTGGCCGGGTCATGACGGGCCACTTCGAGGTTGTCGGGGATCTCCAGGGCGCGCCAGTCCACCACCTCGAAGCCTTCTTCACGGATGTAATTCACCACCAGTTCGGTCAGCGGTTTCATGTACGGCGCGACAATCGCGATGCGCTTGGCGCCCATCACTTTCAGGCCTTCGATCAGGGCGCCGGCGCTGGTGATCACCGGCGCGTTGGCATCGTTGTCGGCAGTGGCCTTGCGCAGGCGTTGTTCGGAGTTGCGGTGGTAACCCAGGCCCATGGCCATGATCGCCACCAGGCACGCATAACCCAGTACATCCACCTTGGCGTCGGACAGTTCGACGGCGCAACGGTCGGACTCGCCGTCCATGGCGGCCAGTTCTTCCTTGCGCACTTGCTTCATGCGCATGCGGCTGGAGTGAAAGGTAAAACGCTCGGGGCGGATCGCCTGGCGTGCGGTGAGCATCGCCGGGATCTCGGTTTCCATGGTGGTGTTGGAACTCGGCACGATCTGGCCGATGCGATAAGGCTTCTGCATGGGGGTCTCCATGGTTATTGTTCGAGGAAGTCGCCGAGGGCGTGGAAGAAACCGTCGAGGTCATCCCACGGAATCATGTGCCCGGCATTGGGTACGCGGGCGACCTGGAGACTGGGTTGCAGGTTCTGGATCTCGGCAATGTCTTCATCGAGAATCACACCACCGCGCCCCGCCACCATCAACAGGGCAGGGGCCTTGAGGTGGGGCAGGTCCTGGTGGAAGTCCACCGTGTGGAAGTCATTGAAGGCACGCACAATGGCGGGCTCGTAGCAGGTGTGCAGCCATTCGGCGCGCAGTTGCAGTTGTTCGTCGGTCCAGGTGGCGCAGAAGGCGCGCATCGCCTCGGCGTCCATGCCCACCAGGGATTGGCGGATCGAGTCGACGTACCACGGCAGCTTGCTAGGGTATTCGCGGCGGCCCGGGCCGGACACCGGCGGGTCGATCAGCACCACGCGGTTGACGCCCCGGGGATGCAGCACGGCGCTGCGCACGGCAAACCGCGCGCCCATGGAGTGGCCCATCAGGTGGTAGCTGTGCAGGTTCAATGCATCGGCAAAGGCACCGATGTCCTCGGCGCAGGTGTCCGCGCTGTAGTCCAGCTCGGGGCCGGTGGACGACAAGCCGCGACCGCGCACATCCAGCACGTAGGTGTCGAACTGCGCGCCGAGACGCTCGGCCACGAAGCCCCAGGTGATCGCCGGGCTGGTGATGCCGGGGATCAGGATCAGCGCGGGGCCCTTGCCGCCATAACGCAGGTAGTGCTGGCGAATGCCATTGGCCTGCACGTTGCCGCCGTAGAGGAAGGTGCTCACGCGGCCACCCCCGATTTCAGTTCCTGGGCGTACAGGTCATAACCGTAGACCCAGGCCGGATCTTCCTGAGTACGCAGCCAGGTGTTGGCGTTGGACACCGCTTGTACCCGTGATGCACGTTCCTTGCGGTTGGCTTCGTAGAGCTGGAATGCGGTGCGGTAGTCGCTGATGCCGGTTTCCTGCAGGCAGCGGGTGAGCATCGCTGCGTCTTCGATGGCCATGCCGGCGCCCTGGGCCATGTGGGGCTTCATCGGGTGGCAGGCGTCGCCGAGCAGCACCAGGCGACCACGGCTCCACAACGGCAGCGGGTTGCGGTTGCGCAGCGGCCATTTGGTCACGCTTTCGGTGGATTCGATCAGGGCCTGGACGGTGGGGTGGTAGCCCTTGAAGGCGTCGAACATCTCTTCGCGGCTGCTGTCGACGAACGCGCCCTGGAAGTCCCATTCGGCATGGGGCACGCCGGTCACGTAGTAGTACTCGTCGCGCTTGCCGGTGGTGTAGTAGACCATCATGTGGCGGTCTTCGGTCCACCACTTGATGCAGTCTTCGAACTTGAGGTCGTACTTGGCCAACTGGTCGCCACGGATCAGCGCACGGTGCGCGACCCAGCCGCTGTACAGCGGTTTTTCCACACCCAGCAGTTCTTCGCGGATCTTGGAATTGATGCCGTCGGCGCCGATCACGATGTCGGCGTAGGTCACCTCGCCATCGGCGAAGGTCAGGCGCACCTGGGTGTCGGTTTCTTCGAGGGTTTCCAGGCGCTTGTTGAAATGCAGGGTACCGGGCTTGAGGGTCGACATCTGCAGGGCGTGCAGGTCGCCACGGTGCACGGTGATGTACGACGCGCCGTAGCCGGTGAGCGGGATGCGCGACAGGTAGTCGCCGGTTTCGCCGCAACGGCTGAACCAGTGCTCGGGGTGCGAGCCCATCAGGTCCAGCTGCTTTTCGATGCCCATGCGGCGAAAGATTTTCATGATGTTGGGGCCCATGTGGATCCCCGCACCCAACCGGGAAAACTCCGGCGCCTGCTCATAGACATCCACGTCGAAGCCAGCTTGCTGCAACAGGGTGGCAGCGGCGGCACCGCCGAGGCCGGCACCGACGATGGCGATTTTCTGAGTGCTTCCCATGGGGCGTGTTCCTCTCTCTTTTTGATTTTTGGCGGCGTCTGTCCGCAAGGTTTTTAAAGTGTATACGCTCATTTTTTCAAATGGGAAGCCCACGGTTAAAAATTTATTTTTGGCCGTACTTATCCCCTGTAACGCGATGTAGCCAATAAATACTGGGGTTGTTTCGATAGGTAACGTTTTGGCGCGCCGCTTGCAGTCTGTTCGTAATTCGGGTCTTATCGTTATTAAATGGCGTATACGCTATAAAAATGCACTAGAGTGAAGCGCAGTGCTTGAACTTGGTGCAGGCCCACAGGAGACAGGAAAATGCCGGTAAGCGATTGCGAACTGACCCAGATGTTTGAACACGTGTTGACGTTGTCCAAGGTCGACCCGACCCAGAGCGTTGCCGTGCTCAAGAGCCATTACTCCGACCCGCGCACCGTGCGTGCGGCGATGGACGCTGCGCAGCGCCTGGGGGCCAAGGTGTATGCGGTGGAGTTGCCGTCGTTCAACCATCCCAAGGCCATGGGCAACGACATGACCGCCTACTGCGGCGACACCGCGCTCACCGGCAATATCGCAGCGCAACGTGCGCTGGAAGCCGCTGACCTGATCGTCGACACCATGATGCTGCTGCACTCGCCGGAGCAGGAGCAGATCCTCAAGACCGGCACACGCATCCTGCTGGCCGTGGAACCGCCGGAAGTGCTGGCGCGCATGCTGCCCACCGAAGAAGACAAAGTGCGCGTGCTGGCGGCCGAGCAGTTGCTGAAAAAGGCGCGCTCGATCCATGTGAAGTCCCGCGCCGGCAGTGATTTTCGCGCGGCCCTGGGGCAATACCCGTCGGTGACGGAATACGGTTTTGCCGATGAGCCGGGGCGCTGGGACCATTGGCCCAGCGGCTTCCTGTTCTCGTGGCCCAACGAAGAAACCGCCGAAGGCGTGCTGGTGCTGGATATCGGCGACATCCTACTGCCGTTCAAGACCTACACCCGCGAGAAGATCACCCTGGAGATCGAGAAGGGGTTCATCACTAAAATCCAGGGTGGTTTCGAGGCCGAGTACCTGCGTGACTACATGAAGTACTTCAACGACCCCGAGGTGTACGGTATCTCCCATATCGGCTGGGGCTTGCAGCCGCGGGCGCAGTGGACGGCCATGGGCCTGCACGATAAGAACGATGGCATGTGCATGGACGCGCGGGCGTTCTACGGCAACTTCCTGTTCTCCACCGGCCCGAATACCGAAGTGGGCGGGACGCGCAAGACGCCTTGCCATATGGACATTCCGCTGCGCAATTGCGATGTGTACCTGGATGACGAAGCGGTGGTCATCGCCGGTGACGTCGTCGCCCCGAAAGCCTCCCTGGCCCGCTGAAGATCCATTGTGGGAGCTGGCTTGCCTGCGATAGCGGTGGATCAGCCAGCCAGGCTTTGGCTGACAGACCGCTATCGCAGGCAAGCCAGCTCCCACAGTTTGATAGTGTTTCTTCAGGGAGTGCCTTGAGTCCTTCCAGCAAGCCCGCCATCATACTTCTCAATCCTATGCCACCCACCGAGCTCCGCCGTGCCTGATTCCTACGTCTTTTCTGAACAAGTTGGCCACCTGCTGCGCAAGGCCTACCAGCGCCACCTGGCGATCTTTCAGCAGAATGTCGGCGACTCCCAGCTTACCGCCGTGCAGTTCGTGACCCTGTGTGCGTTGCGCGATCACGGTGCAAGTTCGCTGACCGAACTGGTCAAGGCCACTGCGGTGGACCAGGCGACCATTCGCGGGATTGTCGAGCGGCTCAAGGCCAAGGAACTGATCAGCCTGGAACCGGACCCGCAGGACAAGCGCAAAGTCGTGGTGGACCTGTCCCCAGCAGGCGCCGAACTGGTCGCCCAGACCGCGCCGCGCGCCGCGCAGATCAGCGAACTGACCATGAGCAATCTCAACCCCGCCGAACGGGTAGCGGTGCTGTTCCTGCTGCGCAAGATGATCGACGACCCGCAGGAATAATTGTGGTGAGCGGGCTTGCCCCGCGCTGGGGCGCGAAGCGGCCCTGAAACCAGACACCGCCATTCATCTGGAAGAACTCAGTGGCATTATTGGGGCGGCTGCGCCACCCAGCGCGGGGCAAGCCCGCTCACCACAACATGACTCCCATCCCCCCTTTGGCATTGATCTTGCTCTGAGTTGATGTAGTAGCCACTTCACCAGTCAAGTGTGTCGTGAGACCCCAGGTCCGCGACGCTTTTTTTTGACTGTTTAATGTAGTGCCTACTTCACCAACTGTTACGGGCGAAGCGAATGATCAGCCAGCACATCACGGTAGCCCTTGAGGTCAACGGGCAAAAAAGCGAAGTCAGCGCCATGGCGGACACGCCGCTGTTGCTGATACTGCGCAATGACCTGCAACTCAATGGCCCCAAATACGGCTGCGGCTTGGGGGAGTGCGGTGCGTGCACCGTGATCATTGACGGTGTGGCGGCCCGCTCCTGCGTGTTTCCACTGGCGGGTGCGGTGGGGCGCGAGATCGTCACCCTCGAAGGCCTGGGTACGCGCCAGGCGCCGCATCCGGTGCAACAAGCCTTCATCGATGAGCAGGCCGCGCAGTGCGGTTACTGCCTCAACGGCATGATCATGACCACCAAGGCCTTGCTCGACCGTAACCCCAACCCCAGCGAAGCCGAGGTGCGCAACGAGCTGTCAGGCAACCTCTGCCGTTGCGGTACCCATATCGAAATCCTGCGCGCCGTGCTGCGTGCCGCCCGCCTGATGACAGTGGATTGATGACCATGACCGACATACCGCTTTCCCGTGACCAGTGGCTGGCCAAGGCCGGTGTCCTGTTGATCGTCGATGATGTGCTGCCACCCTCGGGGCCGGTAGCCAAGGGCGGCACGCCCACCGTGAAGCCCAAGGAACTGGGGCTGTTCATTGCCGTGAACGATGACGGCCTGGTGTATGCGTTCAACGGCCATGTGGACCTGGGCACCGGCATTCGTACCTCGTTGGCACAGATCGTGGCCGAAGAACTGGACCTGGCGATGGACCAGGTGAAGATGGTGCTCGGCGACACCGAACGCGCACCGAACCAGGGCGCGACCATTGCCAGCGCCACGTTGCAGATTTCTGCGGTGCCCCTGCGCAATGCGGCAGCCGAGGCGCGGCGGTTCCTGCTGGCGCGGGCTGCGGGGCGCTGGGGGGTGAGCACCGCCAGTCTCAAGGTGGATGCCGGCGTTATTCAAGCGGCGGACGGACGCACCACCACCTACTTTGAGTTGGTCAGCGGCCAGCACGACCAACTGCGCATCAGCGGTAACGCGCCGTTGAAGGCTGCCGAGGACTATCGCCTGGTGGGCAAGGGCGCCGCACGCGTGGATATCCCCGGCAAAGCCACCGGCGAGCTGACCTACGTGCACGACATGCGTGTGCCGGGCATGCTCCATGGCCGGGTGATTCGCCCGCCGTATGCCGGGCTCGACTGCGGGGATTTTGTCGGTAATAGCCTGCTGCGCGTCGACGAATCCTCCATTGCGCATATCTCCGGCGTGGTCGCGGTGGTGGTGATCCGCGATTTCGTGGGCGTGGTGGCCTTGCGAGAAGAGCAGGCAATCAAGGCCGCACATGAGTTGCAGGTGCACTGGAAACCCTGGAACAACGCCTTGCCGGACATGAGCGATGTCGAGCAGGCCATCCGCGACAACCCCCGTGTGCGCCGCACCGTCCTCGATCAGGGCTCTGTGGATGACGCCCTGGCCAATGCCAGCCAACGCATGCCTCGCAGTTACCTGTGGCCGTACCAGATGCATGGTTCGATCGGCCCGTCCTGTGGCGTGGCGGATTACTCGCCGGCCGGCAGCCGGGTATGGTCGGGCAGCCAGAACCCGCACCTGCTGCGCGCCGACCTGGCGTGGTTGCTGGAGTGCGATGAAGCCCTGATCGACGTGATCCGCATGGAGGCCGCCGGCTGTTACGGGCGCAATTGCGCCGACGATGTGTGCGCCGATGCCTTGCTGTTGTCCCGTGCAGTCGGCAAGCCGGTGCGCGTACAGCTGACCCGCGAGCAGGAACACCTGTGGGAGCCCAAGGGCACCGCGCAGTTGATGGATGTGGACGGCGGCCTCAACGCCGACGGCAGCATCGCGGCCTATGACTTTGAAACCAGCTACCCCTCCAATGGCGCACCGACCCTGGCGCTGTTGCTCACCGGTCGCGTCGAGCCGGTGGCGGCGATGTTCGAGATGGGTGACCGCACCTCGATCCCGCCCTACGACATCGACAATATGCGCGTGACTATCAACGACATGGCGCCCATCGTGCGCGCCTCGTGGATGCGTGGCGTATCGGCCTTGCCCAACACCTTTGCCCACGAATCCTATATCGACGAATTGGCCTTTGCCGCCGGCGTCGACCCGGTGGAATACCGCCTGCGCTACCTTAAGGACGAACGAGCCATTGACCTGGTGAAATCCACCGCCGAACGCGCCAACTGGGCACCGCGCACCGCGCCGATGCAAACCGCCAACGAGGATCATCTGCTGCGTGGCCGTGGCTTTGCCTACGCGCGCTACATCCACAGCAAGTTCCCCGGTTTCGGCGCGGCGTGGGCGGCCTGGGTGGCGGATGTGGCCATCGACAAACAGACCGGCGATGTGTCGGTGACGCGTGTGGTGATCGGCCATGACTCGGGGATGATGATCAACCCGGCCGGGGTGCAGCACCAGATTCACGGCAATGTGATCCAGTCCACCAGCCGCGTGCTGAAGGAGCGGGTGACCTTTGAAGAGTCGACGGTGGCGAGCAAGGAGTGGGGCGGCTATCCGATCCTGACCTTCCCGGAAGTGCCGCAGATTGACGTGATGATGATGCCGCGCCAGGACCAGCCGCCCATGGGCGCCGGTGAGTCGGCGTCGGTGCCCAGTGCGGCGGCGATCGCCAATGCGATCTATGACGCCACCGGCATTCGGTTTCGCGAGTTGCCGATTACCCCGGAGCGGGTGCTGGCGGCGCTGAATGCGGCGACCCTCGGCGAGCCTGCGAAGTCGCCGCAGAAGCGCAGGAAGTGGTGGTTCGGCGCACTGTTCGCCACCCTGGGCGCGGTGTTGGCGACAGCCTGGCCGTTCCATAATGAAATCGCGCCGATTGCTCCGCCCAACGCCGGCACCTGGTCCAAGGCGACCCTGGAACGCGGGCGGTTGCTGGCGGCGGTGGGGGATTGCGCGGTGTGCCATACGGCGCCCGGCGGTGCGACCAATGCCGGTGGGTTGGCCATGGAAACGCCGTTCGGCACGCTGTACAGCAGCAATATCACCCCGGACGTGAAGACCGGGATCGGCGCCTGGTCGTACCCGGCTTTCGAACGGGCGATGCGCGATGGTATTGGCCGTGACGGACGCAACCTGTACCCGGCGTTTCCCTATACGGCGTTTCGCAATATCAACGACGCGGATATGCAGGCGCTGTATGCCTACCTGATGTCCCAGGCGCCGGTGAGCCAGGCGCCGACGCCGAATGCGATGCGCTTTCCGTTCAATATCCGGCCGTTGATGGCGGGGTGGAATGCCCTGAACCTGCGGCGCGGTGAGATCTCGGTGCAGCCTGAGCGCAGCGAGCAATGGAATCGCGGCAATTACCTGGTCAACGGCCTGGGCCACTGCGCGGCCTGCCATTCGCCGCGCAACCTGATGGGCGCGGAGAAGGGCGGCAAGTCCTTTCTGGCCGGTGGCAGGGTCGATGGTTGGGAGGCGCCGGCCCTCAACGGCTTGTCCAAGGCGCCGACGCCGTGGACCGAGGACCAACTGTTTAGCTACCTGAGCACCGGCTATTCCGATGCGCACGGCGTGGCCGCAGGCCCAATGGGGCCAGTAGTGAGTGAGTTGTCGAAACTGCCCAAGACGGATATCCGCGCGATGGCGGTGTACCTGGCCTCGCTCAACGGTGATGCGGCTGCCGAGGCCCAGGTGGTTGCGGCGGCCGGCGTGCCGAATCCCAACGGACGACGGGTGTTCGAAGGTTCCTGCAAGGCCTGCCATGCGGATGGCCTGGGACCCAAACTGTTTGGAGTGAGCCCGTCGTTGGCGACCAATACCAATGTGCACAGCGATCAGCCGGATAATTTGATCAAGGTGATTCTGCAAGGCATCAGCAACCCGGCGACCAAGGATCTGGGGTATATGCCGGGGTTCAAGGACAGTTTGTCCAATAGCCAGGTGGCGGAGCTGGCGGCGTACCTACGCGGCAACTTCGCGCCGAACGCGCCGCAGTGGAAGGGCCTGGAACAGAAAGTGGCGCATTTGCGCGCCAATCCCGGTACGCACTGACAGTTCCAGGCGTATGAAGATCAAATGTGGGAGCTGGCTTGCCTGCGATAGCGGTCCTCCAGGCAACATTTCCAGTGACTGACACACTGCAATCGCAGGCAAGCCAGCTCCCACAGTTTGATCGCCTTTTTACCGGGAGGACGGCGTGACGCCACGTACGACCAGGTCACTGATAAACCCCAGCCAATCCTGCTGCTGGCCCTTGCCCGCCAGGTCTTCACCGAGGAACGAGCTAAGGGTGTGGCGGTTGGAGTTATAGAAGTAGCACAGCGAGGCAATCATCAAGTACACGTGCTTGAGGTCCACATCCAGGCGGAAAATGCCCTGGGCCTGGCCGGCCTCGATGATCGGTCGCAGCACGCCGACCGCTTCGCCCGCTAACCGCCGCATCTCGCCGGACTGTTGCGCGTGCTTGCCCTGGTGCAGGTTCTCGATGCTCAGGATCGCGACGAATTCCGGGTGTTTGACGTAATAGTTCCAGATAAACGCCACCAGGTCGCGCAGGGCCTGTTCCGGCGCGTCGAGGTTGAGCTTGAGCATGCTTTCGGCTTTGTTGAACTGCTCGTAGGTGTGCTCCAGCACGCAGACGAACAGGTGTTCCTTGCTGCCGAAATAGTAATAGAGCATGCGGTCGTTGGAGTCGGCTTCCTTGGAGATGGTGTCGACACGCCCACCGGAATAGCCATCGCGGGTGAACACCTTGACCGCTGCCTGGAGGATGCGCGCGCGGGTCTGGTCGGCCTGTTGGGCGCGGATGCCGGTCTTCTTGATCGCCATATCAAAGGGCCTTGCAGGACAGTCTGGGCGCGAAATATAGCATGGGCTTTTTTCGGGCCGTTCTGTGACCGACAGGTTCTGTAATAAAAACGCCATTGCGCTGGGGATTAAATCCGCAACGGGCTATTTTGGTGCGTCTCAATAACTAGAGTAGCCATGGATGAAATACCAACCCTTCAGCCGTACCTTGATTGCCACAGCCCTGGTGTTGACGGTCGGTGGTGTGCAAGCCGCGTCCCAGGCCCCAGTGGCCGGTGAAAATGGCATGGTGGTGACGGCCCAGCATTTGGCAACTCACGTGGGCGTGGATGTGCTCAAGGCCGGCGGCAATGCGGTCGATGCGGCTGTAGCCGTGGGCTATGCGCTGGCAGTGGTGTACCCGGCGGCGGGTAACCTGGGCGGTGGCGGCTTCATGACCGTGCAACTGGCGGACGGGCGCAAGACCTTCCTCGATTTCCGTGAAAAAGCCCCGCTGGCGGCCACTGCCGACATGTACCTGGACAAGGACGGCAACGTCGTCGAAGGCCTCAGCGCCAAGGGCCACCTGGCCGTCGGCGTACCCGGCACCGTTTCGGGGATGGAACTGGCCCTGAGCAAATACGGGACGCTCAAGCGCGCCCAGGTCATCGCCCCGGCGATCAAACTGGCGGAAAACGGCTTTGCCCTGGAGCAAGGGGATATCGACCTGCTGCACACCGCCACCGGCGAGTTCGAAAAAGACAAGGACATGCGCGGGATCTTCCTGCACAACGGCCAACCGCTGCAGGTAGGCCAGAAGCTGGTGCAGAAAGACCTGGCCAAGACGCTCAAGGAAATCTCGGCCAAGGGCAGCGACGGTTTCTATAAGGGGTGGGTCGCCAAGGCGCTGGTGGATTCCAGCCAGGCCGGCAAAGGCATCATCACCCAGGCCGATCTCGACAAGTACAAGACTCGCGAGCTGGCGCCCATCGAGTGCGACTACCGCGGCTACCACGTGGTCTCGGCACCGCCTCCGAGCTCCGGCGGCGTGGTGATCTGCCAGATCATGAACATCCTCGAAGGCTACCCGATGGCCGACCTCGGCTATCACTCGGCCCAGGGCCTGCACTACCAGATCGAAGCCATGCGCCACGCCTATGTGGACCGCAACAGCTACCTCGGCGACCCGGACTTCGTGAAGAACCCGATCGAGCACCTGCTGGATAAAAACTACGCGACAAAACTGCGCGACGCGATCGAACCGCAGAAGGCCGGTGATTCCCAGGCGATCAAGCCGGGCGTGTCGCCCCATGAAGGCAACAACACCACCCACTATTCCATCGTCGACAAGTGGGGCAATGCGGTATCGGTCACCTACACCCTCAACGACTGGTTCGGTGCGGGCGTGATGGCGAGCAAGACCGGGGTGATCCTCAACGATGAGATGGATGACTTTACCGTCAAGGTCGGCGTGCCGAACATGTACGGCCTGGTCCAGGGTGAAGCCAACGCCATCGCACCCGGCAAGGCACCGCTGTCGTCGATGAGCCCGACCATCGTGACCAAGGATGGCAAGGCCGTGATGGTGGTGGGTACGCCGGGTGGCAGCCGCATCATCACCGCCACCTTGCTGACGATCCTGAATGTCATCGACTACAAGATGAACATCCAGGAAGCCGTGGATGCGCCGCGTTTCCACCAGCAATGGATGCCGGAAACCACCAACCTGGAGACCTTCGCGGTCAGCCCGGACACCCAGAAGATCCTCGAAAGCTGGGGCCACAAGTTCGCCGGTCCGCAGGATGCCAACCACTTGGCGGCGATCCTGGTCGGCGCGCCGTCCCTGGGTGGCAAACCGGTGGGCAACAACCGCTTCTACGGTGCGAACGACCCGCGTCGCAATACCGGGTTGTCGCTGGGTTACTGAGTCGTGAGGTGGTGATGCAGGTGGGCCAGGGACAGCGCCAGGCTGTCATGGGATAACTGGAGGGCGGCGCCCTCGGCGCTGCCCTGGGCAGCCGGCATCACCCGTTCGAACATGTGGTTTTCATACGCCTGTACGGCCGCCGTGCAGTCAGGCGTCTCCAGCAGGTGCTGCGCCAGTTCGGCAGCATCCAGCATCGCCGCATTCACCCCTTCGCCACCGAATGGCGACATCAAGTGCGCCGCATCCCCGATCAACGTCAACCCTTGACGGTGGGACCAGCGATGGCCGACCGGCAGGGCATGGATAGGCCTGGCCACCACGGTCTCGTTCGCCGCATCAAACAGCGCCAGCACATCCGGGTGCCAGCCACTGAACTGGGCTTTCAGGGCCGGTAGGCTGAGATGGTCGACGGCCCAATCGGTCGGCACGCGGAAAATCGCGTAGCCACGCAAATGCGCATGGGCATTGCGTTGCACGATGAGTGCCTTGGCTTCCCCGGCGACCTCCAGTTTGCCTCGGCCCACCAGTCGGGCGAGGTGCGGGTGCTGGCGGTCGACATCGTCTATGCCGAATTCGATGAAGGTCAGCCCGCTGTACTGTGGCTGATAGGACGACAATAGCGGGCGCACCTTTGACCAGGCGCCATCGGCACCGACCACCAGGTCGAACGGGCCGTGCGTGACCGGCCCCTGGTGCAGTGCCCAGCACCTGTCACCGACCGGACGGACTTCGTCGATGCGGACGCCCCACTTCACGCAGCCGTGCGGCAGTGAGTCCAACAGCGCCTGGCGCAGGGCGGTGCGGTCGACTTCGGGACGATCCCCTGCATCCGGGTTGGGGTCTTCGAACAACAGGTTTGCGTGGTGATCCATCAGGCGCGAGCCCTGGTCTTCGTACCGGGCGATGCGCTTGAACGCGTGTTCCAGGCCGGCACGCTGGAGGGCGAGCTGGCCGGATTCGACGTGCAGGTCCAGCGTGCCACCTTGCGGGCGTTCGAGCGGTCCGCCTTCGCGTTCGAACACGGTAACGGCCAGGCCATGGCGATAAAGGATTCGGGCCAAGGTCAATCCGCCGGGGCCGGCGCCGACAATGGCGATGCGCAACGAGTTCGTCATGAGATTGTCCTTGGCGATGTTTATAGGATCCTATACATTTAGTTCATAGGATCCTATGGAAAGTCAACGCCGCCATGAATGTTCAATCGCCCGCTCCCAACCCGATGCAACAGATCGGCCTGGCCAACCGCGGCTTCGTTCGCCTCTACGAAGGCCGCTTGAAAGCCTTGGGCTTTGCCGTCGCACAGATTCCGGTGCTGGTGGCGCTCAAGTACAGCGAGGGCTTGCCCCAGGCCGAACTGGTGCGCATCGCCCGCGTCGAACAGTCGAGCATGGCGCAGTTGCTGGGGCGCATGGAGCGTGATGGCATGATTGAACGCGTCGCCGACCCGGCGGATAAACGCAGCCGGCTGATCACTCTGACCGACGCGGCACGCGAACGCATGCCTGCAGCCCGCGCGATCATGCAGCAGGGCACCGCGCAGGCGCTGGAGGGTTTCAGTGAAGAAGAGCAGGCGACCTTGCTGGCGTTGCTGCTACGGGTGAATGCCAACCTGGAGCGTGCCGGCGAGTAGCTGTTCAACCGCCGCAAACGCGATGGCGCGGCGTTGTTCCCAATTGCCGCGAATCACCAGGACCGGTTGTCGATGTTGCTCGATCCAATCCAGGCTGCCTTGGAAAAACGCCCGGCGATCCTCCAGTTCCGGTTGGCAGCGTTGGCCATCGGCGGTCCACTCCACATCCTCCGGCGATAGCAGCAGGTGCAGGTCGTAGTGACGCGCGAGCAGTTCGCTGTCGAGCCAGGCCGGGCAGTCGCCGAACAGGGTCTGGCTCCAGAGCGCGTTGGTGAGCAAATGCGTGTCGAGGATCAGCAGTTCGGGTTGACGGGCGCGGGCGGCATCTTCCCAGGCCAGTTGGCCACGGGCGATGTCCGGGATGTCCGCCAGGGTGGTGTCGCGTTGATGGAGGTCGATGAAATAGCGCACGTATTCACCCACCATCACGCCGCCGAAATGCGCGTGCAGCGCTGCCGCCAGCCAGCTTTTGCCGCTGGACTCGGGGCCGGCCAATACCACCACCTTCATGCGTGCAACGCCGGGTCGGCGCGCCATTCGCGCCAGCCTTGCACGGCGATCACGGTGAACAGTGCGTAGAGCGCCGCGGTGAGGTACAGGCCTTTGTAGAGGAACAGCCCGACGAAGATCACATCCACGGCAATCCACAGCGGCCAGCATTGCACGCGTTTCTGCGCCATCCACATTTGCGCCACCAGGCTGAAACCGGTGAGGGCGGCGTCCAGCCAGGGCTGGGCAGCATCGGTCCAGTGGGCCATGGCGGCGCCAAGCAGCAAGCTGCCGGCAGCGCCCACCGCCAAGCTGGCGATGATGGCCGGCACACCGAGGCGGGTGACCTGGCGCCCTTGCTTGATCTCGCCGGCGCGGGTCCACTGCCACCAACCGTAGACCTGCAGCGCGGCATAGACCACTTGCAAGAGCATGTCGGAATAGAGTTTCACCTCGAAGA
Organism: Pseudomonas sp. CHM02; assembly: GCF_000612585.1. Lineage (GTDB taxonomy): Bacteria > Pseudomonadota > Gammaproteobacteria > Pseudomonadales > Pseudomonadaceae > Aquipseudomonas. The sequence continues at coordinate 46,203 of NZ_JFCA01000043.1, forward strand.
ACACCCAGGTGTACAGCAACACCATCACCAGCCCGATCGGCCAGCACCACGGGTTCTGCTTGACCGTCAGCCACACGGCGATCACCCCCAGGGCGGCGGCGAACAGTTCAAGCCCGGACATGGTGGTTCCTTGGGAGAGTGGGAGAGGGCGGGGATTGTAACCAAAGAAGAATGGCGTAGGCATTATCTCTGTAGTGAGCGGGCTTGTTGTAGTGAGCGGGCTTGCCCCGCGCCGGGCTGCGCAGCAGCCCCAGATAAGTACGCCGCCTACTGCCTGACAGTCTGCGGTGATTGGTTTCAGGGCTGCTGCGCAACCCGGCCGGGGCAAGCCCGCTCACTACAACAACACCGCCCACGGGAGTGTCAGACTTTGAATTGTCGCAGCAGGCCGTCGAGTTGGTCGCTCAGGCCACGCAAATGCGCACTCGCCACGCTCGACTGTTCCGCCGCCAGTGCGGTGCTGTGGGACAGGCCGGCGGCCTGGGTGACGTTCTGGTTGATGTCTTCGACCACATGAGCCTGTTGCAGGGTGGCGCTGGCAATCGAGGCGTTGAGGCCGTTGAGGTTGCGCAGGGCCTGGCCGATGGCGGTCAGGCTGGCGCCCGCCTGGCCGGCCTGTTCGATGGTCAGTTGCGAGGCGCTGTGGCTGTCGCTGATGACCTTGACCGCCGCTTCCGAGTGGCCTTGCAGGCGCTCGATCATGCCCTGGATCTCGGCGGTGGATTTCTGCGTGCGCTGGGCCAGCAGCCGCACTTCATCGGCCACCACGGCAAAGCCTCGGCCTTGCTCACCCGCGCGTGCCGCTTCAATCGCGGCGTTGAGGGCCAGCAGGTTGGTCTGGTCGGCGATCGAACGGATCACTTCGAGCACGCTACCGATCTGGGTACTTTCAGCCGACAGGGTGCGGATCACCTCGACTGCCTGGCTGATGGTGCCGGAGAGCTGGTCGATCTGCTGCAGGCTGCCGTCGATATTCACCTGGCCTTGTTGCGCCTGGGCCTGTGCGTCGCGCATTTCGCTGGCGGCGTGTTCGGCGTTCTTGGCCACATCCTGCACGCCGTAGGTGACTTCATTGATGGCGGTGGCCACCAGTTCCATCTGCTGCGACTGCTGCTGGCTGCGGTCATGGGCCTGGGTGGCGTTGTTGCCCAGTTCCTGCGAGGACTGACCCAGGGCGTTGGCGCACACCTGCAACTGGCCGACGACCTGGCGCAGCTTGGCGGTGAAACTGTTGAAGTGCCGGGACAGTTGGGTGACTTCGTCCTGGCCGAGGGTGTCGAGGCTGCGGGTCAGGTCGCTCTCGCCGCTGGCAATGTTGCCCATGGCGTTCACGGCGTCCTGCAACGGCCGCACGATGCTGCGGGCGATCAGCGAGACCAGCAACGCCATGACCAGCGCGATACCCAGGCCGATGAACGAGGCTTTCCAGACCTGGCCGCTGAACTCGGCCTGCACATCATCCACGTACACGCCGGAGCCGATAATCCAGCCCCATGGCTCGAACAGTTGGATATACGAGGTCTTGGCCACCGGCGCCTCGGCGCCCGGTTTCGGCCAGCGATAGTTGACGATGCCGGCGCCCTTGGCCTTGGCCAGGATCACGAACTCGTTGAACACGGCAAACCCGTCCGGGTCGCGGATGGCCGACAGGTTCTGGCCGTCGAGCTTGGGGTTGGCTGGATGCATGATCATCACGGGCGTGAGGTCGTTGATCCAGAAATAGTCGTCATGGTCGTAGCGCAAGCCACGCACTGCGCTCAAGGCTTGTTTCTGGGCGGCTTCGCGGGTCATGACACCGGTGGTTTCGAGGCCGTGATAAAACGTCAGGATCCCGCTGGCGGTCTGGACCACGTGTTGGGTCTGCTGGCGCTTGGCCTGGTACAGGTCGTCATGAATCTGCTTGAGCATCAGCAAACCCAGGGCCAGCAGCATCAGCACGGCGACTATCAGGATCAGCCAGAGGCGCCGGCTGATCGACATATTGCGCAAACTGTTCATCGTCCTGTCACTCCGTGCTTTTTATAATTGTGGGTGCTGCATCGACTTTTCCGCCTTGTCTGATAGGCTTTCGGCCTGTATTCGGAAAACCTGAGTACTGTCTGATTTTTCACAGGATTTTTGCAGGCCGGCGTTGAGAATAAACACCGGGCCTCGTCGTCAGTGAACCATTAAAAAGATTAACAAGGCTTGCCATAGAGCAAGACCTTCGGGGGAAGCATGGATTTTTGGACCGCCATTCAGGCAGTGATTCTTGGCGTTGTGGAGGGGCTTACCGAGTTTCTGCCGATTTCCAGCACGGGTCACCAGATCATCGTCGCCGACTTGCTCGACTTTACCGGCGACCGTTTCAACGCATTCAATATCATCATCCAACTGGGCGCCATCCTGGCCGTGGTCTGGGAGTTCCGTGGCAAGATTTTCGAAGTGGTCAGCGGTCTGCCGACCCAGCGCAAGGCCCAGCGGTTTACCGCCAACCTGCTGATCGCCTTCCTGCCGGCGGTGGTGTTGGGCGTGATTTTCGCCGACCTGATTCACCACTACCTGTTCAATCCGATCACCGTCGCCACGGCGCTGGTGGTGGGCGGCATCATCATGTTGTGGGCCGAACGCCGCGAGCACGACGTGCACGCTGAAACCGTCGATGACATCACCTGGAAAGATGCGCTCAAGGTCGGCCTGGCCCAGTGCCTGGCAATGATCCCCGGCACCTCGCGCTCGGGCTCGACCATCATCGGCGGCCTGCTGTTCGGACTGTCACGCAAGACCGCCACCGAGTTCTCGTTCTTCCTGGCAATGCCGACCATGGTCGGTGCGGCGGTGTATTCGGGCTACAAGTACCGTGACCTGTTCCAGCCCTCGGACCTGCCGGTGTTCGCCATTGGCTTCGTCACTTCGTTTATCTTCGCAATGATCGCGGTCAAAGGCCTGCTCAAGTTCATTGCCAGCCACAGCTATGCCGCGTTTGCCTGGTACCGCATCGCGTTCGGCCTGCTGATCCTGGCGACCTGGCAGTTCGGCTGGATCGACTGGGCGGCCGCCAAGGCATGATGATCCAGCACCCACGCCTGAAAGCGGCGATCTTCGTGCTGTTGTGCGCAGCGCCGTTGCTGGGTTCAGTGCTGGTGTGGCAGCGCGGCGAAACCGTCATCCCACTGGCGGCCTATGGCGTGGTCAGCGTCATCGCGTTTTTCCTCTACTGGAGCGACAAACGCAAGGCACGCACCGACAGCTGGCGCACCCCGGAAAACATCCTCCACGCCGTCGAACTCGCGGGCGGCTGGCCAGGAGCGCTGATTGCCCAACAAGTATTCCGGCACAAGACGCGGAAGGTGTCTTATCAAGTGCTGTTCTGGGTGATCGTGCTGTTGCATCAAGTGTTCTGGTTGGACCAACTGTTCCTGGGGGGCACCCTGTGGTCAGTCCTATAGCTACAGGGTTACGGGCACACCGAGCGTTGGGGCAAGAGCCATTTGCTGACTTTGGGCTGGGCCGGCATTCCGGCTTTTCCAAAGTGAGCCGCCGTAAGGGCGGAACCCATAGCAGACGTTACCCAAATAACGGATATGTACCCGGTCTGATCCAACATCCTGGGCGGCTGTCAGGCCGCCTTCGCAGGCAAGCCAGCTCCCACATTTGGATCGCAGGGCAACAGTTGGAGAGTGGTCGGCTGTGAGCCCCCTCACCAAAGACCCAGCGCCATCCCCAGATACCTACACCTCCAGCAACAACCCAACCTGCGTACGCTTGGGCAACTTACTCACCACCAACTGATGGGACCGTTGCAACAAACCCCGCAACTCCTCGGCACCCAGCGGATAGGGCGTATTCATGATCACCCACTGTGCCCGCGCCAGATACGGCGCCGGGTGAATGCCAGGGCGGTCCACATGCCCCAGGAACAACGCCTTGTCGACCTTGAACGCCAACGACTCACCGCGCAGATTCTGCAGCGCAAACATCTTATTGCCCGCAATCGAAAACACCCGCACGCCACCCCATTTATAGTCTTCCCGCGCACCCGGCAGGCTCAGGCAGAACGCGGCGACTTGTGCTTCGGTCATCTTCATAACAGGCGGTCTCCACACCCTTTGAACCCTTCTTCCAGGTAATCGATCCACGCGCGAATGGCCGGCAACACGCCACGGCGATGCGGATACACCGCTTGCAGCCAGCCACCCGGCAAGGACCATTCCGGCAGCAGTTGCACCAAGCGGCCACTGGCCAGTTCCTCTTCACAGTACATCATCGGCAAAACGGTAAAGCCCAGGCCCATGATCGCGCTGGCTTTGCGCACGATAAAGTCGTCAATACCCAGCCGGGCCTCCATCGCCAAGTCGTGAGCGTTGCCCTGGGGATCGAGAATGCGCTGATGCACCAGGCGATCCGCCTCCAGCGCGCCGAGGATCGGCAACTGCTTGAGGTCCTCCAGGGTCGCTACGTGATGATCGAGCATCAGCGCGGGGCTGGCCACCAGCACGGTCTGGGCCTGACGCAGGCGCTTGGTGACCAGCAGCGGGTCTTCATCGCCGAGTTCGCGTACGCGCAACGCCACATCTATGCCTTCGGCCACCAGGTCGACGCGGCGATTGACCAGGGTCATTTCCAATTGCACCTGAGGGTGGGCAGCGAGAAACCCCGCGACCAGTTCCGGCAGAATGTGCTGGGCCATGCCCACCGGGCAGCTCACCCGCAGTCGCCCACGGGGTTCACTGGACATGCTGGCCACTGCCTCATCGGCCATTTCTGCTTCCAGCAGCATGGCCTGGCAATGCCGCAGGTAGCGCTCGCCGACGGCGGTGAGGGTCAATTGACGGGTGGTGCGTTGCAGCAGGCGCGCGCCGAGGCGTTCTTCCAACTCGGCGATGCGTCGCGACAGGCGGGATTTGGGAATGCCGAGCATGCGCCCGGCCGCCGCGAAGCCGCCGGCTTCGACGACTTTGGCGAAATAGTAGAGGTCGTTGAGGTCTTGCATGGTCCGCCTCAAAAAACGGTAGGAGCGAGCTTGCTCGCGAAAAACGTCAACGATAACGCAGCGCATCGGGTTTATCGCGGCGTTCTCGGGTTTTTCGCGGGCAAGCTCGCTCCTACCGTGGAGGTAGCAGGCGCCTCAGTGGGTGAATCAGGCGCTTAGAACTGCGCGCCCGCCATCAACACATACTTCACATGCACGTACTCTTCGATCCCGTAGTAGCTGCCTTCGCGGCCATAACCGGACTGTTTGATCCCGCCAAACGGCACCGACGCGGTGCCCACCGATCCCGAGTTGAGAATCACCATGCCGGCCTCCAACTGGCGCGACAGGCGCAGCGATCGCCCCAGCGCGCTGGTGTAGGCATAGGCGACCAGGCCGAATTCCGTCTGGTTGGCGCGGGCGATCACTTCCTCTTCGTCCTTGAACGAATAGATCGCAAACACCGGCCCGAAGATTTCCTCGGTCGCCAGGGGGGAATCATCCTGCAGGCCGGTCAACACCGTTGGTTCGTAGAACAGGCCACCCTTGGCGTGAGGTTTGCCACCCATCAGCACGGCGGCGCCGGCGGCCTTGGCGCTTTCTACCAGGCGCACGACTTTGTCGAAGCCCAATTGATTGACCAGCGGGCCGACCACGAAGTCTTCACGCAAGCCCTGGTCCACTTCGATCGCGGCCACCGCATGCTTCACGCGCTTGATGAAGTCTTCGAGGATGCTGTGTTGCACAAAAATCCGGTTCGGCGAGATGCACACCTGGCCCGAGTTACGCAGCTTGGCGCTGACCAACCCCTTCACCGCCTCATCCAGGTTGGCGTCCTGGAACACGATAAACGGCGCGTTGCCGCCCAGTTCCAGGGTCATCTTCTTGATGCTCGCCGCGCATTGTGCGGCGAGCAGTTTGCCGACGCCGGTGGAGCCGGTGAACGAGATCTTGCGGATACGCGGATCGCCCGTGAGGATCAGGCCGATCTCCTTGGGGTCGCCGACCACCACTTCCAGCACGCCTTCCGCGATCCCGGCCTTGCGTGCGTATTCCAGCAACTTGAAGGCGGTCAGCGGTGTGTCTTCAGCGGGCTTGATCACCATGGTGCAACCGGCGGCCAGGGCCGTGGCGACCTTGCGGGTGATCATCATGAACGGAAAGTTCCACGGCGTGATGGCGGCGACGGGGCCGATGGCTTCCTTGGTCACCACCACGTTGGCATTGCGGTCGTGGGTAGGGATGGTATCGCCATACACGCGCTTGGCTTCTTCGGCGTACCACTCGATAAAGCCAAGGCCATAGTCGATTTCGCCGCGCGCTTCGCTGAGGCATTTGCCGTTTTCGCGGCAGAGCAGTTCGGCGAAGGCTTCCTTGTCGGCTTTTACCGCGTCGTGCCAGCGGCGCAGGATGTCGCTGCGCTCCTTGGCGAGTCTGCCTGACCATTCGGGGAAAGCCGTGCAGGCACGGTCGACGGCGGCCTTGACCTCGTCCGCAGTGTTCTTGGCGACACGGCCGATTTCTTCACCGGTGGCGGGGTTGTAGACGATAAGCATGGGGAATCTCCGAGGGCTGAAAGTGCTGTTCAGGCTACGGAACTGCTGTGTTCGAGCGAATATCCATTCCAATGTGCTGATTGCCTAATCCTATAAGTCCATAGCGTCGGCACCGGTTGCGGGGTACCGTGACGTTTTACCCAGGGGCCCGTCGCCATGGACCGTACAGACAGAATCATCGAGTTGATGGGCAGCCTGGCGCCTGTCGAAGGCTACAACCTGAGCGCCCTCGATGACGTGCGCTTCCTGCGCTCCAACCAGCCGCTGCACCGGGTGCCGGTGCTCTACGACCCCGGCATCGTGATCGTCTGCCAGGGTCGCAAGCGTGGTTATCTGGGGGATGAGGTTTACCTGTATGACGCCCAGCACTATCTGGTGGTATCCGTGCCGGTGCCGTTCACCATGGAGACCGACGCCAGCGAAGCCGAACCGATGCTGGCGGTGTACCTGCGGCTGGATTTCACCCTCGCAGCGGAGCTGATGGTGGCGCTGGATGACTTTCCGGGACTGGTCGACGCCAAGCCTCGGGGCATGTATTCCTCGCCCATGGATGAGTCACTCAGTGAGTCGTTGCTTCGCTTCCTGGAAGCCATGCATGTGCCGATGGATGCGCACATACTCGGTCGGGCGCTGATGCGCGAAATCTACTATCGGATCCTCACGGGCGAGCAGGGTGGTTCGATGCGCGCCGCGTTGAATCGCCAGGGCCAGTTCGGCAAGGTGGCGCGGGCGATTCGCAAGATCCATGGGTGCTATGACCAGCCCCTGGACGTAGAGACGTTGGCCAGCGAGGCGATGATGAGCGTGCCCAGTTTTCACGCGCATTTTCGCACGGTCACCGACACGTCGCCGATGCAGTACCTCAAGTCCACGCGCCTGCACCAGGCGCGTCTGCTGATGCTGCGCAACGACATCACCGCCGCCACGGCCTGTGCCAAGGTAGGCTATGAAAGCGCTTCGCAGTTCAGTCGCGAGTTCAAGCGTTTCTTCGGGCGCACGCCGCAGGAAGAAATCCAGTGGATGAAGCGTACCTATGCGTTGCCGGCGCCTACGTCGGCGTCGATTTACGTGTCGTCGCACTGAGCAGTGTGATCAACAGCGCCAGCCCGGCAAATGCCGCACCGGTCAGCGCCTGGCCTTGCCAGCCGTAGTGCTCGGAGGCAAAGGCGCCGGAGGCCGAGCCCAAGGCGCCGCCGATAAAATAGATCACCATGAACACCGTGTTCAGGCGACTGGTGGCCGCCGGTTCCAGGGCCAGCACGCGGGTCTGGTTGGCGAGCTGGTTGATACGATTGCCCAGGTCGAGGAAGGTCGCCGCGATCAGGATCGGCCACCACCAGCCCTGGGGGCCGAGCGTGAAAATCAGCAGGAACGCGACCAACACCGTGCCGATGCCGATCCATTCGAGCAATTGCCCATGGCGCCGGGTTTGCTGGCCGATCGTGGACGCGCAGAGAATGCCGACAATGGCCGACAGCCCCAGCAGGCCGGCCTGCGCGCTGGAGAACCCATACGGCGGCAAGGCCAGCAACGCCGCCATCGACCCCCAGAACACGTTGAGTGCACCGAACACCAGGCCGCCCTTGATCGCCGATTGGCGCAGGGTGGCATGTTGCCGGGCCAGGCCCCACAGGGATTTGAGCAGTGCGCCGTAGGGGAGTCTGCTGGTGGACACCGACACTGGCATGCGCGTGAGAATCGCCAGGAACAGCAGCACATCCAGCGCTGCAGCGACGGCGAACATGCCGCGCCAGCCCAGCCAGCCGCTGAACACGCCGCTGACGGTACGGGCGAGCAAACCACCGGCCGACAGCCCGCTGACCATCAGGCCGAGCACCGCACCTTTTTGCACCGGCTCACTGAGGTCCGACGCAGCGGGAATAATCACTTGGGCGCTGATACCCGACAGGCCCAGCAGCACGCTCGCCATCAGCAACCAGGTGTAGGACGGCGCGGTGGCCGAGGCCAGCAGGCTGACAAAGTTGATGCACAGCACCGCCAGAATCAACGTGCGCCGGCTGATGCGGTCGCCGAGCGGCACAAACAGCAGCAAGCCGCAGGCGTAGCCCAACTGGGTGAGCATCGCGATCTGCCCGACATGGGCAGTGGACACCTCGAAGGTGCCCGCAATCAGCGGCAGCATGGCCTGGTTGTAGTAGATCGTGGCGACCGAAAACCCGCAGCAGATGGCGAGGATCAGGCTCAGGCCCTTGGTCAGAACGGGGGAGTGTGGCGGCATGGCGGGTCCAGTGGCGGTCGGAACTGCGGCGAGCATGCCGCGAAGTTTCGGTGAAAGCCAGAACCGTAGAGGATTGGGCAATAACGCGACAGGATCAGGCCGTGGTGTTTTTGGATTGTCTCGTCAGTGGGACGAACAATCGCATTTGAGCCCTCTAATCGTTTATTCGGATCATCTGTAGGATCAACTCCACTTGATCGCCACGTCGCGATCCTCACTTGGAGATCCCGCATGAAACTGTTGCATATCGATTCCAGCATCCTCGGCGACAACTCGGCCTCCCGTCAGCTCAGTGCTGGCGTGGTCAAGGCCTGGCGAGCGGCGGAGCCGGGTCTGGAAGTGACCTACCGCGACCTGGCCAGCGAAGGCATCAACCACTTCTCCGGCGCGACCCTGGGTGCCTTGGGCACTGCCGCCGAACTGCGTGATGCTGCGCAAAAACACGAGGCTGAACTGAGTGCATCGTCGCTGGCTGAGTTCCTCGCCGCTGATGCGGTAGTGGTGGGTGCGCCGATGTACAACTTCACCATTGCGACCCAATTGAAAGCCTGGATCGACCGCATCGCCGTCGCCGGCCAGACGTTCCGCTACAGCGAAGCCGGTCCGGAAGGCCTCTGCGGCAACAAGAAAGTCATCATCGTGTCCACGGCCGGTGGCCTGCACGCCGGCCAAGCTTCCGGCGCCGCCCATGAAGGCTACCTGAAACTGCTGTTCGGCTTCCTCGGTATCACCGACATCGAGATCGTGCGTGCCGAGGGCCTGGCCTACGGTGACGAAGTGCGCAGCAAAGCCCTGAGCGACGCCAACGTACTGATCAACGAACAATTGTTCGCCACCGCGTAAGGCTTGTGTAAATTTCGCCCTTCCTCGGTTTCAATCTGAAGCCGGGCGCCTAAACTCTGTATTCTGCTCGCTTCAAAGCGAGCGGAGTACGGAGTTTTTTCGTTTGCCCGCTGTCATTACTTTGGCCCAGGTTGTGCAAGCATGGGTTTAACAACCTGGACGTTTCTTCGATATGTCGGTTCTCACGCAGCAAAGGTGGACATCCCCATGATGCGTCTTTGTGCTGTTATGGTTCTTTCGCTGCTCGGCGGCCTGATTTCAGTGCACGCCGCACCGGCACCGCACCCGCATTGGAGTGTGGGCTTCCATCGCATGACGTTTCTTGATCCGCTGGACCTGCAGCCGATGAAAGCCGTGGCCTTTTACCCGTCCACCGGCCTTGAGCACACCACGCAATTGGGCGCCTATCACGTCGCCGCCACTGAAGACGCCAAGATCGCCATCGGCCGTTTCCCGATGCTGATGTTGTCCCACGGCAACACCGGCACACCCCTGGCCCTGCACGACCTGGCCACCTCGTTGGCGCGCAAGGGTTTCGTCGTGGTGGCGGTGCTGCACCCTGGCGACAACTATAAGGACCACAGCCGCCTGGGCACGGTGAGTAACCTGTATGGCCGGCCGATCCAGATTTCCGAAGCGATCACTGCCACGTTGGGCGATCCAATGCTGTCGCCGTTCGTCAACGTCGATCAGGTGGGGGTGATCGGTTATTCAGCCGGCGGCGAGACCGCGTTGATCCTGGCCGGTGCCAAGCCGGATTTCGACCGCCTGCGCCGTTACTGCCAGGAGCGCCCGGAAGACCGCGACGCGTGCACCACCAAGGGCGAACTGGTGGTGGACCGTGACGACCTGCAACCGCAATCCGACCCGCGCATTCATGCCTTGATGTTGATGGCGCCGCTGAGCCTGATGTTCGGCCGTCACACCCTCGCGGACGTGCATGTGCCGGTGCTGCTCTACAGCGGTGACGGCGACAAGCTGGTCGCCGTGGACAAGAACGCTGCGGCCCTGGCGCGCAAACTGCCGGAACCGCCTGACTTCAAACTGCTGGCCGGGGCCGGGCACTTTGTGTTCATGGCGCCGTGCGACAGCGACCAGTTGGCCGCGATGCCGGCGATCTGTACCGATGCCGACGGCGTCGACCGTGAAGGTATTCACCGCGACCTGATTTCCGAGGCGGGGCGTTTTTTCAGCCACACCCTCGGCCAATCCACCCGCGCAGGCTTGCAGACGGCTGATCAGTAAGCGCGGCGCTTGAGCAGCAGGGTCAGGCCCAGGGCGATCACCGAGAGCAGTGCCGCGCAGAAGAAGATCCAGCCGTAGCCGAGGTTCAGCGCCACGGCGCCCATCAGCGGTCCCGCAATCGCCAGGGCCAGGTCGAAAAACACCGCATATGCACTGAGCCCCGCGCCACGGCTGCTGTTGGGCACCTGTTTGATCGCCTCCACGCCCAGCGCCGGGTACACCAGCGACAAGCCAAAACCGGTCAACCCGGCACCGACCAATGCCACGCCCGTGGACGGTGCCAGCCACAGCAGCGTCAGGCCCAGGGTTTCGATGGTCATGCAGGCAATCGCCGCCCTGAAGCCGCCAAAGCGGCTGATGGCCGAGATGAACACCAAACGCGACAGGATGAAGCACACGCCAAATACCGTGAGGCAGTACGCCGCGCCGGTCCAGCCGCGATTGAGGTAGTACAGGGTGATAAAGGTGGTCAGGGTGCCGTAGCCAATCGAGGCCAGGCACAGGCTTGCGCCAAACGGCGCGATGCGCCCGAACACGGCCCAGAACGGCAAGCGCTCACCACGCACCACCGGCACCGAGGGTTTGTTGCGGATCAGCACCAGGCCCAGTGCGGACAACACCGCCAACGCGATACCCAGGCTGTTGTAGCCGTACTCGGCCACCATCACCACGCCCAGCGGCGCACCAATGGCGATGGCGCCGTAGGAGGCGATGCCGTTCCATGAAATGGAGCGCGCGGTGTGCTCCGCTCCGACGGCGCCCATGCACCAACTGATGGTGCCCACGCCAATCAGCCCTTGGGCCACGCCCAGCAATAGGCGGGCAACGATCAGGATGCCCAGGCTCAATGACGGCAGGCTGTCCACCAGCGTGGCGAAAAACGTCAGCACGCCACTCGCAAGAATCCCGGCCAACCCCAGCACAATCGCGCGTTTGGTGCCCACGGTGTCGGACATGCGCCCGGCCATGGGACGGCTGAGCAGGGTGGCCAGGTATTGCGAACCGATCGTGACCCCGGCCACCACCGCGCTGAAACCCAGTTGCTCATGCACATAGCCGGGAATGACCGCGATCGGCAGGCCGATGCAGATAAACGCGATAAAGGTGTAGAAGACGATGGAGACGATCTGCAGGGTGATCGACATTGAGCTGGGGGCGGCGGCAGACATGGGCACTCGTTCGCGGGCGGGCGGTGGGTGCATGATGGCAAGGGCTTGGGAGAAAAGGAAGCAGGCTAACTACTTTGTCTGATGAGCAGGCGCGTTGTGGCGAGCGGGCTTGCCCCGCGCTGGGGCGCGAAGCGGCCCCAATAGAAAACACCGCGTTCTGTCCGACAGAACGCGGTGTTCTT
>NZ_JFCA01000044.1 GCF_000612585.1 Pseudomonas sp. CHM02
TGAAGGCTCTCAACCCAGCTGGTGTGTAACGATTCGCTGGATAGTAGAGGCTTAAGCCAGGGTAGGGTGGTGTCCAGTCTTCGAGAACACGCACTAGAGCTCCACTAGCAAGGTGTGCACTGACAGCGAACTCGTTTGTCCAGGCTAGGCCAGCTCCTTGCACAGCGGCCTCCAGCATCAAATGATGGCTGTCCAGCGTGAGCGATCCATTGACATCTACAGCCTGTTGATCGCCACGCTTTGTGAACTCCCACTTATAAATCGTCCCGCTAGGAAAGCGAACGCGGATACAGTTATGCGCCATTAAGTCTGCCGGAACCTCTGGCCGCCTGCGGTTGGCAAAATATTGGGGGGATCCCACCACCGCAAAACGTAGAGGCGCACTTATGGGGATTGCAATCATGTCCAGAGGAACGCTTTCGGAAAGGCGAATACCCGCATCGAAGCCGCCTGCAACGATGTCCACGAGACTTCTATCAGTGACGATATCAACTCGCATATCCGGATATCGAGCCAGGTACTTCAACACGATAGGCGTCAGCACCATCTGAGCAGCACCTTCAGAGGTGTTCAAACGTAGCGTCCCTGTAGGCGTATTACCAAATTCGCTGACGGCTTCCATTGCCGTCGTTATGTCGCGCAGCGCTGGTTGTACCTGAATCAGAAATTGCTCACCAGCCGCAGTAAGGGAAACGCTACGGGTTGTTCTGTGGAACAACCTTACCCCTAAACGTTGTTCCAAGGTTGCGATGGCATGGCTCAGCGCTGAGGGCGATAAGCCCACTTCTATAGCCGCCCGTCGAAAGCTCCGGTGAATGGCTACGGCGACGAATGCGTGGAGTTCAAGAAAGCCTGATTTCTGCACTGTGCTAATTCCTGCATCTGTTCATCCAATATTAGCCTGATTGTTAGTTCAAATGGACAGGCATAACGTGATCACAGGCCTGAGGCAAGAGCCGAAAACTTGCTCGACATACCCAGCAAACCTCATTCATATCGCGCCATCGGCTATCCCTTTCACGGAAACTAGCCCTGTGCCTCGCGCACTCGCGGCTGACGAAATTCCGGGATTGGTGAAGCTCTATGGAGACGCCGCACGACGTGCCAGTGACGCGGGCTTCGATGTGCTTGAGATCCATGCTGCACATGGTTATTTGCTCAATGAGTTCCTCTCGCCACTCGCCAATACTCGCGATGACGAATATGGCGGTGACGCCAAGCGTCGCTATCGCTTCCTGCGCGAAGTGCTGGAGGAAGTCAAAACGCATTGGGGCGATCGCCCTCTGTTTGTTCGGATCTCCAGCTCCGATTACGCCGAAGGCGGCAACATCCCTGAGTCATTCCTTGAATATGGTCGCTGGATGAAACAGCAGGGCGCCGATCTGATCGACTGCAGCTCCGGCGGAATCAAGATGGTCAAGGTGCAGACCTATCCGGGCTACCAGGTACCGGCTTCGGAACTGCTGCGCAAAGAGCTGAACATTGCTACGGGGGCCGTGGGCGTGATCCAAAGTGGTCGCCAAGCCGAAGAAATTCTGCAAAACGGCCGAGCTGATCTGGTGTTTGTCGGTCGGCAAATGCTGCGTGATCCATTCTGGGTGCGCACTGCAGCAGATGATTTGAAAGAAATCATTGAAATTCCTACTGCCTACACACGATACGGTTCTGTATGGCTTGATACCAAAGCCTAATTATACATTAGTGCGGTAAAAGGGCGATCGGACTTAGCAACTCTCGATATCGAGAAATGACGGGCCCAAAAATACACTTCATCCTGTGGGAGTTGTTACGCCCGGTTAAGCATAGCTAGCTTGCCTTGCATGCGTCACTCATCGGGCAGATTTTTTCATAATGGGTGAAAGATGCCGGCCTCCTACGGGTGGCTGGCAAGTCAGTGAGTTAAGAGATTATTGGATTTAATTGCATAATCACGATGATAATTTAATTAGTGCGCTGTCGTGCTGCGCAGTAATCTGAGTTGCTGCCTGGATGAGGGTTCTCAATGCGAGCCTCGATCGAGTACGTATTTTAGCAAACCTTTTTAATTTAAGAACTTGGGCTAACTGCTAAAAGCTGCCCACAACTTTAGTAGAATTTTAAACGAGAACGAATACATGACTACTTCAATTCAGGGATTCGGCCGCCTGCAATCCAAAGTGGCTGTTATTACCGGAGCTGCTAATGGTATTGGTCGAGCAACCGCCGAGGTCATGGCGCGAGAGGGCGCAAAGCTTGTCCTGTCGGATGTTAATATCGATCTTTTGAACACGCTTGCCGACTCGCTTCGAGTCAAGGGAGTTGAAGTTACCACTATCAAATGCGACGTATCTGTAGAGCAAGATATTATCGAGATGATTGCGGTAGGCATCAAAACCTACGGGCAACTCGACGTAGTCGTTTCCAATGCTGGGATCATTCCGGAAGCAGATCTTGAGCAGGCAACCGCAGAGCTTTGGGATAAGGTGATGTCGATCAATGCCCGCGGCATGTTCCTTGTTGCAAAGCATGCTGCTGTTCACATGGTTCCTAAAGCTACAGGCTCGATAATTTTCCTTTCATCTATTGCGGCCTTGAATGGCATTCCTGGATTGGCTGTTTATGGCCCAAGTAAGTTCGTAGCATCGGGCCTTGCACTTCACCTCGCTGCCGAACTGTCACCAAAGGGTATTCGTGTCAATGCCGTTGCGCCAGGTACGATCGATACTCCTGCAGTCAGCAATATCTCCGAAGAGTATTTGAAGGTGATGACTGATAAACAAATGATCAAGCGACTTGGCAGGCCTGAGGAGATTGCAAACTCTATTCTCTTTCTCGCCTCTGATGAAGCATCTTTTGTTACCGGGACAGTGTTAACTGTTGATGGCGGTTATTCGGCTCTGTAATTTCGACATCATTTAGATTTAGCAAAATCAGGCTAAAGATTGAAAGAGAGTATAATTCAGATGCAACACTTAGGTGCGGCTCTTTTATAGCGGAGTCGCATCTCACACATCATTGATCGATCAAGCTGAATAATCTCCAAATTTACTGAAGTAGCCAGTGTAATGAGCGGTGGGATAAGGTCTTCCCTTACAAAAATAAGAAAGCTCGCAGACACTCTCATGCTCGTCCCTTCGTCCCTATCACCTTTTGGTGAACGGCAATCATGCTTGAGCGAACCAACGCTTAGGTGTATGTCGTTAGGGAGGGCCTGATAAGGCTCTGTTCCAACGTCCCGTACACAAAATTAGCCGCTGAGCAGTGCGCCAACGCTGGTTTGATGGCTGAAGCTACGAAGGGGTTAGCAATGAACGTGCCTTTTACTTCCTTTGCGCCGATCTCAATCGGCACGGCTCCGGCCGTGCCATTAATGCTCCCGAATGCAATTATTGATATCAACGAGCCAATGGATGAATGGGTTTATCACCTGCTGGAAGGTACCGCCTCTTAATAGCAGCAGGGCGCCAGTCTTCTGGTTTACAGAAGACCGGCGCCTGCCTTGAGCTGGTCTGATGAGCCCGTTCCCCCCATCGTAATCCCAAGCAGGTTCGCCAGCATGCATGCATCAGTCGACAATGAGTATGTTCGGGGCGTTGGGATCTCGTTGATGCAATAGGGATTTTGTAGGCGAACATTCAATCAATCGGATTCCATCCGATTTGCACTGCGCATGAAGTCAACAAATGCACGCAGCTTTCCAGGCATGTGCTTGCGATGCGGATAGTACAGATTGAACGCATCATCTAGTGCGCTGTCCTGCTTCAATATGTGCCGCAGCATTCCGCTGGCTAACTCTTGCTTTGCAAAATTTTCGAAGACGAAGCCGATGCCCTGACCTTGTATGGCTGCATCCAGAACGGATCTCATCTCATCGAACACAAAGCGCCCTTGAACGTCGACCTGGGTCATTTGGCCTTGAGCTTCGAACTTCCATTCGAACAGTCTGCCGCCAACGGAATAGCGTTGACGAATGCAGTTGTGCTCTAGCAGTTCCTCAATGGTTTCTGGTTCACTTAGATCGCGGAAGTAATCCGGTGCAGCAACGACAATTCTTTTTTGTAGCGATCCCAGCTGCACGGACACCATATCGTTCTGAACACGCTTTCCCATGCGTATGCCGATGTCAAAACCGCCATTGACAATATCACTCAGTCGGTTATCAAGGGATATCTCTACATTGATAAGTGGGAATTTTTCCATAAAGGCGTTGAGGTGCGGTTCGATAAAGATACGGTATGCGACGTAGGAAGAATTGAGGCGCACGGTGCCAGATGGCTGGTCGGTCGCGAGCAATGCTTGTGACAAGGCGTCCTTGATCAGTGCCAGTGCGGGGGCTAATGCTCCGATTAGAGCTTCGCCAGCCTCGGTTAAGCTGACACTGCGAGTTGTACGGTTGAACAATCGCACATTCAACTGCGCTTCTATGCCTTTGATGGTGCGTGATACGGCAGTCGGCGTGACACCCAACTCGATAGCCGCGCGGGCAAAATTCAAATGCCTGGCTGCAGCCTCAAACGTTAGAAGCCCAGGAAGATGCACGGGGGGGAGCGCGACTGCGGCCTTAGGAGAATCCGGGTGTGATGGGGTTTTTATTATGACTTTATTGCTCATACGGTATCCATGCCTGTGATCATTTTATTCATTATCGCTGATGCCTATAGTGGTGCATCAAATAATTTATTACGCCAAATCAGCGGTACATAGGCATCAACTGATGCAGGAGTAGAACCATGAGCCAAGCTACTTACGTACACGAATACCAAGCCATCACAGAGGTGCTAAACCAGTACATCGAGGGCTGCAAGCAAGCAAAAAGCAGCCTCATGAAGCCCGCTTTCAATGAGCAAGCGACCATGTTTAGCGTCGATGGGGACGGTAAGTTGGCCGGCGGCGCAATTCCAATCCTGTTCAAGGGTATCGACGAGGGTTTTCGCCCATCTCCCGACGCACCGGCCGCCATTGTACGCGTTGAGATCGTTGGTACGGCTGCTAGCGCCCGCATCGACGCTAATGACATGTCAGGCATTTCCTTCACCGACTTCTTCCATCTGTTGAAAGTCGATGGCAAGTGGACGGTCGTCAGCAAGATCTTCCACACCCACGTCACGCCTTGAACCTCTGCCGCCCTTGAGTCTGCGGAAGTTGAAGCTTCCCAGCACTCAGGCATAAAAATGGAAACGTTATGAAAACCCTTACTTCTGCTTTCGCTCTTACGGTCGTTACGCTTGCGCCCGGTACTGCCTCCGCGAACAGCTACCCGGGAGTTGAGCACAACACGGCGAAACTCTTGGAATCGCTTGAAGGTGTCCCGACGCTCGACTCCATGACGCCGGTCGATGCCCGTGCGGCGCTGGCGGGTGCCCAGGCTGCCCCCCAAGTGGCCTTGCCGGCAGCTGATGTCAGCGAGAAGACGATACGCGTCAACGGCAGCGATCTGAAATTGACCATCGTGCGACCCGTCGGCAGCCAACAGAAGACCCTGCCCGCATTCATGTATTTCCATGGCGGCGGCTGGGTGTTGGGCGATTTCCCGACCCACGAACGACTGGTGCGTGACCTGGTGGTAGGCTCGGGTGCCGTGGCGGTCTTCGTCAACTACAGCCTCTCTCCAGAGGCGGCATATGGTGTCGCCACTCAGCAAGCCTATGCCGCGACAAAATGGGTCGCCGAACATGGAGGGGATATCAAGGTAGACGGTAGTCGCCTCGCCGTAGCCGGCAACAGTGCTGGCGGTAACATTGCCGCTGTAGTTGCCCTGATGGCCAACGATAAGGGTGAGCCGGCACTGCGCTCACAAGTGTTGCTGTGCCCAGTGACAGACTCCAACGCTGACACACCGTCTTACAAGGAGTTTGCCAACGGTTATTTCCTCACTAAGGAGATGATGGCGTGGTTTTGGGACAATTATGTACCCGAAGCCGAGGTACGCAAACAGATTTATGCCTCTCCACTGCAGGCCACGACCGAACAGTTGAAGGGCTTGCCGCCGACGCTTATCCAGACTGCCGAATTCGATGTTCTACGCGATGAAGCTGAAGCATACGGCCGCAAGCTCGATGCTGCGGGTGTACCTGTGAAGACGGTTCGCTACAACGGCATGATTCACGATTTCGGTCTGTCAAACGCGTTCAGCCATCTGCCAACGCCGCGCAGTGCGATTGCGCAGGCGTCTCAGGAACTCAAGGTCAACCTGAGCAAGTAATTTCAAAGAAAACGAGGCCGCGAGTTACGCTGAAACTAGGGGTTTCGTTTTTGAAAACACATCGTAATTTCATTGCGAGGCTGCATGCGCACAGCAGATTCCCCGGAGTGTCTGCTGCGTTTTTGCGGTTGAGTATATTTCAATAATTGCACTCCTTACAAAGGGCGACTAAATGAAAATTACATCTATTAAGCAGCTTTTTTTCGTGGCCTTGATTTTGAGCATTGGCACGATGGCTCACGCAGAAAATGCACCGAGTATCCCGCAAGTCAGTAGTAAAAAAGTCAGCAAAGCTACGTACGTAGAAGACTATCAAGCTATTACAGAGGTGCTTAACAAGTATATTGAGGGTTGCAAGCAGGCCAAGAGCAGTATCATGAAACCCGCTTTCAATGAACATGCGACGATGTACAGCGTCGGCGCAGATGGCAAATTGAAAGGCGGCGCGATTCCAATCTTGTTCGAGGGAATTGACAATGGTTTCCGCCCATCTCCGGACGCAAAGGCTGCAATTACCCGCATCGAGATCATCGGTACTGCGGCTAGCGCTCGCATTGACGCCAACGACATGTCAGGTATTTCGTTCACTGACTTTTTCCATCTGTTGAAAGTCGATGGCAAGTGGACTGTGGTTAGCAAGATTTTCAACACGAATGTAGCGCCTTAGTTATCCAGTTGCACTGTACTAGCTCCTCATCAGGTGATGAGGGGCTTTCACAATTTCGGTTACATGGCGGTCGGGTGTACTAGACACCAGTTCATCAGGAACGAACTTTTGCTTGCAATCCCTGCAATGATTAACCTGGCATGCTGCATCGAATACTCTCACAGACCGGTAGCTACTTCATGAAGCTTTAAGTTTCCTTCGTCGGATTATAGCGCTTCAATGACTTGAAACGTCACTGATATGTGGGATTTGCTTTTCTAGAGTTTTATAGATGATCACCAGGCGTCTCGCGTGAGAACAGCGGGAGAAATTGTGGGATTCAGTGTTGCATATTACAGTGCGATCAGGAGTTTCCAATAAATTAATAGTCGGGGGAGTCAAGCTTAGAGAAAGGTTGGATTATTAACGCGGGGGAAGCAATCTATTAAAGAAAAGCCTCTCTTTCAATGGGTTTCGATGTGGAAAAATACAAGCATACAAAACACATTGGAGTTAATCATGAAATCTGCCATCGGAATTACCTTTGCTTTTTCTTTCCTTGCAGTGCTTGCGACCCTTACAGGGGCATCGATCAGCAACCAAGCGATTCCATCGGCGCCTGCAGCCGCGGCTAGCGGCGAAGTATTTTTAGCCTCTGATGGCGCGGAAAATTTAGAGCGCTGGCACAAACGTCAAGCTTAAATATTTGGGTTGGGCGCCAAATTCAACTGAGTTGGCGCTCTTCTCACTTCAAATACGTCTGGTTACAGACATGAGCTCTCACTGCTTAGTGAATTAGGTTGCTAATTATACAATTTAGCAAATTTAATAATCACCTTAATTGTTCCCATGGATTTAACAATGTAGCGGTTTCCCGTGCATATTTTTTTGCAGCGATCTGATTGATCGATGCTTTTGCATAATCCTCTTGAAAATTGAAATAGAACCCGTATTAGGCAACGGTTATGGTTTCTATCACTCAGACCAAAAACAAAATTGACAAGAGGTTTGCATGTTGCATCCACAAATTTCTCGGGTTCACACAGGCCTTCATAGCCCGCAATCCGGCCGCGAATCTTCCAATGACTCCAACGCCACGCGTGACGAGCCTTGCCAGCTTTTTGTTGCATGAGGGCGTCTTCCATGAAGCTCAGTTTTGCCGCGGATAAACCTCATTTCCCCGCACAAGCGAACGCGCCACTCGCACCCATGGCTTCTCAAACCGCCCCCATCGGGATCAACGAGCGCTCTGACAACTGGGTGTATTACGCAAGCCGGGTGCGCCCACATTACGAGCGGATGAACCGGCTCATTGGCCAGATCGGCGGATTGCTGATTCTGGGCCAGGCAAAAGGTTGCTTCGATACGTACTTTGAAATGTCGCGTACGCCGAAGGAGCAGACAGCAGCCTGCCTGGACGATCTCAATTCTGTGATCGCGCCCGCCGGTGCCATTCCTCATCTCACTCACATGCAGACAGCAGCTCGGCAGCTGAACCAGATCGCCCAGGATTTGCATGGGGCGGTGAGTGATCCCCGCGAGCTCACGGCGAAGCTGGCGCAATGGCTGGCTGCGCTGAAATCGGTAAGCGCCATGCTCCATTGCGCTGCAGATCCGGTGGTATCCCTGCAGCCGGTGGCGTTCGAAGACGCTTGCGCCTGCTGCGTAATCAAAACAACACCCTAGCCACACCTTTCCAAACCCTGTGCCTTCGCTAAAAACAACAAGGAGCACACCATGTCCGCAAATGCCTACTCCATCTGGGTGGCTGAATACGCCTATGTCACCAACTATCCCATTGGGGGCGTCCTTTCTGGCGCTCATAACGAAGGGGTTTGCAAGCTTCCCTATTGCTATGTAGTGATCAAGGGGGGCGGCCGAACAATGATGGTCGACGTTGGTTACAACCATTCCGCTTACGGCGGGGTGCTAGGTGACCGTTTCGGTGTCGAGCACTGGCATTCGCCGAAGCAAGTGCTCGAAGAGCTTGGGATCACGCCTGAAGAAGTGGACACCGTCTTCATTACGCACTCCCACTTCGATCACCTGGGCAACACCGACGCCTTCCCGAATGCCACGTTCTACATTCAGGAGCGCGAACTGTCGAAGTGGATCTGGGCGATGGCACAGCCAGAGCATATGCAGTGGATGATGACCGGTACCGATCCCTCGGACATCCTGAGAGCGGTGGAGTTGACCAAGCAGGGTCGTCTGCGTTGCATTGATGGCCCCCAAGAAGACGTCCTCCCAGGCATCGACCTTCACGTTGCCTTCGACAGTCATACATACGGATGTATGTGGGTGCACGTACGTAACGACTTGGCCCGGCAATCCCAGAATGGCTGGGTGCTCGCGGGTGACTTGGTCTACGTTTATGACAACCTCGTAGCCAACCCGCAGGTCAGCGACGGTCAGATTGAGGGCAAGCTGAGTCTCAAGCCCGTGGGCTTCGCCATGGGTAGCAACACCAACCTCATCACCGCTTCGGATGACATGCTCAAAGCGGTGGACTACCAGGTCAAGCGGGTGATACCGATCCACGAGGAGCGCCTGAAGGATGTATTCCCCTCACGGATCTCCAAGCTGGGTCTGCGGGTAAGTGAGCTTTGTCTGGCTGACGAACAAGCCTCGGCTGTCCTCTAGAACCATCCTCACCGACGGGTGAAGCGCTGTTCAGGA
The DNA here is from genome assembly GCF_000612585.1 of Pseudomonas sp. CHM02. Taxonomy (GTDB): domain Bacteria; phylum Pseudomonadota; class Gammaproteobacteria; order Pseudomonadales; family Pseudomonadaceae; genus Aquipseudomonas. The sequence goes on from NZ_JFCA01000044.1 coordinate 9,507, forward strand.
GGTGAGCGGCGCTTTGCCGCAGATGGAGGGAGCTAAGGGGACGTGCGTTGATGTCCGCTACCATCTGATCAGAACGAGTAACGACGCATCCCACCGTCGGCCACCAATACTGTGCCAGTGATGTAGCGGGCACGTGGGGAGGCCATCGTGGCATTGACGATTTCCGGCTCGAGATTGCCCGAAATGTTGACGATCGAGCCGGCTTTGCGTGCGAGGAAGTTAGGCAACAGCTTCTGGGTAACCTGGCGATGACGATCAAAGTTGAGCGTCATGCCCTCAATCCAGTGTTCTTCTGGGGCGTCGATATCCATCGGACGGCTACCGCCGGCGTTGTTGATCAAGATGTCGATGTGACCCATGGCGGCCAGAGCGGCAGCGACGATCTTTTCAGGGCCATCAGCGGCGACGAAATCTTGGGCAAAGGTGACGGGAGCGACACTGCCGGACTCTTCGATTTCCGATATCAGGCTGGCGAGCAAATCCTCGTTACGGGCGGTGGCGAATACTTTCACGCCTTCAGCCGCAAGTGACTTAACGATGGCGCGGCCTAGGCCTTGGCTTGTTTTCCAGCGATTTGCAGATCCATGTTCAATCCTCATGAGTAGAAGGGGCGTCGGGTTTAGGGATAGCACCCGACTTGTGAGCAGATTCTGGTCGCCTATGGCGATTCGATAAATAGCCGCACCGGAAACACATTAGGAACGATGCTGTACTAATCCCCACTGATATTTTCATCAGCATTAACAGTAAGGCAGGCCTGTGTCTTATCTGCGCTCTGTAAGTGGCTCAGTTGTTGGAGTTGATCCGCTGCAAACAGCGTGGAGAACTCCAAGCTTACTTAGAAAATTTCACTAATAGATTAAATCGAATAATCGAAATTATTATTCAATTAGTGCCATCCTCAGGATTCTCATACGATCACCTTAGCTCGCCGGCGCACCTCATGCGCTTGTCGATCCACAGCAACTGAGGAATTTCAAATTGGGCCAGACAAATAACAATCAGCCTATGGCAGGTGTCCGTGTACTGGACATTGCCACATTCGTTGCCGCTCCATTCTGCGGAACCATCCTCGCGGATTTCGGTGCAGAGGTAATCAAGATCGAGCAACCTGCGGGGGGCGATACCCTGCGCAAATTCGGCACTCCTACCGAGTGCGGTGACAGCATGGTTTGGCTCAGTGAAGCCAGAAACAAGCAGTCCGTGACGCTTGATCTGCGTTCCGAGCAAGGCGCTGATCTGTTCAGGCAGCTCGTCGCAAAGTCTGACGTGGTGCTCGAAAACTTTCGTCCGGGAACCTTGGAAAAATGGGGCCTGAGCTTTGAGTCGTTGCGTGAGATCAACCCTAAGCTTGTGATGCTACGCGTCAGTGCCTATGGCCAGACAGGCCCGAAGCGTGGTGAGCCAGGCTTCGCCCGGATAGCCCATGCCTTTGGCGGCCTGTCCTTCTTGGCTGGCGAGAAAGACGGCCCGCCAGTAGTCCCTGGCTCAACCTCGTTGGCCGATTACATCTCCGGCATGTGGGGCGCGATTGGCGTCCTGCTGGCGTTGCGCTCTGTGCAAGCCGGTGGCGTTGGCCAATACGTCGACATCGGCCTTTATGAATCCGTTTTTCGCCTGCTCGACGAGATCGCGCCGGTGTATGCGAAATACGGATATGTCCGTGAGCGGATGGGCGCAGACACCATCAACGTCGTTCCTCACAGCCACTATCAGACCAAGGACGGCCAGTGGATCGCGCTGGCTTGCAGTAACGACCGCATGTTCCAGCGACTGGCTGTGACCATGGGCAAGCCTGAACTGGCTGAACAGTACCCCACCAGTCCAGATCGCGTTAAAGAGCGCGCCAAGATCAACGCCCTCGTAGCTCTGTGGGTATCAGATTTCACTCAGCAGGAGCTGCTGGATGTCTGCAAGGAGGGGCAGGTGCCTGCCGGCCCGCTGAACTCCATTGCCGATATTTTTGAAGATCCGCAGTTCGCCGAGCGTGAAAACCTCATCAAGGTTCAAGACCCACGCATCGGTGAATTGGTTTTGCCCAACGCCATGCCGCGGCTTTCTGAAACGCCGGCGGCATTCGTTTCTACCGGCCCAGCGCTAGGGGCAAGCACCGAGGACATCCTCAGTCGCTTGCTCGGCGTCTCCGCCGAAACCCTTCAGGCCCTTAAAGCCAGCAAAGTGATTTGAACAAGGAATCGACAATGTCTAATTATAAAATGTACATCGGTGGTGAGTGGGTTGAAGCTGCTGCTGGTGAGACTTTTGAAACCAAAAATCCCTACACCGGCGAAACCTGGGCAACGCTGCCTCGCGGTCGCGCCGCTGATGCTGAGAAAGCCGTAGCTGCCGCAAAAGCTGCTTTCAATTCTCCTGAATGGTCGAAAATGAAGGCCAGTGCCCGTGGCCAATTGCTGCGCCGCCTGGGCGACCTCATCGCTGAAAACGTCGAGCACCTGGCTGCGACCGAAGTTGCTGACAACGGCAAGCTGCTGGCTGAAATGCGTGGCCAAGTCCGTTATCTGCCCCAGTATTTCTATTACTTCGGCGGCCTGGCCGACAAAATTGAAGGCGGCGTCCTGCCTATTGATAAGCCAGACACCTTCACCTTCACGCGCTATGAGCCGCTGGGCGTGTGCGTGGCGATCACGGCGTGGAACTCGCCGCTGCTGCTGGCTGTGAACAAGCTTGCGCCAGGTCTCGCCGCAGGTAATACCTTCGTCCTGAAGCCTTCCGAGTTCACTTCAGCGTCGGCGCTGGAGCTGGCCAAGCTCATCGAGAAAGCCGGCTTCCCGAAAGGCGTGGTCAACGTTGTCACCGGGTTCGGCCTTGAAGTCGGTGAGCCATTGGTCACCCATCCTGACGTGGCCAAGATTGCGTTTACTGGCAGCGAATATGGCGGCCAGAAGATCTATGAATCTGCTGCCAAGAACTTCAAGAAAGTCACCTTGGAGCTGGGCGGCAAATCGCCCAACATCGTGTTCGACGATGCCAACCTGGACAACGCCGTGAAGGGTGTTGTCGGCGGCATCATGGCTGCCACTGGCCAGACCTGCGTTGCGGGCTCGCGCTTGCTGGTGCAGGAATCCATCCACGACGAGTTCGTTGAAAAACTGCTGGCATTTGCAGCCACGGCCAAGATGGGTGACCCGATGTTGCCGACCACTCAGGTGGGCCCGGTCACGACTCCTGCTCAATATCAGAAGATTCTGGATTACATCGGTATCGCCAAGGAAGAGGGTGCGGTCTGCCGTCTGGGGGGCAACCCCTCGACCAAGCCTGAATGCGGCAATGGCCTGTTCGTTGAGCCCACCATCTTCACTGGCGTGAACAACCAGATGCGCATTGCGCGCGAAGAAGTCTTCGGCCCAGTCCTGAGCATCATTCCATTCAAAGATGAAGAAGACGCCATCGCGATTGCCAACGACACGCCTTACGGCCTGGCAGCTGGCGTGTGGACGCAGAGCACTCGTCGCTCGCTGATGATGTCCGAGCGTCTTCAGGCCGGCATGGTCTGGATCAACATGTATCGCGCAGTCAGCTACATGGCGCCGTTCGGTGGCTTCAAACGCTCCGGTGTGGGTCATGAAAACGGCCAGGACGCCATCTACTCCTATCTGCAGACCAAGACCGTGTGGATCAGCACAGCGCTGGAAACCCCGGATCCATTCGTCCTCGGCTGATTCACGAAACCGCCGATTGCAGAGAAGGATAAAAATAATGACGACGCAATTTCCAATGCCTGGCCGCTTCCTCGAAGACTTCAAGGTCGGTGACACCTATCGTCACTGGCCTGGTCGCACCATCACTGAGACGGACAACATCCAGTTCAGCCTGATGACGATGAACCGGCACCCGATGCACTGCGACAGTAACTTCACGGCCAAAAGCGAATTCGGCCGACCCCTGATCAACAGCGGGCTGACGGTCGCGATCGTCTTGGGCCTGACCGTGGACGATGTCAGCCTCAATGCCATCGCCAATCTGGGGTGGAAGGACATCACGCTGAGCGCGCCGGTATTCCCTGGCGATACCTTGTATGCCCGTTCCGAAGTCACCGAGGTTCGCGAAAGTGCCAAGCGTCCAGGGCAGGGCATCGTGACGACACGTACTGAAGCCTTCAATCAGGATGGCACGGTCTGCATGAGCTTCATTCGCGCCTGCCTGGTGCCTACCCGGCAGAACGCTACCGAACTGCGTGCGCGTGGAGCGGAAGGGTCATGAATTACGATCTGCTCAAAGGTGTTCGAGTTATCGAAAGTTCGGCATTCATCGCTGCCCCGCTGTGTGGGATGACCCTTGCCCAATTGGGTGCTGAGGTTATTCGGGTCGACCTGATTGGCGGTGGGATCGACTATCAACGTCTGCCCATGATGCCCGAAGGTCGCAGCATCTACTGGACGAGCCTCAACAAGGCCAAGAAGTCGGTTGCTATCGACATCAAGCGGCCGGAAGGGCGTGAGCTGTTGCAGCAACTGGTTGGCGCGCCTGGCGAAGCCGGCGGCATCCTGCTCACCAATATCGGCACTCCATGGCTGAGCCACAAGCTGCTGTCTGAAATGCGGCCTGATCTGATCTCCTGCACCATCGAAGGCAACTTCGATGGGAGCACCGCGGTTGACTACACCGTCAACTGTGCGACGGGTTATCCGATGCTCACCGGGAATGGCTCAGCTGATCGGCCTGTGAACCACACGTTGCCGGCGTGGGATGTCATCTGCGCCAACCAGGCGGCCACCGCCATCGTTGCCGCCTTGGCTCGTCGTCAGCAAAGCGGAGAGGGCGCTGAGATCCGGTTGGCGTTGTCTGACAGCGCCTTCTCGACACTTTCTCATCTTGGCCTACTGACTGAGTCTGAGTTGATTGAGCAGCCGCGCGAGTCGCTGGGTAATTACCTGTACGGGGCATTTGGTCACGACTTTGCGACCAATGATGGCAGACGCGTAATGATCGTAGCCATTTCATCCCGGCAATGGCGAGCCCTGGTAAAAGCCTGTGACCTTGAGGGGGCAATCGAATCTCTGCAGTCCGCTCTGGGCGTCAACTTCGACAATGAGTCCGACCGGTTTGAAGGCCGCGAGCTGCTGGGTGCGTTGATCAAGCAGTGGTGCTCGAAGCGCTCACTGGCGCAGATCGAAGCGCACCTGACCCAACACGGAGTGGCCTATGGGCCTTACCGCACCGTGCGGCAGTTGCTCCAGGAGGACAACCGGGTCTCATTGGAAAACCCTGTATTCGAGCGCATCACGACTTCTGGCGTCGGTGAGCACTTAGCAGCCGGCACGCCTCTGAGATTCGGGCAATCGCAGCGTCATGCCATCCAGCCCGCACCGCAGCTTGGGCAAAACACCGATGAGGTGCTTGCTGATGTCCTCGGGCTCAGTCAGCAGGAGATCGGTGCATTGAGAGACAAGGGAATTGTCGCGGGTGCTTCGGGTTAAGCATCAGCGATTGCGGAACGTGCGACTTACAAAAATAAAAGCGAGCGATCTGAATGAGTAGTCTATTAATTTGCCTGGCGTCACTGGGCTTTCTGATGTTTGTCGCGTACCGGGGCTTCAGTGTCATCCTGTTCGCGCCGATTGCAGCCTTGGCTGCCGTGTTACTCACTGAACCTGCCATGGTCGCGCCGGCCTATAGCGGGCTGTTCATGGACAAGATGGTAGGGCTGTTGAAGCTCTATTTTCCCGTGTTCATGCTGGGCGCAGTCTTCGGCAAGCTCATTGAGGTGTCGGGCTTTGCCCGCTCAATCGTCACCGCTATTTCGAAGTGGTTTGGTAGTAGCTACTCGATCACCTGCATCGTTTGCGTGGGTGGCGTGTTGACGTATGGCGGCGTGTCTCTGTTCGTGGTGGTGTTCGCACTCTATCCATTCGCAGCCGAGCTTTTTCGCCGCAACGACATCCCCAAACGACTGATCCCGGCGACCATTGCGCTGGGCGCCTTTACGTTCACCATGGACTCGCTTCCAGGTACTCCGCAGATCCAGAACATCATACCGACGGCGTTCTTCGGCACTGATGCTTACGCGGCGCCATGGCTCGGTATCATCGGGGCAATCTTCGTTGCGGGCTGTGGTATCACCTACCTGGAGATGCGTCGCCGGAGCCTGATGGCCAAAGGCGAGGGCTACGGCTCGGGGCATACCAATGAGCCGGCTCCGCACACTGACGAGAATGTAATAAGTGCGTGGTTGGCAATACTGCCCCTGATCATCGTCGGCGTGGGCAACAAGCTTCTTCTCGACCTGATCCTTTCCCATTACGGCGCTGGCAACCAGGTGATGGTGACCTTCCGGCCTGACTTCACTGCCGTTGCTCAGGACGTCACCAAGATGGCCGCGGTATGGGCAGTAGAAGGCGCACTGGCGCTGGGTATCCTGGCGACATTGGTACTGGGCTGGGGCCGAATTCGTGGCAAGTTTACGAACTCCACTCAGATCGCCGTCTCTGGTTCCCTGCTGGCAGGGGTAAACACGGCTTCGGAATATGGGTTCGGCGCGGTGATTGCTGCGCTGCCAGGGTTCAAGATGGTCGCCGATACGCTGTCGCACATTGAAAACCCTCTAGTGAATCTGGCTGTCAGCGTGAACGTGCTCGCGGGCATTACCGGCTCCTCATCGGGTGGGCTGAGTCTGACCCTGGGTGCGCTGGGCGATCACTTTGTCGCACTGGCCCACCAGTATGCGATCCCTGCCGAAGTAATGCACCGAGTGGCGTCCATCGCCGCGGGTGGCATGGATACGCTGCCGCACAACGGCGCGATCATCACACTCATGGCTGTTACCGGCCTGACTCACCGCCAAGCCTACGGCGACATTTTCATACTGACGATTTTCAAAACCATGGCTGCCTTCGTGGTGATTGCAGTTTTCTACCTGACAGGCCTGGTTTGATTGGCCAACTCCCGACAAAAAAACAAAGGATAGGGGTGAACACATGAACGTTAAAAACTATGACTACATCATTGTTGGCGCAGGTTCAGCAGGTTGTGTGCTCGCGAACCGCCTCAGCGCTGACCCGTCCAAGCGAGTACTGCTGCTTGAGGCTGGGCCATCCGATGACTTGCTGTGGATAAAGATCCCGGCAGGCATGACCCGCTTGTTTTCCAACAGCAAGGTGAACTGGCGCTACCAGGGCGCAAAGGAGCCTGGCCTAAACAACCGCGTTCTGTACTGCCCTCGAGGTAAGACGCTGGGCGGTTCTAGTGCCATCAACGGTCTGGTCTACATGCGCGGCAACTCGCATGACTACGATTCGTGGCGCGATGAGGGTAACGAAGGCTGGGGCTGGTCAGACGTTCTGCCGTACTTCAAGAAAAGTGAGCGCCAACTGCGCGGCGGCGATGAGTTCCATGGCGCAACGGGGGAGCTTGCCATCTCCGATGTGGTCAATCCCCACATTGCCTCCCTGACCTTCATCGAGTCTGCAAAGACAATCGGCATTCCTTTCAACAAGGACTTCAACGGTGCCCAGCAATACGGCGTGGGCTACCCCCAGATGACCGTTGAGAACGGCGTACGTCAGTCTGCCGCCACAGCGTTCTTGAAGCCTGTGCGCAGCCGTCCGAATCTCGAGGTTCAGGTCAACACCCATGCGGAGAAGATCCTGTTTGAGGGTAAACGTGCCGTAGGCGTGCGATTTGCGATCAAGGGTCACAACCAGAAGCAAGAGGTTTTTGCCAAGGAAGTAATTCTGAGCGGCGGCACGATTGCGTCGCCTCAACTGCTCATGCTCTCGGGTGTGGGGCCTAAAGATCACCTGAAGGAGCATGGCATCGAGGTCGTGCACGACCTGCCGGGCGTGGGCGAGAACCTCCACGATCACGCATACGTTCACTTCCTGAACCAGGTGACGCCAAAGTTTTCGATCAACCACGAAATCCAGGGCTGGCGCCTGATCCCCCATGTGCTGCATTACGTGGGCGCTCGCAAGGGCCTGCTGACATCGGCAGCGGCGCAGGTGGTCTGCTTCATCAAATCCGATGAGTCAATGGTCTCGCCAGACCTGCAGATCCAGTTCAGACCTTTCAGCATCATCGTGACCGAAGACGGCAAGATCGTCCCTGAGAAGATCCCCGTGGTTACCGCATCTTGCAGCCAGATTCGGCCCAAATCCCGCGGCCGTATCCGTCTCAATTCGGCCAATCCTTACGATGACCCGAACATCCTCATGAATTACCTGACGCACGAGGATGACTGCAAGGCCTTGATCGCCGGTATTCGCTGGATGAGGAAAATCCATGCTGCCCAGCCACTGTCGCAGCACATCGTCAAAGAGACCATGCCGGGTAGTCACGTCCAGACCGATGAGCAGTTGCTCGATTATCTGCGCAAGTTTGGCCAGTCCATGTACCACCCGGTCGGCTCTTGCCGCATGGGCAATGACGAAACAGCCGTTGTCGACTCCAGATTGCGTGTAAGGGGCATTGAGGGCCTGCGTGTGATCGACGCCTCGATCATGCCGAGCATCAGTTCAGGCAACACCAATGCACCGGCCATCATGATCGCCGAGAAGGGCGCGGACATGGTGCTTGAAGATGTTCGTTCAACCAACAATGTCGCAAGTCTTGGTCTGACAGCCAAAGCTGCTGTGGCATAAGGAGGACTCGTGGAACACTCTCAGTGGATTGGTAAAACGCAGGATCGTGCGGAGGTTATCACCGAGGCGAACGCTGCGAGGATCGCTGCAACGCTCAATGAAAAGCCTCCCGTTGATGGCGAAGCCTTACCCCTGCTGTGGCATTGGGCTTACTTCCAGGATCTGGCCTCCACAGAGGCCTTGCGCACTGACGGTCATGCCAAGACCGGTGATTTTCTTCCCGACGCTGGCGACCGCACGCGCATGTGGGCAGGCGGCCGCCTGACCTTCGTCAAGCCGCTGGTGGTAGGCAAGCGCGCCCAGCGTAGTTCCACTATCCAGGACGTGAAAGAAAAGCAGGGCCGTTCGGGCTCACTGCTCTTCGTGACAGTGCGTCACGAGTACCTCCAGGAGGGAGAGGTTGCCCTGGTGGAAGAGCAAGACATCGTCTACCGCGCCGTCACAAAGGCTGTCGTCGGGGAGGGCGATCCGCTACCCGACGCCGAGTGGTCTGAGGAGATCGATGCGAGCCCCACCATGCTCTTTCGCTACTCAGCGGTCACCTTCAACTCTCACAAGATCCACTATGACTGGCGGTACGTCACAGAAGTGGAAGGCTACCCGGGACTCGTGGTGCACGGCCCCCTCACGGCCACGCTGGTGATGCGTGCTTTCTGCAAGTTTGCCCCGGACTCTGTCGTCCGGTCATTCGCATTCCGCGGAGTCAGACCGCTGATAGCGGGCGACACGCTGATTGTCGGTGGGCGTGTGATTGAATCGGGGAAGGCGTCGGTCTGGGCCGGGAATCAAGGCGGGGTCGGGCAGGTGGGCGAGATCGGGTTTGACTGATCATTTAACGATTTAATAGCAGGACTAATCATGGCAAACGCTTCAAACCAATCTCGCGCGCACGATGTGGTGCGCTCCGCACTATTTGTCCCAGGCGATCGCCCCGAGCGTTATTCGAAGGCGCTCGCGAGCGGTGCTGACCGGGTAATCGTTGATTTCGAGGATGCTGTGGAGGAGGGCGCGAAAGCCGGCGCAAGGCAACTGCTAGGCGACTATCTGATTGCCAATCCTGAGGCGAGCGTGTGGGTGCGTGTCAATTCGCCTGGCCACGTACAACACGAGCAAGACCTTGCATTCTGTCGTGAGCATCATGGGGTCGTCGCGATCATGCTCCCCAAAGCGGAGACCAAGGCGCAGATAGAGACCGCGGCTGCTACCGGAAAGCCCGTCGTCCCTATTATCGAAAGCGCACTGGGTGCGGCGAATCTAAGCGATCTGTGCTCAGCGACGGGCTTGGAAAGGCTTTGCTTTGGCGCTATCGACATGGCCCTTGATCTGGGGCTCAAGGATGGATCGGCAGGCGCATTGACGGTACTGGAACACCTGAAGGTCGGCATTGTTGTTCAATCTAAGGTTCATGGTTTGGCCCCGGCCTTTGATGGCGTGTTCCCAGCGATCAACGACTCTGCGGGTTTGAAGCATGCAGTGCAGACGGCGGCCCAAATGGGCTTCGGCGGTGTGCTGTGTATCCACCCCAAGCAAGTGGCGGATATCCATTCGGCACTCGCACCTGAAGTCGAGGAGATCAATTGGGCGAACCGTGTCTTGGCTGCCTCTGAGACGCAAGGCGGGGCTTTCAAGCTCGACGGGCAGATGATTGATGCGCCAGTGCTCGCTCGGGCAAGACGCATCCTCAGCACGCTGAGTAATTGACCTTCCAGTTAGCGAGTAGCACGCTGGCGATCGATGGAGTGCGGTGCTGTGATCAGCAGCCGCACCAGCTGGGCAAGACGTGAAGCCGCCGGAGATAATTTCCTTCCCTTAAGTGTGATGATGGCCAACTGGCGAGTGAGTTCCGGCTCAATGATCAGCATCTCGTGGGTGTCTGGACTTGGGTGATCTGGCAGCACCACAGCGGGTAGAACTGCGGCGCCCAACCCTGCGTTAGCCATGGAAATCAGGGTCTGGGCCTGGTTGAACTGGTAGCGCGTCTTCAACTCAAGACCAAGTTGCTTGGCCGTGTCATCGACGACGGCACGCAGAATCGTTGCGAAGTTCAGTAGCAAGAGCGGCAGCTCCGCCAATTCGGTCATCGTGATCGTCGGCCCACCAGCTTCTCGGAGTTTCTTGGGCACCAGAGCGTAGAGGTTTTCCGTGAGGATGGTCTCGAAGTTGAAGTCCTGATTCTCGCTCATGGGCCCGATCCCGAAATCCACTTCTCCCTTGCGAATGCTGTCGTGCATGTCGCCCGAGGTGAGCTCGTGCACAAACACTTCAATACCTGGGAAATCGCTTTCGAATGCAGCAAGGATCTTTGCTAGGCGCGTGGACGCGACGGTGGTCGAGCAGGCGAGAAAGATTCGTCCCCGTTTCAAGTCAGCCGTTTCCTGGATTCGACGTAGACCCAACTCCACCTCACGCACCGCTCGTTTTGCGCTCTCCAGCAGCTCGACGCCTGACTCTGTGAGGCTGACCTGACGCGTCGTTCGATGAAAGAGCTGCACACCTAGCTGGCTCTCCAGTTGCTTGATCTGGCTGGTAACCGCTGATTGAGACTTGTGGGTCAAGTCAGCTGCCTGCCGAAAGCTTCCATGCTCTGCAACGAGCATGAAGGCTTGGAGAAGCTTGAGATTGACGTTTGGCAGGGGCTGGGGATCGACTGGGGCGGCCATGATGAGCTCATTATTAGATTAGATTGCACAATTAACATGATAATTGAATTGGTCGGTTTCGCCAGTGCGCAGTAACCTCAATTTCACCGAAAAGGTAATGGCGCCATACAAAAATAAAAGGAGCCCACCGTGAATTTGAATCCCATGTTGCCTGCGGATCCGATTCTGAAAGTCTGCGATTTGCGCAAGTCCTACGGCCCGACTCACGCACTGAGCGGTGTCAGCTTTGATATCTTCCCCGGGGAAGTTCACGCCTTACTCGGTGAGAACGGTGCGGGCAAATCGACCCTCGTCAAAATTCTCACCGGCGTCGTAGCTCCCAACAGCGGCAGCATGAGTTTTGCCGGCGCGCAGTACGCGCCCAAGACCATCATGGAAGCGCGCAAGGGCAGGGTGACTACAGCCTTCCAAGAGCTCAGCTTGCTGTCCAATCTTACGGTCGCAGACAACTTGGCACTCCCGGTGTTGGCCAAGAGCTGGCGGGGTCTGAACTCCACATCCCTCAATCACGAAGCGGCGCGCCTGACACTGGCCACCTACGGTCTTAGCGATATCAAGCCCGGATCGCTCGTGAGTGAGCTCACTCTGGCGGATAAACAACGACTCGAGATTGTTCGAGCGCTAAGCCATCACCCGGCGCTGCTGATCCTGGACGAGCCCACAGCAGCACTGCCTTCAACCGATTGGTTGTTCGATCTGATTCGTAAAGAGACCGCCAAAGGCACTGCGGTTCTGTACATCTCCCACCGACTCAATGAAATCCGCGAGCTGTGCAGCCGCGCAACTGTGTTGCGCAGTGGCTGCAGCACCGGCACCGCCGACCTGGCGGACACCGATGACGCCAAGATCTTTGAAATGATGGTTGGTCAACGCATGGCAGCCGCGACGGCACGGTCGATGGCGACGGGCAACCGGATGACCCAGCAGCCTCGTCTGCGTGTTGAGGGTCTTACCGCCGGCAAGGTCAAGGATCTGAGCTTCAAGCTCTACCCTGGCGAGATAGTAGGTTTGGCAGGGTTGGACGGGCAAGGGCAGTGTGATCTTTTCCATGCGCTCTACGGGCTGATTCCCAAGAACGCCAAGGCGATCGAGGTCGAAGGCAAACCCGTCTCAATCGATTCACCGTCTGCGGCATTGAATGCAGGCATTCAGGTCGCACTGCTACCGGAAGAGCGCAAGACCCAAGGGATCTTCGGAGATTTGGCCGTTCGCTCGAACATGGCCGTGTCTGCGTTGAATCGCATTGGCCTGATGGGCTTCACCTCTCGCGGTACAGAGCGTCACTTGGCTAGTGGCATCGCCAGCCAAGTCGATCTCCAAGACCGTTATCTCGATTTTCAAATCAAGGAACTGTCTGGTGGCAATCAGCAGAAAGCACTCCTAGGCAGGGTACTGCTCACGGGAGCAAGAACACTTCTTCTCTTTGATCCCACTCGTGGTGTCGACGTGGGTACCAAGCAGGCCTTGTATCTGGCAATCGAGGACTTCGCACGGCAGGGCGGAAGCGTTCTGCTGTACTCGTCCGAACTGGCAGAGCTGGTGCGTTTAAGTCAGCGGTGCCTCGTGATCTACGAGGGCCGAATCGCCACCCAGCTTGAGGGTGAGGGGATCGAAGAGACAGCGCTAGTGGCAGCGGCGACGGGCAACCAGCGCCACCCAGAAGGAGCGATCGCATGAAAAGTGTGACTTCGACGCTGGCACCCATTGCCAAGAGCGGCGCAGGGATGGCGGCTATCTTGTATGTAGCGCTCTACATAGCCTATGCCATTGTTGAAAAAAGCGCGCTGAGCGCTTACGCCTTCAACGACCTGCTTAACAACGCAGCGCCACTGGCCATAGCAGCGGCCGGCGGTACCTTGATCGTTCTGATCAGAGGGTTCGACCTGTCTGTCGCCGGCGTGATCTCGCTCGTGAACGTAGTCTTGGCAACCTATCCCCTGGAGGGGCCCGGTGGCGCAGTTGCCAGCCTGGGTATCTCACTTGCGATTGGCTGCGCAGTCGGACTGCTGAACGGCATTCTCGTTGCCTACGGTGGTTTTCAAGCCGTGGCCGTGACGTTGGCAACCATGATCATGACGTTGGGGCTTTCACTGGTCGTACTCGATGCACCCGGTGGTTACGTTGCCGATTGGTTGAGCGAAAATCTGACGGACACCATCGCTGGTTTCCCTGCTTCGGGTGTGGTGCTGGCGATTGTGGTCGCTCTCTGGTTGATCATTCGCCGCACGGACTTTGGCATCTCGCTCTATGCGGTGGGCCAGGATGACCATGCTGCATCGCTCTCTGGCATCCAGGTTAAGCGTACCCGTTGCTTCGCGTTTGTAATCGCTGGCGGCTTATACGCTCTGGCCGGCTACATGCTTTCGGCCCAGACCGCCACGGGCAATCCCACCTCCGGTAATTCCCTTCTGCTACTGACCTTTGCCGCGATCGCACTGGGTGGAACCTCGTTCCGGGGCGGTGTGGGTGGCCTTACGGGCAGCATCATCGGCGCCGCCAGCTTGATGCTTCTACAAAAGCTTTTGTTCTCCATGGGGGCTCAGTCCTTCTATATCGGTTTGCTTCAAGGTCTGGTGATGATTCTGGCTGTCGGCCTGATGAACGCAGGCGATCGATTCCGCATGAGGAGTGCTTGAGATGAACAGTGGACGAATTGAATCGACTGAAGCTCTGCAGGTGCATGTCATGAATCAGGGGCTACCGGATACTAGAAAATCAGCGAGGGTATCCCGCGAGGCGCTCAACATCGGCGGCGTATTTCTGCTCTGCATCATCGCCCTGTTCGTAGCTCGCTGGGTCAACCCGAATGCCAGCGGTTCACAGCAGCTCGAGACGGTACTGATCCTTGGTGCGTTTCTCATCGTAGTCGCCTTCGGCCAAGGGCTGGTTGTGCTGATCGGGGGATTAGATCTCTCCATCCCGTCGGTGATTACCCTTGGCGGCATTCTGACAACTGCCTGGGTAGGGGCTGACGGCGAAGAGTGGAAACTGCTCGTCGTGCTGGGGATTTGTGCCGCTGTAGGCGCTTTGAATGGCCTGGGAGTCGCGGTGTTCAGGGTGCCCGCGTTCATCATGACGTTGGCTATGGCCATCATCGTCTACAGCCTCAGCTTAGGGGCTACAGGGGGCGCACCCAGTGGCACGTCACCTGATCACCTGACCTGGCTGATGACTGCCCGCACCTTCGGCGTCCCGGTCATCATCATTTTCACACTCTTCGGTGCGGCAATCGCCTACATCCTCCAAGCACGAACCCGCTTTGGGACACGGCTATACGCCTTGGGCTCAAACCCGGTCGCTGCGCGTTTCGCTGGTTTGCACAGCGTGCGGCTAACGGTCATGACGTATGCGCTGTGCGCGCTGCTGGCAGGTATTACCGGGATGCTCCTGGTGGGTTATTCCAACGGTGCGACGCTGCGCATGGGGGAGCCATTCTTGCTGCCCTCAGTCGCAGCGGTAGTGATTGGCGGCTCAGCAATTAGCGGAGGGAGAGGCAGTTTCCTAGGCACCCTGGCCGGTGCACTGCTGCTGACCGTACTCGACATGATCATTTCGAGTCTGGGTTTCTCCCAGGGATGGAGAACGATCATCTCCGGGGCAATCATCCTGTGCGCCATTCTGCTTCAGCACGAGGGGGCTATGGACTACTTGCGCTCAATGCAACGACGCAAGTCCAAAACCATGGCCTAGATCCAAACCGTTCATATCAAACCAACAACAATAAAAGGGGCATGACATGACAAAAACAACGACATCGCCGTCCTCCAGTTTCTCCAAGCGCATGCTTGCGACACTGGCGTGCGCAGCAGCTACCTTGGGCGCGGCTGGCATACCCGGCGCACAGGCGGCCGAGACCAAGGCTAAAGATCACTATCTCATTTATCTGAGTGTCAGCTACAGCGGCAACGCCTGGCAGTCAGAAGCCGCGAACGTGGTGAAAGCCCTAGCGAAAACACCGCCGTACGACAAGTTGATAGAGCTGCGAGAGGTAATCTCGGGCACCGATGTCCAGGCACAGATATCGGCCTATGAAAGCATGATCGCTGCAGGCGCCGACGGCGTCATCAGCTTTCCGATCTCGCCCACGGCTTTGAACCGAACGATCAAACGGGGTTGCGCGCAGGGCACGCTGTTCTACATGTACGACGCCACCGTCACCGAACCGTGCGCCTACAACGTGAGCTATATCACGGCAGGCTTCGGGGAAAACACCGCCCAGGCATTGGTGAATGAGCTCAACGGTAAGGGCAAGATTTTTCTGAGTCGCGGTATGTCCGGCAACTCGGTGGACAAACGTCACTATGACGGGGCCATGAGTGTCTTCAAGCGCTACCCGGACATCAAGATCGTCGCTGAGTACTACAGCTTCTGGGATGACCGCACCACACAGCAAGAAACCGCAAAAGCATTGGCCGCGCACCCGGACGTCGATGGCATCTGGGCTCAGGCCGGCGAGAACGGCGCGCTCAAAGCCCTGCTCGCCGCCAATCACAAACTGATCCCTATCACGGGCGAGAACTCGAACGGTTTCCGCTTGGGTCTTGCTAACCCTGAATACCAAGCGAACGGGCTACGAGGCGTCTCTTCTGGATCGCCGCCCGCATCCGCAGGTCTGGCGTTCAAGCTGATGATGGAGCAGTTGCTTGGTAAGCGCGAGATGAAGGAACACAACGTGGAGTACGCCTTGCCCTGGGTGCCTGCTGACAAGGTGAAAGTGTGCGAAGGCGGTGTGGTGACACCCGCGTGCAACACCCTTCCGGCAGGGACAGTTCCGGACTCCTTTGTAACCGAGATTTTTAACCCGGTATTGCTGCCAGAGCTCTCGTTGCAGTCAGCCACCGATGGCAAGGCCACGCCGGGCGCCACGATCCAGCCTCTTCCACAAGATGCTGCTCAAGTGGCGGGTAACGAGCCAGGAGTGAACTGTGCCAAATGCGAGCCGGCACCTGACCTCTACAAACTCACCAAGATTCAGGCGGTCAGCGCGCAGTAGGAAGGTTGACCGGGATTGATATCGACCTGTCTGCAGGTCTGTTGCATTGCTCTGATCGAGATCCCGGTTTCGTTGAAACGTAATGGCGCCAAACAAAAATAAAAGGAGCTCCACTGTGTATTCTGATCTCAAACCCTTCGTAGCCCCAAGCTTCCGCCTCGACGGCAAAACTGCCCTGATTACAGGTGCAGGCGGTGGTATCGGCGAGGGCATCGCGCTCACATACGCCAATGCCGGAGCTCATGTGATTCTCGTCGGTCGTGATCGCGACCCTCTGGATCCTGTCGCCACTTATATCCGCTCGCAAGGCGGTCAAGCCACCGTAGCGGTCTGCGATGTCACTGACAGCACTGCTATCCGCGCACTGATCGATGAGCTTCCGGTGCTCGATATCCTAGTTAACAACGCAGGTACCAACTTCCCCGAACCGATGGGCGAAGTTAGTGATGAGCATCTGGATGGCATGCTCAATCTCAATGTACGAGCTTGCTTCGTCACCGCCCAGGCTGCGGCCAAAAAGATGTTGAGCACGGAGAAGGAAGTCCCCGGCGTCGTCATCAATATCACTTCCCAGATGGGCCATATCGGCTCACCCAACCGTACGGTCTATTGCATGACCAAACACGCGGTAGAAGGGCTCACCAAAGCGATGGCAATCGAATTTGCAGACCGCGGACTGCGGGTCAATAGCATCGCTCCCACTTTTGTCGACACGCCCCTGGTACGCAGCATCGTCAATACCCCGGAGAAGATGCAGTTTCTCGTCTCCAAGATTCCACTGGGCCACATAGCCCAAATCGAAGACATCGTCGGCGCTGCTCTCTATTTGGCAAGTCCGGCAGCCCGCATGGTCACCGGCGCCAGTTTGAAAGTGGACGGTGGCTGGACGGCCCAGTAAGCACACATCAACGATTTCTAATCGCGAGGTACTGCAATGACCAGTTCAACAGGCGCATTGATTGTCGAGAAAACCGGCGGCCCTGAAGTGCTGCAGTGGAAGGAAATTGAGCTTCCAGAAGTGGGTGATTCGGAAGTACAGATTCGCCAGGAAGCGATCGGGGTCGATTTCATTGACACCCAGTTGCGCTCTGGGCTCCTCCTGCTTCCAAAGCTGCCAAGCGGGATTGGCTTCGCCGCTGCAGGTGTGATTGAAAAGGTCGGCAAGTCGGTCAAAGGTCTGGCCGAAGGGGACAAGGTTGTTTACCACTTCCTGACGCCTGGTGCCTACGCTGAGCGACGCAATGTTCCGGCCGAACGCGTATTCAAACTGCCCGACCAAAACCTGGACTTGGCAACCGCCGCCGGCGCGCTGTTTCGTGGACTTACGGCCTGGTATCTCGCCACGCGCTTGAAAGACATCAAGGCCGGTGACTGGGTGCTGGTACACGCAGCAGCGGGTGGGGTCGGTCTGATTTTGACTCAGTGGCTTTCTCATCTTGGGGCCAATGTTATCGGCACCTGCGTGGGTGACGACAAGGCCAAGATCCTAAGAGAATACGGCTGCGCGCATCCCATCAATATCGAAAAGCTCGACTTCTTCGAAGAAACTAAACGATTGACTGATGGCAAGGGCGTCAGCGTCGTCTACGAGTCCATCGGCAAAGACACCTTCGAAAAATCCCTCGATTGTGTTCAACGATTCGGTCTAGTGGCGTCTTTCGGCTGGGCATCCGGCGACGTGCCCCCCGTGGATCTGGCCTACCTACGCAACAAGGGTTCGTTGTTCATCACCCGACCCACCATCTCGCATTACGTGGCAGAGGCTGCTGACTTCCAGCGTGGCGCAGCAGAGCTGTTCGATCTGGTGAAGACAGGTGCTTTACGCATTCGCATTGACAACGCCTATCCGTTGAAAGAAGCGGCTACTGCGCACCAAGACCTGGCGTCCCGTAAGACCAGCGGGTCGGTGATTCTGACCGTGTGACCGCGACGTTTTCTCCACAAAACAAGAACAAGGGAGAACACCATGTTACTTAAAGGCAAGACCGCCATCGTTACCGGTAGCGCCTCGCTGAGAGGCATCGGCTGGGCAACTGCCAAGTGTTTCGTCGAAAACGGCGCGCGTGTCGCACTTCTAGACCTTGATCAAAGCGCGACCGACGCAGCGGCTGCTGAGCTTGGGAACGGCCACATATCCATACACGGCCCGGCCAGTAAGCTTCGCAGTGATCCAGCAGTACGCGCAGCCTACCTCGGCTCGGCCCATTAATTTCACAACAACAAAAGGTGCAATCATGCAAAAGAAAGGATTTATCTACGCCGAGCTGGTCGTTACCGATCCAGAATATTTTTACAATGAGTACATGACACGGGTTGGCCCCGTGCTGGAAAAATGGGGCGCAGTGTTCGCGATTGCTGGCGGTGAGCCTGAGGTGCTCGAGGGCGATCGCAGTGTCGAGCGCGTAGTGCTGGTTGAGTTCGAGAGCCCTGAGAAAGCCCGAGAGTTCTACCACTCTCAGGATTACCAGGACGTGATCGGCTATCGTACCCGCTCGGCAAAAACTGATCTGTATTTGCTCGAAGGTACCGCGTCGTAAATGTAGAAGGGTGCCCACTCTCGTAAATTAGGGAGAGCGGGCACCTGTCTTGCGGTAAGGCCGATTAGTACTCCTGCAATAACAGACTGTATCCCCACCGCTCCTTTTACTGCCTACCCCACAAAGTTATCTTGGCCCATTGGCTTCCAGTTTGGGGGGCATGGCGTGGGCGAGATATCTAATTTCCCAGCCCTTATTTAATGTCTGCCCGTTCAACCTCAAGCGATCGGGCGGCACATCAACATGAGGAAGAGACGATGGCAAAGGCTTCAGACGTAGTGGTGCAGTGCCTTGAGAATGAAGGCGTGAAGTACATCTTTGGTATTCCAGGTGAAGAAAACCTCGATCTCCTGGAATCCTTGAGGAAATCAGATATTCAGCTTGTGCTGACTCGTCACGAACAGTCGGCCGGCTTCATGGCCGCCACTTACGGCCGTCTCACCGGCAAGACTGGGGTCAGCCTGTCGACGCTTGGCCCCGGCGCTACCAACCTTGTCACGGCCGGGGCATATGCCTATCTGGGCGGCATGCCCATGCTCATGATCACGGGCCAAAAACCTATCAAGAAGTCCAAGCAAGGTCGTTTCCAGATCTTGGACGTAGTTGGCATGATGCAGCCAGTGACTAAGTACACCCACCAACTGGCGTCGGCCGACAACATCCCCTCGCGTGTGCGTGAAGCTTTCCGCCTGGCAGAGGAAGAGAAACCCGGGGCAGTTCACCTCGAGTTGCCTGAGGACATCGCAGATGAACACACTGACAGCACACCACTGCCACCCAGCCTGAGCCGTCGCCCCTTGGCCGAGCACAAATCGATCTGTGCGGCCGTAGAGAAGCTTCGCAACGCGCGCAGCCCCATCTTGGTGATCGGTGCCGGTGCAAATCGGAAGATGACCGCCAAAGTCCTCAAACAGCTCATCGACAAGACAGGCATTCCGTTTGTAACCACGCAAATGGGCAAAGGCGTGGTTGACGAACGTCACCCGCGGTTCCTGGGCAACGCGGCGCTTTCCGCCGGTGACTTCGTGCATCGTGCAGTCGAGGCAGCGGATTTGATCGTGAACATCGGGCATGACGTTATCGAGAAGCCACCGTTTTTCATGGTTCGTGGCGGGACAGAAGTCATTCACGTCAACTTCCGGTCTGCCGAAGTCGATCCGGTCTACTTCCCTCAAATCGAGGTGGTGGGCGATATCGCCAACGCGGTATGGCAGATCAGCGAAGCCCTTGAAGACACTTCGCACTGGGCGTTTTCCCGCCTGCTCGAGATTCGGGAGGCCAATGAAGCCCAGATCGTAGAGGGCTCGGATGACAGCCGTTTCCCCATCTACCCTCAACGCATGGTGGCCGATGTAAGACGCGCGCTGCCATCAGAAGGAATCGTGGCTCTGGATAATGGCGTCTACAAGCTTTGGTTTGCGCGCAACTACAAAGCCCACATGCCCAATACCGTGCTGCTCGACAATGCCTTGGCGACCATGGGTGCAGGCTTGCCCTCGGCGATGGCAGCTCACTTGGTCTACCCCGACAGGCCGGTCGTAGCGGTGTGCGGTGACGGCGGTTTTATGATGAACAGCCAGGAGCTCGAGACTGCAGTCCGCCTCAAGATGAACCTCACTGTGATCATCCTGCGCGACGATGCTTACGGGATGATTCGATGGAAACAGTCGAACATGGGCTTCACCGATTTCGGTCTGGACTATGGCAACCCGGATTTTGTCCTGTATGCCAAAGCGTATGGCGCCCAGGGTCACCGGGTGGAGAGTGCAGAAGGCTTCCTTCCGTTACTGCGGGAATGCATGGGGACGCCGGGCGTTCACGTGATCGACTGCCCAGTCGATTACTCAGAAAACGACACCATCCTCAATCACGACCTCAAGCGGCGCGCAGCGCTGGTCTGATACTGCCTCATTACAAACTCGACGCTGGGCTCACGTGCCTGGCGTTTGCTCGCGTCTCATATCGAAGGAGTTCGAAATGCAGCTTAAAGACACAAGCCTGCTCCGCCAACAAGCGTACATTGATGGCGTCTGGGCGGATGCCGACAGCGGTCAGACCCTCAAAGTCAACAATCCCGCCACCAACGAAATCCTCGGCACCGTGCCAAAGATGGGCGGGGCCGAAACCCGTCGTGCTATTGAGGCCGCGGACAGAGCCCTGCCGGTTTGGCGCGCGCTGACCGCCAAAGAGCGTTCGGCCAAGCTGCGCCGCTGGTATGAGTTGATGCTCGAGAACCAGGAAGACCTTGGCCGCTTGATGACGCTCGAACAAGGCAAGCCATTGGCCGAAGCCAAGGGCGAGATCGCCTACGCCGCCTCGTTCATCGAGTGGTTCGCCGAAGAAGCCAAGCGCATTTATGGGGACACCATTCCGGGCCACCAGCCAGACAAACGTCTGATCGTGATCAAGCAACCGATCGGCGTGACCGCGGCTATCACCCCGTGGAATTTCCCTGCCGCGATGATCACGCGCAAGGCCGGGCCAGCGCTGGCAGCCGGTTGCACCATGGTGCTCAAGCCCGCTTCGCAAACCCCTTACTCGGCGCTGGCGCTGGCTGAGCTAGCCGAGCGTGCCGGCATCCCGAAAGGCGTATTCAGCGTGATCACCGGCAGCGCCGGCGAGGTGGGCAGTGAGCTCACCAGCAACCCTATCGTGCGCAAGCTGTCGTTCACCGGTTCGACCGAAATCGGCCGCCAGTTGATGGCTGAATGCGCCCAAGACATCAAGAAGGTTTCGCTGGAGCTGGGCGGCAATGCGCCCTTCATCGTGTTTGAAGACGCCGATCTCGACAAAGCCGTCGAAGGCGCGATCATTTCCAAGTACCGAAACAACGGGCAAACCTGTGTATGCGCTAACCGTATCTACGTACAGGATGCCGTGTACGACGCCTTCGCCGAGAAGCTCAAAACCGCGGTGGAGCAACTCAAAATCGGAAACGGCATGGAAGAGGGCGTGACCACCGGCCCTCTGATCGACGAAAAAGCCGTGACCAAGGTCAGGGAACATATCGAAGACGCATTGGCCAAGGGCGCGACCGTGCTTTCTGGCGGAAAGGCTCACGCGTTGGGCGGCACCTTCTTCGAGCCCACCATACTCACCAACGTGCCCAAGGATGCGCTGGTGTCCAAAGACGAAACCTTCGGCCCCTTAGCGCCGCTGTTTCGCTTCAAAGATGAAGCCGAAGTCATCGCCATGGCCAACGACACCGAATTCGGACTGGCTTCCTACTTCTATGCGCGCGATCTCTCCCGGGTGTTCCGGGTGGCCGAGGCCCTGGAGTACGGCATGGTCGGTATCAACACCGGCCTGATTTCTAACGAGGTGGCGCCGTTTGGCGGGATGAAGGCGTCGGGTCTAGGCCGCGAAGGCTCGAAGTACGGGATTGAGGACTATCTGGAAATTAAGTACTTGTGCCTCAGTATTTGATAACAAAAAAGCCCAGCTACTAGCTGGGCTTTTTTCTTACAGGCCTCGATCATGGGATATAAAGGGCTTGAAGCGTTCTTTTACCACTACGGAAGACCTGACTAGGGATCACACAGAATCCATTGAGGATTCTATTTGAGGAAAGGTGGGTTCTCGACCGTAGGGTAGGTATTGGTATAGAGGAATTGATGGCGACGATTTTTGATTCTCCAGCCTTCGGGAGTCCGAACCCATTCGTCATACCAATAACCAGCGTCGTGCAGATTCGCCTTTCCGTCTTTGGTGATATGGCTGTGCAAGTGCAGGGCTACCGACTTTGCAGTATCACCTGTGATGGTCACGGTGCCGTGGCCCTCAATGTGCTGCCACGCCTTGAAAGGTACCTCTAGACCGCCACCCTTAAGGCCAGGGCCTCGCATCAGCTCGGCGTATTCCTGAAGGCTCATGACCTTCGGTACACCCAGATCGGTTACGTCAATTTGCGCGTCGGGTGTGAACAGCTGTCCCCACTGCTCAAGGATATTCTTGTTCTCTGCACCGGACTGGTGTCAATCCTGGCCCAATCCATACAGGGCAATTTTGTCTTGGATCTCAACGCGATCGAGCAGATAACGCACATCAGATTCTATAGACATCTCAGTTCCTCATCAGAGTGGAGTGAGCCCTCAAACTATCAGCTTCATGGAGTTGAACAACCGCTGGCGAGATACTAGATTAGTACTGTAATCAAAATAAACTTTTCGCAAGTGCTGCGGTCGGCTGCTTGAGCAGTTATAGCGTCAAAAGCAAGAGAAAGATTATATGAATCCACTCATGAGTGGTTGTTTTCTGAGAGGTTATTATTGCTTTGTTATTTGGATTAATTACTCAAAGTATAAACTTCGTGGTTTAAAAATAGGCCCGCTTTGTACGACCTACCCCTGATCTGGAGGCCGCCTATAATCTCAAGCGCAAAGCCTGATACATCTTGAAATGATTTGGTAGAGATACTATATTGCACGGCATTGCCGCTTGTGTTGAGGACGTCACTGTTATTATATTAATTACAGACTATTAATATTTAACTATCTACATAAATATTTATTTAATAAATATGATTCTCCCGAGTTTCAATCCTGCCACACTTAAACATCGGACGAGAATCGTATGATCTGCTTCAAGCATTTGGCTTCCCCCAAAAAAGCCGCTGCCGGCTTATTCGCCCTGGCGCTGTTAGCCGCCAGTGCCGCGATGGCGGCGCCACCACAACCCCAATTGGAACAGAGCCCAGGCTTTCATCGTCAGGCGCTTGGAAGCTTTGTCGTTACGGCTGTCTATGACGGGTTTGTTGGGCTGGATCCGAAGTCACTTTCGGGCATGGATCAAGGCAAAATTCGCGATCTGATGGCTAAAGAGTTTCAGGTCAAAAACACCACGCTTCAGGTCTCGGTGAATGCGTTTCTGGTTCATACCGATAAAAACCTGGTGCTGATCGACTCAGGCTCGGCGAACTGCTTCGGCCCAACGATGGGCCGCATGGTCGATAATATCCGGACGGCGGGTTACAACCCTGCAGATGTGGACACCGTATTGTTGACGCACATGCACCCTGACCACGCATGTGGCATCACGCTACCCAACGGTGAAGCGGCTTTCCCAAACGCCACCGTTTGGGCAGACAAGGATGACGCGGATTTTTGGCTCAACCCAGAATCTGGAAACAAGCTGCCGCAGGATCAGCGGGACTTCCTGAAAATGGCGCAGGACGCAGTAGCACCATACGCCGCCAAAGGAAAATTTAAGACGTTCAACGGGGCAGAAACTCTGATTCCAGGCATCGAGGTCATGTCTACCGCGGGTCACACCCCAGGTCATACTTCGTACCTGATTACTTCAGGCTCCGAGAAACTCGTGGTTTGGGGCGACATCATCCATTTCCACGCGGTACAGCTGCCGCATCCGGAAGTGACGATAGAGGTTGACGTTGACCCTAAGCAGGCTATCAAGTCACGTGAGAAAATCCTGGCTCAAGCGGCCGCCAATGGTTGGCTGATCGGCGCAGCCCATCTGCCGTTCCCTGGTATCGGGCACGTGAGCAAGGAGAAGCAGGGGTATTCTTGGACTCCTGTCGAGTATGCGCCTCTTCCAGGTCGAGTGAAGTAACGGCTTAAGCTTCATCCACATCAAGCGCGTGCCTGCGGGTGCGCGCTTTCTGCTGCGTGGAATAATTGCATCCATAGACCTCGTCGGGGGCACAGTGGATGCGGAGAATGTCCACCACACGCAACATCCGCTCATGAGGTTTAAGGAATCACATTTCGCAGCACGCCTAGAGCGGTACCGATTTCCATGGCTAGCGCATCAGCCTTAGCGGTGGGACGAACACCACGGCCTTAGCGCAGAAACAGCGGGTCGTCGAACAGGCAGCGTAGTTTCTTCAGAGAATTACTGACCGCCGGCTGGCCAACACCTAGTCGTTTAGCTGCTACGGATACACTCAGGCTCTCATGAATAATGAAGAGAACCAGCAGAAGGTTCAGATCTATCTGCGTGAGATATTTACAATCATCATTCATGGGCCGTTGAGACTCCGGGGCCAAAAGTGTTGAAGCCCATCCTTATTACCTTACTGCTGTTGAGTAGGGGTATCAGCCTGGCAAACGGGGATCTTCCATCCCCTTAGAAATGACTTGTGGCGACCAGGGGTAATGGATTACCCATTCGTCCTGTCCTCCCGGATAACCATTCAAAAAATAAAGAGCGCTTGGATGCGCTTCGCTGAAGCTCATAATGCCTATAGTCAGAGCGTCGCTGACTGTCTTGGCGTATCTGTGCAGTGATAACGTGTCCTGCTGCTCGCGCAACGATAAAGCTCTGTTAGTGACGCCAGCTCAGCGTCGAGTTGTCGATTCAGCAAGTAGTTCCCGGCGCCATCCTCTTGTACAACGTGCTGTACCGAGCGGAACATGGCTCAGCTCTGCTCGGACTGCGCACGTGCGGCCATGGCGGCTTCAAAAACGCCAAGAGGGGAGTTTTTGTAATGATCCGTAAAAGGATTGCTCAATAGCTTCCACAGCGTCAAATACGAGATGCTCAGTGGCGGCGATTCTATTGAGGCAGCTATCGCTGATATACGCTTGGATCCTGCTTTCACTGTTAATGCGGAGGAAATAATCACTGCGCATCACATCATTGGAGGGGGGCGCTAATTTAAGCTCTAGGTCGTCAATTGAAACGCGAACTGGATCGCCTCTCATGTTCTCACTTAAACACTCAAGCAGTCGTAACCCTGCGTATTGATCAGTGATGAAAGCCAGTCGGCAAATGCCTTCACCTTTGGAGCTAGATGGCGTCGGTCAGGGTATATGATCGAAATGGACTTGCGCGGTGAAACTACCTCCGGCAGAAGTTGCACAAGCTCACCTGAGTCGATATACGGCTGCATGGTAGGTCTCAGACCGTGCATGATGCCGAAGCCCGCCAGGCCGCAGGACACGAAGGCTTCAGTGTCATTGACCATGATCGCGCTGCGCATTCTCAGGCTTTGCGTTTTGCCATCGACGTCAAATTGCCACTCCATCAGCTTGCGATTCGAGCCGGAGAAATAATTGACTGCCTTGTGGTCGGCAAGATCTTCGATACTTTCAGGGCTACCGTACTGCTCCAGGTATTGAGGCGTAGCGCAAGTAACCATTGGGACTGCGCCAATTCTTCGAGCAATCAGTGTTGAGTCCGGTAGTTCCCCGAGCCGCACAACGCAGTCGATACCTTCCGCTACGATATCGACCGCCTGATCGCTGGTGCCAATGATCAGTTCGATACCCGGATACAGCCTGTTGAATTCGGGCAGGGAAGGGATGATCAGATATTTAGCCAAAGTGATAGGCAGATCGATTCTGAGCTTGCCATCGATGGACTTATCATCGCCCGAGAAAAAGGCCATTGTGTCCGAAACTTCATCTAGAATGCTCTTGCAGCGTCGATAGAACTCTTCGCCTTCTGGAGTAACGCCGACCTTGCGTGTCGTTCGGTGCAAGATTCGGGTACCGAGCTGGCGCTCAAGATTCTGGATCGCCTTGGTGATGCAGGGCTTATGGATCCCCAGCGCTTCGGCGGCGCGGGTGAAACTGCTATCGTCCACGACTTGGACGAATATTCGCATGCTCTCGATGACGTCCATTTTGCCCCTCACAAGGCGTTCATAAGCGGTGGCACGGACTCCTCTGATTCGATAAAAAGAGGCAAGCCGATGCCCAGAGATCAACCAAGAGCACATAGCTCCCGGTTCTGCGGAGGGACTTTAGGGGCCTTGATTAGGCGCATCAATAGCGTTTCCGATACGAGTTTGTTATCGGAAAGGAAACAATCGACGCTAGCGTCTGAGCAATGCCGGCGGCACTTGGTCAAAGCGCCTAAGCAGTTACTTCTTGGTCTTTGAAAATAGCGGCGAGCCAGTCCATGAATGCGCGCACCTTGGGAGAGCGGTATTTGCGATCACTCAGGAGCAACGACACAGGCTTGGGAATGGTAGCGAGATGCGGCAGGACTTCCACCAGCTCACCAGAATCGATATGTGGCTGCAGGGAAGGGCGCAGGCCCTGCAACAGCCCCAGACCAGCGAGGCCGCAGCTCAAAAATGCCTCCGAGTCATCGACCACAATCCCGCTCTTGAGCGTCACCGCGACGGTCTCGCCATCGATTTGAAATTTCCAGGGCATGATCTGGCGGCGATGATCGATCAGAAAGTTGACAGCGGAATGCGTGTCCAGGCTTTCCAAATCGGCCGGCATGCCGTGTTTTTCGATGTAGGCGGGTGCTGCGCAGGTGACCATGGCTACTGTTCCGATTCGGCGCGCAATCAAACTCGACGAGTCCAGTTCGCCCAGGCGGACGGCGCAATCAACCCCCTCTGCGATGAGATCGATCTGGTGATCGGTTGAACCCAGGATCAGCTCGATCTCGGGATAGACCTCCCGGAACTGGGGCAGTGAAGGAATGATGAACGCTTTGGCCAAGGTTACCGGGACATCCACACGCAGCTTGCCGCGAGGAGGTCGGTCGGGAGAGAACCATGCGACCGTATCGGCGAGATCCGCCAACATCTGTTTGCAACGTCCGTAGAATTCCTCGCCTTCCGGAGTGACATGTATCTTGCGTGTCGTGCGGTGCAGCAACTGCACATTAAGCTCTTGCTCTAGGTTTTGGATGGCCTTTGAGAGAGCGGGACGATGAAGCCGGAGAGACTCCGCCGCGCGCGTGTAACTTCCCTGTTCTACGACGCTCACGTAGATCTCCATCGCTTCGATCATATTCATTTTTGGGTCTTCTACTACGGGTGGGGCCAGACAGCCGAAGGGGGTTGGATGTGAGTCTAGCAACGCAAGATCCATCGAAGCCTATCAGAAGATCCAGCTTTGTTGGCCAGCAAGCCGCAGACGTGCCCCGTGACCACGCCAATGCTCGGGACGGTGCTGACTGGCGGTAACCTGCACGGCGGGCAAGCTTTGGAAGCACCTTACCAGCATGGATGCCCCGATCCGCGTCGCTTTTACTTCCAGGGAAGCGAGCAAATGAGATCGCGCGGCCGGCTTGAGAACCCTCAATTGTAATTTTTAGAATTACAATCTTGTTCCAAAAGTGACCTTTATCCGCCTTATCTGTAGAGAAACAATGCCTTCCAGCTCGGGCATGGCCGAATGACTCGGCGCGCCCTTACATTGGTTGGAGTAGAACTATGAAAGCTTGGTTGCTGCAAGATTTTGGTCTCGATAATCTGAAACAAGGCGAGACTGAAACCCCTACCCCTAAAACCGGTGAGCTGCTGGTCAAGATCGGTGCTGTCTCCCTGAACTTCCGCGACAAAGCAATCGTGGACGGCATCTACGAACCGCACATGGTTCCTAAGCCTCTGATTCCTGTCAGCGACGCAGCCGGTACAGTCGTCGCCGTGGGCGAGGGTGTTAGCCGCTTTGCTGTAGGTGACCGCGTCAATTCCCACCTTTACTCCCGCTGGATCGAGGGCATGCCTGCTCACGACGAACCGGACTATTGCTTCGGCTCTCCGCTGCCTGGCGGCCTCGCTGAATACATGATCATCCATGAGGACAGCGCAGTTCGTGCGCCGGATGACATGAGCGATGAAGAAGCTTCGACCCTGCCGATTGCTGCGCTGACCGCGTGGTACTCGCTCGTAGATTTCGGCCAAATCGAAGCTGGCCAGACCGTGCTGGTACAGGGCACCGGTGGCGTGTCGATATTCGCAGCGCAGATCGCGATGGCACTGGGTGCCAAAGTCATCGTGACTTCCAGCCGTGATGAAAACCTTGAAGCTGTGATCAAGCTGGGTGCCGTGGCTGGCGTGAACTACCGTAAAACCCCTGACTGGGCTGCAGAGGTATTGAAGGTCACCGACGGTAAGGGTGTGGATCTGCTGCTCGAAGTCGCCGGCGGTGACGGCATCAATGACTCTGTTCAAGCGACCAAAGTCGGAGGCAAGATCGCTCAGATCGGCTTCCTGACTGGCCAATCGACCAATCTGAACTTGATGCCATTGATCTTCCGTCAAACGACCATTCGCGGTATTGCAGTAGCACCGCGCTCGTCCTTCGACCGGATGAACGAGTTCCTCAACTCCCACCATATTCGTCCCGTAATCGATCACGTCTACCCGTTTGAGCAAGCACGCGAGGCTTATGAGCACTTGGCTCGCGGCCCATTTGGCAAGGTTGTTATCAAGGTCAGCTAAACCCGCAAAATCGAAGGGGCGACTTCCAGTCAGTAGCGTCCCTTTTCAATCCCCGCTATCCCACGACAGGGGGCTACCTTCCAACCTGGCGTGAAAGAGCCGTTCAAGGTTCGCGAGGCCTGAATGGCCTCTTTTCATTTTGCCGGACGGTTTTTTGTCTGATTGGGATGCAGCCGGCACTTCAAGACTCGACCAACTAGATGCCAAGTTGGTCGGGAGATTTTTTCAATACGGGGTGGGCTAAGCAATTGGTCTTCCTGGTTTTGGGCCACTGCCGCCGTTGCAGATCCCGCCTTGGCAGTGGCTTTTTTACAGCGCAACTCAGTTCTGGGGCACGAAATGGCCTTGGTTTCAAAGGGGAGAACCTGAAATGAGCTCAATGCCCAGCAAACCACGCATTTTTATCACGGGGGGGGGGAACCGGGTACATCGCCGGTAGCTTTCTGCACTTGATGCTGTCACGCGACTACCTCTCGCGATTTGAGATCTCAGCGCTGGTACGCCGCAAACAAGATGCGGAAAAGCTCAAGTCCATGGGCGTCATTCCAGTACTTGGCACCCTCGATGATCGTGACTTGATTGTGGATCAAGCAACCAACGCCGATGTAGTTTTCAACACAGCCAGCTGCGACCATCAGGCAAGTGCCCAATCAATAGTTATAGGTCTGACGAGCCGGTGGAAAAAGACGGGGGTACGTCCCGTCCTGATACACACCTCAGGCGCAGGGGTTCTGTCGGACACTTCATCTGGCCGAGGTGAATCCCCGACCGATGACAAGCATGCAGATATTTGGGATGACGCGGATGCCGAGAAGCATGCGGCGATCCCCGCTCATGCACCGCATCGCCTGGTCGACCTCAAGGTCTTCGAAGCGGCGAAATCCGGTTCGGTTAAAACCTATCTTGTCGTACCCCCAACAGTTTTCGGCGTAGGCCTAGGGCCATTTGCGGAGCACCGTGCATCAATCCAAATCCCGCGGTTGATTTATCAGTCCCTCATCCATAGGACAGTCCAATACGTGGGCACAGGCCAAAACGTCTGGGCTAACGTGCACGTAGGCGATTTGGCTGAGCTCTATTTGCTGATCCTGGAGGGTGCTCTCGCTGGCACGGCTCCGGAAGGTAGGGAGGGGCTTTTTTACCCAGCTACTGAGCACTTTACGTGGGCAGCGGTCGCTCACCGCATAGCGGCAGTATTTGACTCGACCCAAATTTTACCGAATGCCGAGCCGACTACAGGCCTGCGGCCAGGTTGGTTCTGGGGTAGCAACGTACGACTTCAACCTACCAATTGCATAGCACTCGGCTGGGAGCCCCGTTTGGGTGGTGCCGCTGCAATGCTGGGCGGGGTTGAAAGCGATCTGGCATTGGTCTCCCAACTGATCAACGCCTGAACCGGTACTGGACAGCGGTTCAGGTTCCTATCTGCATCGTAGTGACGCGATGTCCGTGATGAAATCAGGATCAGCCGCGACATTCGTCGCGCGCTGACACCATCGATTGGTGCTGTCTTCGTGACTCACGGCTAGGCTGATACACCCCAGCGGGCGGTGTTCAATTGGCACTTAGTTATGCAAAGCGATAATTGATTGTTTCCTTTGCAGCTATCAATGCTTGCGAAACCTCATGATAAAATTTGTCTCATACACCGATCAACTAGATCGCGATACTAACCCTTAAGTTTCCAGTATGGCTGCCAACTCAGCCGAACTATGCTGGGAGAGGATACTGTCGTCATGAAAGAAGCATATAAACCGCTCTTTGAACCCTATCGACTAAATAATGGGGTGGAAATCAAGAATCGACTTACTGTAGCTCCACTGACGATCTATGATTCGGGCCCCAACGGAGAGATGACCGAAACGGGTCGCAATTTCTGGACAGATCGATTCGAAGGGTTTGGGCTCTTCATCATGCCTTTTACCAACGTGCATCCAACCGCAATTGGATTTGAATCGCCCAATGCCATTGATGAGTCTGACCTGCCAACCCTGATCGAATATGCAGAAATCGCCCATGAGCAAGGCGCGAAAGCTGTCGTGCAACTGGCGCATTCTGGGCTACGTGCTGATCCGCGGATGACCCGGGGGCAGGGTGTGATCGCTGCGACCGGCGACATGAGCGGCCGTTTTCGCACGATGACGGATGCAGAGGTTCGCGAGCAGGTCGCGAGTTTCGCCAATGCTGCCGAACTGGTGATGCGTGCAGGGTTTGACGGGGTCGAAATTCATGGAGCGAACGGATGGCTGATTCAGCAATTCGTTTCCGCTGCTACGAACCTGCGTACCGATCACTGGGGCGGCACTCTTGAGAAGCGTTTTAACTTCCCATTGGCGCTGGTTGACGCCATAGACGAAGTGCGCAAAAAACATAACCGTCCAGATTTTATCATTGGCTACCGTTTCTCCCCTGAAGAACCTGGCGAGGATGGTATTACAATGAAAGAAACGTTGGCACTAGTCGATGCGCTGCTTACTCGGCCACTTCAGTACTTGCACATTTCGCTTTGGGACTTTTATAAGCAAGCTAGGCGGGGTGCGGACAGCCACCTGACGCGCATGCAGATTGTCCACGACCACATTGCCGGGCGAGTACCTTTCATGGGGGCGGGCAATCTTTATACCGCGGACGATATGCTCGCTGCATACCAGACAGGATGGGCTGAATTTATCGCAATCGGCAAGAGCATCATGCTCAATCCCAATTTGATCGAGCTGATCCTCAATGATAGGGAGGCAGAAATCGAAACGAGCTTTGACTGGGAGAAGAAGGACTTTTATCGCTACACCCCAGCGATGCTGCAGGGTACGCTGGCGGGGACTGATTTCTTCCCTCCATCTAAGCAGAATGGCGTTCGTTACAAAACCAACCACTTCTAAGTTGGTCTTGCAATACTAATAAATTACCGCGCAACGCCGCAGCCTAGCGTCCAGCTCTGCGATAGGCGTCTTTTAGAGAATTCAATTATGAAAAGGCTAGACATTGCTACGCAGAGCGGAACGCTATTGACTGGCGTTCTGTTCCCGTCAACTGGAACAGATACGGTGGTGATCGCTATAACTGGCGTCCATGGTAACTTCCACTCCAATCCGTTTTACTACAACATCGGGCACACCCTGAGCGCCTCAGGTATTGATTTTATCTACGCGCAGACCCGAGATGCGTTTGGAGAAGATGAGATCGTAAACACGATCACTGGTCAAAAGGAAAGCATAGGTTCTTTCAACGAAGATTTCACAAAGGCTGAAGAAGATATTGCCGCCTATGTAGACTATGCGTACCACGCCGGGTACAAAAACATTATTCTCGCGGCCCATTCTCTGGGTGTGAATAAGGCCATTTACTACCTTTCCAGAAACAACGATGCTCGGATAGCAAAATTTATCTTTCTGAGCCCGGCCAACATCAAGCATCTCACCAGTGTAGTGACGCAAGAACAGCGTCAGCTTGTCCTCAAGTTTCGCGAGCAAGGTATGGGGCAGGAGATGCTGCCGTTTCCATTGCTGGGTTGGCTGCCTTGTGTAGCGGACACTGCATACCAGTGGTTGTATACCGACATTCTTGACAACGTTCACGTCGAGGCTGACCAGGATTTTTCACAGGTTGAGAAAATCGAGCATACGGGTGCGCTTATTATCGGCACCTATGACCGGTTCACCTACGGTGACCCGTCGGGGTTCCTTCGCAATATCAACGATCATATGCAATTCGCCCATGATAATGAGCTGATTTTCATTGAGCGCACTGGCCATACGTACCAGGGCAAAGAGCAAGAGTTGGCTGAATCGATTCTGGGGCTTGTCCTGAACTGGCACAACGAGAGTTTTGCGAAGGAGCCAGGACGTGCCGTTCATCGTATCCAAGGTTAATGTCCCGATAACCCCCGAGCACGAGTTTCGCCTCAAAACAGGCCTCGGCCGAGCAACTGAATGTATACCGGGGAAAACGGAAGCATCACCGATGCTCGAGTTTGAAGCTGAATGCTCGTTGTACTTGCGTGGGGATAACAGCGAGCCTATGGGCTACATAACGGTCGCTGTGTTTGCCAATCCTGACCAACGGGGGTATGCGCAACTGAGCCCGATGATCGCAAAGCTGTTCCACGAGACCCTGGGCATCGACCCTACCAGCGTGTTCATCAAGTACGAAGACATCAGTTGCTGGAGCATTGCGGGTCACGTGTTAAGTTGAATGAGAGGAAGAGATGCCCAAAAAACTGACGATCAGTAACTTCACCGATCCCATGATGGGGCTCTCTTATGAAAGCGAGCCTTTTTTTCGTAAGCTCGAGACTCACTTTCAACGTCGAGTCACTCTGAAGTTCATCATGTCAGGCCTTGTGCGCAACGTGTATGACTTTGTTGACCCTAATGATCTGCTGATGGGGCGGGAGTTAGCGCTAGATCGGTACAACGCAAGACTTGCCAAGATATACGAGGACGAAGAATACATTTCTGGAATGCCCATCAAGATGAAAGGGCTCCAGCTTTTTTCGACCGAGCATACCTCCTCAATTCCCCTAAATTTGGCCTATAAGGCTGCGCAGATCGTCGACATCAGTAAAGCAGATCTGTTTCTCTACAATCTGCGTTACGCGACCATTGTCGAGTGCAGGCCTACCACTCGGTTTGACGAGATCCTGGCCGTGGTCAAGCGAACGTTGATAGATGTGGATGCATTTGTCACTTGCTACAACGACGGCCGCGCGCAGGCTGCATTGGACAAGGATTTTCAGTTTCGACAAACGTTAGGGCTAAGGACATTGCCGGCTTACCTTTTTGAGTACGACGGCAGGAACACCTTGGCGAAAGGCGTGCTGAACTATGATGATTTTTGCCAAGTGATAGAGCAACTGACTAACAACGAAATGGTCGAGATCCCTCCTGTGGTTTCTCTTGAAAGCGTAAGGGAACTGGTCAATCTGCACCCGCTAATCTCGCCGATCGAGATTAAGTATGCTCTCAACTTGGCAAGCCTGGGGGAGGTCAAAGAGTTGATTAAGCCTCTGCTATCTAGCGGCGAAATTAGCATCCACGATGTGCCCAATGGTTGGTTTATTCGCCGAGTGTCAGCTGACAGCTTGTGCTGAGGACTTAGTCGGACAACCCGACATTCTAGCCACACCCGCCTTAGCCCTGGACTACGGAACTTCACCAGCCTTCACAACGTCGGCAACTCACCACAATAGGTGGATACATGAGTTGATGCTCGCGGGTGAGGTTGGACATCCATGCAAAGAACACCGCCAGTTAACGCCCGTAGTGTCAGGCCGCAGGGCCATCCGATAATCTCGAAGCCACCAAGCCCAATGCCTTACACCGGGTGCCAACCAGGTTCCTGTATCAAGGATTCGGATTGCCTTGGGCTGGGGGCTGTCCAGCTG
The DNA here is from genome assembly GCF_000612585.1 of Pseudomonas sp. CHM02. GTDB lineage: Bacteria > Pseudomonadota > Gammaproteobacteria > Pseudomonadales > Pseudomonadaceae > Aquipseudomonas. The sequence continues at coordinate 43,827 of NZ_JFCA01000044.1, forward strand.
GCGATAGGGATGGTGAATTGCTTGAGGGTGACGCAGAGGTGACCGCACGATTAATGTTGTACCGATACTGAAGCGCGAGATCATAAGCGGTATCGAAGTGCGGCCCCAAGGTACCCCCCATTGACTGATGTTGGCTGGTTACGGTGCTGTGGTCGGTATCGGTTAGCAGGTTTGTGAAAATGAGCCAAGAGTGCAGGTGAGGGGTCGTCTGGGTAAGCGTGTTACCTACCGCTTCGGACAGCTTTCGCGCTTTCCTATCATCGGTGATGAAGGCTTGTCTGATGCTCATGGCGAAAGCTATGGATGACAACTCACCTTTGCCAAGGCGCTTTCGGCTTTCCAAATCTGCGATCGCTTGAAGATCGCTGATACTGCAGGAGTGAGCTTGGAACCTGCCTCGCTGCTGCTCACGTTTAAGCCGCTCCCTGAACTCCAGATCTGCCGCGCTGGGATTCGTGCGGGTTTTGACTAAGCACTCGTAATGGACAAATGCAGTCATGCAGAACTCGCAATTCGCTTCACGCGCGGCCGCATATAAGCGGATGGACGACAACACATTCCAGACTGAACAGGTGTCTGCCACATTGATGCGGTGAAAGCTTGAAGGATCAATAGCCATGAAGGGTTCGTCCGTAAAGTTTTGCTAGGTCTGCAAGCTCTGCGTAGCCACAAAGCAGGGCTTCCGAAAGTCGGCCAAGGCTAATCAGATCTTGGCTATAAGCCTCCAGGCATAATCCAACATAATGATCGGACAGGCCCCGTGTGAGTAAGCTCACCTTTCTGACGCGCTGTTCAGCGGTGAGTCGCTCTGGGAGCTCAGGATCTACTTTTGCTTCTCTTGGCACTCGATACTGGCGAATCCGCCGACTCGTATCATCATCGACTAGCCGCGCCTCCTTTACGGCTATGCCTAACGCATCACAGCTCACCCGAAATTTATTGGCCCAGTGCTGTGCATCACTTTCCGACCAACCAGAGGGATCCGGCAGTTGGCGGACGACTTCCTCGGGCATGAGATAGCACGATGCGAATCGGTTCGCGCGCACCTCGCGCATGTCCGATCCGTCACCCTGCAGTGTCACACTTGCGCCCTCATGACTGTCGAAGATAGCGTGAGCCATCTCGTGAGCAGCACTGAAACGCTGTCGATAGACATCCTCTGTGTAGTTGACCAGGATGCATTTCCCTGCTGTGGGATGTTGGATGAACACACCCGAGATTTTGGAGTTAGAAAGCTTTCGTCGGAATACGTGGACGCCCACCGACCGGAACTCGGCATACACGTCCAGAGGCACTTGCCTCTCACTGTGCCCCATCGCTTTACGCAGCGCCGTGGCGGCATCTTGCGCATGCCCCTTAAAGTAGGTTCCAGTGGGCGAGAAGGAAAATTCTTGGAACGCACCATGCAGTTCCTGCGTTAGGAACTGCTCTGTGTCGCAGAGGTACAGAAATTCCTGGATGGCCGAGCGATCCTCTTTCGAGAACTCCTTGCCGTGTGCCCGATAAAGGGTCTCCGTTTGTTCGAACGGGGCCACCTGCTCGTTGGAGATAAAGAACTTGAAGTCACATCGATAGACGTCGGCGAGGATGAGGATTTCATCACCCGTGGGCTCTACGACGCCCAGTTCGATTTCACTCAGACGCTCCACGGAGATCGCAGTGCCGTTGGCCACGTCTTCCTGTGTGGCTTCCAACTGGCTCCGATAACGCTGCAATTTTTCGCCGAGCGATTGAAGGTTCATGCTGCATTTGTGTCCTAGACGGCACTGGCGTGTGAAGACATCTTAGCTCAGGTTGTCTTGGATACTGGTACCGCGCTCAACCCGGAGTGCACCTCAGGGAAGTGTTAGGCCGTTTGGGGTGCTGAGCCGCTCAGAAAGTCTGATGCGACTATGATCTGGGTGGCTAGAAATGACGGTGGATTGCGCACGGCATTTTATTGCGTGGGCAAATAAATGGATTCTCCCTGGATGGAGATACACCGCCGTCATAAGCGCTGGAGTTAGAGTTGCTCATCCACCACAGCGCTTTCGAAATCGCGTCTGGCGCAGGGTCAGAGGGATCCACACCCGACCCGTTCTAGGGAAAGCCCACTCAGTATCTAGCGATGCTGGGCCGTAGGGCCGTCGCCAGTCCACTGGTGACTGGCTTGTCCTTTGCCACTTGATCATCCACAGAGCACTGTGATCATCCCACGCACTGCGATTCCGACCACTGCGCCGGCGAGCGCCGGAGCGATCGTGCTCATGATCCGCGGGCCGCCCGCCGTCAAGATGGCGACACCGGTGAGGTCTAGCGGGTGCAGGAGAAATCCCGCGCCTTTCCAGAAATGCTCTGGAACAAAACCTGGTTGCTTCGCCGTTTCGTGGGTTAATCCGACAAAAGCTGTGTTGCCGGCCAAGAATTTGGTGATGGTGGGCAATATGTAGACTGGGTCGATCCCAATCACCGTTAACAGCGGACTCATTGCGGTTACCAGCCAACCGATTGCACCGGCGGCCTGCAGGCCCATCACGATGACCAGTGAAAGCAGCAGCATCGGGATGATGCCCAAGATCGATTGAATGGCTTCAGCGCCAGCGGTGTTGATGATCATCAAAAGGGGCTGACGCTCCGAAGCGCGAACTTCAACTGCAAGCGGTTCCTCGCGAAGTCCGGAGAGGCGTCGGCCAAAGAACCAGTAGGTTACTGTCGCGGCCGTCAGACCTCCAATGGTGGATTCGAGGAGGGTGAATCCCACATGAAGCCCGTACGAGGCGAGAGGGAATGTTGCGTTTGCCGGTGCAATCGCAAGTACACCCGCTAACGTGGCACCAAGCCCCCTGGTAGAGACCCCGCGAGCCTCCATGGCCTTCATCGTCGGCAGCGGCGCGATGAAACTGATCAGGCTGCCTTGCAACAGAGCCAGCGCACCTAACCCTGGCAGGCCGAATGGGCGCGCTATCGGGGTGAGCCACTGTACTAGCTTGTCCAACACGCCATACGCCTCAAGGAGTCGCATGATGATGGTAAGTAGCACCATTATCGGCAATAACGTATAGAGTGCGACCTCGAGCGCACTACGCCCGGCACATAGAATGACGTCAATCATCACTTCAACCTTCAATATTTTGGGAGCGAGAAAACATAACCTGGTCTTGAATTCCGTTTCGATTAAGTTATGACTGCATCACTCGAGCCTGGAACCGCGGGAAAGCAATTGCTTGATAAGCACTTCGCGCCCATCAAATGCATCGCTATTAGATGCCTGTAGGATACCGGTTGGCGTCGATATCTTTAACCAGCGATTGGATAATTGATTGTTAGTATTTTATTGCGCAATCCGATGATGCAATGATTTGAAAAAGTACAAAGAGTATGTGCTTTGCATTGGGAACTCGGATCTTCATGTCGATGCTTCAGTCGTTCAGCGCGATCATCAGTAACATGACATTTGCGAACGAGATCAGGCCGAACAGTCCCCAGGCTAGCCAGCGTACCCATGGCCGATTGACGAACTCACCCATCAAGCGGGAATTGCTGGTGAAGCGGATCAAAGGCCACAGTGCAAAAGGGAGTTGAAGGCTTAGCACTACCTGGCTCAGCACCAGCATTTTTCCAACCGCGCTGTCACCCAGCCACCACACGCCAATCATTGCCGGGATCAACGCTATGCCCCGTGTGATCAGGCGGCGTGCCCAGCAGGGAATAGAGCGCTGAAGAAAGCCTTCCAGCACTACTTGTCCCGCAATCGTGCCCGTGAACGTCGAGCTTTGCCCTGAGGCCAGCAGGGCTATGCCAAATAGCAGGCTCGCAAAGGCGCCGCCAACAATGGGGTCTAGCAAATGGAACGCGTCCTGAAGCTCCACTACATCGGTGTGGCCGGTGCGGTGGAACGCTGCAGCTGCCAAGATCAAAATCGCTGCATTGATAAGCAACGCCAACGTCAAAGAAGCCAACGTGTCCAGACGGGCAAATTGTATGGCAGTTGCCTTGGCCTTCGGCTCATGGGAGCGAACTCGCGCCTGAACTAGTGAGGAATGCAAGTAGAGGTTGTGCGGCATCACCGTCGCTCCAAGAATCCCGATCGCCAGGTACAGCGGCTCCTGATGGCTCAAGACATCCCAACTCGGACGCAGTCCGGCAACGACGTCCGGCCAATACGGTTTGACCAATACAAGCTCCACGAAGAAACAGGCACCGATCGTACCGATGAGGCCCAGCACGATTGCCTCGAGGCGACGTACATTTGCCCGTTGCAAGGCCAGAACCAGCAGCGTGTCAAAGGCAGTCAGGACTACCCCGGTCATGATCGACACCCCGAGCAACAGGTGGAATGCAAGGGCGGCTCCTAGCACCTCCGCCAAATCGGTAGCCAGGATGGATAGTTCGGCCAGGAGCCATTGACCCCGTGCGACCGCAGGTGGGTAATGCGCGCGTGATAGCTGTGCAAGATCTCTTCCGGTCGCGATACCAAGCCGCGAGCTGAGGTTTTGCAAGACCATGCCCGTAAAGCTCGCCAGCACTACAACGAAGAGGAGGGCGTAACCGAACCGCGAGCCCGCTTCTATAGCCGTCGCCCAGTTGCCAGGATCCATGTAACCCACTGACACCATCAAGCCAGGCCCGAGAAAATGCAGAAGCTTTCGCAAGTTGCGACCCTTAATTGGGGTCTGCAAAGGCTCATTCGTAGACGCTAGCCGAGTGGAGGCCGAGGTCATGGTAGTCAGCATGATTCGTCGATACCTAAGGGGGAGGGGGTGGCGGCTCGCTCGTCAGCTGTTAAGCGGCTGCACGCAGACGTGCGGTGGACGAAGCCACCGCACGCTAACGAATATTTGTAATGAGCCCTCATCTGGCCCCGGCCTTTGGGGCCGAGAACCCGACAGAGTGATCAATCATCCAGCGAGGAAGGTGCGCCATATTCCGCGGCGACCCATGCATAACCTTCGCCTTCCTGGCGGACGCGGCCGATGCCGGGGAACGGTTGGTGCGAGCCGCCGACTACCCACTGACCCTTGACGGTATCAGCCAGTACGCGCTTACGAGATGCCACAGCCATTTCAGGGAAGACGTCCAGCTCGATGGTCGCGGCTGGGTGAGGCAGCTGGATCGCAGGGATGTGCGAGATGTCCCCCCAGAACAGCATGTTCTGGCCAGCCGAAGTCACCATGAAAGCTGTGTGTCCTGGGGTATGGCCTGCGGCATCAACTGCAGTGATCAAACCAGGAACAATCTCATCACCGAAGGCGAAAGTGTTGAAGCGATCGCTTGCGATGTAAGGAGCGGCTGCGTCAATGGCGATCTGGACGAATGCTTTCTCGCCATCAGGTAGGCCGTCCGCGGTGTTGGTGTCCAGCCAGAAGTCTGCATCCGCCTTGTGTGTCCAGACGATCGCATTCGGGAAGAACCCGACACCTTGTTCATTCGTGATGCCGCCGATGTGGTCGGGGTGCATGTGAGTCAGAATAATGGTATCGACATCCTCGGGGGTGTAGCCGGCGGCTGCGATGTTCTTGAGCAATTTGCCCATAGTTGGGCCAGCGACATGGGCAGAGCCTGCGTCGACCATGATCAGCTGTTTGCCATCGTGAATCAGGAAGGCATTGACGGCGGAGTCGACGTCGGCGTTGAGTGCATGCATTTGACGGGTAAGGTCTTCAGCACGTTCTTCGTCGGTCAGGCCGGTAAGTGTCATTGGGTCAAGACTTACATAACCGTCATACAGGGCGGTTACTACAACATCACCATGCGCATACCGGAAGAAGCCTGGAGCTTGAGTGCGTTGTACTGCAACTTTCTTTGGGGCATTTACGAGGGAATTCATTTTGTGACTCCGTTGTTTGGTGTGGGAGCCAGAATAACGAGCAGCATGTAGATGATAAATCCTCGTTATATTAATTGATTGGCAATCCTCCATTAACAGTGATTGTTATTGTTTAAGTAATAGATTGTTATTGCGTGCCGCATGTTTGGCCCGAACTAACTTAAGTCGCGCGACCAGGCGGTGCGAATAGTTGTCGAGATGTGCTCAACGAACACCCTCGTCTTGGCCGGCACTAGGCGTCCTGGAGGCATGACCGCATGGATACCCCCGTTCGCTACACCCTGCCAACCTTGAAGTATCCTCACCAGGCTTCCGGATTTCACAGCAGGCCCTGCCAGCCAGTCAGGTGTCAGGACAATACCCAGTCCCTCTATTGCAGCTGCCAGGAGGGCTTCTGAGTTATCTGCCGTCATCGGGCCGGATGGTTTGATAGCTCGCTGGGAGTCCTTGCTCACCAAAATCCACTCTGGCCAGCTCGCATGGCTGGTAAAGCCTAGACAGGCATGACTGGACAGATCCTCGGGGTGCGAAGGGACACCATGTGCCCGCAGATATCCAGGCGACGCGAAAAGCGCCGTTTCAGATGGGGCGATCCACGTGGCCGTGTTAGTACTGTCCTTTAAAGCGCCCAGCCTGATTACGACGTCGAACCCTTCTGCAACCAGATCGACAAACCTGTCACTGAAGGCAGCATCTACTCGTATCTGCGGATGCTTGGCCAGAAATCCTGGCAGAGCGGGGGCAACCCACTGCCGACCGAAGGTGACGGGCACAGAGATTCTCAGCAGGCCTTGGGGTTTGGAAGCAAGATCGCTGGCTTCTTCTCCTGCGCTGCTTAGGTCTTCCAGGATTCTGCGCACACGCTGGTAGTACTGATTACCCACTTCAGTTAAAGCAACCTTGCTGGTGGTGCGTGAGAGCAGGCGAACACCCAATTTTTTCTCGAGTCGACTGATCCGACGCGAGATGATGGTGGCATCACGGCCGACCACGTTTGAGGCCTCTATGAAACTGCTGTGTTCCACTACGGCGATAAAGGTTGTGAGTTCCTCAAGGCTAAGCGCGCTCAAAGACTACTGCAAATTCCGCATCATTCAAATGCACCGACTGCTGATTATCATTCGATTATGCATCTTTAGACTGGATCAAGTCCTTTCCTACAGCAGGCGCTTCACATGAAAACATTCCTCAGTATTGGTACCGGGCCAGGCATTGGCTTTGAGACTGCATTGCGCTTTGCACGAGAAGGCTACCGGGTCATCTTGAGCGCTCGAGATCAGCAGAGAACCCAAGCCCTGGTCGAAAGACTGAGCATCGATGGGTATGACGCGCATGCGCGCTTTGTAGATGCGTCCGACGCGAGTTCCATCGGTCAACTGATTGCAGCCGCCGAAACGCAATTTGGCACCCTCGACGTGGTGCACTACAACGCCGCCAATCTCAGGCAGTCCACGATAGACGACCAGCCGAGCACCAGCTTCAACGCCGACCTGGCGGTTAACATTGGAGGTGCACTGGCGGCCACTCAGTCAGCACTGACGGTGATGGGCAAAACCGGAGCGGGCACGATCTTGCACACCGGGGGTGGCTTCGCCCTGTACCCAAGTCCAGACTATTTGTCACTCAGCATCGGCAAGGCAGGCATCCGCGCCCTAGTGTTGGGATTGTTCGAAGCACTCAAAGTCCGTGGCATCCACATCGGTACTGTCACGGTCGCAGCGAACATTGCACCTGAGTCACCAGAAGCCTCTGCGATCGCACAGCGCTTCTGGGAGATTCATCAGCAGCCCTTCAACGAGTGGAATCCGGAGATCACGTTCACGGCCGAATGAGGCAACATGTCATAGACGTCTGGCCACTCAGGCCGGAAGAGAGTGATCCTGATGTCCTTACTCGTCCTAGAGTGAGGCCATAGCGCGCTCGCACCCGAGCTGGAAGTAGAATGCGGCAAATGTTGACCGATGAAGCTTTGCAAACTCATAACGCTGTACGCCGGCATCCCATCGGATGCTGGCGACCATGATCAGAATCCGGCGAAGTAAGACAGGCAGTTCGCTTGTAATGCGCAAGGATGAGGTGGCACACGGCTACCCGGATTGCCAGCACGTTCACTAGGAGTGATTTATGCACCAGTCGACAATGAGCGTGGTCGAGGCCCTGAAATCTCGTCGCTCCGTGAGGGCGTTTCTTCCAGATCAGGTCAATCAGGAAGTATTGAAGACCATCCTGAGCCAAGCGGCGCGTGCTCCCTCCGGGAGCAACATTCAGCCGTGGAAAGCGCACATCCTTACCGGTGAAACTAAGGCTGCTTTGTCTCAACGCATCAAGGATGTGCAGAGCGACCCAGACCAGGATGCCCTCCACACGGAGGAGTTTGCCTATTACCCCAAGCACTGGAAGTCACCCTACATCGAGCGTCGCCGCGCATTGGGATGGGGGCTGTACTCGCTGCTGGGGATCACCCGCGATGACAAGCAAGCCATGAAGGCCCAGCACGCCCGTAATTTCGATTTCTTCGACGCTCCCGTCGGACTCATTTTTACTACGGATCGCAGCATGGAGCAGGGCACTTGGCTCGATTTTGGGATGTTCGTTCAGAGCGTGATGCTGCTGGCTCGAACGTTTGAACTGGATACCTGCCCCCAAGCCGCATTCAACCGTTACCACAGGCTAGTGGCTGAACAATTGAGCCTGCCAGATGATGAAATCATGGTGTGCGCCATGAGCCTGGGCTATGCAGACCACAGTAAGATCGAAAATACGCTCGCGAGTGAGCGCATTCCTGCCGAAAGCTTCGTGAGGTTTCACGGCTGAGGCGATGTACAATCCCAGCGCTCGGGAGACACGTCAATGATCGATCACCTGGATCACATCGTACTCACCACCGTGGACGTTGAGGCGTGCAAGCGCTTTTACATCGACGTGATGGGCATGCAGCTCGAGACATTTGGAGAAGGGCGGCTAGCGTTTCGTTTCGGCATACAGAAAATCAACATTCATCTGAAAGGCAATGAATTTGAGCCTAAAGCGCACTTGCCGGTGCCAGGATCGTTAGACCTGTGCTTCATCGCCAGTTGCACGTTGGATGAGGTCATGAAGCGCCTGACCACATTCCAATGGCCGATCATTGAAGGCCCTGTCCAGCGTACCGGTGCGACCGGGCCGATTCGCTCAGTGTACGTGCGAGACCCTGATCTCAACCTGATCGAGATCTCCCAACTTGTAGTCGACTGATCGCTGGTGTGACTCTTCTGGAGGAGGGCACCGCCCTAAAGTCCGGGGCAGTCTGCCTTGAAGAACGCACCTGCGCCTCTGGCAAGGGCGGCAGTTTCAACACCTGCGCTGGAGTGACTGCTGCTTTGACGCGCGAGGGCCGCAGACCCTGGTCGATTCAGCAGCCAGCTGTTTACCCATTTTCACGGTTTGCAGAGCACTGGTGGGGACGCCATGTTGGCACCTGAACCGCATCGATATGGGCGCCCTGTATGTCCGCCGATTCTTCCGCTTGTTAGGCCGGTTGGTAACGCTCCTGGCCATCGAGTAATCCGGGCGCCGCTCGGGTAACTAGCTGATTCTCTCCCCACTCATCGCCGCAAAAGGGGGGGCATCGAGACCGTCATTTACCAGTGATATCCGCTCTTACTGCTGGTAGAAAAAGGTGATTTCACTGTATTTCATATTTCTTTTAGAGACCCCCCTTGAAATTTTTTAACGGCGACGGAGTTTTGTATTTGAGAGCAAAAGAAAAAGCATAGATCTTCGTCACGCCGCTTTATGCGCCCCTGATCGCCACCTTTGAGGTGATCGGACTTGAGTCGATTTGGGTTTTTCAGCGCTGTTCAGGGTCTGGTTTCTTCTTCGGTTTTGGCTTCTGGCTGATGCAGCCGTGCTGACGGTGCATGGTTCTACAGGCTTTAGGGGCATCGGTTATTCGGCGGCTGTGCCGCCGCCTTCTCTTTGACTACAAACACAGAAAAACCACTTCCCAAAAAAATCGTGGATTTGACTTGAGCACCGCATACCGCGGCCGATCCACCCGCGCCCATTGCGGCTAAAAGGTCATGGCTCAAGGTAATGCGTGGCGATTTTCAAACTCATCAGGATTGGGGCCAAAGGGCGACATGCTCGACGCTGATGACGGTTTGAGCGAATATTGAGGGCTGGCTGGAAACAGCGCCCCTGAAATGAGATCGATGCTGGAAACCGAACTTGAGGTGCTGATTTGGTCGCTAGCGGCCCAAGCGTATGGGCCGAGCCTCGAACCAATTGTGTCCCAGGCACTGATGCAATACCGGAGGCGCCCGGGGCTCGACGATCCTACGCGAATTTATCAGTCCAGCATGGAGTCATCAGCCTTTCAGGCGTTAGCTCGCGCGTTCATAGCCAATGATCACTCCGGCCTTTGCCTGGAGAATGGCTACATCGAAATGCGGTCAGGGCTTCGCTGGCATCTCAGCCGGCGTTTGCAGCAAATTCTCATCGAAGACGAGCATGCAACAGATGCGATGCGTGACAACTACTTCTCGGCCGACCTGGGGCTGTAGGGGGGGCATCTGTCGAGCTCCGTGCGCCCTATGGCCGCTATCGTGGCCTTCGAGTCATATCCGCTCCCTGCCATTGGTGCTGCAAACCTAGCTTAGAGGTGCAACAGGCTAAGTACGGCCTGCGCAAAATCAGCTGGCGCCTCTTGGGGTACGTTGTGTCCAACGCCATCGAGGATTAATCGCCGCGCAGAGCCGGTGAATTTGATCAACGCTTGTTGTTCACTCTGAGCCGGTGTGACGCCGTCGTTTGAGCCTGCCAATATGACCGTAGGTACGGAGATGTCGGGTTGAAGCGCTAGCTGGTTCTGGATGTGCGCGTACTGAGGGTCGCCCGCGACTAAGCCGAACCGATGGCGATATGAATGGGTGACCACGTCCACGAAGTCAGAGTTTTGGAAGGACTGTGAGGACGCTGCGAACGTTTGATCCGAGAAGTGCCAGGTAGGCGACCACTGCTTCCATAAAAGCTGACAGAACGCGTCACGGTTCGCCTCAAGCCCGGCATAGCCGCGGGCGCCGTGCAAGTAATACTGATACCACAAGCGGTTCTCAATCTCGGGCGCGACGGGGATACTCGCATTAGCGATGTCCTGAATGTTGTAGCCCGACTCACGGCTGACCAAACCCGATACGCGCTCCGGCCAAAGCGCTCCAACCACGCAGGCTGCCCGGCCACCCCAGTCGTAACCAGCGACCACGGCCTTCTCAATCTTCAGGGCATCCAGGAGTTCCAGAAGATCAGCGCCCAAAGCCGCTTGCTCACCAGAGCGAGGGGTAATGGAAGCAATAAAGCGAGTGCCACCGTATCCTCGTAACCGTCCGGCCAAGTCATCTACCCAGCCCCGCCAAGCCAAGACATGGTGTGCACTTAAATTTAAGTGGGCACCAGTTCTAGCCTTTTAAGCGGGTATTTCATGCAGCCAACACGCCGTTCCTATTCCAAGTCCTTCAAAGCCCAAGTCATTCAAGAGTGTGCCCAACCCGGCGCTTCGATTGCCAGCGTCGCACTCAGCCATAACCTCAACGCAAACCTCGTCCACAAATGGATTCGGCTCCAATCGCAGAAAAGCACAGCGCTGCAACCTGCATTTATTCCGTTACCCGTGCCGGTGGCCGGGGCAAGCTTGCACTCAGCATCATCGAATATCTGCGTTGAAATACAACACCCGAGTGGCACCGTCAAAGTGAACTGGCCCACTGAAAATGCTGCTGCCTGCGCGACCTTTCTTCGAGACCTTCTGCGATGATTCGCATCGACTCCATCTGGCTCGCCACCGAGCCTATGGACATGCGCGCCGGTACCGAGACGGCATTGGCCAAGGTGATCGCTGTGTTCGGTGCGGCGCAGCCGCACTGTGCTTATATGTTCGCCAACCGCCGCGCCAATCGCATTAAAGTGCTGGTGCATGACGGCTTCGGAATATGGCTGGCGGCGCGCCGGTTAAACCAAGGCAAGTTCCACTGGCCTGGCATTCGCCATGGTTCTGAGATGGAACTGAATGCCGAGCAACTTCAGGCATTGGTGCTGGGTCTGCCATGGCAACGCGCAGGTTCTGGTGGCTCGATCACACTGCTTTAATGGCTGCCATTAGCATATCGGTCTATCGCCGCGAATTGCCTGCTCTGGCAAAATCGGCCCCATGACTTCGCTACCCAATCTTGATCACTTGACCCCTGAACAACTGCGCGCCTTAGCGGCGCAGTTGATGCAGCGTGTCGAGAGCCTCGACCACCAGGTCGACACGCTGGGCAAGACGGTCGAAACGATGGGTAAAACCGTTGAGACGATGGGCAATAAGATCAACCGCGACCAAACGTTGATCGAAAAGCTGACTCATGAGATAGCCCAGCTCAAGCGGTTGAAGTTTGCCAAACGCAGCGAGCAGATGAATCCTGAGCAGGCCAGTTTGCTCGATGACCTGATCGATACCGATATCGCGGCAATTGAAGCAGAGCTTCAAAGCTTACAGGCAGTGATTACTCCGACCGAGAAAAAGCAGAAGCCCAAGCGCACGGCATTGCCGACGGAGTTTCCACGCACCTTGATTCATCACGAACCGGACAACACTAACTGCGCATGCGGCTGCGCCCTGAAGCGCATCGGCGAGGACGTCAGCGAGAAGCTGGACTACACGCCTGGTGTGTTCACAGTGGAACGCCATGTGCGCGGCAAATGGGTCTGCGATGACTGCGAAACGCTGATTCAGGCACCGGTTCCGGCACAGATTATTGATAAGGGCATCCCAACTGCCGGGCTGCTGGCCCATGTCATGATCGCCAAGTTTGCCGACCACCTGCCGCTTTACCGTCAGGAATCAATCTTCGGTCGAGCGGGTCTGGCGACTCCACGCTCAACCTTGGCTCAATGGGTTGGCATGACCGGCGTGCAGTTACAGCCGCTGGTCGATGCACTGCGCGACGTGGTACTTGGGCAGCAAGTTATTCATGCCGATGAAACGCCGGTGCAGATGCTCATGCCGGGAACAAAGAAAACCCATCGTTCCTATGTTTGGGCTTACGCCACCAGCCAGTTCTCGGAATTGGCAGCGGTGGTTTACGACTTCAGTCCTAGCCGAGCCGGTGAGCATGTTCGCAACTTCCTGCAAGACTGGAGGGGCAAGCTGGTCTGCGATGATTTTGGCGGTTACAAAGCCAGCTTCGAACTTGGCGTGACCGAAATCGGGTGCATGGCCCATGCGCGGCGCAAGTTCTTCGAGCTGCATGCGACGAATAAAAGCACGCTCGCCGAGCAAGCCCTGCGCTATATCCAGTTGTTGTACGAAATCGAGAGCGAAGTCCGCGATCTGGAGCCAGATTTACGGCGCCAAATACGGCAAGAAAAAGCCGTCCCGGTGATGGACATGCTGCATGCCTGGATGATCGCCCAGCGCGCTCTTGTGCCCGAAGGTTCGGCGATCAGTAAAGCACTCGATTACAGCCTGAAACGCTGGGCAGCGCTTTCGCGCTACCTCGATGATGGGGCCGTACCCATAGACAACAATTGGGCCGAAAACCAAATCAGGCCATGGGCTCTTGGTCGCAAAAACTGGCTCTTCGCTGGGTCGCTACGCAGTGGCAAACGGGCGGCAGCGATCATGAGCTTGATACAGTCTGCGCGGCTGAATGGTCATGACCCGTATGCCTATCTGAAGGACGTTCTCACGCGCCTGCCGACGCAGCGGGCAAATGAAATCGAGGATCTGCTGCCACATAAGTGGGCGCCCGTTTAGCCGCGAAAGGCTTGTCGGCAACCGTCTACTTCAAGCGGATATCAGTCAGCTTTAAATCTCCAATGCCAAGGCTCATAAGCGTAGCCGGCGGCATTATCGATTGGGTAAGACATGTGAAAACCAAATGATCTCGCGTTTTCTGTCAGCCACTCATAGGCTAACGAACTCTCAAATTCTCGCTCAAGTACAGCGCTTCCGGACGTACCTATATCGACGGCGCACCCGGTATGGTGTTCGCTAAAAAACGGAGGAGCCGAGACCGTCAGGATCTCTTCAATACTTAAACCCGAAGCTAGTTTTTTTTTGACTATTGCAGCCTGCCGTTCAACAGTTCTGAAGGCCGAAACAATGTAAATATTCACACCATGCTTGTTGGCAGAAGCCTTCAGCTGCCGCCAGGCCTGAGCAGCAAGAGGCACCAGCAAATGCTGTCTACCGTTTGCATCAACTTCAGCAAGCTCAAGAGCCTTAGCCTCATCGAACTCTTGGAGGTTGCGACCAATCACGGAACTCAACGATATGCCTAGGTCATCGAGCATTCGCAGTGCAGGGGGCGTGTAGTACATCATACGAACCGAAGGACAGAGGGTAATCTAGCCTACCAGAGCCGGTGCATAGATCAGCTCTCTTCACTACTAATAGTTGAACTTCACC
>NZ_JFCA01000045.1 GCF_000612585.1 Pseudomonas sp. CHM02
CAAGCCCGCTCACCACAGGGATTGTCTATTCGGCACCTGTGAGGTGCTGCAAGGCCATTGCGACGGCTTGATCCGGGGTCAAGAGCGCGGTGTCGATTTCCATCGACGCTCCATCCCACGTTTCGTATTCATGCGCCAACACAGACTGCCAGGTGGGTGGCGTCAGGCCGGGAACATCCCCCACACGGCGTTCCACCCGCCGTTGATGTTCCTGGCGGTCAGAGCACACCACGCGAATATTGATCAGCTCAACCGCTGCCATTGCCGCCAACGCCTTCCACGCCTCGCGGCTTTCCCTGACCGGGTTCACACAGTCGGCCACCACCGTGTGGCCCAGTTGCAGATTGCTCGATGCCAGCGCAGTCGCCACGCCGTAGCCGCTGGCCCCCACATCGTCCGCCAGCACGCCGGCGCTGCGGATCGCCTGTTCGATCACGTCGATACGCAGGTAAACCGCACCCGTCTGGCGCGCCAATTCGCGGGCAATCGTGGTCTTGCCGGTGCCGGGCAGTCCGCTGAAGACAATTAGCATGCGTTGCGCTCGATAAGGGTGGGTCGGTTCAGGGTATCCTTCCGTTCTCCCCAGGTCGATCACAGGACAGCCCATGCGCTTGCCGTTCGTAAAGATGCACGCCCACGGCGACGATTTCATCATCATTGATCGTCGTGGCCTGGACGATCCCATCACCGCGCCCATCGCCCGTCAGTTGGGCAACCGGCATACCGGTGTTGGCTTCAACCAATTGGCCGTGGTCCTCGATTGCGAAGAAGCCGCGGCGCGTATCCGGTTCTGGAACCCCGACGGCACACCGTTGGCCACCTGTGGCAGCGCCACCCGTGGTGTGGCTGACCGCTTGATGCATGAAGCCGGCACCGACTCGATCGTGCTGCGTACCGACCGAGGCCTGCTCACCTGCGTGCGGCAATCGGGCCGGCAAGTGTCAGTGAACATGGGCGAGCCGTCGTTGGATTGGGCGGCAGTGCCCTTGTCCCAAGCCATGGACACACGGACCTTGCCCATCGAAGGCGACCCGGCCGCGTGCAGCATGGGCAATCCTCATTGCACGTTTTTCGTGGAGGACATCGCGGCTGTCGACATAGCAGCCCTGGGGCCGACACTGGAAAATCATCCGCTGTTCCCGGCCAGGACCAATGTGCATTTTGTGCAGGTGCTCGACCGCGGCCGTATCCGCCTGCGCATCTGGGAACGCGGCGGCGGTGTGCCGCTGGGCTCCGGTTCATGCTGCTGTGGCGCGGTGGTCAACGGGATCCGGCGCGGGCTGCTGGACGCCACGGTGCAGGTGCAGTGCGACGGCGGCACGGTGACCGTGCAGTGGGCGGGCGAGGGCGGTGTCGTACTGACCGGCAGTGTGGAGCCGGTGATGCAGGGCAGCGCCTACGTGGCCTGAAACTGCACGGTCAACTGCGGGTCACGCGTTACAGCGCAGATAAGGTAAAGTCGCCGCCTTCAGGAAGAAATTTCAGGTAACAAAACATGATGCGGTGTGCACGGCAATCCGTCTTGAGTCTGCTGGTGCTGATGGTCGCCAGCCTGTTTGGCACCGTCCAGGCGGACACTTCGCCTATCGGCGTGGCCCTCGATCAGCGGGTGATCGACCTTACCAACACGCTGGATGCCGACACCACCAACCGTCTGAAAAACCAGCTCGCCGAGCTTGAACAGCGCAAAGGCTCGCAAGTGGCCGTGCTGCTGGTGCCCACCACCGGCGGCGCGAGCATCGAGGATTACGCCAACCAACTGTTCCGCGCCTGGAAGCTGGGCCGCAAGGACGTCAACGACGGCATCCTGCTGGTGGTGGCCAAGGACGACCGCAAGGTGCGTATCGAGGTGGGGTATGGCCTGGAAGGCACCGTCACCGACCTGCTGGCCCACCGCATCATCGAAGAACATATCACCCCGGCGTTTCGCCAGGGCGACTATGCGGGCGGTGTGGCCCAGGGCGTGAATGACCTGGTCGTGCTGGTGGACGGCGGTGATTTGCCCAGCGTCGCGGCGCCCGGGATCAACCCCCAGATCATCGCAATCCTGCTGGCGTTTATCCTCGGCGCCGTGGGCGGTGTGCTGATCGCCGCCGGCAAATTGCATTGGCGCCGCGCCTTGATTGCGGCGGTGGCCGCCACGGTGCTGCTGGCGATCTTTGGCGGTGGCCGCGACTGGCTGATGTTCCTGCTGGTGATGCCACTGATCCTGCTGATCGGCGGCGCAACGTTCGGCGCGTTGTGGATGGCGCGGGCGGTGTTTTACTGCGTGGTCGGGCTGCTGACTTACATCCTGGCGTTGTTGGCGGTGGATCACTGGTACGCAGACGTCAACTTCATCCACTGGCTGGCGCTTCCCGTCGGTGCGTTGGTGGTGCTGGGTTTGTACCTGATCCTGTTCGTGATCATGAAGGAGGCCTGGAAGCAGAGTCGGGCGGGCTTCGTCGCACGGTTGCTGGCGGCTGTAGCGGTTTATGTGGCGGCGGGTTTTCTGATGGAGTTGGGGCGTAACGGCTGGCTGTTTGCGTTCCCCATCGCTTCATTTGCGGCGCTGTTCATCTTTGGCAAGACCGGCGGCGGGTCGGGGTCGAGTTCGGACGGTGGGTCAAGCTCGAGTTCCAGCAGCTCCAGCTCGAGCAGCTCGTCCGGGGGCGGCGGCTCGAGCGGTGGCGGTGGCGCATCAGGCAGTTGGTAAAGCTGCTAGCGCGGCTTGTAGCCCACCCATCCCTTGAAGCTGAAACCGGCGTAAAACAGTTCGACACCTTCAAAGCCGGCCTCCTTCATCAGCGCCTCATCCTCCTCGGGCGACAGCACCGGAAGCTGCGCACTGATCGCGGTGATCGCCCGCTCGGCATCGACCGCCGGCACCCCCGAGTCCACTGCAAATGCCGCATAGCGTTTCAACCAGCGGACTTTTTGCGTCGGGGCCTGTGGGAAGCTGTGATGCGCCACGATCAGCGGCGCACCAGGTGACAGCCGCTGCCAGAGTGCCTTGAGCGTCTGCAGGCGTTCGGCCGCCGGAATGAAATGCAGGGTCAGCAAACACGTGGCGCCATCAAACGGCCCCAGCGGCGCCGTGTCGATATAGCCCTCATGCAACTGCGTGCGGTCCAGCAAAGGCCCCAGCGTCGCCTGCGCCAGTTTCAACATCTCGGCAGACGGGTCCACCCCCACAAAACGCCAGCCCGGCTCGGCGTCCGCAAACCGTTTCAACTCCAGCCCGCCGCCCGCGCCCAATACCAGTACATTGCCCGTGGCCGGTACGCTTTCGCGCAGCAGCAGTGTGCTCATACGCTGCAGGCCATCGAAACCGGGTACCAGGCGCACAGGGCCTTCTGCGTAGCGGGCGACAGCGTCGGGGTCGGAAAACCAGGTCATCGGTGGGCTCCTGCGGGAAGGGGAAGGGGAAGGGCGTAACCCCTACTGCTGCCGGCTCATCCATTCAATAAATAATGCAAACAGCTCCGCCTGGGAGTTGATGGCGAGCTTGGTGTACACATGCTTGCGGTGCATGCGCACGGTCTCCGGCGAAATCCCCAGCACCTGCGCCGTCGATTTCACCGAGTGCCCGCGCAGGATCAAGTGCGCAATTTCCCGCTCACGCACCGTCAGCAGCCCATCTCCAAAACCCATGAAGGCCGCTTCGATCTGTTGATGCACACGGGTTTGGCTGAAGGCTTGGTCGCCCACCACCTTGTCCAACCCACCCGTCGTGCCAAACCGGTGCAGCAACGCGCGGATCACCGAGTGGGCCGAACGCTGCAAGGCCAACTGCGCCTCACTGAACTGCCCGGCACTGAGGCCTTGGAACATGCACAGGGATATCTTGCTGCGCGGGCACAGGTCGACGATGTAGTAACTTTCCAGGGCGCCGCCGCTGCGCAGGTAATAGGTCTTGTAGTACTCACTGTTGAAGAAGTCATCCGGCGCAATTTCCGCCAGCGAGTAGAAGCCTTCCGCCAGGCCTTTATCGACGGCTAGGCAGAACGGGTCCAACTGATAGCCACGGGAAAAGTAGCGATGAATGATTTCGTCCTGATGCGCCCGTGGAATGCCTTGCTGATAGAGCAGATGCGGCGCCAGGCCCTGGCGTTCCAGGCTGATCATCATCGATTCGACAGGGCACAAGGCACACAGCGCGGCGGCCAGGTGCCCGAGGAATGACGCTTCATCGACATGGATAAACGCCTGGCCCAGGGCGTCGTGCCAGGCTTCGAGTGCCTGGAGGCAAAGGGCAGGGGGCTGATCGATAGGTGCGTTCATGCTGGCCAGTCTACCCGCCGGCCAGCGCTGCGGCAAAAACGCCGAGGCAGGCTCGGCGTTGTGGCTCATCGTCCCTGGTACTCGCCGCTCTGGCGCAGTTCGGTGGCGGTGTCGAGGATGCACTGACGCAGGGTTTCGACCACCTCATCCACCTGCGCATGGGTAATGATCAGCGGCGGCGACATCACGTTCAAATGCCCGATAGGGCGTACCAGCAAACCTTTGGCCTGGGCCCGCAGGTGGATGCGCTCGCCAATGTTCACCGCATCCGGCAAGAGTGCCTTGGTGTGTTTATCGGCGACAAACTCGATGCAGGCCATCAGCCGCTGACAGCGGATATCACCTACCAGCGGCAGCCCGGCGAGGGTTTGCAGGCGCTGCTCCAAGTACGCACCCACGTCCTCGACATGGGCCAGCAGGTGCTCCCGCTCGATGATCTCGATGTTCTTCAGCGCCGCCACGCAGCTGACCGGATGGCCGCTGTAGGTGAAACCGTGGGTAAAGCAGCGGCCCTTGCCCGGCTCGCCGATCACCTGCCATATCTGCTCCGAGAAAATGCATGCGCCCAGCGGCAGATAGCCCGAGGTCAAGCCCTTGGCGGTGGTGATGATGTCCGGTTGCATGCCGAAGACGTCCTCGGAGGCGAAAAATGCGCCCAGGCGTCCAAACGAGGTGACCACTTCATCGGCGACATACAGCAGGTCGTAGCGCTGGCAGATTTCCCACATCCGCCGGTGGTAGCCCTTGGGCGGAATGATCACGCCACCGGAGCCCATGATCGGCTCGGCAAAGAACGCGGCCACGTTGTCCGGGCCGAGGGTGAGGATCTTGTCTTCGAACTCGTTGACCAGGCTGTCGAGAAACTCCGCCTCGCTCATCCCTGCCGGTGCTCGGTAGTAGTTGGGGCAGGCAATGTGGTGAAACAGGTCGCTCATGAAATCGAATTCCGGCGCCCGGTCCGCGGCCTTGTTGCCGATGGACATCGTCAGGAACGTCGAGCCGTGATAGGCACTGAAGCGCGAGATGATGTGCTTCTTGGTCGGTTTGCCGCGGCTGTTCTGATAGAACTGCACCAGCCGGTAGGCCGTATCCACCGCCGTGGAACCGCCGGTGGTCAGGAACACATGGTTGAGGTCGCCCGGGGCCAGGCTCGCCAGCTTCGCGCACAACTCGATGGCCGTCACGTTGGCCATGTCGCAGAACGGGTTGGAGTAGGCCAGTTGGCGCACCTGGTTGGCGATGGAATCGGCCATTTCCTCGCGGCCCAGGCCGATGTTCGTGCACCACATGCCGCCGACCGCGTCCAGGTAACGATTACCGTGGGTGTCATAGATATAGGCACCGTCCCCCGCAGCGATGTTCAGCGAGCCTTGTTCGCGGTGTTCGTCGAACATGTGGAAGCCATGCATGTAGTGGGCTTTGTCGGCGGCGTCCAGTTGCGCGTGGTTGAACTGGGCGAAGAATTCAGGATTTGGCAGAGTCATGGCGTTTACCTTCAATGGCTGGGAGTCACTTGCCGGTCTTGACGGCGTTCCAGGTACGGGTGATCAGGCGCACGGCGGCCGGTGGCTGGCTTTTCTGGGTGAACAGGCGCTGCATCGTCACCGGGTCCGGGTAGATAGCCGGGTTGTCGCGGATATCGGCGTTGACCAGCGGCTTGGACGCCAGGTTGCTGTTGGCGTAGTGGATGGTGTTGCTGACGCCGGCCATGGTGCTGGGCTGCAGGAGAAATTCGATGAACTTGTGGGCATTGGCGACATGGGGCGCATCGGCCGGAATGTAAAAGTTGTCGAACCAGATCAACGAGCCTTCCTTGGGAATGAAGTAATCCAGCTTGATCTTGGCCCCGGCTTCCGTCGCCCGTG
The DNA here is from genome assembly GCF_000612585.1 of Pseudomonas sp. CHM02. GTDB lineage: Bacteria > Pseudomonadota > Gammaproteobacteria > Pseudomonadales > Pseudomonadaceae > Aquipseudomonas. The sequence goes on from NZ_JFCA01000045.1 coordinate 6,129, forward strand.
CCTGGGCGGTGGCGTAGTCGCCCGACCACGTGGTGGCCAGGCACAAGTCACCATTGGCCAGGCCGTTGATGAAACCGCTGGAATCGAATTTGCGAATGTAGGGCCGCACGGCCATCAGCACGTCTTGCGCAGCCTTCAAGTCTTTGGGGGCGACACTGTTGGGGTCCAGGCCGAGATAGGTCAGGGCCAGGGGAATCATGTCGGTGGGCGAGTCCATGAAGGTGATGCCGCAATCGGCAAATTTCGACACGATCCTGGGGTCGAAGATCATCGCCAGGGAGCCGAGCGGGGCGTCCGGCATGCGCGCCTTGATCATGTCGACGTTGTAGGTCACGCCATTGCTGCCCCAGGTGTAGGGCGCCGAGTAGGCGACGCCGGGGTCATGGGCCTCCAGGCTCTTGAGGACCAGGGGATCGAGGTTTTTCCAGTCGGGCAGCCGGGATTTATCCAGGGGCTGAAACACGTTGCCCTTGATCAGCAGCGGCACCAGCGACGCATTGAGCAGTGCCAGGTCATAACCGGAGCGTCCGGAGAGTAATTTGCCTTGCACGGTTTCGTAGGAATCGTAGGTGTCGTAGACCACCTTGATACCCGTGGCTTTCTCGAAATCGGCCAGGGTGGTGTCGCCGATATAGTCCGCCCAGTTGTAGATGCGCAACGTATTGCCTGGGTCGTCAGCGGCCTGGCTGACTGCAGGGGAAGCCAGCCATACGGCGCTGAACAGGGCGAAAAAGGCTTTACGCATGGGAACCCACCTTTGAGCTGTGCTTGTTATCAGGCTGAGCGACTGAGTGCACTGTCAGGCAGGGAGCGGGCGGGCGCCATACCCCGTTCGGGTAGGGGTCAGGTCAGGACGATGTAGTCGTTCTGCTGGCGGATCGGCCGGTGCGGGCCCTGTACCAGGTGAACATATCGACCGTCCACCAGGTCGATCGGCAGGCAATCATCGATATCCAGCACGGCGTCGGTGTGGGCCTGGGACCAGTGGCGCAGCATCTGTTGTTTGCCCTTGCTCGTAGCCTCCTGTTTATTGCGGGCCACCACCAACAGGTAGTGGTGGGCTTCGCCAAAGCTATCGGACTCATAACCGCCAAGATTGATGAAATACAGGTGATGCGCACCGGCGGCAGGTGCCAGCGGGCTGAACTCGACCTTCCAGCCGTCGACGCCATCCACCGCCATCCACGCATCGATATGCATGCCCTTGGGGCTGCCAAACCAGCCCTCGCGCAATTGCGGGTAGCTGGCCTCCAACGTGTCCGCGACAACAAACACCACATCGTGGACTTCGATTTTCGCCCGAGGGTGCTTACCCCCGAGCATGACGACAAACAGCATTGCAGGTCCTTCCTGGCGACTTCGCAGAGGCTAACCATACTTCGATTGAACCCTTTTGTCCGGCCAATGCCACACTGTTAATCCGCGAACTCATCAGGAGGTTGTCATGCGTACCATCGATCTGGCGGGCGTTCCCGTTCCCGTCATCGGCCAGGGAACCTGGCGCATGGGCGAAAAACCCGACCAGCGCCGCGCTGAAGTCGCGGCGTTGCAACTGGGCATCGACGAGGGCATGACCCTGATCGATACCGCCGAAATGTACGGTGAGGGCGGCGCCGAAACGGTGGTCGGCGAAGCCATTCGTGGCAGGCGCGACCAGGTGTTCCTGGTGAGCAAGGTCTACCCGCACAACGCCAACCACAAGGGCGTGCCCCGTGCCTGTGAAGCCAGTCTCCAACGCCTGGGCACGGACTCTATCGATCTTTACCTGTTGCACTGGCGTGGCCAGTACCCCCTTGAAGAAACCGTCGAAGCCTTCGAGCGCCTGCGCGAAGCCGGCAAGATCGGGCGCTGGGGCGTGTCCAATTTCGACGTGGCCGACCTGCAGGAACTCGCCTCCCCGGCCTGCGCCACCAACCAGGTGCTCTACAACATCGAAGAACGCGGCATCGAATTCGACCTGCTGCCCTGGTGGCAACAGCATCACTTGCCCTTGATGGCGTACTGCCCGATCGCCCAGGGCGGCGAACTGTTGTCCAGCCCAACCCTCAAGCAGATCGCCCGTCGCCACGAGGTTACGCCGGCGCAGGTTTCCCTGGCGTGGGTGCTGCGCCAGGACGGTGTGATCGCAATACCCAAGGCCGTCACCCCGGAACACGTGCGACTCAACGCAGCAGCAGCCAAGCTGGTGTTGGATGAGCACGACCTGGACGCTATCGATCGCGTGTTCGGTGCACCCCAGCGCAAGCACCCGTTGGCGATGGTGTAGCGGTAGCCGGGGAGCAGGAGCGGTGCCGTCCCTGGCACTGCGCCTGCGTCAGCGCGGTTTAGCCCGCAACCGGGCTGCGCCAGTCATCCGACCCGGAAGTGCCGGACACTTCGTGAGTCCACACGATCTTGCGGTAGGTGAAGTACACATCTTCCAGGTGAGTGAAATGGGCGTTGTCCGGGTCCTGGCAGTTGGGCATGCGTGACTGGATGTCCACGATGGTCGCGCCCTCCAGTTCGATGGTGAAGTAGTGTTCCTGAGTGCCGGCCGACGAGGTGCGCAGCCATTCCAGCCGGCACTTGACCTCTTCGCCGCTGGTCAATGCGCTGAACAGCAAGGGCGAGGACTTATCGAACACCTTGCTGATCATCAACGGCTTATGAACCCTCTGGCCTGTTGGCTGGCCGGATTGCGGGTCGCGCGGAATGATCACCTGATGAGAAAAGGCCTGGACCAGAATCTGGTCCTCATGGCCTTCCTGGTAAATGTTGCCTACCGAGTCCTGGGTAAAAGTGCCTGCCGTAATCAGACCTTGTTTGACACCGGTGATGGAAAGATACGCGGGTGTTGGCATGACGGGTTTCCTTGCCTGATTGATGAGGTAGTTCCAATCGACAAAGGCGTCGGTTGGTTAATTGCCTATAACAAGAAACGTGCCTGAAAGTATGCGAGCCAATGAAGCAAGGGGTACTGTGCCGTATTTGAATAAATATTCAAAAAGTAGGCGTTTTTTATGGGAGTTATTAAGTGTTTGATTGCGCGGTGGTGCGCATTTACTTGCCCAGATAGATTATTTAGAGACTGTTGAAGTTGTCGGGGGTTTTACGCCGGGAGTGGACGATTGAGTGTGCAAAATGCTGCGCATGTCCTTGGGAAAAGGGGGCTGTAGGAAAAGGATTAAGTGTGCTTCCGTCGCTTGCTGAATGTTTTAGGCGTAGCTAAGGTTCGTGAACTTCGCAGGGCTTCCGGTGAAGTTGAGATGGCGTTCTGATGCGCGAGTTGTATGTGCTTAGTTGGCCTTTACTGTCTTGTTTAGTTTTGCGCGGTGTCAAATGGCTTATCCGGACAAGTTGTATGATTATTACCTTGAAGTTGCACGCTCGCCTTGCACGCAAACAAGCTTTGCTGGCAGTGATATGCGCTTTTCGAGTGAATACGAGGTCCTGGAGTCCGAGCTTGCCAAGGCGCAATCGATTCATGGCAGCGGGCAACCCGATTGGGGCAAAGTCCTGGAAAACAGCGAGACCCTCCTGCGCCAACAGTCCAAGGATCTGCGGGTCGCTGTCTGGTTGACCTGGGCGTTGCACCAGCGTGAGTCCTACCCGGGTTTGCTGGCCGGACTCGGGTTATTGCGCTGTCTCTGCGAGCATCATTGGGCGGTGGTCCATCCCGGGAAACCACGCACCCGCGGCGCGGCATTCGGATGGTTGGTATTGCGCCTTGAAGCCTTGTTCACGCCAAGCCTGTCGCTCCAGAACCAGCAGCCCTTGTTCCGCGCCGTGCATGAGCACTTGGTGCGCCTTGACGAGCTGTGGGCCGAGCACTTGGGCGATGCCGCACCGTTGCTGTTGCCGATTCGCAGGCAATTGGCCCAGCGCCTGGAGCGTGCCGCACAAGGTGAAGCCCCGGCGGCAGGGGTGAGCGGCGTCATCGCACAGGTCAAGCAGGCGACCAGCCAATTGCTGAAGCCCGAAACACAGGTGGAGAACGAAAAGGACGCCCACAGGCTGCTGCGTACCCTTCAGGAACAGGGCCGAACGCTGTGTACCTGGTGGCTGCGCCAGAACGCCACCGACCTGCGGGCCCTGCGCCTGAATCGAACATTGACGTGGCTGGCGCTCACCAGCTATCCGGATGCCGACAGCGAGCGGGTCACCACTTTGCGTGGACCCGCACCCGACAAGCTCAAGCGTTATCAGGAACATTTTGCCCACGGCCATCACGCCGACCTCGTGCTTGAACTCGAGGCCAGTCTCGCCGGTGCGATGTTCTGGTTCGATGGGTTGCGCATGCTCTGGCAATGCCTGGAGGTCCTGCAGGCCAACCAGGCCATGACTGAGTTGGAAGTGACCTTCGCGCTGTTGCTGCAACGCTTGCCGGACCTGCCGGAATTTCGCTTTCACGACGGTGCGCCGTTTGCCGACGCCGCGACGCGTGACTGGATAACGCTGCAGGTTGCCCGTCACCTGCACATGCCCGAATCACCCGCAGTGGTGGTTGATGCCGAAGCCGAGCCTTGGGAAATCGCCTTGCAGGCGGTCGCGCCTCAACTGCGCAAGGACGGGCTCAAGGTCGCCATACGGGAGCTCAAGCAGGGCCTGTATGCCGCTCGCAGTGATCGTGCGCGTTTTCATTGGCGGCTGGCCCAGGCGCGTCTGTGTGTGCAGGCGGGCAAGCATGAGCTGGCGAAAATCCAGCTCGAACAGCTGGACCACGAACTGCAACGCACGGGCCTGGAGCGCTGGGAGCCGGAATTGGCCCTCCAGGTGGCACAGCTTCTGTACCGCTGCTGCGACTTGCTGCCACACAACCACGCCGTGCGCGAGCGCAAGGACGAAACCCATCGCAGGCTGTGCCTCTTCGATCTGGAAGCGGTACTTGAATAGGCTTTCGAGCCACTTGAAAAAGGAGAGACACCATGGCCAAAGAAGGTTCGGTAGCCCCCAAGGAACGTATCAATATCACGTTCAAACCCGCCATCGGCGGGGCGCAGGAAGAGGTCGAGCTGCCCTTGAAATTGTTGGTGCTGGGAGACTTCACCCTGCGTGAAGACGTGCGCAAGCTTGAAGACCGCAAGCCCATCGCGATCGACAAGAACACCCTTGATGACGTGTTGGCCAAGCAGGCGTTGAGCCTGACGCTGAACGTACCTAATCGCTTGCAGGAGGAGGCGGACGTGGAGGAACTGGCCATTCAGGTACGCATTGATTCCATGAAGGATTTCAATCCCGCGAATCTGGTTGAGCAGATTCCCGAGTTGCACAAGCTGATGGCGTTGCGCGAGGCACTGATGGCGCTCAAAGGTCCGTTGGGCAACACCCCGAGCTTTCGCACAGCTATCGAGCGGGCACTGGCCGATGACGAGTCCCGCGCACGGGTACTGGTGGAGCTGGGCCTGAACAACCCCGACGCCTGATATTTCTCAGTAAAAGGACACTGACCGCATGACCACACGACAACACGTGCAACCGACACAATCCGCCGATCAATACAGCATCCTTGACACTATCGTCGCCCAGACGCTACTGAGTGCCGACGACGAGGCATATGGCATTGCCAAACGGGGCGTCTCTGCGTTTATCGAAGAATTGATCAAGCCGCAGAACCGTGGCGAGCCGGTGAAAAAGCGCCTGGTCGACCGGATGATTGCCGAGATCGACACGAAGCTCAGCCTGCAAATGGACGAGATCCTGCACCACCCGGACTTCCAGGCCCTGGAAGCCTCCTGGAAAGGGCTGCAGTTGCTGGTGGATCGCACCAACTTTCGCGAAAACATCAAGATCGAACTGCTGAACGTTTCCCGGCAGGACCTGCTGGAGGACTTCGAAGACTCGCCGGAGGTGACCCAGTCCGGCTTGTACAAGCATATCTACAGCGCTGAATACGGCCAGTTTGGTGGCCAGCCTGTGGGCGCGATTATTGCCAACTACTTTCTCTCCCCCAGTGCGCCGGATGTGAAGCTGATGCAATACGCTTCCAGTGTGGCGTGCATGGCCCATGCGCCTTTTATCGCCGCAGCCGGGCCTGGGTTTTTCGGGTTGGAAAGCTTTACCGGTCTGCCGGACCTCAAAGATCTGAAGGACCATTTCGAAGGCCCGCAATTCGCCAAGTGGCAAAGTTTTCGCCAAAGCGAAGACGCGCGTTACGTCGGGCTGACCGTACCGCGTTTCCTGCTGCGTACGCCCTATGATCCTCTCGAATGCCCGGTCAAGACGTTCGCCTACCAGGAAAACGTGGTCAACAGCCATGAGCACTACCTGTGGGGCAATACGGCCTACGCGTTTGCCACGCGGCTCACCGACAGTTTCGCGCGGTTTCGCTGGTGCCCGAACATCATCGGACCGCAAAGCGGCGGTGCGGTGGAGGACTTGCCGTTGCATCACTTCCAGAGCATGGGAGAAATCGAAACCAAGATCCCAACCGAAGTACTGGTTTCCGACCGTAGAGAATACGAGCTGGCGCAAGAGGGTTTCATTGCCTTGACGATGCGCAAGGGCAGCGACAATGCCGCGTTCTTCTCCGCAAGCTCAGTACAAAAGCCGAAACTCTTTGGCCAAAGCCCGGAGGGTAAGGAAGCTGAGTTGAATTACCGCCTGGGTACCCAGCTGCCCTACATGATGGTGGTCAATCGCCTGGCCCATTACCTCAAGGTCCTCCAGCGCGAGCAGTTGGGTTCGTGGAAGGAACGCACAGACCTGGAACTGGAACTCAACAAGTGGATTCGCCAGTACGTCGCCGACCAGGAAAACCCCAGTGCCGAAGTGCGTGGTCGGCGCCCCTTGCGCGCCGCACGCATCGTTGTCAGTGATGTCGAGGGCGAGCCCGGCTGGTACCGCATCAACCTGAGTGTGCGACCGCACTTCAAGTACATGGGGGCAGATTTCACGCTGTCCCTGGTTGGCAAGCTCGACAAAGAATGAGCAGAGACCAGGGAATGCCCCACCACCAAAGCCTTTTTGACCGGCTCGAACGTCCAGCGGCTAAACCTGTCTGCGGTGTGACAGCTGTCGCCACTCATCTGGGCAAGATGCTCAGCATCCGCGCGGGCAGTGTGCAGACACTGCCGGACTACGGCTTGCCCGACCTCAATGACATGAATCAGAGCCTGCATGAATCATTGAGTCAGTCACGTCTGTTGATCGAGCGGTTTATCCGCGCCTACGAGCCGCGCTTGAAGCATGTGCGGGTCACGCCGTTGCCACGGGATCTGGACCCGTTGGCCCTGGCGTTTGCTATCGAGGCCACGCTGGTGGTCAATGGGACCCGGCGGCCTGTGGTGTTTACTGCACGGCTAGGTGACGCCGGCCGGGTAGAGGTCCTGCCGGATGTCCTTTAACCGTTATTATCAAAGCGAGCTCAGTGCGTTACGGCAGCTCGGGCGGCGGTTCTCCGAACGCAATCCGGCGCTTGCCCCCTTTCTTGCCGAGTCCGGCCAGGACCCGGATGTCGAGCGGTTGCTGGAAGGCTTTGCCTTTCTCACCGGCCGCTTGCGCCAGAAACTGGACGACGAGCTTCCGGAGCTGACGCATTCGTTGATGCATCTGCTCTGGCCCAACTACATGCGCCCGATGCCTTCGTTCAGCATCCTGCAGTTTGATCCGTTGAAGCATTCCGGCGCGGGTGTGTGGGTGGCGCGGGATACACCGATCGAAAGCGCCGCAATCAATGACGAGCGATGCCGCTTTCGCACCTGTTACGCCACGCAGGTTCTACCGCTGCAACTGAGCGCGCTGGAGTACAGCGCCCAGGCAGAGCGGGGAATGTTGAGCCTGCGTCTGGAGATGAGCGCCGAAGGTAATTTGAGTGAGTGGACCTTGGATCAGTTGCGCCTGCACCTGACGGGCGATCGCTACATCAGCCAGGCGCTGTACCTGAACTTGTTGCGTCATCTTGGGGGCATCGAGTTGCAGCCCTTCGGCCTCGATGGCCGGCCGCTGAGCGGGGCCGACGGCCAGGCCATATCGCTGCGGCTGGAAGCCGATCAGCTGCGGCCGGTGGGATTCAGCGAGGAACAGGCGTTGATTCCATATCCGTCGAATACCTTTCGCGGTTATCGCCATCTGCAAGAGTATTTTGCCTTTCCTGACAAGTATCTGTTTGTCGATGTGGTGGGGTTGGGCGTACTGCGTCGGCTGCCCGATGAGGTGCTCAAACAGGTGCGTGGCATGGTGTTGCGCTTCGAATTACGCCGTTCATGGCGTGAATCCCGACAGCCGACCCTGGATAACGTGAAGCTGTACTGCACACCCATCGTCAACCTGTTCAAACATGACGCGGTGCCTATTCGCCTGGACGGCAAGCAGGATGAGTATCTGCTGATCCCCGGTGAGTATTCACGAGAGAACGCCAGTGTATTTTCCGTGGACAGCGTCACGGGTTGGCAGCCCGGAGGGCTTGGGTATCAGGCCTACGTCCCCTTCGAATCGTTCGAACATGATGGCGATGGCGACCTTTCGGCGAGCCCTCCGAGCTACAGCATTCGCCAACGGCCATCGGCACAGCATGCCGGGCTCGACACCTGGCTTGGGTTTGGCGGTGGGCTGGAGTCGGACCAACAGACCCTGTCGATCGAGTTGACGTGCACCAATCACAATCTGCCACGCCAGTTGCAGATAGGCGATATCAACCAGGCTTGCGAGCAGACGCCGCAAGGGTTGTCGTTCCGCAATATCTGCGCGCCGACCGCAAGTTTCTCGCCACCACTGGACCAGGACTTTCTCTGGAGGCTTATCAGCAACCTCTCGCTCAACTACCTGTCGTTGAGCGACATCAATGCCTTGAAGGTGATCCTCGAAACCTATGACTTGCCGCGTTATCACGACCGACAAGCACAGAAGGCCAGCGAGAGACGGTTGGGTGCAATGCGCGCTGTCAGCCATGCAACCGTCGACCGATTGCACCTTGGGTTGCCGTTTCGCGGCGTACGAATCGATCTGACCATCGATCCCCAGGGGTTTCTGGGGCAGGGCGAAGTGTTCCTGTTTGCGTCGGTGCTCAACGAATTCTTTGCGCTCTACGCCAGCCTCAATGCCTACCACGAACTGAGAGTCATCAGCACACAAGGAGACGTGTACCTATGGCCACCACGGATGGGGCAGCAGCCCCTGCTTTGACGCAACTGTCCCGGGTTATCCGCGAGTACTCGCTGTTCCAGGCGGTCTTGCAAGTGATCAAGCGCCTGCGCGATGCCCATCCGCTGCTGGATGACGACGCGCTGTACGACCAGTTGGAGTTTCACGCCAACCCGGGTTTGGGTTTTCCCGGCCACGATATTGACCGGGTGGCGTTTTTTGTCGAGCACGGGCAGTTGCGTGCGCGTTTGCGCCTCAACGTGTTGGGCTTGTGTGGTACGGGGTCGCCATTGCCTGCGTTTTATGGCGAGCAGGCGTGTGCCGATGGGGCGGGTGGCAACGTTACCCGAGACTTCCTCGATGTGTTTCACCATCGGTTGCAACGCCTGATGCTGCCGATCTGGCGCAAATACCGGTATCGAGCGTGCTTCCAGGCAGGCGCACGTGATGCGTTTTCCGAGCAGATGTTTGCGTTGATCGGGTTGAGGGGGCGGCAGATTCGCAGTGCTGCGCAATTGAATTGCAAGCGCCTGTTGCCCTACCTGGGGTTGCTCAGCCTGCGGGCGCATTCGGCAGCCTCGATTGAGACCGTGCTGCGCTACTACTTCAAGCACAACCGTTTGTTCATCGAACAATGGGTGCAGCGCAGGGTTGTCGTCGCCGACTCCCAGCGAAACAGGCTCGGCGTCGCGAACAGCGTGCTCGGGCATGACCAGGTATTGGGGAGCCAGGTCGCCGACCGCAGCGGCAAGTTCAGGGTGCATCTGCAAGGCCTGCGCTGGCACCAGTTCCACGGGTTTCTGCCCACGGGTACGAACTACCCGCTGCTGTGTTCATTGGTGCGACTGACGGCTCGGGATCCCTTGGAATATGACCTGCGCCTGGTACTGGCAAAGGAAGAGATCAGACCGCTGCACATTGGCGTACACAACGTCTGCCGCCTCGGATGGACCAGTTGGCTGGCACATGAATGCGCCGACGGAGTGGTCGTTGTGCCGAGCAACGCTCATAGGGATGAATCATCATGATGAATGTGGACCTGCAACAACTTATCCGGACGTTGACCTCCCAGGCTCGTCGAGACCTGGAGCGCTCGGCCGAACGCTGTGTCATGCGCGGTGGCAGGGAAGTGCTGGTGGAGGACCTGCTGTTGACCCTGCTGGATTACCACGACGGCCTTCTGGCAAGGGCACTGGCGGATGCGGGTATCGATGCCGGAGCACTGCACGCCGTTCTGCAACCCAGGGGGGAGGCGAGTGCTTCGCGAAATCCAGTGTTTGCCCAGGCGCTGGTGCAATGGCTGCAACAGGCCTTGATGGTTGCCCACCTGGAGCTGCGACAGACCGAAGTCGATCATGGTGCGCTGTTGCTGGCGCTGTTGCGCCATCCGCTGCAACACGCTGGCAGTGCCTATCAGGCTTTTCTGAACCGACTGGATGCGCAGCGTGTGCAAGGTTTCGTGTTGAGTCAGGCGCCTGAAGCCGATGCTGTGCCGAAAGGCGAGTCATTGCTGGAGCGCTTCACCCACGACCTGACACGCCAGGCCCATGAAGGGCGTATCGACCCTGTGCTGTGTCGCGATGCTGAAATCAGCCAGTTGATCGACATACTCATGCGTCGCCGCAAGAACAATCCCATTCTTGTCGGCGAAGCCGGGGTCGGCAAGACCGCCGTTGTCGAAGGCCTCGCGCTGCGTGTCGCCAGTGCGCAGGTGCCTGGCCCTCTCAAGGATGTCCGGGTGCTGACCCTGGACATGGGCCTGCTCCAGGCCGGTGCCAGTATCAAGGGCGAGTTCGAACGGCGCCTCAAGGGTGTGATCGATGAGGTGAATGCCTCGGCACATCCGGTGATTCTGTTTATCGATGAGGCGCATACGCTGGTAGGAGCGGGCGCCCAGGCGGGCGCATCCGACGCCGCCAACCTGCTCAAGCCGGCCCTGGCGCGTGGCGAGCTACGGACCATCGCCGCCACCACCTGGGCGGAATACAAGAAATACTTCGAAAAGGATCCAGCGTTGGCTCGGCGTTTCCAACCTGTCCAGGTCGGTGAGCCCAGTGTCGAGCAGGCGATTTCGATACTGCGCGGATTGGTTCCGGTGTATGAGCGCAGCCACGGTGTTTACGTGCGCGACGATGCAGTCGTCGTGGCAGCGCAGATGAGCGCCCGTTACCTGGCCGGTCGGCAATTGCCCGACAAGGCGGTGGATGTGCTGGATACCGCCTGCGCCCGCTTGCGTGCCAGTCGCGAGACGGCGCCGGAGGCATTGCAACGCCTATGCGCCGAACAGGCGGAAGGTACGCGGCAGCTTCAGGCACTGTGTCGTGACAGGGACGCAGGGTTTGCTGTGGATGAACAGGTCTTGCACGACGTGCGACTGCGCATGGACGCGGCGGATTGCGAGCGCTTGCGTCTGGAGCAACACTGGCTTGAGCAGCAAGAAACGGCTCAGCAGGTGTGCCCGCGCCTGGTGGCCCAGGTCATCAGTGCCTGGACGGGTATTCCGGTTGAACAACTGGCATTCGCACACAGTGAACGGATACTGGGGCTTGCCGATTCATTGCGCTTGCGCGTTCTCGGACAGGAGCAGGCAGTGCAGGCCCTGGACCGCAACTTGCGTGCTGTTGCCGCTGGGCTCAACAAGGCCGACGCCCCCGTAGGCGTCTTCCTGCTGGTAGGCCCGAGTGGTGTGGGCAAGACGGAGACTGCGCTGGCCCTGGGCGACCTGCTGTATGGCGGACAGCGTTTTGTCACGATCCTCAACATGTCGGAGTTCCAGGAGAAGCACTCGCTGTCTCGATTGATTGGCGCACCACCCGGTTATGTCGGCTTTGGCGAGGGCGGCATGCTGACAGAAGCCGTGCGCCGACGCCCGTATTCGGTCGTGCTGCTCGATGAGGTCGAGAAGGCCGACCCGGAAGTGTTGAACCTGTTCTATCAGATTTTCGACAAGGGCCTGGCCAATGATGGGGAAGGCCGGGAGGTCGACTTTCGCAACACGCTGATCCTGATGACGTCCAACCTGGGCAGTGAATGCATCGGTCACTTATGCGCAGGCCGCCAGCGACCTGATGCACACGTGCTGGAAGAAGCAATCCGGCCGCTGCTGCGTGACCACTTCAAGCCCGCGTTACTGGCCCGCATGCGCGTAGTCCCGTATTACCCGGTCACGGGTGAGATTCTGCACGACCTGGTGAGGCTCAAGCTGGAACGCATGGGGCAGCGGTTGCTGCTGCGCAAGCTGGCATTCAGCTATACGCCAGAGCTGGTTGAACATATGGTCGAGCGTTGTACCCACGTGGACAGCGGTGCTCGGTACATCGATCAATGGATCGAACGTCACTTGCTGCCGCTGGTGGTGGATCGGCTGCTGGAGACCATGGCTCAAGGCGAACCCCTGGCACAGGTGCATGCTCGCCTTGCAAGTGATGGCTCCCCAGTTTGTGAGTTCGGCCAATGAGAGATAACCGGCTCACCCAGATACCCCATCCTCAGGCCTGCGCCGAGGCGCTGCTCGGCTGGTTCATCCGCCTGGGCATTGATGGCGATGAAACGACGTTACCAGGGCTGTGTGTCGCGGCGGCGGCGCAACTGAGCCAGTGTGAGCTCAGCCAATTGTACTGGCGCAACGAGGCTACCGGCCGGCTTGAGCTGATTGCCCAGCATTTGCCGGGTGTGTTCAGCCCTGGCGACCCGGCCTGCAGCCAGGACTTTCAACATGAGCAGGTATTGCACTATGTGCTTGGCGAGCAAACTGCCCTAAGCCTGGAAGATCTGGCTGGCAGCGTGTACGAGTGCGGGTTCCTGCCGGCGATGGTGGCGCCTTGGCGAGCGTTGTCATGCGTGCCGCTGTTCGACCGAGGCAAGGCCATCAATGGCGTGCTGCTGTGTGCCAGCCAGCACCCGAAAAACCTGCAGGGCCACACCGCATCCTTGAGTCATCTGGGCAGTTTTACCCTGATGCAACTGGCTTTGCTGCGGTGTGGCCGTCCCGCAGGAGGCGTCACTCAGCACAATGAATGCAGCCCGGTCCCGCGTGCACTGTTCGGGTTGATCGGCAGCAGCACGGCCATGGATGAAACGTATCGCTTGATCGGTAAGGTCTTGAATACCCCTTATACCGTTTTGCTGCGTGGCGAGACCGGCACCGGGAAGGAGGTAGTGGCTCGGGCGATCCATTCAGCGGGGCCACGCAAGAACAAAGCGTTCGTGGTGCAAAACTGCGCGGCGTTTCCCGAAGGGCTGCTGGAAAGTGAATTGTTTGGCTACCGCAAAGGTGCATTCACGGGGGCTGAGCGCAATCACACCGGCCTGTTTGACGCGGCTCACGAAGGTACGCTGCTGTTGGACGAAATTGGCGATATGCCTCTGTCGCTGCAGGCCAAGTTGCTACGGGTTCTGCAAGAAGGCGAAGTCCGCCCGTTGGGGGCCAGTGCGGCTCACAAGGTCGATGTACGCATCATTGCCGCAACTCACCGAGACCTTGCCGCGATGGTCGCCGAAGGTCGTTTTCGCGAGGACCTTTACTACCGGCTCGCGCAGTTTCCCATCGAGCTGCCGCCCCTGCGTGATCGCGACGGCGATGTACTGCTGTTGGCGCGGGAATTTGCACACAGGGCATCCAGCGCGCTTGGGCGTGTACCGGTGGGATGGTCCAGTGCCGCCCTGGATCAACTCTCGAGTCACGCCTTTCCCGGTAATGTCCGCGAGCTCAAGTGCCTGGTGGAGCGTGCGGTGCTGCTCTGTGATGACGGCGTGATCCTTCCGACGCACCTGTCCTTGCCTGCACCGCCTGTCAATGCGTCCGTCGATGCGACGTTGCGCCAACGTCTGGAGCGGGTAGAGCGGGTATTCCTGATCGATTGCTTGCACAAGAACCGTGGCAACCGTACCCGTACGGCACGTGAACTGGGCGTCGCACGCCGCACGCTGCTCTACCGTCTGGCGCGTCTGAAGATCCCGGTGGGTGAGGCCCTTGAGAAGTGCTGAAGGGGATGTGTGCGTACCTTATTTTCATGGGAGATACCTGATGCCTTTTCATCCGTGGCAGGCCGTGGTGCTTGCGTTGTGTTTATTGAGCGGCTGTAACGCCAACTATGTCTTTGATGATGCCGACTACCGTCCTTTGGGTGATCCCCAGGCGACCCGTCGTGGGCAGTGAGCAGGGGAACGCGACGATGCAACTGGTGCTTGAGGTCTGTACTACCGCGGGCGGCGCGCCGCCGGCTTGCAAGACATTTGATGGTCTCGGCGGTGTGATTGGCCGTGGCTCCGGCTGTGACTGGGTCATTCCTGACGCCGATCGCCTGATTTCCAGCCACCACGGCTTGGTCAGTTATCGAGAAGGTCGCTACTTCCTGACCGACATCAGCAGCAACGGTATCGGGGTGTCGGGCAGCATGGAGCGCTTGTGCAAGGGGCAGGCACGGCCCATCGGTGACGGTGACGTGTATCAACTGGGGGCACTGGACATCCGTGCCCGCCTGGTAGTGCATGCTCGGCAGCCGTTTGTCCCGGATGACACGATTCCAGACGATGCGTTCCTGGGGCTTGACCCGGTCTACGCACTGGATCGCCAGCAACGGCATGAAGAGTCATCAGCAGAGCTGGACGCCTTGGATAGATCCACGCCAGCACCGCTCTCGTCGCTTTGCCAGGGGACCGTGGATCGCGATCATTTGGTTGTACCGACGTGGGCCGAACCGGTCAGGGAAGTCCAGTCTTCTGAGCCCCTGACGGCTGCACCTGTTGCCTCGGAAACCTTCTGGTCGCCGTTCGCGCAAGCATTGGGCATGCAGATGGACACGCTCGATGCGCCTGAGCGCGAAGCCCTGGCGATCAAGGTGGCAGGTTTGTTCAGACAAACCATCGAAGGTTTGCAACAAAACCTGAGAACCCGTGATGAGCTGAACCGTGAGATCAACGGAGCGTTGGCTGTACCAGCACTCAATCCCCGCAACCCGTTGAACGATTGCATCGACGGCCAGGCGGCCATGATATCGCTGCTGGGCGCCGACGAGCCGGGCCAACTTTCTGCCGGGCAAGCCATTGCCCAGGCCTGTCGTGACTTGCAAGTTCATCAGTTGGCCCTGGTCGTCGCCTGCCGATCTGCCGTACGCGCTGCATTGGCCGCCTTTGCACCCGGCCCGTTGCTGCTTTGTTTCGAGCGCGAGGGCAAACCCCCCAGGTTTTTCACTGACGGTGTCCATTGGCGAGCGTACCAACGTCACTATCGACGGCTGACAGATGAGCAACCCTTGGGTGAGCAGTTTTTGCGCAATGACTTTTCCAAAGCCTACGAGGA
This sequence comes from Pseudomonas sp. CHM02, assembly GCF_000612585.1. GTDB lineage: Bacteria > Pseudomonadota > Gammaproteobacteria > Pseudomonadales > Pseudomonadaceae > Aquipseudomonas. The sequence continues at coordinate 21,487 of NZ_JFCA01000045.1, forward strand.
TCAGGTGCGCCTTGTCTCCATCCTGCATGCCAGGTACCCAGGATGATGTGCATGTCTCGAATCGCTGTTACGTCAACGCTGCTAGCGCTGGGCCTGCTGGCCGGCTGCAGCACCCTGTCCCCTTTTTCTACCCTCACCAAGCTGGACCTCGCGTTGACGGCCAGCGAAGGGGTCAACCCCGATCTGCACGGCCGTCCCTCGCCCGTGGTGGTGCATCTGCTTGAGCTGCAGCACCCCGTGGCCTTTGAAAACGCCGACTTCTTCAGCCTGTACGACCGCGCCGAGCAGACTCTGCCCAAGGATTGGGTCAGCCGCGAGGAATTGGAGCTGCGTCCCGGCCAACAGCTGGCGCTCAAGCTCAGCGTCCAGCCACGAAGCCGCTATGTCGGTGTACTGGCGGCCTATCGCGACTTGCCCCATGTGCAATGGCGGCTGGTGTTGCCCGTGGCCCCAGGTCAACTGACCCGCGCCGCAATGGTGCTGGACCAGACCGGTGTCCGGATGGCAACGCCTCAAACCGACGAAGCGAGGGAATGAAATGCAGATTCATAACGTTATCTGGCAAGAAGGCATGCTGCTGAGGCCCCAGCACCTGCAGCACAATGATCGCTACTACCATCGCCAACTCAACCGCACACGCCTGTTGAGCAGTGACGCCTGGGGGTTCCTGACCCTGGACGTCGATGTGCAATACCTCAACCTCGGCAAGGTCGTGGTCAACCAGGCCAGCGGTGTGTTGCCGGACGGCAGTCTGTTCGAGCTGAGCGGCGCAATGGAGCCCCTGGTGCTGCAGGTACCTGCCAATGCCGGCAGGCAAGCGGTGTACCTCGCCTTGCCGCTGGCGACTGACAATCAGGTTGAAGTGCGCAGGAAGGAGCAAGGCGATGTCCTGGCGCGCTATGTGGCCTGTGAAACGGAGATCGGCGACTCCAATGCCGGTGTCGATTCCCGCTGTCAGGTCCACTGTGCACGTCCTGATCTGCGCCTGCTGCTGGGGGAGCAGCCCAGTGATCCCTTCTACGTGAAACTCCAGGTTGCACAGGTCCAGGATTCGACCCAGGAAGGAGGTGTAAGGCTGGATGAAGATTTTGTGCCGACGTTCATCCATCTCCAGGGGTCGGGGTACGTGTCGTCATGCGTCAAGGAGGTGATCAGCCTGCTGGCGACCCGTGGCGATGCGATTGCCGCGCGTATTCAGGGCAGCGGCGCGTCTGCGGGGGCGCAGGTCGGCGATTTCCTGATGCTGCAATTGATCAATCGTGCGGAGCTGATCTTGCGTCATTACCTGAGCCAGGCCCAGGTCCGCCCGGAGGCGTTGTATCGGGAGTTGCTGGCGATTCTGGGTGAGCTGTCGACGTTCGCCACCGACAACAAACGTGCGCAATGGGTGCCGCATTACCAGCATGGTGATCAAGGGACAAGCTTTCGCGGCCTGATGGAAGGTCTTCGCACAGTGCTGTCGCTGGTACTGGAGCAACATGCCATCGAACTGACGTTGCAACAGCGCCAGTACGGGGTGCTGGTCTGCCCGGTGAGCGATCTCAAATTACTGGGCGCGGCCACGTTCATTTTGGCGGCTACCGCCCAGTGCGACTCGGAGGAGTTGCGCCATCGCCTGCCGGCGCATCTCAAGATCGGCCCGGTGGAACGCATCCGTGAGCTGGTGAACCTGCACCTCGCGGGCATCAAGGTCACACCGTTGCCGGTAGCGCCGCGGCAGATCCCGTTTCACGCCGGCAAGACCTATTTCATGCTCGAACTCAGTCCCCGTGACATTGCGCAGTTGGAGCAATCAGGTGGCTTCGCCTTCCACGCCAGCGGCGAGTTCGCCGAGCTGGAACTCGACTTCTGGGCTATCAGGAACTGAACACCATGACTAGGGACAGTGAATACCCGCAGGACGAAAAAACCGTGCTGCTTGACCGTGAAGGTCGGGGCCCGGTGAGGGGGGCGGTCACGGACTGCCCGTCGCCGCCACGCATCGAGCAACTGGAAGACCGCATGATCTATAGCGCCCATCTGCAGGGCGCACCACGCTTCAACATGGGGCCCAACATCCTGTTGGCCGCGGCCTGGGAGCTCTTGCTGCAGGTTGTCCAGCTCAAGGCCGGTCCCGGTCGGGAAAGCCTGCAGGCGCTCAATGACCAGCTTTCATCGGGAATCAACGCGTTTGAGACACGTGCGTTGCACCAGGGGGCGCAGAGCAGTCAGGTGATGTCAGCGCGTTATGTGCTGTGCAGTGTGATTGATGAAGCCGTGGTCACCACATCCTGGGGCAGTCGCAGCGACTGGTCGAAGACCAGCCTGTTGAGCCGGTTCCACAATGAAACCTTCGGCGGTGAAAAGTTCTTCCAACTGCTGGAGCGTTTGTCCCGCGACCCCGTCAAGCATGTGGCCATGCTGGAGCTTATGTACGTATGCCTGTCGCTGGGGTTCGAAGGTAGATATCGCGTCATGGAGCGGGGAAGGGTTGAGCTTGAAACCCTGCACGATGCGGTGTACCGCCAGATCAGGCATGTGCGAGGTGATCGGCTGCCGGTATGCGCTTTGCCAGAAACGGGCAGGGCATCTCGGGCGCCAATACGCCTTGTCTCCATCACCTCGGTGGCCCTCTGCGTACTCGCGTGTTTGCTCGTGATGTATTCAGGGTTTGCCTGGATGCTGGGGCAGGAACGCATGACGGCGCTTCAACCCTTTCAATCTTCGGTGCCGGGTCCGTCTCGGACGCCCTTGTAACGCTGGGAGCAATGTATGAACGCATTCTTCAAGGGCGCGGGCACGCTGCTGCGCAAAAGTTGGGCCTGGAGCCTGTTGCTGGTGCTCTCCATGACGTTGTTGGTGTGGTTTGCAGGGCCTTTGCTGGCGGTGGATGACTACCGTTTCTGGCAAAGCCCGACCGCCCGATTGCTGACCATCAGTGGGCTGTTGTTGCTATGGGGACTCGCGATGGCAGGCGTGGGGGCACGCCGCACCGTTCGACCGGAATCGCCTGCACACCCTGAACGTCATCAGCGGCTGGGGTTGATCAGCGACGAAGTCAGGCACGTGCGGGGGCGCTTCAAAGAGGCCCTGCAGAGGTTGAAGACTTCCCGCCAATATGGCGAGCACAGCGAACGTTGGCGCAATGAGCTGCCCTGGTACCTGTTGATTGGCGAGCGGGGCAGTGGCAAGACTGCCTTGCTGGGCGCCTGCGGGCTACAGCCGCTACAGCACCGGGCCGAAGCAGCGCTTGCGGGCACTGCCGCCTACTGTGACTGGTACTTTGCCGATGACGCCGTGATGGTCGAAATGGCGAGCCGTTATCTGGACCAACCCGAGCCTTCGGTAGATGGGGCGGGCTGGTCGACATTGCTCGGCCAGCTTAAATCGTGGCGCAGGACAAGGCCGCTCAATGGCGTGGTGGTGACGCTGTCCGTCGATACGCTTTTGCGTAGCAATGAACACGACCTGCAACTCCACGCGCGCCACGTTCGTACCCGCTTGCAGGATATCCAGCAGACACTGCATGTGGATGTGCCGGTGTACCTGGTGTTGACCCAGGCTGATCGGCTGGCCGGGTTTGTGGAGTTCTTCGATGCGCAACAGGGCGACAGCAGCGAAGATGTACTGGGCGGACATCTGGGCGCAGGCGCGGCCGAGATGGATCTCGCCGAGGTACGCGATGCATTCGAGGCGCTGTTGCAACGCCTGGGCGCTGAGCTGATCCCGCGCCTGCATCAGGAACGCAGCCTTGAGCGACGGGGCCTGATGCTGGACCTTCCTCAGCAGGTCGCGCGCCTCGGCGATAACCTGTGCCTGTTTATCGAGACAGCGTTTTCCGCTCACCGCCATCAGCGTATCAAGGGTTTGCGAGGGTTCTACCTGACCTGTGGGAAGACCGACGATGTTCGTCCCCGGTTCGTCCTGGGCCTGTTCAATCGAGTGATTGTTGCTGAGGCGGATCTCGCCGGGCTGCAGACCCCGGAGCGACGGCGCATACGTCAACGCCACGGTTTGTCGGCCCTGGCTGCATCAGTCCTCATCGCCGCGGCGGGGGCCTTATGGATACACAGTTACTCGTTCAACGATCAGCGGCTGGTTCAACTGCTGACGTTGAGCAAGCCCACGTCCTCTATCCCGGACGCGGACCTGGCGTTGCTGGCGTTGTTGGACAGTCGCTGGGCTGCGACGCAGGTATTCCCACCAGTGGCAGAAGCGCGATGGGTTGATCGGGCCGGTTTGTATCAGGGAGAAGTGAGTCGTCCAGTGCTGAGGCGCGCCTATGAGCAAACCTTGCATCAGCAGTTGCTGCCCTATGTGACCACCCGGCTCGAAGAGCAGGTGCGCGCCAGCCTGGGAAACCGTGAGCGGCTGCTGGACAACTTGCGCGCCTACCTGATGCTCAACCTGCCAGAGCGGCGTGATAAGGCCTGGCTGGCAGAGCATGTGGATGCCCAATGGGCGGTCGGGTACGTTGGCGACCTTTCAGTGCATAAGCGCTTGGGTGAACACGTCGTACGGCTCCTCGAGCAAGGGTTCCTGACGCCGTTGAACGATGAGTTGGTCGCCCAGGCTCGCCTGGCATTGCGCGGTGAGTCACTGGCTGACGTGGTCTACCGGGCGTTGCGGGACCAGGCGCGAAACCTGGAGCCTTACCGCCTGCCCGAAGGTCCGGCGTTCTCCCGGACTGAGCCAGCCATCCCGGGTTTCTACAGCAAGAAATACCTGCAGTTTTTCGAAACCCAGGGGCCCCGGTTGGTCAACGCCATTGCCCAGGATAACTGGGTGTTAGGGGAAGCCACCGAACTGAGCGTCATGGAACTGCGCAAGCTGATGCTGGCGCTGGAGCAGCGCTATTTCAGTGAATACGCCGATGCCTGGAGTGACGCTTTGGGGCGAGTCAGGCTGCTGGAAAGTGACAACCTGAGACAGGGTGCGGAACAGCTCGCGAGCCTTACCTCCGCTCAATCGGCGTTGCTGCAGATAGTGCAGCAGGTACGTGAAAACACGCGGCTGATGCCGACGCATCAGCCGCTCGGCGAATGGGGAGCGACGGCATCCAGCGTGATCGACACGGCATTACCGCGCCAAGTGCTGCCTGATAGCGCCCGACGTGCGTTGCAGCGCCGCTTCGAGCCCTTGCACCAGTTGCTTGATGAAGAGCAGAACCCCGGCGGCGAGTTGACGCAGGCATTGCGCTTGCTCGATGAGCTGCACGTGCAATTGTCGACACTGAACCGCGACAGTTCGCCGGAACAGGCAGCCTTCAAGATCGCCAGGCAACGGATGGATGGGCAGCAGCCGTTATTGGGCAACCTGCGTGATGCGGCGGCGCGTTTGCCGCAGCCGCTCAGGGCCTGGTTCGAGGGGATTGCCGAGCAAAGCTGGCGTCATCTGCTGGATGACGCCTATGGGTACGTGAATCAGCGTTACCAGAGCGAAGTCCATGGCTTTTATGTGAAGGCGATCCAGCACCGGTACCCGTTCAATGCCCATGCCGGCAGCGATATCGCCCTGGGTGATTTCCATGCATTCTTCAAGCCGCGGGGGACCCTGGAGCGTTTTTATGACGGCTACTTGCGGTCGTTCGTCAGCGTCGAGGGTAACCGCTATCGCTTGCGTGCCTTGGAGGGGCGCAGCCTGCCGATGTCGCGTTCGTTGCTGGACCAACTGACCAGGGCCCAGACCATTCGGCAGGGTTTTTTCAGTGAGGACCAGGGCGATTGGTCGGTCCGCTTCACGCTGGCGCCCTACAGCCTGGACCAGGCCGTCAGCCGGGCGACGCTGCAAGTGGGCGGTCAGCAATTGGAGTATCGTCACGGCCCGATCGTGCCAATGGCTTTCGATTGGCCGAACGAGGCAGGCAACGGTCGCAGCAGCCTGGTACTGGAGCGTGGTGCGGAACGACCATTGGGCATCGAAAAAGACCGTGGTGCCTGGTCGCTGTTCCGGTTGTTCGACCTGATGCAAAGCGAGCCAGCGAACGGCAGGGACGCGCAGATACTCAAGGCCGAGCTGGCCGGCCTGCGTGCCAATTACCTGCTCACCAGCCAACGGAACCCCAGCCCCTTCCAGATGGCGACATGGCGCACCTTCCGTCTGCCGGAGCAATTATGAGCCCGGCACATCCTTGGCAAAGTGCCGGGCGCACTGCGCAAGGCAAGGGGCGCGAGCGCAACGAGGATGCCTTGCTCGATTGCCCGCAACGCGGCTGTTGGGCGGTCGCTGACGGCATGGGTGGCCATCAGGCCGGGAACGTCGCCAGTCAGCGGGTGGTCAGCAGTCTTGCCGCACTGCCAGGCCTCGGCGGCTTCGATCAACGCATCGACGCCGTCCGCCGCTGCCTGCGCGGCCTCGACAGCCGCTTGCAACCTACCGATGACCTGACCGGCATCGTGGGCAGTACGGTGGTTGTGCTGCTGCTCGAACAGGGGCGTGCAGCCTGTATCTGGGCAGGGGACAGCCGATGCTACCTCTGGCGCGGTCGGTGTTTGTACCAGCTGTCGCGCGATCACTCCTTGCAGCAGCAACTGATGGATAAACAGCAACTGAGCCGGGAACGGGCGCGGGCTCATCCAGACGCCAGGGCCTTGACCCGTGCCATTGGTGCCCGACAGCCACTGTGCCTTGAGATACTGGAGTTTGGCACTCAGCCCGGCGACGTGTTTTTACTGTGCAGCGATGGCCTGTACCAAGGGCTCAGCCACCGCGACCTGGGGACCGCAATGAGTGCCGGTACGCCGCGTCGGGTGGTGGAACGGTTGTTCAGCGACGTGTTGCGGGGGGCGGCGCTGGATGACCTTACCGCCGTGGTGGTCCAGCGATGAACGCAGCGGCGGGGCCGCCGAAACTGCTGGCAGGGCGTTATCAGCTTGAGCGAATCCTCGGCACAGGCGGCATGGGCGTGGTCTATCGCGCCCGCGACCTGCTGCATGAAGCAGTTGGTGAGCCGGACTGTTGCGTAGCCGTGAAACTGTTGGGCGAGACCCTTTGCGCATCCGCCGATGCGCATCTATTGCTGTACAGCGAGTTCTCCCTGACCCGCAGCCTGCGCCATGACCACGTGGTACGCGCGTTTGCTTTCGAGGTCGACACGGTCCGGCAGGTGGCATTCTTCACCATGGAAGTGATGCCTGGCCTGACCCTGGACCGCGTGCTCCCCGAGTGCCCGCAGGGCCTGCCGTGGCAGGCCCTGCAACCCATTGCCCTGCAATTGCTGGACGCGCTGGCCTACACCCATCGGCAAGGCGTCCTGCATGGTGATGTGAAACCGGCAAATATCATGGTGGGGGAGCAGGGGGTGCGTTTGTTCGATTTTGGCCTGGCGCACACCGAGGTGCAGACACGGCCTGGATTGCCAGCCCTGGACCGCAGCCGCTTGAATGCCTGGACGCCTGCCTATGCGGCGCCGGAGTTGATGGCCGGAGGGCTTCTGTCGACCAGGGCCGACCTGTACGGCGCGGCGTGTGTGCTCTATGAACTCGCCGAAGGGCGGCGCCCCGCCGAGCGCCAACGCAATCAGCCGTTGCCAAGGCCGAGGCAACTGCCCAGGCAATGCTGGCCTGCATTGCGTTCAGCGTTGGCGATGGACCCCGAGCAGCGAACGGTCAGCGTCACCGAACTGCGCGAAGCGCTGGGGTGCAAGCGACGTCGCTGGTTCCAGGGCTAGTGCGTCAACCGGCCAGGTCATGCAGCTGGCGGTATTCGTCCCAGCTCAGGCCAGCCATCTGCGCCACTTCCTTGTGCACCTCGAGGCGCTGGGCTTCGAAGGCTTCGCAAGAGTCAGCGGTGAGTTTGAGGGTCAGCTCCCAGGCAAACAGGCCCTGGCGCTCGGCTTCTGCTTCAAAGGCTTCATGCAGGCGCTCGGCGCGGTATTGCGCCAGGGTTTCGCCCTTGGCCTGGGCGGCCAGTGGGTTGAGGCTATTGAGTTCGGTGGCGACATCGGGATGTTCGTGGAGGAATCTGTCCAGCGCGAGCTGGTGGTTATCACCGGGTTGTGACAAGGGCTTGCTCCCAATAAAGGTCAGGGTGACATTCGGACAGCCCTCATTGAAGCAGATTCGGCGAGTGCCCCCAGTCGAAACATTCAACTATTTGGAAAAACCTGAGAAATGTCTGTCAGCCGATGCGCAAAATTCACCAGGATGGATGGCAAAGGACTTTCGCTCATCGTGCCAGGACGTGTAGCGTTAGCCAGTGTTTACGGCCCTGCCTTCCAGGGACCGTGGGCGATGGGCAGAGGGATGGGTCATGGCGCAAACGCTGTTCAAGCTTTTTTTCACTCAACGTCTGGCCGCGTTGGCCAGCACGGAGTCGCTGCGAGCGATTCGTGAAGGGTTGTTGTGGATCCTGCCATGCCTGCTGGTGTCAGCGGGTTTTCTGATCCTGTCCGAATGTGCCCGGGTACTGGGCTTCGACCCGCAGGTAGTGGCGTTCCTGGCTGGCCTGCACAACCAGATCAGCTCGGTGATCCCGCTGCTGGTCGCCGCTTCGATTGGCTACATGCTGGCGATCCAGCATCGACTTCCCCAACTGCCCGTGGCGTTCCTGTGCCTGGCACACGTGGTAGTGGCGACGTTTATCCTGCGCGACTACCCCCGGGCTTCGGCTACCTTCTTACTGTTTATCGCCATTGCGTCGCCGCTGCTGAATGTGCCGGCAATTGCCTGGCTGCACCGTTATCGCTGGACCCGACTGGTCAACGAAGACCTGGTGGGACACAACCTGCGCGGTACCATCAATATGGTGGTGCCGGGCGCCATCACCGCCCTGGCGTTGGTGGTGGTGCTGTCCTTGCTGCTCCAGATTCCGTATGTGGTGCAGCTCCAGGGGCCTCAGGTGCTCGACGCCCTGGCGTCGCCCTACGGCAGCGGCCTGTTTGTGACCCTGATGAATTCGCTGCTGTGGTTTTTCGGGATCCACGGTGTGTACGCCATGCAACCGCTGTTCGACGTACTGGACCAGGCCGTGGTGCTGAACAGCACTGCATTGGCGGCGGGCGAGCCGATCAAGTACGTGTTGAACAGCGGCCTGTTGGGCAGCTTTGCGTTTATCGGTGGTTCGGGCGGTGCGTTGTGCCTGTTGCTGGCGATCCTGCTGTTTTCCAAGAGCCAGTCCATGCGCCTGTTGGCCGTGGCGAGTTTGCCGCTTTCGCTGTTCAACGTCAGTGAAGTGCTGTTGTTCGGTCTGCCGATCATCCTCAACCCACGGTTGTTCATACCGTTTCTGATCGTCCCCGCGTTGAACACCATGGTGGCGTTGACGGTGGTGCAGATGGGATGGGTGTCGCCGGCGGTAGCCAGCGTCCCGTTCACGGCGCCGGTGCTGCTCAATGCCTACCTCAGTACCCAGGGCGACCTGGTCGCGGTGGTGCTGCAAGTGGCGCTGCTGGGCCTGGGCACCCTGGTGTATGCGCCGTACGTGCGTGCGATTCATCGTCAGGCCGCCGAAGGCGGCACGGTGTACCTCAAGTCCCTGGACATGACCTTCCGTGGCCTTGAAGAAAAGGGCCGGCTGCGCGAGCTGGACCCGGTGCTTGCCTCCCACAAGACCCTGGCGCGCCAGGCGACTGAACTGAGCCGCATCCAGCAGATCAGCGACTATGAGTTCTACCTCGAATTCCAGCCGCAAGTCTCGGCCCGCACGGGCTTGTGCACCGGGTGTGAAGCGCTGATGCGCGCCCGTGATGCCGAGGGCAAGGTGCATTCGCCCTGGGAGTTCCTGCAGTGGCTGGCCCAGGCGCGGTTGATGCCGGATGTGGATGTGTGGGTGGCGTCCCAGGCGGTTCGCCAGTACCAGAAATGGCAAAAGCTCGGCTTCAGTTTGCCGATGACCATCAATATTTCCAGCGCGACCCTGACCGACGCCGCCTATGGTGAACGCCTGGTGGAGATCCTCGCCCAGGCCCACGGGCAGGTCTCGGTGGAAATCACTGAAGACGCGCTGGTGAGTGACATCCAGGTCACGCGCCAGGCCATCCGGAAGTTGCAAGCCATCGGCGCCAAGGTCTACATCGACGACTTCGGCACCGGGTTCTCGGCCTTGAGCTACCTGCACCAGTTCCCGGTCGACTTTATCAAGATCGACCGCAGCTTCGTGGTGGCCCAGCACGACCCCAAGGGCGCCCAGGTCATGACCGGCATGCTGCGCTTCTGTGAGGCGCTGAACCTGGGCGTGGTGGTGGAAGGCGTGGAGACTGCCGAGCAGTTGGCCTTCCTGAGTACTGGCGCCGATCTGATTATCCAGGGCTGGTATTTCAGCAAGGCGCTGCCGGGTGATCAGTTGCAAGGCTTTGTGCGTGAGCGTGAAGCGCTGGCGCAGGCCTAGTAACCGCGCCGAGTCTGTTCGATCTCCTCGATCAGCCCGTCGATACCGGCCAGGCGCGCACGGTTGTCATGATCCCAGGGGTGAAAGCCGGGTTTGAAGTAGTGCAGCCAAGGCACCAGCATCCGTGGGAAAACACCCTTCGGTCCATACAGAAACTTCAACATGCGCCAGAAGCCTCTCAAGTGCCCACCCGACTTGCGGTCGGCAATCAGCAGGCGCAGGTGAAAGTCGAACACCACCAGCCAGAAGAACACCGTCGTGGTCAGCATGGTCCCGGTGCGCAGTAAGTAGCGCTTGGGGCCGGGCTTGATCACGCAGTTCCACACGTCGAAGGCCACCGCCTTGTGTTCGGTTTCCTCCAGGGCGTGCCAATACCACATCTGCTGGTAGCCCTTGAGTGAGTCGCCGAAGCGCGACGGGTCGCTCAACAGGATTTCTGCCAGCATCGCCGTGTAATGCTCAAGCGCGATGGTCACCGCCAGGTTGAAGGACGCTGGCAGGTGTTTTTTCTGCAGGTCGAGGATGAACTTCAGCCGACGGTCGAGGGTGTGTGCGGGCAGCCCTGCAGCTTGCAACAGGTCGTTGTAGGCCACGTGCTCGCGGCTGTGCATGGCTTCCTGGCCGATGAAACCCTGGATCTCTTTCTTCAGCGCCGGGTCGTCGATGTGCTGACGGTAGTGGCGCACGCTGTCCATGAAAAACAGCTCGCCCTGGGGAAACAGCAGCGACAGCGCATTGAAGAAATGCGTGATGAACGGACCCTGTTCGTGCCAGTTCTTGATGCGTTCGGGTGGCAGGGCAAAGCGGATGTCACGGCGGATCGGCAACATAGTGCGTGCTCCTGTTCAGAGACGAGTCTCGTCGTTGGTTTCAAACACCGGCGTGCGTGGCTTGGGGGCCATGCGCCTGCTGGCGAACACCACCAGGGCTTGATAGGCCGCCGGCAGGCAGCGGGCGAGCAGGTCGAGGAAATACGCGTCACGGCCGATGAGTACGCGACGTTTGTTTTTGCGCACGCCTTGCAGGATCACCTTGGCGGCCTGGTCGGCGTCGGTAATGAACAGTTTTTCGAAGTCGGCGCGCGCCTGCTGTTCGCTGTGGATGAGGAAACCGGTCATGTTCGCGTCGATACGGCTGCTGCGGCAGATGTCGGTGCGAATGCCGCCAGGGTGCACGCAGGTGGCCGATACGCCACAGCGTTGCATGTCCAATTCCTGGCGCAGGGATTCGGTAAAGCCGCGCACCGCAAACTTGGTCGCGTTGTAGCCGCTCATGCCCGGTTGGGCGAACAGGCCGAACACGCTTGAGGTGTTGATCACATGGCCATCGCCGCTGGCTTTCAGGTAGGGCAGGAAGGCCTTGGTGCCGTGGACCACGCCCCAGAAGTTGATGCCGACGATCCACTCCAGGTCGGCGTAGTCCACGCCTTCCACGGTGCTCGACAGGGCTACTCCGGCATTGTTGAACACCAGGTTGACCTGGCCGTGATCGGCTACGCAGCGCGCGGCCCACTCTTCCATGGCCTGGCGGTCGGACACATCCAGTACCTGGGTGGTGATCAACACAGGTGCCAGCGTCGAGGTCTTGATCAGCGCCAGGGTCTGGTCCAGCCCCTGGCTGTTTTTGTCCGCCAGCGCCAGGTGGCAACCGTCACGCGCCAGGGCCAATCCCAGGGCGCGGCCCATGCCGGATGCCGCGCCGGTAATCGCCGCCACGCGGCCGTTGAATGACTTCATGACAGGCTGCCCTCCGGGGTGGAGTGGGGCGCCGGCGCAGGGCGGCCGGGCGCGTTGACCGGCAGCAGGTCGGCCACATAGTCCTTGAGCGCAAACTGCCGCGTGACCTGCTTGAAGCGCCAGGTCGAGCCGGGCCACAGGGTGGTGTTCTTGCCGGTACGTGGGTCGAGGTACCAGCTTTGGCAACCGCCGGTATTCCAGATGGTGCGTTTGAGTTTGGCTTGCAGTTGCTGGTTGTAGGCGCTTTCCACGCCGGGTTTGACGTCCACCGTGGCGATGCGATGCCGTTGCATTTGCTGGAGCGCGTCGACGATATAAGTCACCTGGGCTTCGATCATCAGGATCATCGAGTTATGCCCCAGGCCGGTATTGGGCCCGACGATCAGGAACAGGTTGGGATAGCCGGGCACCGTGGTGCCCTTGTAGGCGTGGGCGCCATCCTGCCAGGTGTCCATCAGGTCGACACCGCCGCGCCCGATGATGCGTTCGCGGGGCAGGGGATCGGTGGCCTGGAAGCCGGTGCCGAAGATCAGGCAGTCCGCCGGGTGCTTGATGCCGTCGGCGGTGATCACGCCGTCAGCTTCGATGCGCAGCACGCGTTCGGTGACCACGTCGACATTGCTGCGCGACAACGCGGGGTAATAGTCATTGGAAATCAGCACGCGCTTGCAGCCGAGGGTGTAGTCCGGGGTCAGGGTCTTGCGCAGGGAAGGACGGGCCACTTGTCTGTGCAGGTGGCGCAGGGCGATTTTCTGCACGATGTTCATCAGGCGTGGGTGCAGGGCAAAGCCGATCACGCGGCCTTCCAGCGCCCAGTAAAAAGCGCTGCGCACCAGGCGCTGGGTGAAGGGCAGGTGCTGGAACAGCCAGCGCTCGATGGGGGAAATCGCCCGGTCGGGCTTGGGCATGATCCACGGTGGGGTGCGCTGGAACAGATCCAGGTGAGCCACCTGTGGCGCGATCTGCGGCACAAACTGAATGGCGCTGGCGCCGGTGCCGATCACCGCGACGCGTTTGCCCTTCAAGGAATAGTCGTGGTCCCACTGTTGGGAATGAAAGCGCTTGCCCTTGAAACTGTCGAGACCCGCAATGTCCGGCAGCGCCGGGCGCGACAGGCCGCCCATGCCCGACACCAGCACCCGCGCACTGACCTGGCGGCCATCGCTGAAGCGCAACTGCCAGCGTTGCTGGTGCTCGTCGTACACCGCCTGCTCGAGGCCCATGCCGAAACGCAGGTACGGCGCCAATTCGAAGCGCGTGGCGCACTGCTCCAGGTACGCACGGATCTCCGCTTGCGGCGCGAACTGCCGCGTCCAGTTCGGGTTGGGCGCAAAGGAAAACGAATACACGTGGGACTGCACATCGCAGGCGCAGCCGGGGTAATGGTTATCCCGCCAGGTGCCGCCGAGGGTGTCGGCCTGCTCGGCGATAAAGAAGTCGGTGAACCCGGCTTCCTTGAGCTTGATTGCCATGCACAGGCCGGCGAAGCCGGAGCCGATGATGGCAATGTCGATTGAATCACTCTGGGCATTCATAGGCAGTCCTTCGTGGGCATCGGGTGTGCTCCTTTCTTGTTTTGTCTTTTAGATAGAACACCATTGCAAAGAAAAATTGAATTACTTATTTTAAAAAAATTTTAAATAATCTACCTGAAAATATCGCCTACGCTAGTCCCAGGCTCCTCATGTGCGACTTGTCCGACGGACAGGCACGACGTTCAGGTCCAGGGTGTGGACGATGGCTGAGGCTCGATCAATTCCGGTCGGGTCGTCAGCAGCAGGGATGCAGAGGACCGAGCTATGGCTGGTGAATGGGTTATCGCTGCGGCTGTTTTCATAGGCGCGAGCGCGGTTTTGTGGGGCTTCAGCACGTGGATGACGCGGCGTATCGAGGCCGCTGTTCCGATCAACGGGCGTTTCGTGGAGGTCAACGGCGAGCGCTTTCATTATTGCGAGGAAGGCAAGGGCCCGCCGCTGGTGATGATTCACGGGCTGATGGGCAGCAGTCGCAACCTGACCTACGCGTTGTCCGGGCAATTGCGCGAGCACTTTCGCGTCATCACCCTCGACCGCCCGGGGTCGGGCTATTCCATGCGCCATAAAGGCAGCGCCGCGGACCTGCCGGCCCAGGCGCGGCAAGTGGCGGCGTTCATCAATACGCTGGGCCTGGATAAACCCCTGGTGCTGGGGCATTCCCTCGGCGGCGCAATTTCCCTGGCGCTGGCCCTTGACCATCCCCACGCGGTATCGGGGCTGGTGCTGGTGGCACCACTGACCCATCCACAACCCACGTTGCCACTGGTGTTCTGGTCACTGGCGGTGCGACCGGCCTGGCTGCGGCGATGGGTGTCCTACACGCTGACCGTGCCCATGGGCCTGCTGACGCGCCGCTCGGTGGTCAAGGGCGTGTTCGCCCCCGACACGGCCCCGGAGGATTTCGCCACTCGCGGCGGCGGGCTGCTGGGCATGCGCCCCGACAATTTCTACGCCGCGTCCAGCGAGATTGCGTTGGTCAACGACCACCTGCCTGACATGGTCAAGCGCTACCCGCAACTGACGCTGCCCATCAGCCTGATCTATGGCGCGCGGGATAAGGTCCTGGACTTTCGCAAACACGGCCAGGCCCTGGCCGACAAGGTCCCGGGCCTGAAGCTGCAGGTGGTGGAAGGGCGTGGACATATGCTGCCGATCACCGCTACCGCACGGGTGGTGGAGGCGGTGCAGCAGTTGGCCAAGCGTGTGCGGCCGCCGGAAAGCGCCGCGATCCTGCATCCACCCTTTGCCTTGGCGAACAAATAATCGTGGCCCTCACTGCGGGTTGGCGCGTCGCAAATGCTTGCCCTAGAGACCTGACCAAACGGCTGAAAAAGAGACTGCCCAGTCACGTAAAAAAGGCCTCGAAAAAGTAGTTGACGACCTAACGATTCCGCGCTATTTATTTAAAAAAATATTTCAATGTTTATTTTGAAATGATTTTTGAAATGCCTAAGAGCGAATAAAAATGAAAAAAACGTCTTTTATCGCATGGTTGATTTCCCGGAGCATTCAGCGCTCCCTGAACCTGTTTTCGGCCACCCTGCCACGGAGGCTGCCATGAACCAGACTTTGGCAGCGCCAAGCGTATGGACCGATGGCAAGCGTCACCTGTGGTGGCTGGGCATCATGCCACTGGCCACGCCCTTGCTCTCCGGTGCCCTGGCGATCGCCACCGGTATCCAGCAACTCTGGTGGGTCGGTGTACTGGTGATCTTCGGCTTGATCCCACTGATCGATGGCTTGCTCGGTGAAGACGTGAGCAACCCACCCGAATCCGCCGTTACTCACCTTGAATCCCAGCGTTACTACCGCTGGATCGTCTACACCGGCGTGCTGTTTGTCATCTCCTCGGTGGTGATCACTGGCTGGCTCGCCGCTGGCGGTATCGACTGGATCATCCGGGGCGGCCTGTTGCAGGCTGCCGCCAACCTGGAGCCGTCCAGTTGGCTGTCCCACACCGCCAGCTACATCACCGCCCGCATTCAGTTGCATGGCGAACCGAGCTGGTTCACTTACCTGGGCATGGCCATGTCCACCGGCGCCGCCACCGGTATTGCAATCAACACGGCCCATGAACTGGGGCACAAGCCCAATGCACTGGAAGTGTTCCTGGCCAAGGTCACCCTGGCTCCGACCTGCTACGGGCACTTCTACACCGAACACAACCGTGGGCATCACGTGCGCGTCGCCACACCGGAAGACCCGGCCAGTTCGCGCCTGGGGGAGAGCTTCTGGGCGTTCCTGCCACGCTCGGTGTGGTTCAGTGCCCGCTCGGCGTGGAACCTGGAGCGCGAACGGCTGCGCAAGCTCGGCCTGCCAGCGTGGCATTGGCAGAACGGTGTGCTCAGCGCGTGGATGTACAGCGTAGTGTTGTGGGGCGCGATGATCGCCTGGCTCGGCGCGGCAGTGATCCCGTTCCTGATTATCCAGGGCATCTACGGCTTCTCGCTGCTGGAAGTGGTGAATTACGTCGAGCACTACGGGCTTAAACGCCAGAAGTTGCCCAACGGCCGTTATGAGCGTTGCTCGCCACGGCATTCGTGGAACAGCAATCGTATTGTCACCAACATCTTTCTCTTCCAACTTCAGCGTCACTCTGATCACCATGCCAACCCGACCCGTAGTTATCAGTCGTTGCGCCATTTCGATGAATCGCCGCAACTTCCCTATGGTTACGCAAGCATGATTGTCTGGGCGTATGTGCCGTACTTGTGGCGCCGGCGCATGGACCATCGTGTGCTCAATCATTACGCCGGGGATATCAGCCTGACCAATCTTCAACCTTCACAACGGTTGAAGTACCTGGAGAAGTACAGCAACAGCGCCAAACCGTTCTAAGTTCAAGTAACACCTTGTTTGCATACTCGGGGCCTGCGTGCCGCGCAGGCCTCTATCGCCCGACGTTTTCCAGAACAGTTGCAAGAAAGTTGTTTGACCCGAACAAAAATAATTAAAGGGAAGGACGTACACCATGCAAGCTCCTGCCAAGTTCACCACCCACATCGTATTGGCTGCGCTGGGCCTGATCGCCTATCACCAGGCCCAGGCTGCACGCATCGAGCCGGCCGGTAGCGCCTTTACGGCACAGGGTCCCATCAGTTTCTCCAAAGGTGCGTTGATCAGCGCCGATTGCACCATCAAGGTGGCTGGCAAGGTCGCGGCGGATGGTTCATCGGTCAACGTCGACAAAGTGGAGTTCGACGGCGGCCTCAAGTGCAGTCGGGTCGAAGCCATCAACTTGCCATGGATCTTAGTGGCCAAAGACACCAAGAGCGGTTCCATGTCGAAGATCAGCGTCGATGTTCATGCATTCGGCCTGGGCGGTAAGTGCGGCCCTTCGACCGCCGACGGCACGTGGGACAACGCCACCGGCAAGTTGGAAGCCGCCAATGTGCCGATTGGCGAAGACTGCAAGATCAAGACGGTGTCGATCAAGATGCCGCCGAACTTCAAAGTTGTTGAATAACCGTCGGATGTTGTTGCGGTAATTGAATTGAAATTTGGCTGGAAAGGGAAGTTCTGCAGTTTCTCCGTGACCTCTCGATCATGGCCATTACCCCTGGCGAAATGACTTCGCCATAACATGTGAGGAAAAACAATGAAAAGCTTGAAAACCCTCGTGTCGTTGACTGCTTTGACTGTTTGCATGGGTGCTGCTTCCCTGGCGAGTGCCGCTTCGATCAGCCCTGAAGGTCCTTTCACCACTACCGCAGGTTCCATCGTGGTGCAGTCACCGTCTTCATTCGGCGGCAGCGTGACCTGCGGCATTACCTTCAGCGGTACTGTCACCGGCGGTATTGCCACTATCACTAACGCAGCGCTGACCGGTGGTGGCCTGTGTGCTCTGCCTACGCTCAAAAGCATTCCGGCACCAGGTTGGGTACTGACCGCATTGCCGGACACTGATGGCAAGAAGGGCAAGGTGGATAACGTGGGGTACACCATCAAAAAGACCCTCATCATTCCAGCTACTGATTGCGGTATTTCCACCATCAACGTGGACTGGAACCCAACCACTCACACCCTCACTGCTGCTAACCAGGCTCTGAGCGGCGGTTGCAACATTGTATCGCTGACCACGACTGCCACCGGCCTGACCGTCAACCCATAAAGCGCACACGTTACGGAACACAGGGTTGATCACCCGTTGAAAGGCCGGTGCCTCGCCAGAGGCGCCGGCTGACGTGGAAAACCGGCAATGCCGGTAGCGAATAATAATAAGGAGTGCCGCATGATCATTAAGAAACAACAGGCTCAAACACTGCTAGGGCTGGCAATACTGGGGGGCCTGATGACAACTGCGCCCGCGCAGGCAGGTGGTTTCTCCACGCCGACTTACGGTGCCCCAGGTTGGGGTCGGGCGTTCGGCGGCGGTTCTCTGTTCAAGAATGACCCAAGTTCTGCGTACAACAACCCGGCCGCGATGGCGTTCGTCGACCAATCCGTGGCTCAACAAACCGTCGACTATGCCCGGGTCAAGATCAAGTACAGTGGCCAGGCTTACGATTACAACGGAAATCCGGCGAGCAATACTGCCGTGGCGCCCGATGGTAGCTTTGATCCGAGCACGGCAACCGTCAATAACAACGAGGGTGGCCAGGGCGGTTTCACCGCATGGCTGCCTACTGGGTTCCTGGTGATCCCGATTGGTGACCGCTTTGCGTTCGGCCTCAGTCAGGTCGTGCCGCAAGGCATGCGCACCACCTGGAATGAAAACTCCAAGTTTCGTGACTTCGCCGTAGACACCAAAATTGAAACCGTCGGCCTGACGGGCTCCTTATCCTTCAAGGTGCGCGACGACTTTTCCATCGGTGGCGGCATGATCGTCCAGCGCAGCCAAGGCTTCGTAAGCCAGAATATCGATCTGTTCTCGGCGGCTTCGGTCTCTCCGGGCCTCGGAAACGGGGCGTTCCCGTCCGGCGTGGGTACCGCACTCATGCGGGTCAAGGTGGACAATGTCTCCGTTGGCTGGTTTGGCGGCGTGGTGTGGAAACCAACAGACAAAGACTCGCTGGGTCTGAACTACCACGCCAAAATCAAGAACAAGATGACCGGTAAGTACAAGATTCGGGCGGATGCGCTGAACAACGGCCTGATGACGGATGACACGATCTTCGGTGATGGCAAGACGCTGGTTGAGACGGCTTACCCTGGGCTGAAGTTGTACCCCAATGGTGCCAATGCCAGTACTCAGTTGGATATTCCTGCGACCGCCGCGATCGATTGGGTACACCAGTTCAACGACCGTTGGACGTTGGGTGTCAGCGCCATGTGGACACAGTGGTCATCCTTCAAGGACCTGACGCTCAAGTCCAATGGCTCGACGATTGTTGCCATTCCTTATAACTATAAGGATGCATGGATGTACTCCGTGGGGGGTGATTTCAAGGCCACGGACGAGCTGACCTTGAGGGCGGGTGTGGCGTATGACCAGACGCCTACCCGCAATTCGACTCGCGATCCACGCATCCCCGACGGCGACCGTTATTTTCTTTCGCTGGGTGCGGGTTACGACATCAAGGCCATTCCCGGCCTGACACTGGACGGCGCGTATTCGCACCAGTTTGTCCAGAAGGTCAACATCAGGACCCAGAACGTCGACCGCCTGGGGGGTGGTCGTCTTGACGGTACAGCCGAGTCTTCAGGCGACATCGTCAGTTTGTCCGCCACCTACAGGTTTTAAGGCCGCTATGACGCGAACGCCAAGCGCATCTTGGTCTTCGCGTCATAAGCCCGCTCAACGGCTGACCCAACAGGCTGACGTGTTCAGCCGTTTTTTTCGTCCTCTCATTAAATAAAAATTTCAAAACTAAATTTGAATATGTCTTTTCAAGTTTGTACTGTGGCTTTACGCCGCCGTTCATTTCGAACTGCCCGTGTATCGGTCGCACTCTGAATCGAGTAGAGGTATCCCCATGGTTATCTGGTTATTGGTGGGTGTCGCAGCTGCGATTGCCCTGGCGTATCGACAAGCCGCTGCCATCCACTGGCTGGGCGCTGGCCTGGTCTGGCTGGCAGCGGGCTATCTGTTCAACGTAGTGGCTGGCCTGGGCATTACCGTCGCGGCGGTACTGGTGGTGTTGCCCGCATTGCTGATGACCATCAAACCGCTGCGCCGCACTTTGCTCACCCGCAGGGCTCTGGGATTGTTTCGTACGATCATGCCGGCCATGTCCGACACCGAGCGCGCGGCCATCGAGTCCGGCACCGTGTGGTGGGACGCTGAGTTGTTCAGCGGCAAGCCCGACTGGCAGCGCCTGTTGCAGGCCGCTCCAGCCAGCCTGAGCGCGGAAGAACAAGCCTTCCTCGACAACGAAGTCGAAACCCTGTGTGACATCGCCAACGACTGGGAAACCACTCAGATCTGGCAGGACATGTCCCCCGAAGGCTGGCAGTACACCAAGGATGCCGGCTTTCTCGGCATGATCATTCCCAAGCAGTACGGCGGTAAAGGCTTCTCCCACTATGCGCACTCGCAAGTGGTGATGAAGCTGTCGACGCGTTGCTCGGCGGCGGCGATTTCGGTGATGGTGCCCAACTCCCTGGGCCCGGCCGAATTGCTGCTGCACTACGGCACCGATGCCCAGCGCAATTACTACCTGCCGCGCCTGGCGCGGGGTGAAGACATTCCGTGTTTTGCCCTGACCAGCCCGTATGCCGGCTCGGATGCCGGGGCGATTCCGGACCTGGGCATCGTCTGCAAAGGCCAGCATGAAGGCCAGGAAGTGCTGGGTTTGCGCGTGACCTGGGACAAGCGCTACATCACCCTCGGCCCGATCGCCACGGTGCTCGGCCTGGCGTTTCGCGCCGAAGACCCCGACGGTTTGCTCGGCCAGCCCGGCTCGCTGGGGATCACCTGTGCGTTGATCCCGACGTCTCATCCTGGGGTGAACAGCGGTCGCCGGCATTGGCCGCTCAATGCCGTGTTCCAGAATGGTCCTACCACCGGCAAGGATGTTTTCATCCCGCTGGAATGGGTGATCGGCGGCCGTGAGCAAGTCGGCAACGGCTGGCGCATGTTGATGGAATGCCTGGCAGCCGGACGGGCGATTTCCTTGCCATCGGCCAACGTCGGCCTGGGCAAGGTCGCGGTGCGCGGCACCACCGCCTATGCGGCGATGCGCAAGCAGTTCGGCCTGCCCATCGGCAAGTTCGAAGGCGTGCAGGCGCCACTGGCGCGCATGGCCGGCCACCTGTATGCCTGCGATGCGGTGCGCAAGGTGTCGGTAGCGTCCCTGGATGCGGGCGAAAAACCTTCGGTGATCTCGGCCATCGCCAAGTACCACGTCACCGAGCGTGCGCGGATCATCGTCAATGACGGCATGGACATCGTCGCCGGCAAGGGCATCTGCATGGGCCCGAACAACTTCCTGGCCCGCGCCTACCAGCAAAGCCCCATCGCGATTACGGTGGAAGGCGCGAACATCATGACGCGCTGCCTGATCATCTTTGGCCAGGGCCTGATCCGTTGCCATCCCTATGTGTTCCGCGAGATGGAAGCCGCGCGCAACCCGGACCGGCGCCAGGCGCTGGAAGCGTTCGACAGCGCGATGTTCGGCCACGTGAGTTTTGTGCTGGCCAATACCGTACGCGCCGCGGTGCATGCCCTGACAGGCGGGCGGTTGATTTCTGCCCCGGCCAAGACCGACCCGGCACTGGCGTCCTACTACCGCCAGGTCAATCGCCTGTCGGTGGTGCTCGCATTGGTGTCGGATGTTTCCATGGGCGTGCTGGGCGGTGCCCTCAAGCGCAAGGAAAGTATCACCGGGCGCCTGGGCGATATTCTGTCGCAGTTGTACATCCTGTCCTGCGTGCTCAAGCGCTTTGAGGATGACGGCCGGCCCCAGGCCGACCTGCCGCTGGTGCACTGGTCGGCACAGGACGCGTTGTTGCGCGCCCATGAAGCGCTGGCCGAAGTGCTCGATAACTACCCGTCGAAAGCCGCCGCAAGCGTGCTGAGGGCGTTGACGTTCCCATTCGGTATCCCGCTGCGCAAACCATCGGACCGCCTGTTGGCCCAGGTGGCCGATGTGGTGCAGACACCGGGCGAAACCCGCGACCGCCTGCTGGCCGATTCCTACATCCCACGTCCGGAAATCGACAAGCTGGCGTACGGCGAACTGGGCTTGTGCCTGTTGCCGCAAGTCGAGTTGATTGAGGCCCGACTCAAGGCCGCGATCAAGCAAGGCCTGATCGCGCCGATGCCGATCTCCGCCACGGCCTTTACCGCCTGGCGCGTCAAGGCGCGGGCACTGGACCTGATCAGCGACGACGAAGACACCTTGCTGGGGCGCTATGTGGAATACGCCGACCACGGCATCCAGGTGGACGACTTCCCGCAGGACTTCGGCTTGCTGGACGCGTTGCAGCAGCGCAAGCAAGCGCTGGAACCGACGACGAAACGTCGCAACAGCCAAAGCGAAAACGCCTCGGTCAATTAGGAAAATCACGGTCAATGTGGGAGCTGGCTTGCCTGCGAAGGCATCACCTCGGGACGACTGACACACCGAGTTGCCTGCATCGCAGGCAAGCCAGCTCCCGCAGGGGATCGGGTTTTCACGGTCAGAATGTGTTGTGAGTGAATGTCTCTATGAGTGACCGCTACCTTTCGTTCGTCAATTCCCCCTGGGGCCGCCGTTTGGCCCAGGCCGCCGGCTTGCCGCAACCCTTGCCGCTGCAACGCCATCGCAGCGGCCAGCACGGCCTGGCCAACCCGGTGATCGTCGCCGGGGCAGGGCGCCTGGCCGCCGAGGTGCAGCGGGTGTTCGCGGCCACGGATACCGTCGCCGCCACCGCGGCCACGCTCAAGGCGCCGTCCACGGTCAAGGTACAGGGCGCGGTGTTTGATGCCAGCGCCGTGGCCGACCTGCAGCAATTGGACGAGCTGTATGTGTTCTTCCACGCCAATGCCAAGCGCATCGGCCACCATGGCCGCGTGGTGGTGCTCGGCACCGCGCCGGAACATTGCCAGGACTTGCCCCAGGCCATTGCCCAACGCGCCCTTGAAGGCTTGGTACGGTCGCTGGCCAAGGAGCTGCGCCGGGCGATCACCGTGCAATTGATCTACGTCGCGCCAGGTGCCGAGGCCGCGCTGGACAGCAGCCTGCGGTTCTTCCTGTCGCGCCGGTCGGCGTATGTCTCGGGGCAAGTGATCCGCCTGGAAAGACCGCTGGACGGCCACGTCACCGTCAATTGGGACAAACCTTTCGCCGGCCGTCGCGCGCTGGTCACCGGCGCGTCCCGTGGCATCGGATTGGCGATTGCCCAAGTGTTGGCGCGGGACGGCGCCCATGTGGTGTGCGTGGATGTGCCCCAGGCCCAGGCATCGTTGCAACAGGCGGCGGAGCGTGTCGGCGGCTCGGCGCTGCCCCTGGACATCACCGCCGCGGATGCGGCCTCGCTGTTGCAGGCCCACACCAGCCAATACGGCGCCTTCGATGTGGTGGTGCACAACGCCGGGATCACCCGTGACAAGACCATCGCCAAGATGACCGAAGACGCTTGGCGCAGTGTGCTGGCGGTCAACCTCGAAGCACCGCTGCGACTCAGCCAGGCACTGTTGGAAAACCAGGGGCTGAACCCCGGTGGGCGCATCGTGTGTGTGTCATCGATTTCCGGCATCGCCGGCAACCTCGGGCAGAGCAATTACGCCACCTCCAAAGCCGGCGTGATCGGTCTGGTACAGGGGCTGGCGCCGCATGCGGCGGCGTTGCAAGTCAGCGTGAATGCCGTAGCGCCGGGGTTTATCGAGACCCAGATGACCGCGAAGATCCCGCTGATGATCCGCGAAGCGGGGCGGCGCATGAACTCGATGTCTCAGGGCGGACAGCCCATCGACGTGGCCGAGACCATTGCCTGGCTGGCGCACCCGGCGTCGGGCGGGGTCAACGGCCAGGTCATCCGTGTGTGCGGCCAAAGCCTGCTGGGAGCCTGAGCCATGGACTACGTGACGCAGATTATCGACCCGCCGCCATCGCGCACGCGCTTGCTGCTGGATGGCGTGCGAGCCTTGCGCAAACCCAAGCTCGACGGTGCGCCGGTACTGCCCAGGGAACGCCTGGTGCGCTCGGCGGTGGAGTTGGTTGCCGCCGACATCGCCGCGTATGGCCGCGCCTGCGGGTTCCGTCGCGAGCAGGGTGTGCCGTTGTCCTACCCTCATGTGCTGGCGTTCCCGTTGCACCTGATGCTGCTGACGCGGCCGAGCTTCCCGTACCCGGCCAGCGGCATGGTGCACCTGGCCAATCGCATTCGTCAGCACCAGCGCCTGCGCGAAGGCCAGGCGTTGCGGCTGGAAGTGTATGGCGAGCGTTGGGTTGCCCACCCCAAGGGCCAGGCGCTGAGCATCGCCAC
Source organism: Pseudomonas sp. CHM02 (assembly GCF_000612585.1). GTDB lineage: Bacteria > Pseudomonadota > Gammaproteobacteria > Pseudomonadales > Pseudomonadaceae > Aquipseudomonas. The sequence goes on from NZ_JFCA01000045.1 coordinate 45,413, forward strand.
CCGCGCCTACAGTGCCGGCGACCTGGTGTGGGAAAGCGACAGCCTGTACCTGCGCCGCGACGTCAAGAACCCGGTCGGCGAGCCGTGGGACGACGTGTTGCCGTTGCAGGCAGAGGGCGTGTTGCGCACTCAGCGCTGGGTCTTGTCCGCTGACCTGGGTCGGCGTTTTGCCAAGGTGTCGGGGGATTTCAACCCGATCCACACCTCGGTGATCGGCGCCAAGGTCTTCGGCTTTCGTCGCGCCATCGCCCACGGCATGTGGACCCTGGGCCGCGCACTCGCCGCGCAGCAACCGCCCGGCGGGCTGGACCAGGCCGAGGCCCATTGTGACTTCAAGCTGCCGATCTTCCTGCCTGGCCAGGTTGCTCTTTGGAGTCACCCTGTGACGGGCCCACGCCGCGAATTCGAAGTGCGCAACTGCGCCGGCGACAAGCCCCATATGCGCGGCCTATTCATCTGGAAAGAGAGCGTGCAATGAGTGACTACAGCTTCAACCCGGCCCCGGTTCGCCGCGTGGCGATCATCGGCGGCAACCGCATCCCGTTTGCGCGCTCCAACACCGTGTACGCCCACGACAGCAACCAGGATCTGCTGGTCGCTGCCCTGCAGGGCCTGGTCGACCGCTACAACCTGCACGGCCAGCGCCTGGGCGAATTTGCCGCCGGGGCAGTGATCAAGCATTCGCGGGACTTCAACCTGGCGCGCGAGTCGCTGCTCTCCACCACCTTGTCGCCGGATACGCCGGCCTACGATGTGCAGCAAGCCTGCGGTACCGGCCTGGAAGCGGCCTTGCTGGTGGCGAACAAGATCGCCCTGGGCCAGATCGACGTGGGCATCGCCGGCGGTGCCGACACCACGTCCGATGCGCCGATCGGCATCAACGAAGCCCTGCGCCACACCTTGCTCGCCGCCAACCGCGCCAAGGGCATGGGCGCCAAGTTGCAGGCGCTGCTCAAGGTGCGGCCGTCGATGTTTTTCAAACCGCTGCTGCCGCGCAATGGCGAGCCGCGCACCGGTTTATCCATGGGCGAGCACTGCGAAGAAATGGCCAAGCGCTGGCAGATCAAACGCCTGGCCCAGGATGAACTGACCCTCACCAGCCATCAACGCCTGGACGCGGCCTACAAGCGCGGTTTCTTCGATGACCTGATGAGCCCCCATCGCGGCCTGGCCCGGGACAATAATCTGCGCGCCGACGCGAGCCTGGAGAAACTCGCCGGCCTGTCCCCAGCCTATGACCGGCAAAACGGCACGCTCACTGCGGGCAATTCCACGCCGCTGACCGACGGAGCCTCGGTGGTGTTGCTGGCCAGCGAGGAATGGGCGGCCGCCCACGGCTGGCCGGTGCTGGCCTACCTGCGTACCGGCGAAACGGCGGCGGTGAATTTCGTCGATGGCACCGAGGGCCTGCTGATGGCTCCGGCCTATGCGGTGCCGCGCATGCTCAAGCGCGAAGGGCTGAGCTTCGATGACTTCGATTTCTTCGAGATCCATGAAGCCTTCGCCGCCCAGGTGCTGTGCACGCTCAAGGCGTGGGAAGACGCCGATTATTGCCGCGAGCGCCTAGGCTTGGACGCACCGCTGGGCGCCATCGACCGCACGAAGATGAACGTCAACGGTGGCTCACTCGGTTGCGGCCATCCCTTCGCCGCCACCGGGGGCCGGCAATTGGCGGCGTTGGCCAAGATCATCCATGAGAACGGCGGCGGGCGCGGCCTGATTTCCATTTGCGCGGCGGGCGGGCTGGGCATTACCGCCATCGTCGAAAAATAGCGCTATCAAAAACAACAACAAGGAGACTGCCATGAACGCTGTAAGCCTGGAACACACCGAACGGATCTGGTTGAACGCTTACCTGCCTGGCGTCCCGGCGGATATCGAAGCGGGTATCGAGGACTACCCGTCGCTGCGCGAGGTGTTCCTGGAGCACCTGGAGAAGTTTCGCGAGCGGGTGGCCTACGTCAGCATCGGCACCGAAATGACCTACGCCGATTGGCAGGTGCAAGGCCATGCCTTTGCCGCCTGGCTGCAGGGGCAGGGCGTCAAGAAAGGCGACCGTGTCGCGCTGATGATGCCCAACTGCCTGCAGTACCCGATCTGCCTGCTAGGCACGATCCTGGCCGGCGCGGTGGTGGTCAACGTCAACCCGCTGTACACCGCCCATGAGCTCAAGCATCTGCTCAAGGACAGCGGCGCGGAAACCGTGGTGATCTTCGAGAACTTCGCGCAGACCCTGGAAAAAGTCATCACCGGCAGCAGCGTCAAGCGCGTGGTGATCGCCGCCATCGGCGACTTGCTCGGCACCTTCAAGGGCGCGGCGATGAACTTCATCCTGCGTCGCGTGCAGAAGCAGGTGCCCGCGTTCAATCTGCGCGGTTCGGTGCGTTTCAACCAAGTGCTGAAGCAGGGGCGGGCGCTCAACCATTTCCCGGTGGAGATGCACCTCGACGACCTGGCCTTCCTGCAATACACCGGCGGTACCACCGGCGATGCCAAGGGCGTGATGCTCAGCCACCGCAATATCATCGCCAACCTGTTGCAAGCCAAGGCCTGGGTCGGTGACCAACTGGACCAGGACAAGCAGGAAACCAACGTCACCTTGCTGCCGCTGTACCACATCTTTTCGCTGACGGTGAATTGCCTGATGTTCATGTGCCTGGGTGGGCGCAACATCCTGATCGCCAACCCGAGGGACGTGAAGCGCGTGCAGATGATCCTGCGCAAGGAGCGTTTCAACGGCATTGCCGGGGTCAACACCTTGTTCAACGGCTTGCTGGAGAACAAAGCGTTCTGCGCACGGGACTTTTCCGACCTGCGCATGGTGATCGCCGGCGGCATGGCCACCCACACGGCGGTGGCCAAGCGTTGGAAGGAGGTCACGGGGCTGCCGATCATCGAAGGCTACGGCCTGACCGAGTGTTCGCCGGTGGTGAGCATCAGCCCGATCGATATTGCGCGCATGCGCGAGATGGAGTTCACCGGCAGCATCGGCGTACCGTTGCCGTCGACCTGGGTGCGCTTTATCCGCGAAGACGGCGAGCTGGCCGATATAGGCGAGCAAGGCGAACTGCAAGTGCGCGGGCCGCAGGTGATGCAGGGCTACTGGAAACGCCCGGAGGCCACCGCCGAAGTGCTGGACGCAGGAGGGTGGTTGTCGACCGGTGATATCGGTGTGATGGACGCGCGTGGCTATATCCGCCTGGTGGACCGCAAGAAGGACATGATTCTGGTCTCTGGCTTCAACGTGTACCCCAATGAAATCGAAGACGTGGTGGCGTTGCATCCTGGGGTGGGTGAAGTGGCGGCCATCGGTGTGGAAGATGGCGTGACCGGGGAGAAGGTCAAGATCATCGTGGTGCGCAAGGACCCGGACCTGACCCAGGAGCAGATCCTGGCGCATTGCCGCGAATACCTGACGGGGTACAAAATGCCGAAGTACGTGGAGTTCCGCACCACCGAGTTGCCCAAGACCACCGTGGGCAAAGTCTTGCGACGGGCACTGCGCTAATTTGAAGGTTTAGGTGATCCAAATGTGGGAGCTGGCTTGCCTGCGATAGCGGTGTACCTGTTACACCGCCATCGCAGGCAAGCCAGCTCCCACAAAGTTCTGTGGTGGATTTTAGAGTGAGTTCACGGTTACCCAGCGCTCTTCTTTGGCCGCCACGCGAATCGCCGTCGCCAGCCGCTCCACTTCCCACGCTGCCTCAAAGTCAGTGCCATCCGCACCTTGACCGGCCAGCGCCAGAATCAACTCCTGCACCTCCAGCGTCTTCAACTCGTTGTACCCCAACTGATGCCCCGCTGCCGGGCTGAACGCCGCATAACCCGGCAGGGCAGGGCCTGCGAGTAAACGCTGGAACCCCTCCTGACCCACGCGACAGACCCGCAATTCGTTCAAACGCTCCTGATCGAACGCCAGAGTGCCTTTGGTCCCGCTGATCTCGAAGCTCAGGTGGTTCTTGTAGCCGTGCTTGAGCCAACTGCTGCTGACCGTCCCGCGTGCACCGTTGGCGAAACGCAACAAGGCATGCACCTGGTCATCCACCGCGATGGCTTTCAGCTCGGCGCTGCCGTTGATGGCCGGGCGCTGGCCGTGAACGGTCTGGGTGTCGGCACACACGCTCACTACATCACCGACCAGATAACGCGCCATCGACAATAAATGACTGCCCAGGTCCGCCAGGGCGCCTCCGGCATGTGCCACTTCACAGCGCCACGACCAGGGCGAGGCCGGGTCGGCCATGAAGTCTTCGCTGAACTCGCCCTGGAAACTGACGATCTCGCCCAGTTCGCCGTTGGCGATCATCTGCCGGGCCAGCGTGATCATCGGGTTGTGCTGATAGTTGTAGCCCACCCGGGTCACTACCCCGGCGGCACTGGCGGCGCGGCGCATGGCGTCGGCTTGTTCCAGGCTCACGGCCAGGGGTTTTTCGCAGTACACCGCCTTGCCCGCGGCAATCGCCGCCATGGCCATGGGGTAGTGCAAATGGTTGGGAGTGGTGATGGCCACCACGTCGACGTTTGGGTCGTTGACCAGCGCCTGCCAGTCACCATGGGCCTGGGCAAATCCCCAGGCCGTGGCGCAGCGCCGGGCGCGTTCAGTGTCGGCATCGGCCAGGGCGGCCAGCGTGAGGTGTACCGGCAATTCGAATACCGCGCGGGCGTTATTGAATGCCAGCGCATGGGCGCGGCCCATGAAGCCTGTGCCAATCAAGCCGATTCCGAGTTCACGCATAGCCGTGGTCCTTTGCATTATTGTTTTCAGGAAAGCTATTAATGGAATAAAAATTCTCATAATTCAATAGATGGAATAAAAATTCATTAAGGCTTTGCCAATCACCCCCACGAATGCAGCTATATTCAGGCGCTGACGAAAGGGCGTCAGTTAACAAAAGATAACGTAGCGCCGATTGTCAGACGATTCGAAAGCCCGATAGGATGGCCCTGCTTCCTCCAGGCGCTCTAGATTGCAGGTTTCAAGGCCCCGGAAGGCAGGCGATAACAATAATAAATGGGAGAAAGGTCTATGAGTGAGCCTGTCATGGGGTGGGTTGTTTGCCGCCCACGCGCCGCACGCAGGGTTGCGATGCTGGCCGCAGCGCTCTCGCTGTTTGGACTGGGGGTAACGGCAGCCGCGTTGTCGACCTCCGTCCAGGCCGCCAGCGATACCACTTTTGCGATTGAATCCCCCAAGGCCGCCAAAGGCCTGATGATCGACGTGGTCCACGCGGGCAAGCGCCTGGTGGCGGTCGGTGATCGCGGGCATATCCTCTATTCCGATGACCAGGGCACTACCTGGACCCAAGCCAAAGTCCCCACCCGGCAACTGCTCACGGCGGTGTTTTTCGTCGATGACAAGCAAGGCTGGGCCGTGGGCCATGATGCACAGATTCTCGCCAGCACTGACGGCGGCGCCACCTGGACCCAGCAATACCAGGACCTCAAGCGCGAAGCCCCTTTACTGGATGTATGGTTCAACGACGCCAACCACGGCCTGGCGGTGGGCGCCTACGGTGCGCTGATCGAAACCACCGACGGCGGCAAGACCTGGAATGACGTCAGCGACCGCCTCGACAACGAAGACCAGTACCACCTCAACGCCATTGCCCACATCAAGGACGCCGGCCTGTTTATCGTCGGCGAACAGGGCAGCATGTTCCGTTCCAGCGACGACGGCCAGACCTGGGAAAAGCTCGAAGGCCCCTACGAGGGCTCGCTGTTTGGCGTGATCAGCACGGCGCAGCCGCAGACCCTGCTGGCTTATGGCTTGCGCGGCAACCTGTACCGCTCCACGGATTTCGGCAGCACCTGGGAACCCGTCGAATTGAACGCGGCGCGGGGAGCGCTGGAGTTTGGCCTGTCGGGTGCGACCTTGCTGGATGACGGTGCCATCGTTGTCGTGGGTAACGGGGGCAGCGTGGTGGTCAGCCATGACGATGGGGTGACGTTCAGCGTGTTCAACCGTCCGGACCGTATTTCGCTGTCGTCCGTCACGGCGGCAGGCAACGGCAACTTGATTCTGGCGGGGCAGGGTGGCGTTCGCGTCGCTGCGCCCAACGGCGCCGAACTCGTAAAACAATAATAAGGGCGGGGAAAGAATGAGCAGTCATCACAACGATAAAGCGACCTTTCTTGAGCGCCTGATCTTCAACAACCGCCCGGCAGTGATCGTGATCTGCCTGCTGGTGAGCATCTTCCTGTTCTGGCAGGCGACGTTGATTCGCCCGTCCACCAGCTTCGAAAAAATGATCCCCCTCAAGCACCCCTTCATCGAAAAGATGATGGAGCATCGCAACGACCTGGCGAACCTGGGCAATACCGTGCGTATCTCGGTGGAAGCCAAGGACGGTGACATCTTCACCAAGGAATACATGGAGACCCTGCGTCAGATCAACGACGAAGTGTTCTATATCTCCGGTGTCGACCGCTCGGGCCTCAAGTCGCTGTGGAGCCCCAGCGTGCGCTGGACCGAAGTGACCGAAGAAGGGTTTGCCGGCGGTGAAGTGATCCCGCAGAGCTACAACGGCTCGCCGGCAAGCCTCGACCAACTGCGCAACAACGTGCTCAAGTCTGGCCAGGTCGGTCGCCTGGTGGCCAACGACTTCAAGTCGAGCATCGTCGACATCCCGCTGCTGGAGTCCTACCCGGACCCGCAGGACCAGGGCAAGTTGCTGGCCCTGGATTACCGCAAGTTCTCCCACGAACTGGAAGACAAGATCCGCGACAAGTTCGAAGCCCAGAACCCTAACGTCAAGATCCACATCGTCGGGTTTGCCAAGAAGGTCGGTGACCTGATCGACGGCCTGGTGATGGTGGTGATGTTCTTCGGCGTTGCCTTCATCATCACCTTGGTCCTGTTGCTGTGGTTCACCAACTGCCTGCGCAGCACCGTCGCGGTGTTGAGCACCACGCTGGTGGCGGTGATCTGGCAGCTTGGGTTGATGCACTTCTTCGGTTTCGGTCTCGATCCGTATTCGATGCTGGTGCCGTTCCTGATCTTCGCCATCGGTATCTCCCACGGCGTACAGAAGATCAACGGCATTGCCTTGCAGTCCAGCGAGGCGGACAACGCCCTGACCGCCGCGCGACGCACCTTCCGGCAACTGTTCCTGCCGGGCATGATTGCGATCCTGGCCGACGCCGTGGGGTTCATCACCCTGCTGATCATCGACATCGGCGTGATCCGCGAGCTGGCCATCGGCGCGTCCATCGGCGTGGCGGTGATCGTGTTCACCAACCTGATCCTGCTGCCGGTGGCGATTTCCTATGTCGGCATCAGCAAGCGCGCCATCGCCAAGAGCAAGAAAGACGCGAACCGCGAACATTCGTTCTGGCGCCTGCTGTCGAACTTTGCCAACCCGAAAGTCGCACCGATCTCCATCGCCCTGGCGCTGGTCGCCTTTGGTGGCGGCCTCTGGTACAGCCAGAACCTAAAGATCGGCGACCTGGACCAGGGCGCGCCGGAACTGCGCCCCGACTCGCGCTACAACAAGGACAACAACTTCATCATCAGCAACTACTCCACCAGCTCCGACGTGCTGGTGGTGATGGTCAAGACCAAGGCCGAAGGCTGTTCGCGCTATGAAGCCATGGACCCCATCGACCAGTTGATGTGGACGATGCAGAACACCGAGGGCGTGCAATCGGCGATCTCGCTGGTGACCGTGTCCAAGCAGATGATCAAGGGCATGAACGAAGGCAACCTGAAATGGGAAACCCTGTCGCGCAACCCGGATGTGCTGAACAACTCCATCGCCCGCGCCGATGGCCTGTACAACAACAATTGCTCGCTGGCGCCGGTGCTGGTGTTCCTCAACGACCACAAGGCCGAAACCCTTGATCGCGCCGTGCATGCGGTGCAGGACTTCGCCAAGGAAAACAACAAGGACGGCCTGGAATTCATCCTCGCCGCTGGCAACGCCGGGATCGAGGCCGCCACCAACGAGGTGATCAAGGAGTCGGAGCTGACCATCCTGATCCTGGTGTACCTGTGCGTGGCGACCATGTGCATGATCACCTTCCGTTCCTGGGCGGCGACCCTGTGCATCGTACTGCCGCTGGTGCTGACCTCGGTGCTGGGCAACGCGCTGATGGCGTTCATGGGCATCGGCGTCAAGGTCGCGACCTTGCCGGTGGTGGCCCTGGGCGTGGGGATTGGCGTGGACTACGGCATCTATATCTACAGCCGCCTGGAAAGCTTCCTGCGCGCCGGCCTGCCGCTGCAAGAGGCCTACTACCAGACGCTCAAGTCCACCGGTAAAGCCGTACTGTTCACCGGCCTGTGCCTGGCGATCGGCGTGTGCACCTGGATCTTCTCGGCCATCAAGTTCCAGGCCGACATGGGCCTGATGCTGACCTTCATGCTGCTGTGGAACATGTTCGGTGCACTGTGGCTGCTGCCGGCACTGGCGCGGTTCCTGATCAAACCCGAGAAGCTGGCTGGGCAGAAGGGGAATTCACTCTTCGCGCATTGATCGATTTGACCATTGCCGCAAGGCACCGCGGGGGAATTGACCTATCATGTGTCTTTTCCCCCGCAGTGACTTCACATCATGACCGATACGCAACCCAACCTGAGCAGCGCCCTGACCGACAGCGACATGCTGATTATCAACGGGCTGCACGCCTTCGACTTCACGTTTGACCAGCACTTGCTGATCGAAAGCATGGATGGCCGGGAACTCAAGCGTTGGAAGTTCAGTCCAGAACAACTGAACGCCGCGACCTTTGATGACAGCTTGCAAAGCTGGCTCTTGAGCAACGACGACGGTGAACACCGTCTGGTCTGCCTGAGCGCGATCAAGGGCGACAACAATAACGACGAGGATGAAGCGGATGATGATGCGTAAATTCTGGCCCCTGCTGATGGCCGGCAGTGTCGGTGCGATGTCGGTGCAGGCCGCGCCGGCCGACACTTATGAACTGTTGGTGGGCAGCTACACCGCTGGCACCAGCGAAGGGATCTATCGCCTGCAGTTCGACAGCCGCACCGGCAAGTTCCAGGGCCAGCCGGTACTGGCGGCCAAGGCAGCGAACCCTTCCTGGCTGACGCTCTCCAAGGACCAGAAGCGCCTGTTTGTGGTCAACGAGAATGGCCCGGGCCAGAAAGACCCGGTCGGGCGGGTGAGCAGCTACAGCATCGACCCGCAGAATCATCAGCTGACGTTGATCAACCAGGTGCAGAGCCTGGGCAACGAGCCGACCCATTCCAGCGTCGCCGCTGACGGGCGCTACGTGTTCGTCGCCAACTATTCGGTGCTCGAAGACCCGGGCGGCAGCCTGGCGGTCTTGCCGGTCGATGCCACGGGCAAGCTGTCAGCCCCTGTGCAACTGAGCGGGCATCCATCCAGCCGTGTGAACCCTGAGCGCCAGGCGTCCAACCATGTGCACTCGGTGGTGTCGTCGCCGGATGGCAAATACGTGTTTGTGCAGGACTTGGGCGCAGACAAGGTGTTTGCCTACCACTACGACCCCAAGGCCAACCATGAGCTGCCCTTGACTCCGGCCAACCCGGCCTCGGTGCAACTGCCACCCGGCAGTGGCCCGCGCCACCTGCTGTTCAGCGCAGATGGCAAGCATGCCTGGTTGACCACCGAGATGAGCGCACAGGTGGCGGTGTTTGATTACAAGGATGGCCAGCTCACCCAAACCCAACTGGTGGACTTCGCCGCCGGGCAACCGGTGTCCGACAAGGCCGGCGCCGCGTTGCATGCGTCCAGTGATGGCAAGTTCCTCTACGTGAGCAACCGTGGCACGGCCAATCAACTGCTGGTATTCAGCATCGACCCGGCCACCGCGCATCTCAAGGAGCTGCAGCGCCGCTCCGTGGAAGGCGACCACCCGCGCGAGTTCACCCTGGATCCGAGCGGCAGGTTCTTGCTGATCGCTAACCAGAAAAGCAACGAAATCGTAGTCGTCGAACGTGATCCCAAGACCGGTCTGCTGGGTAAAACCGTGCAGAAACTGCCAATCGATGCCCCCAGTGACCTCAAGTTCCTGGTGCGTCAATAAGCCACAGGCCCCGCAATGCGGGGCCTGACCCTTTGTATTAATTCTATTAATAGCGGCTACTGTTTCAAAGCATTTCTATGGTTCAGCCCTCGGGCGTAAGTTTGGTTCCAAGGCCTTCCCCGGCCACTCAACCAAACGAACACAAGGGTTACCGACATGAATCTGAATCTCTTCTCCATCATCGCCGCATCCGCCGTTTCCGCCACCGTGGCATTGCCTGCCGCCGCCAGCGTGGAAGTCACCGGCAAAAAATCCAGCACCAGCGCCTACACCCAGAAATACCTGCAACAAAGCGCCAATTTCTACGCCGCACTGGATCACAAAACCCAGCAATGAGCGTTGATTGACCCTGCACAACAGCAGACGCCAAACCACTGGAACGCAGCCTGGCTCGTTCGAGTGGTTTGGCGTTTGTGCGTCTGCTGAATAAAAATGATTGATATCACATTGCCATGTGTTTAAATTTGACGCTCAATTATTGACGCCTTCTCCCTGGAATCGACAGCATGGCACTCCGACTCGCCGCAGTAATCCTGTTCCTCTATTCCGCCCCCATCCTGTCCTCCGTGCAATGGGTGGACGGTGAGCCAGAGATTGCCCGCGAGCGATTGCTGAACCTGATCGAAGGCTGATACTGCCTGCATGTTGTGGTGAGCCTGCTTATTGTGGTGAGCGGGCTTGCCCCGCGCTGGGGCGCGAAGCGGCCCTAAAACCACCGCGTTTATTCCGGAAAAAATGGGGTGTTGTTAATGGGGCTGCTT
>NZ_JFCA01000046.1 GCF_000612585.1 Pseudomonas sp. CHM02
CGCCGGCAAGCCGGCTCCTACACGAGGGTGGGTTATTCGAGGTGTTCGGGCTTGACCGGATCGCCTGCCTTCACATCCAGTTGATGCCGCACATCTTCGAACATCAGGTCGTACTGCTTGTGCATCGAGCCATTCAACACGGCAATCTTCGGCATGCCGTATTTCTGCGCGATGTTCATCGCATGCCGGGCAAAGTCGAACGCCTGGTCCTTGGGCAGGAAAAACTCCTCCTTCAGGTCCTTGCCTTGTACCGATCCATGCAGCTTGAACAGCATCCCCTTGCCTTCCTTGGGGTCCTGGCTGACTTCATAGTCGATGCACAGGTTGTAGCTGTAGTCCTGGGCATTCAGCGCGTGACGTTCAACGTGCAAGTGACCGGGTTCAAAGGTGGCCATAGGCGTATCTCCTCTACTTCACAGATAGGTGATGCCAGGTGTTGCCGTGCTGATGCGCGTACCGGCGCTGCCCTGGACGATGGCTTCGATGTCCGAGAGTGAACCGATGACAGCGGTTTTTCCAGTCTGGCGGGCGAACTCGCAGGCCGCTTGTACCTTGGGGCCCATGGAGCCGGCGGCGAAGCCGAGTTTTTCGATTTCGTCCGGGTGGGCCTGGCCGATGGCTTTCTGAGTCGGCTTGCCGTAGTCGATAAAGGCCGCGTTGACGTCGGTGGCGATCACCAGCAAGTCGGCTTTCAATTGCGATGCCAGCAGTGACGAACACAGGTCTTTGTCGATCACGGCTTCAATGCCGCGCAGTTTGCCGTCCTCGCCGTACATCGTCGGAATGCCGCCGCCGCCGGCACAAATCACGATGCTGCCTTTGTCCAGCAGCCAGGTGATCGGGCGGATTTCAAAGATGCGTTTTGGCCGTGGGCTGGCGACCACGCGGCGGTACTTGTCGCCATCCGGCGCAATGGCCCAGCCTTTTTCGGCGGCGAGTTTTTCCGCTTCGGCTTTGGCGTACACCGGGCCGATGGGCTTGGTCGGGTTCTGGAAGGCCGGGTCCTTGGCGTCCACTTCGACCTGGGTGAGCAGGGTCGCGAATGGCACTTCGAAGTCCAGCAGGTTGCCCAGTTCCTGTTCGATGATGTAGCCGATCATGCCTTCGGTCTCGGCGCCGAGCACGTCCAACGGATACGGCGACACCTGGGTGTAGGCCGCCGCCTGCAACGACAGCAGGCCGACCTGCGGGCCATTGCCGTGGGCGATGACCAGTTCGTTGCCGGCATGGATCTTGGCGATCTGTTCGGTGGCGATGCGGATATTGGCGCGTTGGTTGTCCGCCGTCATGGGTTCACCACGGCGGAGCAGGGCGTTGCCGCCCAGGGCTACGACGATGCGCATACAGAATGTCCTTCTGAAAGTTCTGATGAAGGAACGCGGTCAATGTGGGAGCTGGCTTGCCTGCGATAGCATCACTGCAGCCTTCTTGAAAGACCGAGTTGCCTGCATCGCGGGCAAGCCCGGCTCCCACATTTGTCCTCATTGCCAACTAGAGGTTTAGATATCCGCGAGTGCCGACACCAGAATCGCCTTGATGGTGTGCATGCGGTTCTCCGCCTGTTCAAACGCGATGTTGGCCGGCGACTCGAATACGTCCTCGGTCACTTCCACGCCATTGGCCAGGTTCGGATAACGCGCGGCAATGTCCTTGCCCACCTTGGTTTCGCTATTGTGGAACGCCGGCAGGCAGTGCATGAACTTCACGCGCGGGTTGCCCGAGGCTTTCATCATCTTGGCGTTGACCTGGTACGGCAGCAGTTGCTCGATGCGCTCGTCCCACGCTTCCACCGGCTCGCCCATGGACACCCAGATATCGGTGTGGATGAAGTCCACGCCTTTCACCGCTTCCTTCGGGTCTTCGGTGATGGTGATGCGTGCGCCGCTTTCCTCGGCAAACGCCTGGCACTGCTTGATGAAGTCTTCGTGTGGCCACAGTGCTTTCGGCGCGCCGATGCGCACGTCCATGCCCAGCTTGGCGCCGATCATCAGCAGCGAGTTGCCCATGTTGTAGCGGGCGTCACCCAGGTAGGCGTAGCTGATGTCATGCAGCGGTTTGTCGCTGTGCTCGCGCATGGTCAGGGTGTCGGCGATCATTTGGGTCGGGTGGAATTCGGCGGTGAGGCCGTTGAACACCGGCACGCCGGCGAACTGGGCCAGTTCTTCGACGATTTCCTGCTCGAAGCCACGGTACTCGATGGCGTCGAACATCCGGCCCAATACGCGGGCGGTGTCTTTCATGCTTTCTTTGTGGCCGATCTGCGACGACACCGGGTCGATGTAGGTGACGTGGGCGCCCTGGTCATGGGCCGCGACTTCGAAGGCGCAACGGGTGCGGGTCGAGGTTTTTTCGAAGATCAGCGCGATGTTCTTGCCCTTCAGGTGCGCACGCTCGGTGCCGGTGTACTTGGCGCGCTTGAGGTCGCGGGACAGGTCCAGCAGGTAGTGCAGCTCGCGGGTGGTGTGGTGCATCAGCGACAGCAAACTGCGGTTGCGCATGTTGAAAGCCATGATGGATCTCCTTCTGTTTAGGTTATCCCCCTGGCCGGCGCCTCATGGGCGACGGCCAAGGCCTGGAAATTAATAGTCGATAGGGTCGCGGATGATCGGGCAGGTCATGCAGTGGCCGCCGCCACGGCCCCGGCCGAGTTCACCGGCGCTGATGGTGATGACTTCCACACCGGCCTTGCGCAGCAGGGTGTTGGTGTAGGTGTTGCGGTCGTAACCGATCACAACGCCAGGCTCCACCGCCACCACGTTGTTGCCGTCGTCCCACTGCTCGCGCTCGGCGGCGAAGCTGTTGCCGCCGGTCTCGACCACACGCAACGCCTTGAGGTTGAGGGCCGCGGCCACGGTTTCGAGGAAGTTGGTTTTCTCGCGCTGGATGTCGATGCCGTGTGGCTTACTTTCATCCGGGCGCAACGTGAACGGCACGATCTGGTTGACCACTTCGGGGAAGATGGTGACCAGGTCGCGGTCGCAGAAGCTGAACACGGTGTCCAGGTGCATCGCCGCGCGGGACTTAGGCAGGCCGGCCACGATCACGCGTTCCACGGCTTTGTTCTTGAACAGGTTGCGCGCCAGTTGGCCGATGGCCTGGTGGGACGAGCGCTCGCCCATGCCGATCAACACCACACCGTTGCCAATCGGCATGACGTCGCCGCCCTCCAGGGTGGAAGCGCCGTGTTCCTGGTCGGGGTCGCCGTACCAGATCTGGAAGTCCGCGTTGGTGAACTCGGGGTGGAATTTGTAAATGGCCGAGGCCAGCAGGGTTTCCTGGCGTCGCGCCGGCCAGTACATCGGGTTGAGCGTCACACCGCCGTAGATCCAGCAGGTGGTGTCGCGGGTGAACTGGGTGTTGGGCAACGGCGGCAGGATGAAGCTTGAGTGGCCGAGGAAGTCGCGGAACATCTCGATGGTCTTGCCGCCGAAGCTGCTCGGCAGGTCATCGGCCGACACGCCGCCAATCAGGAACTCACTGACTTTGCGCGGCTCCAGGCTGCGCAGCCACGAGCTGACTTCATCGACCAGGCCCAGGCCCACGGTATTGGAAGTGATCTTGCGCTCCAGGATCCAGTCCAGCGCTTCGGGGATGGCGACGATGTCGGTCAGCAGGTTGTGCATTTCCAGCACATCAATGTCCCGCTCGCGCATCTTGGTCACGAAGTCGAAGTGGTCGCGCTTGGCCTGGGCCACCCACAGCACGTCATCGAACAGCAGTTCATCGCAGTTGTTGGGGGTCAGTCGCTGATGGGCCAAGCCTGGGGAGCACACCATGACTTTGCGCAGTTTGCCGGCTTCGGAATGTACGCCGTACTTCACTTTTTCCGTGGTCATTTCAGATCCTCCAGTGAACAATAATTACAGGGTCAGGAAGCCGGAGTAGAGGCCATAGCCCGCCACGAGGGCGCCTATGACGACTGCGGCGAAAATCAGCTTCTCGACGTTGGTGAAAATCGGTTTGCCCAGTTCATGCTTGGCCATGGCGAACAGGATCACGCCGGGGGCGTAGAGCAGGGCGGAGAGCAACAGGTATTTGGTGCCGCCGGCGTAGAGCAGCCAGACCGCGTAGATCAGGGCGATGGCGCCAATGAACAGGTCTTTCCTGCGCTCGGCCAGGGCGGTTTCGTAGGTTTCGCCGCGCACCGCCAGCAGCAGCGCGTAGGCCGCCGACCACAGGTAGGGCACCAGGATCATCGAGGTGGCGAGGTAGATCAGCGACAGGTAGGTGCTGGAGGAAAACAGCGTGATCACCAGGAATATCTGCACCATTGCGTTGGTCAGCCACAGGGCGTTGACCGGCACGTGGTTGGCGTTCTCCTTGCGCAGGAACTCCGGCATGGTGTGGTCCTTGGCGGCGGCGAACATGATCTCCGCACACAGCAGCACCCACGACAGCAACGCCCCCAGCAGCGAGATGATCAAGCCGACACTGATCAGCACCGCGCCCCAGTGGCCCACCACATGCTCCAGCACGGCGGCCATCGACGGGTTCTGCAGCTTGGCCAGTTCCGGCTGGGTCATGATCCCGAGGGACAGCACGTTCACCAGCATCAGGAACAACAGCACGGTGATAAAACCGATCACCGTGGCCTTGCCGACGTCGGAGCGTTTTTCCGCACGGGAGGAGAAGATGCTTGCGCCTTCGATGCCGATGAACACCCACACGGTGACCAGCATCATGTTGCGCACCTGGTTCATCACGCTGCCCAGGTCGGGGTTTTTCACGCCCCAGATATCAGCGGTGAAGATATCCAGCTTGAACGCGAACAGCGCGATCAACACAAAGAGCACCAGCGGCACCACTTTGGCGACGGTGGTCACCAGGTTGATGAACGCCGCTTCCTTGATGCCGCGCAGCACCAGGAAATGCACGGCCCACAGCAGCACCGATGCACCGATGACGGCGGCCGGCGTATTGCCTTCGCCAAAGATCGGGAAGAAGTAACCGAGGGTGCTGAACAGCAATACGAAGTAGCCGACGTTGCCCAGCCACGCGCTGATCCAGTAGCCCCAGGCCGACGAGAAGCCCATGTAATCGCCGAACCCGGCCTTGGCGTAGGCGTACACCCCACCGTCGAGGTCGGGCTTGCGGTTGGCCAGGGTCTGGAACACGAACGCGAGGGTCAACATGCCCACTGCCGTAATCACCCAACCGATCAATACGGCGCCTACGTCAGCGCTGGCGGCCATGTTTTGCGGCAGAGAGAAAATCCCGCCACCAATCATTGAACCGACGACAAGTGCAACCAGTGCGCCTAATCGAAGTTTTCCGGGAGATTCAGACATCGCATGACTCCAATGCAGGAGAAGAGAGACCACAGAATAAATCCGTGCGCTAATCAAACAGCTGACTCAGATCACTTCATTGGCACATTCCATTGTGAATTAATGACTTAGGGTGCAAAGCCGTGGGCAATGGTTTTCCTCGCAAAAGGTGCTTTCCAGAGCGATCCCTGCGGTATTGGTTAATCATTTAGTGCTACGTGTGGACGGTTTAAGCTAGTCCGTTTTTCCGAATGCGCAAACTTTTCATACAGACGACAATAAGTAGCCAATAAACGACAAAATAGTTTCCGTATTTAAATTCTAAATAAGCCTAAACCCTATAAATTGTCATGCCCTGGGGTTATTAGCGCCGTGTTTTATCGCGGTCTCTAATAAACGCTACACTCGCTGGGTTAATTAGTTGAGTGCACAGTTGTCAGCTAAAAGCGTTTTATTCATTCAGGAGTGTTCATGTCCCAACCCGCCCAGAAACTTCGGCTCAGTGCCCTGATCGCCCTGGTGGTGGGGTCGATGATCGGCGGGGGGATTTTCTCGCTGCCACAAAACATGGCCGCGCGTGCCGAGGTGGGGGCTGTACTGATCGGTTGGGCGATCACTGCCGTGGGCATGTTGACCCTGGCGTTCGTGTTCCAGACCCTGGCCAACCGCAAGCCTGAATTGGACTCGGGCGTATATGCCTATGCCAAGGCAGGCTTCGGCGACTACATGGGCTTCTCGTCGGCCTGGGGTTACTGGATCAGCGCGTGGATGGGCAACGTCGGTTACTTCGTGTTGCTGTTTAGTACCCTCGGTTACTTTTTTCCGGTGTTCGGCCAGGGCAACACGCCGGTGGCCATCGGCTGTGCGTCCTTGCTGCTGTGGGCCGTGCATTTTCTGGTGCTGCGTGGGATCAAGGAGGCCGCGTTCATCAACCAGATCACCACCGTCGCGAAGATCGTCCCGTTGCTGATGTTTATCGTGATTGCCGGCGTGGCCTTCAAGGCCGAGATCTTCACCCGTGATATCTGGGGCGTGGGCAATCCGAATATCGGCAACGTGGTGGACCAAGTGCGCAACATGATGCTGGTCACCGTGTTTGTGTTTATCGGCATCGAAGGCGCCAGCGTGTACTCGGCGCGGGCCGAGAAGCGCTCGGACGTGGGCCGCGCCACGGTGATCGGCTTCCTGGGTGTGTTGGCGTTGCTGGTGCTGGTTAACGTGCTGTCCCTGGGGATCATGAGCCAGCCGGAACTCGCGCACTTGCAAAACCCGTCCCTGGCGGGGGTGCTGGAACATATCGTCGGGCCCTGGGGCGCGATGGCGATCAGCATCGGCCTGGCGGTCTCGTTGCTTGGCGCCTTGTTATCCTGGGCGTTGCTCTGCGCGGAAATCCTCTACGCCACGGCCCATGACAAGACCATGCCGGCCTTCCTGAAAAAGGAAAACGCCAACCAGGTGCCGGTCAATGCGCTGTGGCTGACCAATGTAATGATCCAGCTGTTTCTGGTGATCACGCTGTTTTCCCACAGCACCTACACCACCCTGATTTACCTTGCCTCATCGATGATCCTGGTGCCCTACCTGTGGTCGGCCGCCTATGCGGTGCTGTTGAGCGGGCGCGGCGAAACCTACCAGGGCGCCCATGGCCAGCGCATCAAGGACTTGCTGGTGGGCCTGATCGCCCTCGGCTACGCGGTGTGGCTGCTCTACGCCGGCGGCTTGAAGTATCTGCTGCTGTCGGCGCTGTTGTATGCCCCTGGCGTGATCCTGTTTGCCCTCGCCAAGCGTGAGCAGGGCCAACCCTTGTTTACCCACATGGAAAAAGGCATTTTCAGCTGCGTGATCGCCGGCGCGGGGCTGGCGGCGTATGGGTTGTACAGCGGGGTGTTGGCGTTGTGAGACTGGCGTATCAGCCGCCCTACGACTGGGCCGCAATGGTGGCGTTTCTGTCGGCGCGGACGATCGGCGGGATGGAGACGGTCGAGGCGGGGGTCTACCGGCGCAGTATCAGCCTCGGCGGGCAGCACGGCTGGATCAGCGTGGCAATGGGGGATGGCGATTGGCTGGACGTGGAGGTGGGTTTTCCAGACCCGGCGGCGTTGCCTGAGACCGAACGGCGCCTGCGTACGATGTTCGATCTGGATGCCCAGCCCCAGTTGATCAACCCGCAACTGGCGACGGACCCATTGATGGCGCAACTGGTCGCAGCGCGTCCGGGCTTGCGTGTGCCGGGCACTTGGGATGGTCTGGAGCTGGCGATTCGCGCGGTGCTGGGCCAGCAAATCACCGTGGTGGCCGCGATTCGTCTGGCGGGCAAGTTGGTGGCGCAATACGGTCAGCCGTTGGCAACGCCGCATGTCGGTATCACCCATGTGTTCCCCGCCGCCGAGGTGTTGGCGGCGGCGGACCTGGCGACGCTGGGCATGCCCAAGGCGCGTGGGCGGACCTTGTCGGGTGTGGCCCAGGCGTTGCTGGATGATCCCCGATTGTTCGAACCCCAGGCCAGCCTCAAGGCCGGTGTGGCGCGGTTGGTGGCGTTGCCGGGCATTGGCGACTGGACCGCGCAGTACATCGCCATGCGTCAGATGCGCGAGGTGGATGCGTTTGCGTCGGGGGATATCGGGTTGATCAATGCGCTGGTGGCGTTGGAAGGTGGGCCGGTTTCGGCGCGGCAGTTGTTGGCGCGGGCGGAGGCTTGGCGCCCGCTCAGGGCGTATGCGGCGCAGCATTTGTGGACGTCGTTGCAGCGGGCGGATTGATAGTATTGATAGTGCCTATAACGGCCTCATCGCCGGCAAGCCGGCTCCTACCGTTGGAATGTGATTACCTGTAGATGCCGGCTTGCCGGCGATGGCGGCCTACAGGTCACCACTGAGGCCGGTGTGAGCCCAATTCCCCAGCCGGTAAATCCCACTGCAACGGTGTACCGCTGATGGTCAACGGCGCAAGCAATCGATGTGCCTGGCCCCAGGCTGTCTGTTCCACCACCAGGCCTTGATCGCTTGCTTCCTCGGCGTGCAATGCCGGCTGCTCCGGCACCTGTCCGGCGTCCACCAGCAACTTCGCCGTGCGCGCCAGCGACAACCGTGCCGACCCACCACGCCCTGACTTCAAGCGTTCGCTCAAGGCCTGAATCGCGCTGGCCGCCATCAAGTAACCGGTGGCGTGATCCAGCGCCTGCAACGGCAGCGGCACCGGTTTGTCCGTCTGTTTCCAGGCCATGCCGGCGGCGGCGATTCCGCTGCTCATCTGCACCAGGCTGTCGAAACCACGACGGTTGCGCCACGGGCCGCTCCAACCATAGGCGTTGAGGCTCACGTCGATCAGGCCGGGGGCGAGGGTTTGCAGTCCATCGGCGGTGTAACCCAGCTGTTCCAGGGCATCGGCGCGGTAGCCGTGAAACAGGATGTCGGCTTCCTTGAGCAGACCTTCGAAAACCTGCCGGCCTTCCGGGCTTTTCAGATCCAGGCGGGCGCGGCGTTTGCCCAGGGTCATTTCCGGTACTACGCCGGGCTCATTCCAGGTGGGCGAATCGATGCGCAGCACGTCAGCGCCCAGGCCTGCGAGAAAGCGGCTGGCTACCGGGCCGGCCAACACGCGGGTCAGGTCCAGTACCTTGAGGCCCGCCAGTGGCCGCGCAACCGAGCCGAGCCAGGGCTTGTTGGTGGTGGTTGCAAAGGTCTGGCGCTGCACCAGTTCCTCGGCATTCACTGCCAACCCTTGCGGGTGCGACTGCCAGGCCTGCCACGAACGCATCTGCGCCGCGCAACCACCCTCGTCGACAATCGCCTGCTCCAACTCGGCTGCTTTCCATTTGGCTACATAGGCGGACATCTCGCTGCGGTCGGCGGCTTTGCCCAGCACCCGCTCGGCGGCGGCACGATGGTGAGGCGCATTGGTGTGCAGGCGAATCCAGCCATCGGCGCTGGCGTAGTCGCCGGCCACCGGATCCCACAGCGGTGGGACGTCCCAGCCTGTCGGGCGAATCGAGGAGGAAAACCAGAAGGACGCGAGGCGCCGGTCCACAATGACACTGGGCAGGCGCCCGGTCTGTTGCTGGATCAACTGGGCCACGGCCTGGCCGGCGGCGCCGATACTGGCGCTGGCCAGGTCGGTCACTGCGAAGGTGGAGGACAGGGCGCCGGCTTCGGTAAAGGTCAGTGGCGTAGGCGGTAGATCGAGTGCGGCTTGGATGGGGGTCAGCAGGTCAGTCATCAAAGGGCCCTCCTTAAGAGAAGGGCCACTATAGAAGATCGTCAGGCCGGTGTGGCAACCCCAGGTTCCAACGGCAACTCGATGCTGGCGATAAAGCCGCCGTCAGCATGGTTGGCGAGGATCAGGCTGCCGCCATGGCGTTCAGCGGCGCGACGGGCGATCGCCAGGCCCAGGCCGTGGCCTTGTGCTGTCTGGCCGGGGGCGCGGTAGAACGGTTCGCCCAGCTGGTTCAAGTGTTCGGCTTCAACGCCGGGGCCGTGGTCGCGCACGCTGATCAGGATGCGTTCGCCCTGACGCTGGGCGTGCAGCTCAATCGCCTGGCCTTGTGGGTTGAAGCGCTGGGCATTGCGCAGCAGGTTGTCCACGGCGCGTTCGATCATGGTCGGCCAGCCTTTCAGGTGCAGGTCGGTCTCGGCGCTCAGTTGTACCACCTGGTCCGGCGCGCCCAATTGAGCGTCCTTTTGCAGCGCCTTGAGCAAGGCGCTGAGGTCGACGTCTTCGGCGCTGGCATTGTCGGCATCGACGCGGGCGAGTACCAGGATCTCGCTGATCAGCGCTTCCAGGCGATCGCATTCACGGGTCAGGCGCGGCCAGAGTTTTTCCCGCTCTTCGGGGCTGGCGCGTTCGGCCAGGGCCAGGGCGATACGCAGGCGGGCCAGGGGCGAACGCAATTCGTGGGAAACGTCGCGCAGCAATTGGCGCTGGCTGCCGATCAGGCTTTGCAGGCGTGCGCCCATGCGGTTGAAGTCAGTGGCCAGCACGCCGAACTCATCACGGCGGTTGGCCAGGCGCGCCAGGCTGTTCTGCTGGTAGGTGGTCTGGCCGAGGTCATGCACCGCGCCGCGCAAACGGCTGAGGGGGCGGGTGATGGACAGTGTCACCAGCAGGCTGAACAGGGTCAGCACCACCAGCGCAATCGCCAGTGCACTCAGCGGCCAGAGCAGGCTGCTGCGGTGCCAGGCATCGAGTTCCGGGTGGGGGATGCGGTAGATCAGCAGGTAGGTGTCGCCGGTCTTTTCGCTGGTGTATTCGGCGGTCAGGCGACGCCAGGGCAGGTGGCCGTCCTGGCTGTCGTTCTGGCGTGCCTCGAACGCGGCGGCGCGGCGTGGGAAGGTGCCACGCACCACCGGTTCGCCGCTTTCATTCAGCACTTGCACATCGATGTGGTACTGGCGCTTGCGCTGTTGCAACAAATCCTGGGCGGCGTCCTCACCCTGGGCTTCGTAGAGTTGGGTCCACTCTTCGGCGAGGTTGTTGAGGCCGGGGTGACGGCTGAGAATCCAGGCATCTTGATTGAGCATGTGCCCAAGCAGGATCGACAACCCGGCAACCAGGGCGATGGCCAGCCAGAAACTGGCCAGGATGCGCCAGAACAATGAACGCACAGGAAACCCTCAAACAGGAAAAGCCCAGCGGCACGGGCCACTGGGCTGGGAGTGTTAACGCGTGGGCATTATTGCGCTTTTTGCGGCTGTTGCGCTTTCCAGGCCTGGAATTCCTTCCATTCGGCGCGGCGTTGTTCTTGCTTCTTGACGATCTCGTCGAATTTCTTCTGCTGATCGGGTTTCAGCACGGCACGGATGTCAGCCTGGGTTTTCTGCTTGCCGGCGGCGATTTCGTCCTGCATGGCTTTCTGGTCAGCAGCGGGCAGTTTGTCCAGGTACTTTTTGACCAGGTCTTTGCGAGCGTGCCATTGGTCGCCCATCAGTTTGCCGATCTGCTGGCGCTGTTCCTTGGTCAGGTCCAGTTGGCTGAAGGGGCCGCCTTTGCCACGCGGACCGTGTTCACCGCCGTGGCCCGGGCCACCCATCATGTGGCCGGAAGGTTCGCCCATCGGGCCTGGGCCTTCGGGCATTGCAGCCATGGCAACGGTCGGCAGGGCAGCGGCGAACATCAAAGCGATAAGGGTCTTGCGCATGGTGATTCTCCTGTCTCTATTCCGGTGAGTCCGGATGTGAGTAGATTACGGAGATCAAGGTCAGCGGCGGTCAGGTGTGGGTAAAGCTTGGGTAAAGACGATTGGGGGGGCGCTGACAAAACCAGGAGCCCAGGGGCTCCCGATTTCAGAGGCTGTAATAGTAGCCCCGGCTACGCAGCGCCACGATCCGTGGCCGGCCATCCGGGTGGGGGCCGATTTTTTTGCGCAGGTTGCTGACGTGCATGTCGAGGCTGCGATCGTAAAGGGTCAGCTTGCGGCCCAGGGCGATTTGCGCCAGTTCCTGTTTGTCCAATGGTTCGCCGGGCTGGCGCAGCAGGGCTTCCAACAAGCGGCTTTCGGAGACGGTGAGGGCGAATTCCTGTTCATCGATGCTGACCACGCCGCGCACGGGGCTGAAGCACAGGTCACCCAGCTCAAGCTGGGTGGACACGGCCGCCGGGTGGCTGCGGCGCAGTACGGCGCGCAGGCGAGCGGTGAGCTCGCGTGGGTCGCAGGGCTTGGCCAGGTAATCGTCGGCGCCCAGTTCCAGGCCGAGGATGCGGTCCAGTGGTTCGCCGCGGGCCGAGAGCATCAGCACGGGCAGCTCCGGATGGTCGTTGCGCAATTGCTTGAGCAGCTCAAGCCCACTGCCGTCGGGCAGCATCACGTCGAGCACGACCGCGGCCGGGGCACTGTCGGCCAAGGCTTTGCGGGCGCTCAAACCGTCATGGCAGGCGCGCACCTGGAAGCCTTCCTGGCTCAACCAACTGGTCAGCAGCTCGCAGAGCTCCTGGTCATCATCTATCAGTAACAGCTCGCTCATGACTCACTCAATTTAGCCATTGTCGACGGCGACGGTGCCCACCGCTGGCGAAGATCCCGCACAGCAGGGCGATCAGTGCGACGGCCCCACCGGTGACGAACCACTGTTGTTGCTCGGTCAGCCATCGGGTCAAGGCTCCGCCCTGTGTCTCTTTGAGTTGCTGGGCCAGGCGTTGGTTCTCTTGGCGAAGGCGATTCAATTGGGCACTTTCGCGGGCAGCATCTGCACTTTGCAGTTGCTTGCTCAGTTCTTCACGCTGGCGTTCGCTTTCTTTCAAACGTTGCTGCAACTCGGTGATCTGGGCGCCGGCACTCAAGGACAGGGGCGTGGAACTGCCGGTGCTTGAGGTTTCTTCAGCGTGGGCCGTAGCCCCGATCATTAACACTGCCAACAGACACAACTGACGTAAGCGCATCGGAACTCCTGATTCCACACGAATATTCAGAATGTTGTCGGCAGGTTACCGAGAATAATGAGCAATTAGGAGTACGCCGAACCGATTAGGTTCGGCGAAGCCGGAATCAAGGCAGGACTTGCTTGAACGGCTTGATCACGACATCAGCGTAAACGCCGGCCGCAACATAAGGGTCTGCCTTGGCCCAGGCCTGGGCATCGGCCAGGGAGGCGAACTCGGCGACGATCAGGCTACCGGTGAAACCGGCATCGCCCGGGTCATTGCTGTCCACCGCCGGATGCGGGCCGGCCAGTACGATGCGGCCTTCGGCCTGCAGCAGTTTGAGGCGCTCGACATGGGCCGGGCGCACGCTCAGGCGTTTTTCCAGCGAGTTGGCAACGTCGGTGGCAATGATGGCGTAGAGCATGTCAGTCCTCGGTTTTTGGCGTGGTAGGGGCGGTGTCATGCAGGTGGCGCGACAGGTAGATACCTTGGCCGACCAGGAATAACACGGTCATGGCCAGGCTGCCGAACACTTTGAAGTCGACCCAGTAGTCCTGGAAGGTAAAGGCCACGAACAGGTTGGCGGCGCCACAGAACAGGAAGAATACGATCCAGGCTACGTTCAGGCGGGTCCACACCGGGTCCGGCAGGGTCAGCGCATGGCCCATGATCCGTTTGATCAGCAGGCGGTCACCAATGAAGTGGCTGCCGATGAAGACCAGGGCGAACAGCCAGTTGACCACCGGCGCTTTCCATTTGAGGAAGGTTTCGCTGTGGAAGGCCAGGGTCAGTCCGCCGAAGACCAGGCAGGCGACCAGGGTGAGCCATTGGCTTTTTTCCAGCTTGCGCTGGGAGATGAAGATGGCGCCGTAGACGATGATAGAGCTGATGATCAGTACGGCGGTGGCGCTGTAGATGCCTCCGAACGACACTGGGTGACCGGCGATATCGATGACCCTGGGGTCGAGTTTGGTAACGATGAAAAACAGCAACAGCGGGATGAAGTCGATGAATTGTTTCACAGTAAGAGCCAGAAGCTGGATGTGGCGGCATAATAACAAACATCCTAGGTAGCGAAAGCGCCAGCTGACTTGAGGTTACACATCCCCGTGAATGTTGATTTGCACTGCCACAGCACGGCCTCCGACGGCGCCCTGGCGCCCGCGGTACTGGTTGCGCGTGCGTTTGAAAAAGGCGTGCGAGTCCTGTCGTTGACCGACCATGACACCCTCGAAGGCCTCGACGAAGCCCGCGACGCCGCGCAGGCGCTGGGCATGCACCTGGTCAACGGCGTGGAATTGTCCTGCACCTGGGGCGGCGCCACCATTCATGTGCTCGGCTATGGTTTCGACCAAAAAGCCCCGCCTTTGGTCGAAGCCATCGCCCAATTGCACGATGGCCGCTGGCTGCGGTCCGAAGAAATAAGCCGCAAGCTCAGCCTTAAAGGCATGCCCGGCGCCCTGGAAGGCGCCCGCGCCATCCAGCAGGAACTGGGCGACAGCGGCAATGCCCCGGCCCGGCCGCACTTTGCCGACTGGATGGTGCGTGAAGGTTTCGTCAAGGACCGCGCCGAAGCCTTTCGCAAATGGTTGGGCGCTGGCAAATTGGGGGATGTGAAGCAACACTGGCCGACCCTGGAGGACACCGTCGAGACCTTGCGGGCCTCCGGCGCCTGGGTCAGCCTGGCCCACCCCTGGCATTACGATTTCACCCGCAGCAAGCGCCGCAAGCTGATTGCCGACTATATTGGAGCGGGCGGCCACGCAATCGAAGTGGTCAACGGGCATCAACCCGCCGAACAGGTGGGCAGCCTGGCGATTCTTGCTCGCGAATTTGGTCTGCTGGTCAGCGCCGGCAGTGATTTTCATGGCCCAGGCGGCTGGTCCGAGATCGGCGAGTACCGTGCGGTCCCGGAAGATTTGCCGCTCTTGTGGGGGCGATTCAAGCATGACCCCATTATTGCCACCGTCTGAACAGGTAGAACACGTGAGTCAATTCTTCCAGATTCATCCGGAAAACCCCCAGGCGCGCCTGATCAAACAGGCCGTGGAGATCATTCGCGCCGGTGGCGTGGTGATCTACCCTACCGATTCGTCCTACGCCATCGGTTGCCAGATCGGCGACAAAGGCGCGGTCGAGCGTGTACGACGCTTGCGTCAACTGGACGACAAGCACAACTTCGCGCTGATCTGCAGCGACTTGTCCCAGTTGGGGCTGTTCGCCAAGGTCGACACCGGCACCTTCCGCCTGCTCAAGGCCCACACGCCGGGGCCCTACACGTTTATTCTCAACGCCACCCGCGAAGTGCCGCGCCTGCTGCTGCACCCGAAGAAACGCACCATCGGCCTGCGGGTGCCGGAGCATCCCATCGCCCTGGCGCTGCTGGCCGAGCTGGGTGAGCCGTTGATGAGCGTGTCGCTGATCATGCCCGGCGACACCGAGCCGCTGGAAGACCCGTACGAAATGCGCCAACTGCTGGAGAAGCAGGTCGATCTCATCATCGACGGCGGTTTTGGCGGCGGCAAGGCCTCCACCGTGATCAACCTGGCGGACGGCGAACCCGAAGTGATCCGTGTGGGTTGTGGCGACCCGGCTCCGTTCATGGTCGAGGCCTGAATGTCGGTCGTGGAAACCGTCGACAGCCAGGCGGGCGCCCAGCAGGAACTGCCGTTTGCCATGGTGTATGGCCAGGCGGTGATGGAAATGCCCCTGGACCTGTACATTCCGCCGGACGCGCTGGAAGTCTTCCTGGAAGCCTTCGAAGGCCCGCTGGACTTGCTGCTGTACCTGATCCGCAAACAGAACATCAACATCCTCGACATCCCGGTGGCGGAAATCACCCGTCAGTACATGGGCTATGTCGAGCTGATGCAGTCGGTGCGCCTGGAGTTGGCCGCCGAGTACCTGGTGATGGCCGCCATGCTCGCCGAGATCAAGTCGCGCATGCTGCTGCCGCGCTCGGAAACGGTGGAAGCCGAAGAAGACGACCCGCGCGCCGAACTGATCCGCCGCCTGCAAGAGTACGAACGCTTCAAGGCCGCCGCCGAAGGCATCGACGGCTTGAGCCGCGTGGGCCGCGACGTGGTGGTGCCCAAGCTCGACGCGCCCGAGGCCCGGGCGCGCAAGCTGCTGCCGGACGTGAGCCTGGAAGAGTTGCTGATGTCCATGGCCGAAGTACTGCGCCGTGGCGACATGTTTGAAAGCCACCAGGTCAGCCGCGAAGCGCTGTCGACCCGCGAGCGCATGAGCGATGTGCTCGAGCGCCTCAAGGGCGGCGGTTTCGTGCCGTTTGTCGAGCTGTTCACGGCGGAAGAAGGGCGCCTGGGGGTGGTGGTGACCTTTATGGCGATCCTCGAGTTGGTGAAGGAGTCCTTGGTCGAGCTGGTCCAGAATGAGCCTTTTGCGGCTATCCACGTGCGGGCGCGAGCCGAATAAAGAGCTGAATCGATGAATCTGACTGAACCCCGCGAACTGGCCCCTTTGCTGGAAGCCTTCCTACTGGCCTCGGGCAAGCCGCAATCCCTGGAGCGCCTGTTCGAACTCTTTGAAGAAGCCGAGCGCCCCGAGCCGCCGGTGTTCAAGAAGGCGCTGGAGATCCTGCGCAAATCCTGCGACGGCCGTGCCTTTGAGCTGCGCGAAGTGGCGTCGGGTTATCGCCTGCAGATCCGTGAGCAGTTTTCCCCGTGGGTCGGTCGCTTGTGGGAAGAACGCCCGCAGCGTTATTCGCGGGCGATGCTGGAGACCATGGCGCTTATCGCCTATCGCCAGCCGATCACCCGTGGCGAGATCGAGGACGTGCGGGGTGTGGCGGTCAACAGCCATATCGTCAAGACCCTGCTGGAGCGTGAGTGGATCCGTATCGTCGGTTACCGCGACGTGCCCGGCAAACCAGCGATGTTTGCTACCACGAAGGTGTTCCTCGACCACTTCAACCTGAAGAACCTCGACGACCTGCCGCCGCTCGCCGAACTGCGCGAGATGGAGGCCGAGCCGGTGCTCGACTTCGACGACGCGCGGGTCCCCGCGAGCCTGCAGGAATTGGCCGACGCCAGCGCCGAGCCGGAAGAACCGAAGGACGAGACCAGCTTCCATACGTTGTTGCTGGAACTGGACGATATGGAACAGGGCATCAAGACTGACTTCGACGACCTGCTGCGTGATGGCGCGGCCGAGCCTGAAGCCCAAGTGAACGTGGACGTCGAGCCCGAGATCGAACCTGAATTCGAGCCTGAGCCCGAAGACGATATCCTCGGCGTGGCCGAAGCCCGCGAGAAACTCCTGGCTGCCGTCGCCGCTCTCGAACAACCGCCTTTGAGCGACGAAGAAGACGAAGCCCGGGCCCTGGCCGAAGCCATCGAAGCCGAGCGCCGCCAGTTCGAAGACTGACAACGTCCACCACTGAACCCTGTAGGAGCCGGCTTGCTGGCGATGGCATCACCTCGGTATGTCAGGCACACCGCAGTGATGCCATCGCCAGCAAGCCGGCTCCTACAAAGGATGCGCCATGAGTTCCACGAAAGATCCCTGCATTAGCATCTGCAAGTTCAGCGATGACATCTGCGTCGGCTGCGGCCGCAGCAAGCGCGAAATCCGTGCCTGGAAGAAGCTCGACAAGGCCGACAAGCGCACTGTCCTGGCCGAGGCCGAGCTGCGCCTGCTGGCCCTGGGCGCCACCGGTCGGCGGAAAAGCAAATGATTGCGGCCTGATCGACTAGTCTCTGATGCGCAACGCGCGCCATGCGCGTATGATTCGCGACCCTTTGCCGAGCTATTCGGCCAAAGCCCCGCTTTCAACACTCTTCAGGCCACGCCTGAATCGACCCACCGGGAGGTGCTTAAGATGAACGACAAAGACCAGAACGACAGCCAGGAAATCGGCCCAGCAGGCGAAAAACTGCAAAAGGTGCTGGCGCGTATCGGCGTGGGCTCGCGCCGCGACGTCGAAGCCTGGATCACCCAGAAGCGCATCAAGGTCAACGGCGTCGAGGCCACCCTCGGCCAGCGCGTCGACCTGCACGATGCAATCACCATTGATGGCAAGGTCATCAAGCGTGAAGAGGCCGCCGAATCGGTGCGCCGCGTGATCATGTACAACAAGCCCGATGGCGAGATCTGCACCCGTGACGACCCGGAAGGCCGTCCGACCGTGTTCGACAAGATGCCAAAGCCGAAAGAAGGCCGCTGGATCAACATCGGCCGTCTCGACATCAACACCACTGGCTTGCTGATGTTCACCACCGACGGTGAGCTGGCCAACCGTCTGATGCACCCGTCCTACGAGATGGACCGTGAATACGCCGTGCGTGTGCGCGGTGAAGTCGATGACGAGATGATCGAGCGCCTGAAAGCCGGCGTGGTTCTCGAGGACGGCCCGGCCAAGTTCACCGACATCAAGCAAGCGCCCGGCGGTGAAGGTTTCAACCACTGGTACCACTGCGTGGTGATGGAAGGCCGTAACCGTGAAGTACGTCGCCTGTGGGAATCCCAGGGCCTGGTGGTCAGCCGCCTGAAGCGCGTGCGTTTCGGCCCGGTGTTCCTCAACTCCGACCTGCCGATGGGCCGCTGGCGCGAAATGAGCCAGTACGAAGTCGACATCCTCAGCGCCGAAGTCGGCCTGACGCCGGTCGCGATGCCGCAGATGAACGCCAAGAGCAAAGACAAGCTTGAGCGTATGCAGCGTAAATCGTCGCGCCCTGTGGCCCGTACCGAACGTGTTGCCCGCACCCTGCGCCCGGCGCTGAATGCGCCCGCGACCGGCGGTCGTATCTCCCGTGAGCCGCAGATCGAAGGCGAGCGCCGCCCGACCGCCCCTTCGCGTCAGGAAGGTGAGCGTGCGCCACGTGCGCCGCGTCCTGCCCCGTCGGGTGGTCGCAGCAACCGAGGTGAAGCGGATCGCCCGGCAGACAACGCCAGCACCAAGCGTCCAGCCAAGCCGGCGGCGAACAAACGTCCTGGCCCGAAACTGGTCGCGGACGAGCCATCGGGCAAGCGCCGTGGCGCCCCGGCCGGTTCGGGTCAGCGTCCGGGTTTTGGTCGCAAGAAGCCGCAGTGATGCGCTAAGCGCTGCGCAAAAACGCCAACCTTAGGGTTGGCGTTTTTTTTTGGATCTGGATTTGAAATGCATTCAATTGTGGGAGCTGGCTTGCCCGCGATGGCGGTGGGTCATTGGGTAGATATGCCAACTGATCCACCGCCATCGCGGGCAAGCCCGGCTCCCACAGGGGGCCTCGTCATCCTGATGTCCTTCTAAAACGCGAAGGTGCCGTCGAAGACCGGCTTGTCATCCAGCGCCAACACCCCGCTGGAAAAGATCAAATCCAGGTGATGACTGCCTTTTTGCCCGCCGCCCAGGCCCAAGTGCAACCCACAATGGCGCTCCTCGAACCCGGCGTTGCGCGCATACAGGTCCTTCACGCCTTCATTGGTGCCAATCCCCAATTCCTCGACACGCCGGTTGGACGGGCTGGCATTCAGGTATTTGTTGAAGTCATCCGCCAGCCCCGGCACATCGCTGGCCACGCTGCAGACGTTCGAGTTTTCGATCCACAGCTCCAGCGGTGACGCCAGCACGCCATATTTGCGCGCGAACGGGATGGTGCTGAGAAAGGTGCCGACAAAGCGTACCTGGCCATTGATGGCTTCGCTGTGGGTGGCGATCTCGCCAGGGGCCAGGTCGTGGTTGCCGACGCCGTTGATATTGGTCCACTTCTTGATGCTGCTCATCGGCGCTTCCAGCCGTGAGCCGTGCTTGTCGGTAAAGCTCAGCACCGTGGCCTGGGACATGCGCCGGATCAGCGTGGCATTGAGGTCGGCAATGCGCTGGGGCTCGATGCTGAAGGTGTCGTAGAAATAGTCACCATAGTCCTTGAACAGCAGGGATTTCTTCCAGTGTTCGGCCATCACGCCTTGCAGGGCACGGATAAAGTCCGGGCCTTCGGCGCGAGGGGTGGGCAAGGTGGAGGAATCGTAGAGAAACAGGTACAGGTCGCAGGCCTCGATGGCCTCGGCCAAGGTGTCGCTGGCAGCCTGGTCCAGGCGCTGAAGCTGGAAGTTGAAACGAGCGGCGCTGCCGTGGGTGATCGCCTGGGCGATGGCGTCGTAGCGCTCGGTATGGCCCAGCAACACGGTGGGGCGGCTCAAGCCGTTGAGCGCCGGATGGTGCGCGAGGTAGTAGAGAAAGTGTTCGACGGCGCGGGCCTTGTCCATGACGTACTTCCTTCTGTGCCTGGGGTAAGGGGGCAGGTGCCGTGCACAGCACCTGCCGAATGCCTGCCGTTTTTTAGAAAGGCCACATCGCGGTGCCAAAGGGCACAACGGCATCGGCTTGCATCATTTCAACGGCGGCCTCATGGGTCGGCGCTTCAAACCAATCGTCGAGTTGCAGTTCGGTTTCCAGGTCGTTTTCCAGTGCTTGCATGGTGTATCTCCTAGAGGACGTTGTTTGAGAACGGCTTGCCAACGGGCTTCGCTGGCAAGTGGGGGAGAACCTAGAAGAGAGTGTTTCAGAATGCAAAAAATTTATTGAAACGGTCTCATTTGGATTTTTTGTTCTGTTTTCAAGGTTTTATTTTTTCTTGAGGAAAAACAGTCAACTGGCGCGGCTAAATTGTGGGAAATTTCCTACCGACAATTTTTATTCAAATCACAGCTGTAACGTGAATTTTCCATGCTGTAACGATTAATTTACGCGTACATGGCGACATTATTGCGCTATCCCGCCCTGTAAGGATTATCTGACAGATCGTCGCACGCGTCCTCCGAGGGCCGCCCCAAGCTGTCGAGCGGTGTACAATGCGCCGCGTTTTACTGTGACCCCCTTGCGTAACCACGCAAAAGGCCAAGACCTCAGGGTGTACCCACCCTGATCACTCCGCCTGGCCACGAGCCGGACGGGTTCGATTTCGTCACAGATAAAAACAAACAGGTGACGCATGACCGTTAGAAAGACGCTGTACTCCTGGTGCCTGCGCTGGGGTTTGAGCGGCGCTGCTTGAGTCGGTAATTCAAGGCAGCAACCTGCATTCAACATCCTCAAACCTTGCGTGAGACCCTTTTCATGAGTGGACCCCATTCCTCTTCAGGCGAGCTGAAACGCGGCCTGAAAAACCGCCATATCCAGTTGATCGCCCTCGGTGGCGCCATCGGCACCGGTCTGTTCCTCGGCTCGGCCGGGGTGCTCAAGTCCGCTGGCCCGTCAATGATCCTGGGCTATGCCATCTGCGGCTTCATTGCCTTCATGATCATGCGCCAGCTCGGCGAAATGATCGTCGAAGAGCCAGTCGCCGGTTCCTTCAGCCACTTTGCCCACAAGTACTGGGGCGGTTTCGCCGGCTTCCTGTCGGGCTGGAACTGCTGGATCCTGTACATCCTGGTGGGCATGTCGGAGCTGACGGCCGTCGGCAAGTACGTGCATTACTGGTGGCCGGAGATCCCGACCTGGGTCTCGGCCGCGGCGTTCTTCGTGCTGATCAACCTGATCAACCTGGCCAACGTCAAAGTCTTTGGTGAAGCCGAGTTCTGGTTCGCCATCATCAAGGTGGTGGCCATCGTCGGCATGATCGCCCTGGGCAGCTACCTGCTGGTCAGCGGCAGCGGCGGGCCGCAGGCCTCGGTGAGCAACCTGTGGGACCACGGCGGCTTCTTCCCCCACGGCGTCGGCGGGTTGGTGATGGCCATGGCGATCATCATGTTCTCCTTTGGTGGCCTGGAAATGCTCGGCTTCACCGCGGCCGAAGCCGACCAGCCACGCACCGTGATCCCGAAAGCGATCAACCAGGTGATCTACCGCATCCTGATCTTCTACATCGGCGCCCTCGTGGTGCTGCTGTCGTTGACGCCTTGGGACAGCCTGCTGGCGACCCTCAACGCCTCCGGCGACGCCTACAGCGGCAGCCCGTTCGTGCAGGTGTTCTCGATGCTGGGCAGCAACACCGCCGCGCATATCCTCAACTTCGTGGTCCTGACCGCGGCGTTGTCGGTGTATAACAGCGGCACCTACTGCAACAGCCGCATGCTCTTGGGCATGGCCGAGCAGGGCGACGCGCCCAAGGCACTGGCGAAGATCGACAAGCGCGGCGTGCCGGTGCGTTCTATCCTCGCCTCGGCGGCGATCACCCTGGTGGCGGTGCTGATGAACTACCTGATCCCGCAACACGCGCTGGAACTGCTGATGTCCCTGGTCGTGGCCACGCTGGTGATCAACTGGGCGATGATCAGCTTCTCGCACTTCAAGTTCCGCCAGCACATGAACCGCACCGGCCAAGTGCCGTTGTTCAAGGCGCTGTGGTACCCGTACGGCAACTATGTGTGCCTGGCGTTCGTGGTGTTTATCCTGGTGATCATGCTGATGATCCCGGGGATTCAGGTCTCGGTGTACGCGATCCCGGTGTGGGTGGCGTTCATGGCGGTGTGTTACTGGATCAAGAACAAGCGCAGTGCCGAAGCGGCACTGACCACCGCGAGTGCTGCGTTGAAGTAAGCGGCTTCGCCTGAACGGAAAACCCGGCGCTGTGCCGGGTTTTTGTGGGCGGCGACAAGGTAGACTCGCGCCTGGTTTTGTATTGACGCTCACCCGGAGGCCCCATGCAGCACACCGATATCGACGGCGGCACCTTGCAGCGCGCGGATCTGGAAGACCTAATCGACCAGCACGGTGGTCCTTTGCGCCTGGTCGGCGTCGACCTGAGTGGCGCCGATCTGTCGCGTATGGCGCTGGATCATTGGGTGTTCGAACGCTGCATCCTGGTCCAGGCCTCCTTTCTCGGTTCACGCCTGGAAGGGACGCAGTGGAAAAGTTGCCGGGCCGGCCAGGCCATTTTCGAAGCGGCTAACCTGTTGGAGGCGCAGTTCCACAGTTGCGACCTGAACAACACCCGTTGGCAGCGCAGCAAGCTGTCCCAGGCGAATTTTGAACACTGCAAGTTGACTGGCGCGAACTTCACCCATTGCGCCTCCCTGGGCCTGAGTTTCAGCGAAACCCGTCTGAACAGCGCTTTCCTGTCCGGGTTGTCGTTCGCGCGCACGGTGCTGAACAACCTGGATTTTTCCGACAGCGATTTGTCGGATGCGGACTTTCGCAAGGCCGAACTGATCGACTGCAGCCTCGCCCACGCCCGTATCAACGGCGCCAATTTCGCCGGTGCCGACTTGCGTGGGGCGGATTTGAGCGGGTTTCGCCTCAATGATGCCAGACTGTTCAAAGGCGCCGTGATTTCCAAAGCCCAGGCGTCGATGCTGTTGTCCGAATTGGGCTTGTCCGTTGCTTAAGGTTCTTGATCGATGCTGGTGATTTCCAACACTGTGCACTTGCCCGATGCCGAGATCGAGCTGACCGCCATTCGTGCCCAGGGCGCCGGTGGGCAGAACGTCAACAAGGTGTCGAGCGCGGTGCACCTGCGGTTTGATATCCCGGCATCGTCGCTGCCGCCGTTCTACAAGGAGCGGCTGCTGGCGCTGCGCGACAGCCGTATCACCAGCGAAGGTGTGCTGGTGCTCAAGGCCCAGCAATACCGGACCCAGGAGCAGAACCGCGCGGACGCACTGGAGCGCTTGGTGGAGTTGATCCTCAGCGCCACCAAGGTGGAGAAGAAGCGCCGCCCGACCAAGCCGACCCTGGGCTCGAAAAAGCGCCGCCTCGAATCCAAGACCAAGCGCGGCAGCATCAAGGCCGGGCGTGGCAAGGTCGACTTCTAGTCGCCGCGGGCTTCACGGGCCTTGGGTGCCTGGCGGTACAGGTACACGCTCAGCAGCAAACCACCAAGGGCGGCGAGGGCGGCGAACAGGAAGATCGACGCAAAGCCGAAGCCTGCCGCTACAGCCCCGGCAAGCGGGCCGGTGATGCCCAGCGACAGGTCAATGAACAGCGAATAAGCCCCTACCGCCGAGCCACGGCTGGACGCCGGCACCAGGTTGACGGCTTCGACGCCCAAGGCCGGAAACACCAGGGAAAAACCGAAACCGCTCAACGCTGCGCCGGCCAGGGCCAGGTTCGCGTCCGGTGCCAGCCACAGCAACAGCAGGCCGAGAATCTCCACCGACAAGCAGGCAATCGCCACACGAAACCCGCCGATGCGGTTGATCAGATTGCCGAAGAGCAGCCGTGCGCCGATAAAACTGGCGCCGAATAGGCTCAGGGCCCACACCGCGTTATCCCAATGCTGGGTGGTGTAATACAGGGTGATGAATGTAGCGATGGTGCCAAAGCCAATGGACCCCAGCGCCAATGCGCAGCCGTGGGGCAATACCCGGCCCAGTACATTCATGAAGGGCAGGCGCACGCCGGCGACGATGGGGGCGGCGACTTTGTTCCAGGCCAGCAACAGGCCGACAATCGCCAGCAGGATGATGCTGACACCCATGCTCCACAGCCCGAAGTTGCGCACCAGCAGTACGCCCAACGGTGCACCGATGGCCAGCGCTCCGTAGCTGGCGATGCCGTTCCAGGAGATGACCTTGGCGGTATTTGCCGCACCGACCCGGCCGATGCCCCAGCCGATGGCACCCGAGCCCACCAGGCTTTCAGCACTGCCCAGCACCAGACGGCCGATCAGCAGGCTGCCCAGACTCAACGCCGGCAGGCTCGAGAACCACGCTGCGAGCAGCATGAACACACCGCTCAGCCCGCAGCCCGCCAAACCGATCAACACGGCGCGCTTGCTGCCCAGGTTATCGATGATTTTGCCCGCATAGGGGCGGCTCAGCAGGGTCGCCAGGTATTGCACGCTGATCACCAGGCCGGCGATGACCGCGCCGTAGCCCAGCTCACTGTGGACATAGCCCGGCAACACGGCCAGGGGGATGCCGATATTCAGGTAGCCGATGAAGGTGAACAAGACGATGGAAACAACTTGCAGCGTGACCGCCATGGGGCGCTGGGTATCGGGCATGGGAGAGGGTCCACTGTTGCAGCAGGTAAAGATAGGCTGCTAATGATACCGGTGGTTTGCCCCGCGCAGGGCGGTAAAACGCAAAAAACCTCGGATCAAAACGGCGTCAGGCGTGTGCGGGGGCCAGCAGTTGGGTGGTGACCAGCGCGGCCAAGGCGTTTTCCTGGGTGCCGAAGCGCTTGAGCAGCACGGCCTGTTTGTCCGCGCTGAGGCGGTTCCAGATCTCGACCATCTGCAGGGCTGCGTCGAGTACGGCGGTATCCGGGTTGTCAGGAAGGGTATCGGTCATGGCGGGGTCTCGATTCATTCAGGCAGTGTGGAAAGCGCTCAATGTCGCGCTTTCCACACGGTCTGGTACGGCGTCAGTCCTGGCTTTCGCTGTCGACTGGTTTTGCTTCTTTGGCCTCAGGCTGTTTGTCGCTGGCCTGCTGCGGTGTTGGCTGCTCTGTAGGGTGCAGGCTTGGGAAGGGGAGATTAGGTATCTCGTGCATCGTCGTCGCTCCTCGCAAAGTCTGTTTTTTCAATCGCAGGTGATTCCGCGCTCTCAAAAAGCCTTGGCAGGATACAGCAGTGCAAATGACAAAAAGATTTTTATGTCGACAGATGTATGAACTTTCATCGTTTAAACGGTCGCCTTGCTAAAAAGGTACCTTGCCCAAAATCATGTCGCGGTACATCACAAAATCCCCCAGCAGGCTGTAGAACGGGTGCTGAAAGGTCGCCGGGCGGTTCTTTTCGAAGAAGAAATGGCCGATCCACGCGAAGCTGTAGCCGGCAATCGGCAAGGCAATCAACAAGCCCAGCGAACCTCTGCCAATGGCATACGCCAGGATGCCGATCACCAGCGTGGTGCCAATGAAATGCAGGCGCCGGCAGGTGCTGTTGGCATGCTCGCTCAGGTAATAAGGATAAAAATCGGCAAAGCTGTTGAATCGCTTGATGTTTTCCACGGTGACCGGCCCTTTGATTGTTAGGCCGCCCAACAGATGTTCGGCGGGGAGCTTATTTGAGTCTAGAGTGATCAGTGGTAACAGCCAGTGACAATAGATGCCACTTTAGTATCCTTGGCTTCCTGGCTGCCGTGTGAGCCTGCTTTTTTAAGAAGACGCCATGAGCGAACGAACAACTTCTGCAAGCTGGGCGATGGGGATAGTCAAGGCATTGGAAATGGACGGCCTGGATTGCCGCGCCTTGTTCAAGCAGCTAGGCCTGGACTACGCCGCCCTGAGCGACCCCGACGCGCGGTTTCCCCAAGACTCCATGACCCGGCTGTGGCAACGGGCGGTGGAGTTGTCGGGCAACCCGGCGATTGGCTTGAACATGGGCAAGGTGGTACGCCCGGCGTCGTTTCATGTGGCGGGTTATGCACTGATGTCCAGCAATACGCTGGCTGAAGGGTTTATGCGCCTGGTGCGCTATCAGCGGATCATCGCCGAAAGTGCCGACCTGAGTTTCCGACTGATCCCCGAGGGTTATGCGCTGATTCTGACGGTGCATGGCGATCACTTGCCGCCCACCCGGCAAAGCGCCGAAGCCTCGCTGGCCAGTGCCCTGGCCCTCTGCGGCTGGCTGACCGGCCGAACCCTGCAGCCGCGCAAGGTGGTGCTGCAAGGTGAGCAACCGGCGGACCTGGCCCCGTACAAACAAGCGTTCCACGCGCCGCTGGAATTCAACGCGCCCTATGACGCGCTGATTTTCGAGCGTGCCGACATGGACGCGCCCCTGCCCACGGCCAACGAGGCCATGGCGTTGCTGCATGATCGATTTGCCGGCGAATACCTGGCGCGTTTTTCGGAAAGCCGCGTGACCCACAAGGCGCGGCAAGTGCTGTGCCGCCTGTTGCCCCAGGGCGAGCCAAAGCGTGAAGTGGTGGCCCAGACGTTGCACCTGTCCCAGCGCACCTTGCAGCGGCGCCTGCAGGAAGAGGGTACGAGCTTCCAGACCTTGCTTGACGACACCCGCCGTGAACTGGCCGAGCAGTACCTGGCGCAGCCGAGCATGACCCTGCTGGAGATCGCCTACCTGCTGGGGTTTGCCGACCCGAGCAACTTCTTCCGTGCGTTTCGTCGCTGGTTCGATGCCACGCCTGGCGAGTACCGGGCGCGGTTGCTGGACACGTCGACGGTCAGTGGCGCCAAAACGCCGGAATGCACAGCACAAAGACTGTAATGATCTCCAGCCGGCCCAGCAGCATGCCGAGCGACAGAATCCACTTGGCTGCATCCGGCAGGCTGGCGAAGTTGCCCGCCGGGCCAATCGTTTCTCCCAGCCCAGGACCCACGCCGGACACGGTACTCGCGGCGCCGGTCAAGGCGGTCATCCAGTCCAGGCCCAGCAGCGACAAGGCCAGGGCGATGGCACAGATGGTGATGGCGAAGAAAAACGAAAAGGTCAGGATCGAACGCACGATCTCTTCGTCGAGACGGTGGCCGTTGTATTTCTGCTTGATCACCGCGCGCGGGTGAATCAGCTGGTTCAAGTTGGCCTTGAGCAGGATATAGGCGACCTGGAAGCGGAAGATCTTGATCCCGCCGGCCGTAGAGCCTGAGCAGCCACCGATGAAGCCCAGGTAGAAGAACAGCATCAGTGAGAAGTTGCCCCACAGGCTGTAGTCCCCCAGCGCGAAACCTGTGGTAGTGACCACCGATGTCACGTTCAGCGCCACATGTCGCAGCGCCTCCAGCCAATGCAGATTGGTGGTCCACCAGTACCAGGTGCCGAGCACCAGCCAGGTCACCAGCAACAAACCGAGCAAACCTTGTACCTGCTGATCCTTGATCAGCGCCTTGCGGTTGCCGCGCAAGGTGGCCACGTACAGGGTGAACGGCAGGCTGCCGAGGATCATCACCACCACCGCCACCCAGTGCACG
The DNA here is from genome assembly GCF_000612585.1 of Pseudomonas sp. CHM02. Taxonomy (GTDB): domain Bacteria; phylum Pseudomonadota; class Gammaproteobacteria; order Pseudomonadales; family Pseudomonadaceae; genus Aquipseudomonas. The sequence continues at coordinate 27,376 of NZ_JFCA01000046.1, forward strand.
GCCGGTTGTTTCCAGTGCGCCAGGGATTCATCGGAGGTGGAGAACCCGCCGGTGGAAATCGCCGACATCGCATGGTTGATCGCATCGAACAGACCCATGCCGGCCCACCAGAAGGCCAGGCTGCCGAGGATGGTGATGCCCACATACGCCGCCACGATCAGCCGCGCCACCATGTGCGAGCGGGGCATGACCTTTTCCGAGCGGTCCGAGGATTCGGTCTGGAACAGGCGCATGCCACCGATACGCAGCAGTGGCAGGATCGCCACCGCCATACCGATAAAACCGATGCCGCCCAGCCAGTGCAGCAGCGAACGCCACATCAGGATGCCCGGCGACATGGTGTCCAGGCCGCTCAACACCGTGGAGCCGGTGGCGGTGATACCGGACATGCTTTCGAAGAACGAGTCGGTGTAGCTGATGTGCTGGGTCAACAGAAACGGCAGCGCGGCGAAGATGCACACCACCAGCCAGCTTGTCACTGTAAGCAGGTACATGTCCCGCGGGCGCAGGTGCACATGCTCGGGGCGACCGGGGATCACCAGGGCCAGGCCTGCAATGAAGGTGATCATGCTGGCCCACAGGAAAGAGGGCAGGTCACTGGTGCGTTCGAAGATCACCAGGGTCGCCATGGGCACGACCATGGCGATTGCGAGGGTGATCAGGAAGATGCCGATGATGAAACCGATGATGCGTAGGGTCGGCAACGCCATGAAGTGAGCTCGGGTGTTGGGGGTGGCGCCATTCTACCTACGGTGCAGGTCTTGTAAACCGGGGCTTGGAAGCGATGTGAGTCTAATGTGGGAGCGGCGTTAGATTGATTGTCGACATCCGCGCATAAAAAAGGCGACCCGAAGGTCGCCTTTTTCAACACGGCACTGATCAGAACTCGTGATCAGCGTTATCCGGGTTCAGGTCGCTGATGCCCAGATTGCCCGCCGCCGTTTCGATCGAGCCGGTCTGCTTGACCAGCGCGGCGATGGCGTCGCGCACGATCTGGTTGCCGGCCTCGTTACCGGCAGCGATCAACTGGTCGTAGTGCTCACCCTTGTTGGCGTGGTCAACCATGACCTGGATCTTCGCTTCGGTCGCCGCCAGGTCAGCCTTCAAGGCGTTGTCGGCAGCCGGGTCGGCCTTGGTCACCAGGGACGACAGGCTGGCGCCCGTCAGCTTGGTGCCATCGACGCGGGTGTACTCGCCCAGGTAGACGTTGCGGATGCCCTTGGCGTCGTAGAACTGCGAGTTGTGGGTGTTATCGCTGAAGCAATCGTGTTCGTCTTCCGGCGAGTTGGCTTCCAGGGAAACCTTCATGCGCTCACCGGCCAGCTCGCCGAGGGACAGGCTGCCCATGCCGAACAGCATTTTGCGCAGGCCGTCGGTGGCGGGTTCTGCCTCCAGGGTGGCGCGGTAGTTGTCTTCGACGTTGGGTTTCCAGTTGCCGACCATTTCTTCGAGGTCGCTGACCAGCAGTTGGGTCACGGCGCTCAGGTAGGCGCGACGACGCTCGTTGTGGCCGCCCGTGGCGCCGTCGCCGGTCAGGTAGTCCGACGCAGGACGGTTGCCGGCGCCAGGGCCGGTACCGTTCAGGTCCTGGCCCCACAGCAGGAATTCGATGGCGTGGTAGCCGGTGGCGACGTTGGCCTCGGAACCGCCCAGCTCATTGAGGCTGGCGAGTTTTTCCGGGGTGATGTCTTTCACGTCGATCTTGTCTTCGCCGACCTGGATCTCGGTGTTGGCGATGATATTGGCGGTGGCGCCCGGGTTACCCAGCGCGTGTTCGTAGGACTTGTCGACATAGTCGATCAGGCCTTCGTCCAGCGGCCATGCGTTCACCTGGCCTTCCCAGTCGTCGACGATGGTGTTGCCGAAACGGAACACTTCGCTCTGCAGGTACGGAACGCGGGAGGCGATCCAGGCATCACGCGCGGCTTTCAGGGTGTCGGCGTTCGGCTTGGCCAGGAACGCGTCAACCGCGGTCTGCAGGGTTTTTGCGGTGGACTCGGCATCGCTGTACACCGCGAACACCATGTCAGCGTAATGCGCGACCACGGCCTTGGCGGCCGCTTCGTCGACCTGGCCAGCAGGCGTGGCAGCCGCTGGAGCGGTAGTGCTGGCAGCCGGGGTCGGCGCCTGGGGTGCTGCGGCCTTGTCTTTACCTTCGCCGCAACCGGCGAGAGAAATGGCAATGGCCAGCAGACTGGCGGTGGCCAGGGGCATACGAATCATGGCGAACATCCTGCTTCGGTTGTTGATAGGGCGCGCGGGGGAGCGCAAAAACTGCGACATAATGCGAAAGATTTGCATTTTGTGTAAAGGGTTATACGCGGGAAATATTCAGTATCGTTTTGACCGGTCAGAGAATCGCCGCGTTATTGCGCTCCGACTGCTTCAAAAAAGCCGCCAGCTCCCGTGCAGGCAAGGGTTTGCTGTAGTGGTAACCCTGACCTTCATGGCAGCCTTCGGAGATGATGTAGGCCTCCTGCTCGGCGGTTTCCACGCCTTCGGCGATCACCTGCATGCCCAGGCTTTTGCCCAGTTGGATGATCGCGCGCACGATGGTGGCGTCGTCGTCATCGTCCAACAGGTCCTGGACGAAGCTCTTGTCGATCTTGATCTTGTCCAGGGGCAGGCTTTTCAGGTAACTGAGGGACGAATAGCCGGTGCCGAAGTCATCAATGGCAATCAATGCCCCGGAACGGCGCAGGCTCAGCAGGTGCTGGGCAGCGGTGCTGATGTCTTCCATCAGGCCGGTTTCGGTGACTTCCAGCTCCAGGCTGCGCGGTGGCAGGCGGTAGATCTGCATCAGGTTGTTGACCACCCGCGGCAACTCGGTGTGGTGCAGTTGCACAGTGGACAGGTTGACCGCCATGCGCAGGCTGGTGAACCCCAGGTCATGCCATTCGCGCAGTTGCCTGCAAGCCTGGTCCAGCACCCATTCGCCAATCGAAATGATCGTGCCGTTCTGTTCCGCCAAAGGGATGAACAGGTCGGGTGGGACCATGCCGTGTTCCGGATGCTGCCAGCGGATCAGGGCTTCGACGCCGACCACGCGATTGTCGCGGTAGCTGATCTGCGGCTGGTACACCAAGTGAAACTGGTCGCGACTGAGGGCGTCGCGCAGGTCTTTTTCCAGTTCGCGGCGCCGGCGCATTTCGCTGTCGACGCTGGCGATATAGAACTGATAGCGGTTGCGCGAACGGGTCTTGGCCAGGGTCATGGTCTGTTCGGCTTTCTGCAGCAGCTTTTCAGTGCTGTCGCCGTCTTCCGGGAACAAGGTGATGCCGATAGTGGCGCGCAGGCGAATGCCTTCGTGGTCGAGGGCGAACTCCGCTTCCAGGTCGTCGAGGATGCTCTGTGCCAGTTCGGCGGCCTCGTAGGGCTGGTCGATATCGGCCTGTACCAGGGCGAATTGGTCGCCGCCCAGCCGGGCGAGTGCGCCGAGGCGGCCGCTATGGGCGCGCAGGCGGTCGGCCAGGGCCAACAGCAATTTGTCGCCGGCCTGGTAGGTGAACTGCTCGTTGACGCTCTTGAAGTCATCCAGTCCCACGCACAACACCGCCACGCGCCGTTGCCTACGGCCGGCGTCGATGAGGATCTTGTCCAGTTGCTCCTGCAGTTTCTGGCGGTTCGGCAGGCCGGTCAGGAAATCATACTGGGCCATGCGCAGCAGGCTGCTTTCGGCTTCATGGCGCAGGTGGGTATTACGTTCGATGGATTCGAGCAACTGGTTGGCGGTATTGATCCACAGCCCCAACTCATTGCGCTCGTGGCCCTTGAGCTGGGGGATCTTGTGTTCGCTGGGGCGGTCGGGGTTGATCGAGGTCAGGTGCTCGATAATCCGCGACAGTGGCTTGGTCAGCAGCCAGTGGTAGACCAGGTACAGCACCAGGCCCATGGCCAAGGCACGCAGCACCCCGGAAATGAAGATGATCACTGAATTGACGATAAAACCCTGGCCATACGTGGCGGTGTCGAGGGTGATACTCAGGTCGCCGTAGTACTCGCTGTACGGGCCTTTGCCGACCAGGGGCGTGGTAAAGGTGCGTTCCTGGCCAAGAATCAGGTCGGTCAGCCAGCGGCTGGGGGCTTGCTGCAAGGCGCGGCTTTTCTCGGCCAGCATGGTTTCGTTGGGATGGCCGATGGATGCCATGCGCACCGCGTCATCCTGGAACAGGCCCTCAATGACTTGCATGCCCATCTCGCGGTCCAGGCTGTAGACGGCCTGGGTCGAGGGGTCGCGAAACATGTCGAGGATGCGCTGGGCATCGCCGGCCACGGCCTGGCGCGTCTTGTAGGCATCGAAAACGATCTGCGCCACGCTCAGCGCCACGCCCACGATCAATGCCGACAGCAGCACAACCCGTAGCAACTTCACCGACAAGCTGTTCTTGAGTTCCAGCTTCAAAGGGGCATTCCTTGTCTCATGCGGGTGGCCTTCAATATGCCATGAGTATTGGCAATCTGGTGATGGCAGTCAAAGGAACATTGGGGCAAGGGCGGGTTTGATGCGGGGAGGGGCGGTTTGCGTGGGGCCGGGCCACCGAAAGGCCAGGCGGATTGGCGTCCGCCTGCCCCAAAAAACAGCAGTCACTCAGCTCATGTAAGACGGTGGGAGGGTTATGCTGGCTTGGAAAAATCGTAGGTAATCTTTTTTTCTACCGTCGTCGTGAAGTCTATTTTCTTTTGATCGTTCTGAGCGGTGGTGTCTTCGGCAAACAGTTTCTTCGCGGCGGCATCGGCGAAGGGTTGGATGAGCGGGGTGATCGCTTTGGTGATCTCTCCAGCGGCTTTGGCGAGGTCGCCAATGATAGGCAGTGTTGCGAGTGCTCCAATGGTCATGGTCATTTCTCCGACAGGGGTGAGGGGCGAATTCCTCTCCCTGCCTGGGTGGCAGCGTCACGCCGCTCGGTTCCAACGCCGACAAAAAAGCCCGGCATTCGCCGGGCTCTTTTTTTACTGCAAGCAGTGCTTAGGCAGTGAAGGTCTTGCCTTCGAACTGCTCAGCCACGAACTTCCAGTTGACCAGGTTCCAGAACGCTTCCACATACTTTGGACGCACGTTGCGGTAGTCGATGTAGTAGGCGTGTTCCCACACGTCGCAGGTCAGCAGCGGGGTGTCGCCGCTGGTCAGCGGGTTGCCGGCGCCGATGGTGCTGGCCAGGGCCAGGGAACCGTCAGCCTTTTTCACCAGCCAGCCCCAACCGGAACCGAAGGTGCCGACGGACGTCTTGGTGAACTCTTCCTTGAACTTGTCGAACGAACCGAACGCAGCGTTGATGGCTTCAGCCAGCGCGCCGGTCGGTTGGCCGCCGGCGTTTGGCGCCAGGCAGTTCCAGTAGAAGGTGTGGTTCCAGACCTGAGCGGCGTTGTTGAAGATACCGCCCGAAGAGGATTTGACGATCTCTTCCAGGGTCTTGCCTTCGAACTCGGTGCCTGGCACCAGGTTGTTCAGGTTCACGACATAGGTGTTGTGGTGCTTGTCGTGGTGGTATTCCAAGGTTTCCTTGGAAATGTGCGGCTGCAGGGCATCGTGTGCGTAGGGCAGCGGCGGCAATTCGAAAGCCATGATGATTCTCCTAATCAGGTCAGTTGCGGTGAGCGCAAGGCCGATCACGGGCGGCCAAACAAGCGCCGGGGAGTTTGTACTCTTTGCGGCGCAGGGTCCGGATCATAGCACCGGGGGTGCGGCAAAACCACGCAACAACTGTGTGGGATAGAGGTTCCAGAGCGTTTTGGAATATTCGTCAGGCGCTGATCAATTGATAGGCCACGCTGAACATCATCACGGCCACCAACAGGTCCAGCAAACGCCATGTGGCCGGGCGCGCCAGCCACGGTGCCAGCCACGCCGCGCCGAGTGCGAGGGTGGAGAACCACAGCAGCGATGCGCTGGCGGCACCGGCCACATAGGCGCCGGGTTCGGTTTGCTGGGCGCCGAGTGAGCCAATCAGCAGCACCGTGTCCAGGTACACGTGGGGGTTGAGCAATGTCACCGCCAGGGCGCTGAGCAGCACCGCGCGCAGTGAGCGCACCTTGAGGCTGCCCACCTGGTCAAGGCTCTGTTTCGCACAGGCCCGACGCAGCGCGCATGCACCGTACCACAGCAGGAACGCGGCGCCGCCCCAGCGGGCAACGCCCAGCAGGATCGGGCTCTGGGCCAGAATCGTCGCCAGCCCGAAAACGCCGGCGGCCACCAGCAGTGCATCACAGATCACGCACAGCGCCGCCACAGGCAAATGGTGCTCACGACGCAGGCTTTGCGCCAGTACAAAAGCGTTCTGGGTGCCGATGGCCATGATCAGCCCCAGGGCCACCAACAGGCCATTCATATAGCTTTGCCACATAGTTGAAGATCCTTGCTCAGGCCGAAACGATGCTGGCTATCTTCCATGCAGTAGCTGTATAAGAAAAACAAATAGTGCTGATCGCTCATTAGAGAAACTGATGTTCGACTATAAATTGCTTTCTGCCCTGGCGGCGGTGGTGGAACAGGCGGGCTTCGAGCGCGCCGCTCAAGTACTGGGGCTGTCGCAATCGGCGATTTCCCAGCGCATCAAGTTGCTGGAGGCACGCATCGGCCAACCGGTGTTGGTGCGGGTTACGCCGCCCACTCCTACCGACATTGGCCGTCGACTGCTCAATCATGTGCAACAGGTACGCCTGCTGGAAAGAGACCTGCAAAGCCAGGTGCCGGCGCTGGATGAGGAGGGCATGCCCGAACGCCTGCGCATCGCGTTGAACGCCGACAGCCTCGCCACCTGGTGGGCCGAGGCCGTCAGCGGTTTTTGCGCCGAGCAGCACCTGCTGCTGGATCTGGTCGTGGAAGACCAGACCGTGGGCCTCAAGCGCATGCGCGCCGGTGAGGTGGCGGCCTGTATCTGCGCCAGCGAGCGTCCGGTGGCGGGCGCGCGCAGCCTGTTGCTGGGTGCCATGCGTTATCGCGCGCTGGCCAGCCCGGCCTTTATCGCCCGGCACTTTCCGGATGGCGTGCGCGCCGATCAACTGGCGCGCACGCCGGCCTTGGTGTTCGGCCCGGACGATTTCCTGCAACACCGCTACCTGGCTTCACTCGGGGTGGACGGCGGTTTCGAGCACCATTTATGCCCATCGTCCGAAGGCTTTATCCGCCTGACCGAAGCCGGCCTTGGCTGGGGGCTGGTGCCGGAATTACAGGTACGCGACCAACTGGAAAAGGGCATATTGGTCGAGTTATTGCCAGATAAGCCCATCGATGTGCCGTTGTACTGGCATCATTGGCGCAGTGGCGGGCAACTGCTGGGCTTGCTGACCGACCACCTGGCCCAGGCGTGTGGCCAATGGTTGGTGCCGTTGGCGTGATGACGTGCGTCAAGGCAACAGCGATGAAAACGAAAGAACACGGGGTAATACATGAAGATTCTGGTCACCGGCGCAAGCGGCTTCATTGGCGGACGCTTTGCGCGTTTCGCTTTGGAGCAGGGCCTGGACGTGCGGGTCAACGGGCGACGTGCCGAAGGTGTGGAACACCTGGTCAGGCGTGGCGCCGAGTTTATCCAGGGTGATTTGAATGACGCCGACCTGGTGCGTGACCTGTGTCGCGACGTCGAAGCCGTTGTGCATTGTGCCGGCGCCGTCGGGCTGTGGGGCAAGTATCAGGACTTTCATCAAGGCAACGTGCTGGTGACCGAGAACGTCGTCGAAGCCTGCCTCAAGCAACGTGTGGGCCGGCTGGTGCACCTGTCGTCGCCGTCGATCTACTTTGACGGCCGCGATCACCTGGGCCTGACCGAAGAGCAAGTCCCCAAGCGTTTCAAGCACCCCTATGCCGCCACCAAGTACCTGGCGGAGCAGAAGGTGTTCGGTGCCCAGGAGTTCGGCCTCGAAGTGCTGGCCCTGCGCCCGCGCTTCGTGACCGGCGCCGGTGACATGAGCATCTTCCCGCGTCTGCTGAACATGCAGCGCAAGAACCGCCTGGCCATCGTCGGCGACGGCCTGAACAAGGTCGATTTCACCAGCGTGCACAACCTCAACGAAGCGCTGCTCAGCAGCCTGCTCGCCCCCGGCTCGGCGCTGGGCAAGGCCTACAACATCAGCAACGGTACGCCAGTGCCGGTGTGGGATGTGGTGAACTACGTGATGCGCCAAATGGAGTTGCCGCAAGTGACGCGGTATCGGTCCTCCGGTTTGTCCTACAGCGTGGCGGCGCTCAACGAAGCGTTTTGCGCGATGTGGCCCGGTCGTCCGGAACCGGCACTGTCGCGCCTGGGCATGCAAGTGATGAACAAAGATTTCACCCTCGACATCAGCCGCGCCAGGCATTATCTGGACTACGAGCCCAAAGTCAGCCTGTGGACCGCCCTCGACGAGTTCTGCAGTTGGTGGAAAGCCCAGGATCCGGGGTTCAAGTAAGCACACAAGAGGCAACACTTCGGGAACCGAATTTAGCCTCCCGGGTCGATCAGTGCGCCGGGAACGCGGTTTATACTCCCGTCGCTCGCCACTTCACCGATTCAGGGTTGATTCATGCGCAACGATGCTAAAGACGACTTCGACAACGTTCCCAGTTTGCGGGCGGATGTCGGGGATGACGATGATTTCGAACCTTCTCCCGCCACCTCGGTGCGTTCGCGCACGACCAAGGTGGTCAAGGTCAAGAGCGCCAGCACCGGCCCGTTGTGGGCCTTGATCGGTGCGCTGCTGATCGCCTTTGCGGGCCTGGCCTGGTGGAGCTTCCAGCAGATTTCCCTGATGGGCCAGCAACTGGTTGCCACCCAGGAAAGCTTCGCGCGCATCAGCGAAGAAGCGGCGGGGCGCCTGCAGGATATTTCCGGCAAGGTGGTGGCCAGTGAAGCCAGCGTCAACAATGGCAGCGAAGCGCTGAAATTGCAGATCAAGCAACTCGAAAGCCAGCTGCTGGAGCAGGGTAAGCAGCAAGTCGGCGTGGCCGGCCAGGCCACCGAGCTGGACAAGCGCCTGGCCCAGATGACAGCCAGTACCACCGACCTGTCCAACGCCAACAGCAAGCTGCAAGGCCAGGTCCAGGCATTGACCGACGCCGTGGCGACCCTCAAGGCGGCACAAGGTGATGCCGGCAAGCGTGATGCCGAGATCAAGGAGCTTTCCGCTGACGTGGCGGCGTTGAAGAAGCAGGGCAACCCGAGCGCAGCCATTGCGCGTATCGAGCAGGACCTTGTCGTGCTCAAGAGCGCCCAGGACAACGCGCCGGCCAACAGTGATGCGCCGACCAACAAAGAGTTCGATGTGTTCCGCATCCAGACCACGCGCAATATCACCACCTTGCAGAGCCAGGTGCAGACCCTCAACCAGCAGCTCAACGCGCCGGCGAAAATCACCCCGCTCGGCCAATAAGCGTCCTGATGGAAATGTCACCATTCGGTGACATTTCCTATCCCCTTCGTTACTTGCCGCTACCGCGCCCTTGTTTAGACTCCGGTCATCCCACAAAAAATAATAAGGGCCACCCATGACCACGCAACCACTGCCTGCCAGCAGTTGGCTGAACGCGCCTGCCCATCACGCCTGGCTCGCTGCCGAAGGCCGGCGCCTGCTGGCATTCGCCAAGGCGTCTCGACTGCCCGATGGCTTCGGCAATCTGGACGACAAAGGCCAGTTGCCGGCCGATGCCCACGCCGAAACCATGAACACCGCCCGCATGACCCACAGCTTCGCCATGGCTCATGCCCTGGGTTTGCCGGGGTATGCCGAGCTGGTGGCACACGGTGTTGCAGCCCTGAGTGGCCCGTTGCGTGACAGTGAGCACGGTGGCTGGTTCGCCGCGCCCCACGCCCTCGATGGCAACCGTGGCAAGGCCGCCTATCTGCACGCCTTTGTCGCCTTGGCCGCAAGCTCGGCGGTGGTGGCGGGCGCTCCCGGTGCGCAAAACCTGCTGGACGACGCGGTCCATATCATCGACCAGTTTTTCTGGAGTGAAGAGGAGGGCGTGATGCTCGAGTCTTTTGCCCAGGACTGGAGCGGTGTCGAAGCCTATCGCGGCGCCAACAGCAACATGCACGCCACCGAGGCCTTCCTCGCCCTGGCCGATGTGACCGGCGATACACGCTGGCTGGACCGCGCGCTGCGCATCGTCGAGCGCGTTATCCACACCCACGCTGCCAGCAATCAGTTCATGGTCATCGAGCATTTCGACGTTCATTGGCAACCCTTGCTGGGCTACAACGAAGACAACCCAGCAGACGGCTTCCGCCCTTACGGCATCACCCCCGGCCACGGCTTTGAGTGGGCGCGGCTGGTGCTGCACCTGGAAGCGGCGCGCCTGCAAGCCGGGCTGGCCACGGCGGATTGGCTGGTGACCGACGCCAAGGGCCTGTTTGCCAGTGCCTGCGAATACGCCTGGTCCGTGGATGGCGCCCCGGGCATCGTCTACACCCTGGACTGGAACCACCGGCCGGTGGTGCGCGAACGTCTGCACTGGACTCACGCCGAAGCCAGTGCCGCTGCCCAGGCCTTGCTCAAGCGCACGGGCGAGTTGCATTACGAAACCTGGTACCGGCGGTTCTGGGAGTTTTGCGAAACCCACTTTATCGACCGTATCCACGGCAGCTGGCACCACGAACTCAGCCCGCACAACCAACCCAGCAGCAAGATCTGGGGTGGCAAGCCGGACCTGTACCATGCCTGGCAAGCGGTCGTGCTGCCTGCACTGCCCTTGGCACCCAGCATGGCCAGTGCCATCGGGGCTGGGCGCTATGTCACCAGCTGGTGACATTTGTGCGTCCCTTTGTTACCTGCGCTTCAAAAAACCATGTTTAAACTCCGTGCAGCGCAAGCTTAAGACTTGCATGCATAACAACAAGAAAAGGTACTCAGATGAACGCGATTAATCGCCTCGCCGTCGCTATTTCCATTGCCTCGTTGTTTCCCCTCAGTGCATTTGCCGCCGACTCGAAAGGGACGGTTGAAGTTGTGCATTGGTGGACCTCGGGTGGTGAGAAGGCGGCTGTAGATGTCCTGAAGGCCCAAGTTGAGAAAGACGGCTTCACCTGGAAAGACGGTGCCGTCGCAGGTGGCGGTGGTGCCACCGCCATGACCGTGCTGAAAAGCCGCGCGGTTGCAGGCAACCCGCCAGGTGTTGCCCAGATCAAAGGCCCCGACATCCAGGAATGGGCCTCCACCGGCCTGCTCGACACCGACGTGCTCAAAGACGTCGCCAAAGAAGAAAAGTGGGACTCCCTGCTCGACAAGAAAGTCTCCGATACCGTGAAGTACGAAGGTGACTACGTCGCCGTACCGGTCAACATCCACCGCGTGAACTGGCTGTGGATCAACCCGGAAGTCTTCAAGAAAGCCGGTATCACCAAGAACCCGACCACCCTCGAAGAATTCTACGCCGCCGGCGACAAGCTCAAGGCCGCGGGCTTCATTCCGCTCGCCCACGGTGGCCAGCCTTGGCAGGACAGCACCGTGTTCGAAGCGGTGGTGTTGTCGGTGATGGGGGCCGATGGCTACAAGAAAGCCCTGGTCGACCTGGACAACGGCGCACTGACCGGTCCGGAAATGGTCAAGGCCCTCACTGAGCTGAAGAAAGTCGCGACCTACATGGACGTCGACGGTAAAGGCCAGGACTGGAACCTCGAAGCAGGCAAGGTCATCAACGGCAAGGCCGGCATGCAGATCATGGGTGACTGGGCCAAGTCCGAATGGACGGCCGCTAAGAAAGTCGCCGGCAAGGACTACGAGTGCGTAGCCTTCCCGGGCACCGACAAAGCCTTCACCTACAACATCGACTCCCTGGCGGTGTTCAAGCAGAAAGACAAAGGCACGGCTGCTGGTCAGCAGGACATCGCCAAGGTCGTGCTGGGTGAAAACTTCCAGAAAGTGTTCAGCATCAACAAGGGTTCGATCCCTGTGCGTAACGACATGCTGAACAAAATGGACTCCTATGGCTTCGACTCCTGCGCCCAGACCGCTGCCAAGGACTTCCTGGCAGACGCCAAGACTGGCGGCCTGCAGCCAAGCATGGCGCACAACATGGCCACCACCCTGGCGGTGCAAGGTGCGTTCTTTGACGTCGTGACCAACTACATCAACGACCCGAAAGCCGACCCGGCCGACACCGCCAAGAAATTGGGCGCTGCGATCAAGTCAGCCAAGTAACGTCTGGTAGCGGCTTTCTGTGGGAGCCGGGCTTGCCCGCGATGCAGGCAACTCGGTGTGTCGTTTAGGCCGAGGTGACGCCATCGCAGGCAAGCCAGCTCCCACAGAAACCGCGCTCGACTAGCGACTCACCTTGTAGTCCTTTTTCCCTGTATTGGATTTCCCCATGAGTTCTGTTGCTGTGTTCAGCAAAGCCTCGCCGTTCGATGCACTGCAGCGCTGGCTACCCAAACTGGTGCTGGCGCCCAGCATGTTCATCGTGTTGGTGGGCTTCTACGGCTACATCCTGTGGACGTTTGTACTCTCGTTCACCAATTCCACGTTCCTGCCAAGCTACAAATGGGCCGGTCTTGCGCAATACGCACGGTTGTTCGACAACGACCGCTGGTGGGTCGCGAGCAAGAACCTGGCTGTTTTTGGCGGGATGTTCATCGGCATCACCTTGGTCATCGGCGTGACACTGGCGATCTTCCTCGACCAGAAAATCCGTCGTGAAGGCTTTATCCGCACTATTTACCTGTACCCGATGGCGCTCTCGATGATCGTTACCGGTACTGCCTGGAAATGGCTGCTCAACCCGGGCATGGGCCTGGACAAACTCCTGCGTGACTGGGGCTGGGAAGGCTTCCGTCTCGATTGGCTGATCGACCCGGACCGCGTCGTCTACTGCCTGGTGATCGCTGCCGTCTGGCAAGCCTCCGGCTTCATCATGGCGATGTTCCTGGCGGGCCTGCGCGGTGTCGATCAATCGATCGTGCGCGCCGCGCAGATCGACGGCGCGAGCATGCCGCGCATCTACTGGAGCGTGGTGCTGCCAAGCCTGCGTCCGGTGTTCTTCAGTGCGGTGATGATCCTGGCGCACATTGCGATCAAGAGCTTCGACCTGGTAGCGGCCATGACCGCCGGCGGCCCGGGCTACTCGTCCGACCTGCCTGCGATGTTCATGTACTCGTTCACCTTCAGCCGTGGCCAGATGGGCATGGGTTCGGCCAGTGCAATCCTGATGCTCGGTGCGATCCTCGCGATCATCGTGCCTTACCTCTACTCCGAGCTGAGGACCAAACGTAATGACTAGTCTCGCCTCCAAACCTGTCATCAGCCTGAGTCGCATCGCGATCTACGCGGTGCTGATCCTCGCCGTGTTGCTGTACCTGGTGCCGCTGGTGGTGATGCTGCTGACCAGCTTCAAGACCCCGGAAGACATCAGCACCGGCAACCTGCTGAGCTGGCCGACCGTGGTCTCCGGCATCGGCTGGGTCAAGGCCTGGGCCACCGTGGATGGCTACTTCTGGAACTCGATCAAGATCACCGTTCCCGCCGTACTGATCTCCACCGCCATCGGTGCGTTGAACGGTTATGTGCTGTCGTTCTGGCGCTTCCGTGGTTCGCAGCTGTTCTTCGGCCTGCTGCTGTTCGGCTGCTTCCTGCCGTTCCAGACCGTGCTGCTGCCGGCCTCGTTCACCCTCGGCAAGATGGGCCTGGCCAGCACCACCACCGGCCTGGTGTTTGTGCACGTGGTCTACGGCCTGGCGTTCACCACGCTGTTCTTCCGTAACTACTACGTGAGCATTCCGGATGCGCTGATCAAGGCGGCACGCCTGGACGGTGCCGGTTTCTTCACCATCTTCCGTCAGATCATTCTGCCGATGTCGACGCCGATCATCATGGTCTGCCTGATCTGGCAGTTCACCCAGATCTGGAACGACTTCCTGTTCGGTGTGGTGTTCTCCAGTGGCGACTCCCAGCCCATCACGGTGGCGCTGAACAACCTGGTCAACACCAGCACCGGGGCCAAGGAATATAACGTGGATATGGCGGCGGCGATGATCGCCGGGCTGCCGACCCTGCTGGTCTATGTGATCGCAGGCAAGTATTTCGTGCGCGGCCTCACGGCCGGCGCGGTCAAGGGGTAATCATGGCTACGCTTGAACTTCGCAATGTAAACAAGACCTATGGCGCCGGCCTGCCCGACACCTTGAAGAACATCGAGCTGTCGATCAAGGAAGGCGAATTCCTGATCCTGGTCGGCCCTTCGGGGTGCGGTAAATCCACGCTGATGAACTGCATCGCCGGCCTTGAGACCATCACCGGCGGCGCGATCATGATCGGTGATCAGGACGTGAGCGGCATGAGCCCCAAGGACCGTGACATCGCCATGGTGTTCCAGTCCTACGCGCTGTACCCGACCATGAGCGTGCGCGAGAACATCGAGTTCGGCCTCAAGATTCGCAAGATGCCCCAGGCCGATATCGACGCCGAAGTGGCGCGCGTGGCCAAGCTGCTGCAGATCGAACACCTGCTCAACCGCAAGCCGGGCCAGCTCTCCGGCGGCCAGCAACAGCGCGTGGCCATGGGTCGTGCCCTGGCGCGTCGGCCGAAGATCTACCTGTTCGACGAACCGTTGTCCAACCTCGATGCCAAGCTGCGTGTCGAGATGCGCACCGAAATGAAACTGATGCACCAGCGCCTCAAGACCACCACGGTCTACGTGACCCACGACCAGATCGAAGCGATGACCCTGGGCGACAAAGTGGCGGTGATGAAGGACGGCATTATCCAGCAGTTCGGCACGCCGAAAGAGATCTACAACAACCCGGCCAACCAGTTCGTGGCGAGCTTCATCGGTTCGCCGCCGATGAACTTCGTGCCCCTGCGCCTGCAACGCAAGGACGGTCACCTGGTGGCGCTGCTCGACAGCGGCCAGGCTCGTTGCGAGCTGGCGCTGAATGTGACCGACGCGGGCCTTGAAGATCGCGACGTGATCCTGGGCCTGCGTCCGGAGCAAATCATGTTGGCGACGGGCGAGGCCAACAGTGCCTCGAGCATTCGTGCCGAAGTCCAGGTGACCGAGCCCACCGGCCCGGACACCCTGGTGTTCGTGCAGCTCAATGACACCAAGGTCTGCTGCCGCCTGGCACCCGACGTGGCACCGCAGGTGGGCGAGACCCTGACCCTGCAATTCGATCCTTCCAAGGTATTGCTGTTCGACGCCAACACCGGCGAGCGACTGGGCACTGTGCAGTCACAGCCTGTCCCTGTGGGAGCCGGGCTTGCCCGCGATGGCATCACTGCGTTGTAACTGAAGGACCGAGTTGCCTGCATCGCGGGCAAGCCCGGCTCCCACAGAAGCAGATAAGTTGTTGTTTTAGATAAAAAAGTAAACCGCGTTAGATAAAAACAGTTTAATAACAATAAAGACGAGGATGTAGGGATGAAAAAGCAACACAACAACACTCGGCTGATCTGCCAAATGTCAGCTGCAGCAGCCCTGGTTTTGTCCGCCAATGCGATGGCGGCCGATGCATTCAGTGCTGATTCGAAGTGGATGACCGGGGATTGGGGTGGCGAGCGTACCAAGCTGATCGAGCAAGGTATCGACATCAAGGCTGACTACGTAGGGGAAGCCGGCTACAACGCCCACGGCGGCTACAACGACGACAAGACCGGTCGTTACGCTGACCAGTTTGGTCTGGGCGTAGCACTCGACCTGCAAAAGCTGTGGGGCTGGGATAACACCCAGGCCAAGATCCAGATGACCAGCCGGAACGGCCAGAACATCTCCAACGACCGTATCGGCGACCCGCGTGCCGGCACCTTGAGCTCGTCTCAAGAAGTGTATGGCCGTGGCCACATGGTGCGTCTGACCCAGTTCTGGATCCAGCACCAGATGTTCGACAACAAATTGGACGTCAAACTCGGTTACTTCGGTGAAGGCGAAGACTTCAACACCTTCCCGTGCGACTTCCAGAACCTGTCGTTCTGCGGCTCGCAAGTGGGTAACTATGTAAACACCTGGTACAACTGGCCCGTCAGCCAGGCCGCGATCCGCGTGAAGTACAACATTACGCCTGAGCTGTATGCGCAGATCGGTGCCTACAACCAGAACCCATCGCAGCTGGAGCACGGCAACGGCTTCAAACTCAGCGGCAGTGGCACCAAGGGCACCGTGATTCCGGTGGAATTGGTCTGGTCGCCGAAGGTCAACAACCTGCCGGGCGAATACCGTGTGGGTTACTACAAAAGTGCCGCCGATGCTTCTGACGTCCGCGAAGACATCAACGGCAACGATGCGGCGACCACTGGCGCCGCCTACCGTACCCGCAGCAGCAAGAAAGGCTACTGGTTCGTTGCTCAACAGCAACTCACCACGCACAACGGCGACGCTTCCCGCGGCCTGAACATCGCGGCCAATGCCACCTTCCACGACAAGGAAACCAACCTGGTCGACAACTATCAGTCGATCATGCTGGTGTACAAAGGCCCATTCGACGCGCGTCCAAAAGATGACGTCGGCATCGGTGTCGCTCGCCTGCACGTCAACGATGACGTGAAGAAGAACTCTGAACTGCTCAACGTCGCCAATGGTGTGAACGACTACGACAATCCGCTGTACACGCCAATTCGCGAGACCGAGTACAACGTTGAACTCAACTACGGTTTCCACGTCACCAACTGGCTGACCGTACGTCCTAACCTGCAATACATCGTCCAACCTGGCGGCGTGGACAAAGTCGACAACGCGTTGGTGGCTGGCCTGAAAATTCAGTCTACGTTCTAACGCTGTTGCGATAAGCTCCTTCTCTCTGTGCGCATTTTGCGGGTAGCCATGGCTATCCGCTTTTTTTTGGGAGATGGCCACTGTGGGCGCCGGCAAGCCGGCTCCTACCGAAGCCAGCGACAATGATATTCAGGACCGTGGCACATGCATGAGCATCCGCTGCAACGCTTTTTCAAATCCCTGCGCGAGCGTCCCGTGTTCGCCTGGGAGCGCTTCCAGATGCGTGACGTGCTGGTGATCGACCATCCGCTGTGCCAGGCGGTGTTCAGTCGCCAGGGCGCGCAACTGTTGCACTTCCAGCCTCGTGGCCAGAAACCCTGGCTGTGGTGTGCAGCCAAGTGGCCGCAAGTCGGCGCCATCCGTGGTGGCGTACCGGTGTGCTGGCCATGGTATGGCCGTCATCCAAGCGAAAACGCCTGGCCGTCCCATGGCTGGGCGCGGCTGATCGACTGGAAGCTGCTCGACAGCAGCACCGACGACGATGGCGTACGCTTGCACTGGCAATTGCAGCTGTGCGACTGGCAGGTCGACCTGCACGCACACCTGGGCGAAACCCTGGAACTACGCCTGAGCACCGAGCATCAGGACGAGTTGCCGTGCCAGTTGAGCCACGCTTTGCATGCTTACTGGCGTATTGGTCACGTCGACGAGATAGCGCTGTCTGGGCTCGACGGTGCGCAAGGTTACGACCAGCTCAATCGCCAGGTTTGCCAGCAGGAAGGCGAGCTGCGAGTGGAGGGCGGGTGCCAGCGGGTGTTCCAGCACGAGGGCGAATTGCAGCTCAAGGACCACGCCTGGCAGCGTGAACTGTGCATCGACACCGGCGACAGCGCCGACACGGTGGTGTGGCACCCTGGCAGCCGGCCACTGTTGGGCGTGAGCTTCAACGAGGCGTCGGGGTTTGTGTGCGTGGAGTCGGCGATGGCCGGGGCGAGCCTGGCGCCGGGGGAGAGGGCGCATCTCAGCTTGCAGGCAAGAGCTGGGGTTTAGCGTGGCATTGCGGTTGTTGTGAGCGGACTTGTTATGGTGAGCTGGCTTGCTGTGGTGAGCAGACTTGCTGTGGTGAGCGGGCTTGCTGTGGTGAGTGGGCTTGCTGTGGTGAGCGGGCTTGCTGTGGTGAGCGGGCTTGCCCCGCGCTGGGCTGCGAAGCAGCCCCATTACAGGCACTGTGTATGTACCTGATGTACCGAGGTGCCCGTTTTTCAGGGCGGCTTCGCCACCCAGCGCGGGGCAAGCCCGCTCACCACATACAAGCTCCCTCTCACCGGCAGCGGTGTTGCAGGTTTAGTTGAACTCGTCGCCCACCGGATACCGGCTGTCATTCAAGCTCTCTTTGATTTTGCGCAAATGCGGCTGGAAATCCACGCCACGGCGCAGGGTCATGCCGGTCGCCAGCACATCCAGCACCGTCAGCTGGATGATCCGCGAGGTCATCGGCATGTAGATGTCGGTGTCTTCCGGCAGCGGAATGTTCAGGCTCACCGTACTGGCCTTGGCCAGCGGCGAGTTCTCGGCAGTCACGCCCAGTACGGATGCGCCATTTTCCCGCGCGATGCGCGCCACTTCCACCAGCTCACGGGTACGCCCGGTGTAGGAAATGATCACGAACAGCTCACCGGTGTGCGCCACCGAGGCGATCATGCGCTGCATCAGCACGTCCGCATGCGCGGTCACCGCCAGGTTGAAGCGGAAGAACTTGTGCAGCGCATCCATGGCCACCGGGGCCGAAGCACCCAGGCCGAAAAAGTGGATCTGCCGGGCCTGGATCAGCAGGTCCACGGCTTTGCTGATCAGGGCCGGGTCCAGGGCCTGGCAGGCACTGTCGAGCGACGCGATGGCGCTGCCAAAAATCTTCTGGGTGTAGGCCTCAGGGTTATCATCGGCCTCCACGGCGCGGCTGACGTATGCGGCGCCACTGGCCAGGCTTTGCGCCAGCTGCAATTTCAGTTCAGGGTAACCGCTGACACCGAACGAACGGCAGAAACGGTTGACCGTCGGTTCACTGACCGAGGCAGCCTGGGCAAGGGCGGCGATGGAGAAGCGGGTCGCCTGCTGCGGGTTGAGCAGGATGACCTCGGCGACTTTTTTCTCGGCCTTGTTCAATTCTTCGAGGCGGTTCCGGATCTGTTCCAGAAGATTTCGCACGCGGTCCATTCAGTCTTTCCTTCGGGCGACGATGCAAATAAAAGGTGGCAACCAATCGATGAGTGGTCTTTTGCGGTGGCCTATCCTACTGAGGGTAGCTGAACACCACCACTCGGAATGCGTATTTCGGGAGAATGTTGTGGTTATTACTACATTTTTCCTTGAGTGATGCCTTGAAAAAAGGTATTTGTAGCTTAACTTGATAAAAGAACAAACATCATGCCTTCGATAACCGTAGAACCCTGCACCTTTGCCCTGTTTGGCGCCTTGGGTGATCTGGCGCTGCGCAAGTTATTTCCTGCCCTCTATCAACTGGATGGCGCCGCGCTCCTGCACGACGACACGCGTATCCTGGCCCTGGCCCGTGAAGCCGGTTCCGAGCAGCAGCACCTGGCGCACATTGAAAAAGAACTGCGTAAATACGTCGGCAAGGAACTGGACGAGACCATCGCCCAGCGTTTCCTGGCGCGCCTGACCTATGTTCACGTCGACTTCATGAAAGCCGATGACTACGTGGCCCTGGCTGAAATCGCCGGCACCGAGCAGCGCCTGATCGCCTACTTCGCCACCCCGGCGGCGGTGTATGGCGCGATCTGCGAGAACCTGTCCAAGGTCGGCCTGGCCGAAAACACCCGCGTAGTGCTGGAAAAGCCCATCGGTTCGGACCTGGAGTCCTCGCGCAAGGTCAACGATGCCGTGGCGCAGTTTTTCCCGGAAAACCGCACTTACCGCATCGACCACTACCTGGGCAAAGAGACCGTCCAGAACCTGATCGCCCTGCGTTTCGCCAACAGCCTGTTCGAAACCCAGTGGAACCAGAACTACATCTCCCACGTGGAAATCACCGTGGCCGAGCAGGTCGGTATCGAAGGCCGTTGGGGCTACTTCGACAAGGCCGGCCAGCTGCGGGACATGATCCAGAACCACCTGCTGCAACTGCTTTGCCTGATCGCCATGGACCCGCCGGCCGACCTGTCCGCCGATAGCATCCGCGATGAGAAGGTCAAGGTACTCAAGGCCCTGGCGCCCATCAGCCCGGATGGCCTGACCACTCAGGTTGTACGCGGCCAGTACATCGCCGGCTACAGCGCAGGCAAGCCCGTGCCGGGGTACCTGGAAGAAGAGAATTCCAACACCCAGAGCGACACCGAGACCTTCGTCGCCCTGCGTGCCGATATCCGCAACTGGCGTTGGGCCGGGGTGCCGTTCTACTTGCGCACCGGCAAGCGCATGCCGCAGAAGCTGTCGCAGATCGTCATCCACTTCAAGGAACCGTCCCACTACATCTTCGCCCCCGAGCAGCGTCTGCAGATCAGCAACAAGCTGATCATCCGCCTGCAGCCGGACGAAGGTATTTCCTTGCGTGTGATGACCAAGGAGCAGGGCCTGGACAAGGGCATGCAACTGCGCAGCGGTCCGCTGCAACTGAATTTTTCCGACACCTACCGCAGCGCCCGTATCCCGGATGCCTACGAGCGGTTGTTGCTGGAAGTGATGCGCGGCAATCAGAACCTGTTTGTTCGCAAAGATGAAATCGAAGCCGCGTGGAAGTGGTGTGACCAGTTGATCGCCGGGTGGAAAAAATCCGGTGATGCGCCCAAGCCGTACGCGGCGGGCTCCTGGGGGCCGATGAGCTCGATTGCACTGATCACGCGGGATGGGAGGTCGTGGTATGGCGATATCTGAATTGAAACTGCCCCAGGGCGTCACGCCTCACGAGTACCGTACCCCGGTGCTGTTGGCGGAAGGCCTGGCCAATGACGTGGCCGAGCAGTTGCGCACGGCCATCAGTGCCCGTGGTGAAGCGACCCTGGTGGTGTCCGGTGGCCGCAGCCCCGTGGCGTTTTTCCAGCACCTGGCCAAGCAGGGCCTGGACTGGTCCAAGGTCACCATCACCCTGGCCGATGAGCGCTGGGTGCCGGTGGAGCACGCCGACAGCAATGCCGGCCTGTTGAAGCAACACTTGTTGCAAGGCCCGGCGGCCAAGGCCACGTTCCTCAGCCTTTACAGCGCTGCCGCCAATCTTGAAGACGCTGCCGAGCAGGCCGATCGCCTGCTGGCCGAACTGCCAGCCATTGATGTGCTGGTCCTGGGCATGGGCGATGACGGCCACACCGCATCGCTGTTTCCCAACAGCCCGAACCTCGCCGAAGCGCTGCAGGCCGACGGTACCCGCCGTTGCTGGCCGATGCTGGCGCCGACCGTGCCGCACCAGCGCCTGACCATGAGTCGCGCGTTACTGGCCACGGCCCACTACACCGTACTGTCGATTTCCGGCAGTTCGAAATTGACCACCTTGAGCGCCGCGCTGGCCAGTGACGACGTTGCTGCCATGCCGATTCGCGCGTTTTTGCAACCTACATTAGAGATTTACTGGTGCCCATGAGCCAAGGATCAGCCGCTATGAAAAGCCCTCAACCGACCGTGTCCATGGCGGATAAAGTTGCCCTGATCGACAGCCTCTGCGCCAAGGCGCGGATCCTGCCGGTGATCACCATCGCCCGCGAACAGGACATCCTGCCGCTGGCCGATGCCCTGGCAGCCGGTGGTTTGACCGCATTGGAAGTGACCCTGCGTTCCGAGTTCGGCCTCAAGGCCATTCAGGTGCTGCGCGAGCAACGCCCTGAACTGTGCACCGGTGCCGGCACCGTGCTCGACCGCCACATGCTTGAAGCGGCCGAAGTGGCCGGCTCGCAATTCATCGTCACCCCCGGCATTACCCGCGACTTGCTGGAAGCTTCGGTGCACAGCCCGATCCCGCTGCTGCCAGGCATCAGCAATGCCTCGGGCATCATGGAGGGCTATGGCCTGGGTTATCGTCGCTTCAAGCTGTTCCCGGCTGAAGTCAGCGGTGGCGTTGCCGCCATCAAGGCCCTCGGCGGCCCGTTCGGCGAAGTGAAATTCTGCCCGACTGGCGGCGTTGGCCCGGCCAACATCAAAAACTACATGGCGTTGAAAAACGTGATGTGCGTGGGCGGTAGCTGGATGCTCGACCCGGAATGGGTCAAGAACGGCGACTGGGCCCGCATCCAGGAAGTCACCGCCGAGGCGCTGGCGCTGCTGGATTGATCTGCTTTTACTGAATCGTTGTTGCTGTGCTTAACGGCATTTTTGCGGTGCACTTGGTCGGTGTGCCGCTTTTTTTTGCCTGCAGAAAACCTCAAACCCACCACGGATCCAAATGTGGGAGCGAGCAAGCCCGCTCCCACAGGTTTAATCTGCGTTTAGTTTATTAATGGCGTTGACCAGCACATTGATGTTCGCCGCCGACGTCAGCAACCCAGGCGTAACGCGGATACAGGTCCCAAACGCCGCGCCCGTGCGCGTGGTGGTAAACAAGTCATAGTCCCTGAGCATACGATCCACCATCACCTGCTGATCCCGTCCGACAAACTTGAACGCCGTAATCCCGCAATACAGCCTCGGATCATCCGGTGTCAGCACCTCTATCCTCGACAACGCCCGCACCTTGCTAACCCACAGGTCGCGCAGATAGTTCATCCGTGCGCCTTTGGCCGCCGCGCCGCCCAGTTGCCGATGCTCTTCGAACACCAGCGGCAAGGTCATCAAGGCCGGAAAGTTCGGTGTGCTGTAGGGCGTACGGGCACGGACATCGGTGGCGGGGTAGTGGAACTCGCCCATGTCTGGATCAATGTCAGCCAGGCGTTCCGGGGCGATGTACAGGAAACCCAACGTCAGCGGGGCGCCAATCCATTTGTGCAGGTTGAAACCGGCAAACTGGATCCCCAACTCGGCCAGGTTGAATTCGATCTGGCCCAGGGCATGGGCGCCGTCGAGGATCACGTCGATGTGATGCTCCCGCGCAGCCTGGGCAATCGCGGCTACCGGCATGACCAGCCCGGTGCGGTGGGTCACGTGGGTCAGTGCCATCAGTTTCAAGCGCGGGTACTGCACGAATGCATCGCGATACGTCTGCACCAGGCTGTCGAAATTCGCCGGGTGCGTGTGGGACAGTTCGATGACTTCCACGCCGCGATAGTTCGCCAGCCAGCGCATGGCGCCTTTCACGGTGTCGTACTCCAGGTCGCTGATCAGCACCTGATCGCCCGGTCGCAGGCGGTTGTAGTTGCGGATCAGCGATTGCAGGGCTTCGGTGGCATTGCGGGTGAAGGCCACAGCGGTGGGGTCGGCGTCGATCAGCCCGGCCAGTTGGCGGCGGATCGCGTCGTTTTCGCCACGCTCGAATTGCTGGCGCACATGCAACGAGTTGCTACGGTTGATAAACGCAACCTGCTCCAGGTAGTGCGCCTGTACCGCGCGGCTCATGCGGCCGAAGTAACCGTTTTCCAGATTGATCGGGCCGGGCTCCAGCGGGTAGCGCTGGGCGATGGCCTGCCAGTGAAGCTCGTTGTCTGCATTCCGTGGCATGGGCTGGGCTCTTAATGACGAGGGGCGGGTTTGCCGTGTTTTGCGCGCAGCGGTTCTAACAATTCAGACAAGCCGTTGCTGTCGATTTCCTGCATCAGGGCCAGCAGACCACCCAGCTCGCCATGGGGGAAACCTTCGCGGGCAAACCAGTTCAGGTAGGGGCCGGGCAGGTCGGCGATGATCCGTCCCTTGTATTTGCCGAAGGGCATTTCGCGGGTGATCAGCAGTTCGAGTTTTTCCGGGTTCATGAGCTTCGAGCGGTAGAGGCGAGGTCTTCGAAAATACAGGCATTCTGCATGAAGGCCAAATGACAGATCATGCAAATAACGTACATACAGATGGTTCAATAAATCGTAGGTCATTGAAAATTAAGGATAAAGTCGTTATCGAAAACCTGGCACGGGCGCTGCAATCATTAAGATAAGTTTCTTAACCCGCACAAGGAATTGAAAAATGACTGACATCAACAAAGAATCGATCTCCGTACTCAACGACCTGATCGAGACCAGCAAAGACGGCCAGAAAGGCTTCGCGACTTGTGCTGAAGACATCAAGCATCCAGAGCTCAAAGCCCTGTTCGTGAAACGCTCCGCCGATTGCGCTACCGCGGCCGCCGAGCTGCAAACCGCTGTTCGCGCCCTGGGTGGCGATCCCGAAGAGTCGGGCAGTGTGGCTGGCGCCCTGCACCGTGGCTGGGTCGACGTGAAGTCGTTGGTCACCGGCAAAGATGAAGAGGCCGTGCTGAACGAAGCCGAGCGCGGCGAAGACCACGCTCTGAAGGCTTACAAGGAAGCGATCGAGAAGATCAACAAGCACAACCTGCTGGGTATTCGTGACCTGGTTGAGCGTCAGTTCCACGGCGCACAACGCAACCACGACCAGGTGAAAGCCCTGCGTAACCAGGCTCGCGCTCAGTCGTAAGCCCTGGGCTGTAAACGCTGTAGAAAATGTGGGAGGGGGCTTTTGCCCCCTCCCACATTTGCATTGTGTTGACCCTTGAATTGCTATCAGCCAATGCTGATTGGCGGCAACTCGGTCAACGTCACGACTTGCTGCTTGCGCGGCGCCAGAATTTCCGCCTCGCCGTCCACCACCAGTTCATCGCGCTGGTTGAACACACGGGTGGCGATGCGCACGCGGAACTTCGGCAGTTTCTCGAGGATTTCCAGGCGCACGGTCAGGGTGTCACCGATCTTCACCGGCTTCTGGAAGCTCATCTGCTGGCCAATGTAGATCGTGCCCGGTCCAGGCAGCTCGCAGGCCACTGCCGCGCTGATCAGAGCGCCGCTGAACATGCCGTGGGCGATACGCTCCTTGAACATGGTCGCCTTGGCGTACTCGGCATCCAGGTGCACCGGGTTATGGTCACCGGACATCGCGGCGAACAGCTGGATATCGCGCTCTTCCACCAATTTGCTGTAGCTGGCGGTCTGGCCGACTTCGAGGGCTTCGTACGGGGTGTTGGTTACCTGGGTCATCTAAAGGTGCATCCTGTGGCTAAACGGTCATTATCGGCCGATTTTAAACGGCTGATTTTAAAAGAAAAGTCATTCGCAGCGGGTCGGCCTGCGCAAGGTCAGGGCCTGGTCGAGCCATGTCAGCACGTCCGCTGTGACCTGGTCACGATTGGTCTCATTGAACACTTCGTGACGTGCCTGCGGGTAGATATTCAGTTGCAGGTGCTGGCAGCCGGCGTCACGCAGGGCGTGGGCCAGGCTTTTGAGACGCTTGCCTTCACTCACCGGATCACATTCGCCGCCCATTACCAGGATCGGCAGGCCCGGATCGATCTGCGCGAGATTGGACGCTTTGCTGATTTGCTGCAAGCCGCCGAGCAGGTCGATCCACAGCTGGTTGGTGCAACGGAACCCGCACAGCGGGTCGTTGATGTACTTGTCGACTTCCGCCGGGTCGCGGCTGAGCCAGTCGAAAGCAGTGCGATTGGGTTTGAACGCTTTGTTGAACGATCCAAACGACAGGAATTCAATCAGCGCACTGCGTCCGCGCAAGCCCTGGCGCAAGCGCTCGGCCCGGGCGATCACCCGTGCGGCGCGGTACAGCGCCACTGGCTGGAAATTCGAACCGCTGAGAATCGCGCCATTGAGGCTGGCACTGTGGTGCAGCAGGTAGGCTTGGGCGATGTAGCTGCCCATGCTGTGGCCCAGCAGAATGATCGGCAACCCCGGCTGTTGCTGGCCGATATGCTGGTTGAGGCTGGCCAGGTCGCCCACCACTTTGTTCCAGCCGTCCTTCTCGGCGTACAGGCCCAGGGTGCCTTCGTCGGCGGTGCGGCCGTGGCCACGCTGGTCCAGCGCATATACACCGTAGCCGGCGCCGCACAAGGCCTCGGCCAGGCGCGCATAGCGCCCGCTGTGCTCGGCCATGCCATGGGACAGCATCACCAGGGCCTTGGGCGGGGCGTCGGGCATCCATTGATTGACGTACAGGCGGCTGCGGTCATTCGCGGTCAGCCAGAAGGTGCTGTGGTTCATGGCGCTTCCTTTGCTCAGGGTCGTTGCAGTGTATAGCTCATCCCACGGGAAGCGCCTGATCAGCGCAAGGCCTTGTAGGAAGATTCACGCAATTAATGACGCTCTTTCCTGTATTTGCCTGTTTGGCCATAGCTGCTAACGTCCCCAAAGCTCCGCTTTTTATAGATGTAGAGGTTTTACACCTGCAGCGGCCGGACACACTCAGGTAAGAGGACAAGAATAATGCAACCTGATTTCTGGAATGACAAACGCGCGGCGGGCGTTCCCAACGACATCGACCTCTCGGCCTACAAGTCGGTGATCGAGGTGTTCGAGCGTTCCTGCAAGGCCTTTGCCGACCGTCCTGCATTCAGCAACATGGGCATCACCCTGACCTACGCCGAGCTTGAACGCCAGAGCGCAGCGTTCGCCGGTTACCTGCAGCAACACACCGACCTCAAGCCCGGCGACCGCATCGCGGTGCAGATGCCCAACGTGCTGCATTACCCGATTGCCGTGTTCGGTGCATTGCGTGCCGGGCTGATCGTGGTCAACACCAACCCGCTGTACACCCCGCGCGAGATGCGCCACCAGTTCAAGGATGCCGGCGTGCGTGCGCTGGTCTACCTCAACCTGTTCGGTTCGCGGGTGCAGGAGGTGTGCAGCGACACTGAGATCGACTACCTGATCGAAGCGAAAATGGGCGACTTCATGCCCGCCGCCAAGGGATGGCTGGTCAACACCCTGGTCGACAAGGTCAAGAAGATGGTCCCGGCCTACAGCCTGCCTCGCGCGGTGTCGTTCAAGCGCGCCTTGCGCATGGGCGCGGGCCTGGGCGTGACGCGCCACCCGGTGACGCTGGACGATATCGCCGTGCTGCAATACACCGGCGGCACCACCGGCCTGGCCAAGGGTGCGATGCTCACTCACGGCAACCTGGTGGCGAACATGCAGCAAGTGCGCGCCTGCATGTCCCAGACCGGCGATGACGGCCACCCGCTGATCAAGGAAGGGCAGGAGGTAATGATCGCGCCGCTGCCGCTGTACCACATCTATGCCTTCACCGCGAATTGCATGTGCATGATGGTGTCCGGCAACCACAACGTGCTGATCACCAACCCGCGGGACATCGGCGGCTTTATCAAGGAGCTGAAGAAGTGGCGCTTTACCGGGCTGCTGGGGCTTAACACGCTGTTCGTGGCATTGATGGACCATCCGGACTTCAAGAGCCTGGATTTCTCCCACCTCAAGCTCACCAACTCCGGCGGCACCGCGCTGATCAAGGCCACGGCCGAGCGCTGGGAGCAGATCACCGGCTGCGCGATTGGCGAGGGCTATGGCCTGACGGAAACCTCGCCGGTGGCCAGCACCAACCCTTACGGCAACAAATCCCGCCTGGGCACCGTGGGCATTCCCGTGCCGGCCACGGCGATGAAGGTGATTGATGACCAGGGCGTCGAGCTGCCATTGGGCGAGCGCGGCGAGCTGTGCATCAAGGGCCCGCAGGTGATGAAGGGCTACTGGCAGCAACCGGCCGCCACTGCCGAGGCGCTGGACGCCGAGGGCTGGCTGAAGACCGGAGACATCGCGGTGATCGATGATGATGGTTTCGTGCGCATTGTCGACCGCAAGAAAGACCTGATCATCGTCTCGGGCTTCAACGTGTACCCCAACGAGATCGAAGACGTGGTGATGGCCCACCCGGCGGTGGCCAACTGCGCGGTGATCGGCGTGCCGGACGATCGCACCGGTGAGGCGGTGAAGCTGTTCGTGGTAGCGCGCGCGGAAGGGGTGAGCCTTGAGGAGTTGAAGGCGTACTGCAAGACCAACTTCACCGGGTACAAGGTGCCCAAGCATATTGTGCTGCGCGAGTCGTTGCCGATGACGCCGGTGGGCAAGATTTTGCGCAGGGAGTTGCGCGACATCGCCTGACCATGAATTGAAATGCAACACACCCTGTAGGAGCCGGCTTGCCGGCGATGCGTCC
>NZ_JFCA01000047.1 GCF_000612585.1 Pseudomonas sp. CHM02
CGCGAATGCAGTGAGTCAGTCGCTGCTAATATTGCTTGATAAACCGCATTCGCGAGCAAGCCCGCTCCCACAACAGCCGGTTTCCACACTCAACTGGGTGGCGTTTCGGTTTTCAATTGCTCGCGAAACGCCTTGGGTGAGAACCCGACCCGGCGGCGGAACAGCCGAGAGAAGTTGGTCGGGTCGGAAAAACCCAGCACCTCCGACATTTCATTGATGGTCATGCTGGTGTAGGTCAGCAGGCGCTTGGCCTCCAGCAATTGGCGGTCGTGCATGATCTGCAGCGCAGGCTGCCCACCCAACTCCCGGCACGTCCCGTTCAGGTGTGAGACCGAGATGCCCAGCTTGTGGGCCAGGTCTTCGATCTTCGGGTGTTCGCGGTAATGCTGTTCGACCAACTGGGTAAAGCGCCGGAAGTATTCACGCCCCCGTGGGGCCCGAGGGTGGCGACGCTGGATGGCCTGGCGGCTGATCCACACCAGCAGCACGCTGACCAGTGCGTGCATCATCATGTCCCGCGCCGGTTGTTCATCGGCGTACTCATCCTGCAAGCGGACGAACAGGCTGTTCAGGTAATCACTGTCCTTGCCTGCCGGGTAACTGCCCAGCGCCTGCAAGGCCTCTACCGTGGTGCCCAACTGCGTCTGCAAATGGCTGACCAGCGGCGCCGCGAGCGTCACCACGTAACCTTCGACATCCTCGGAAAAACGAAACCCGTGCACACACAGCGGCGGTAATACCTGCAGGGTCGCCTCGTTCAGGGTGGTGCGCTGACCTTCTATTTCAAGCTGTGCCTGGCCTTTGTGCACGTACAGCAACTGGCACAGATCCGCGTGCCGGTGGGGCTGGATTTCCCACTGGTATTCCCGGCTGCGTCGGGAAATGGTTTCGCAGTGCAACAAATCGGGGGTCGGCCATTGCTGGTTTTCCCCGTAAAGCTTGAAGACCGGAATTGCGGTTTTGGTCATGGTTTCAATCCGATACTCAGGAGAGTGGTGCGGTAATCGCCCCGATTGGCAAAAAGCGCAGGCTTTGTCTCAGTTTTCACCTTCTTATGCCGGCCACTCAAGTGAAAAATGTCAGCTACAAGACCAATGACAATTCTTTCACCCCATCCGTTCGGATGGAGCTTGCGGGCGATAAAAATAATGAAAACGCTGAAAACCCAAGTCGCCATCATCGGCGCCGGTCCTTCGGGACTGTTGCTCGGCCAACTGCTGCACAATGCCGGGATCGAGACCCTTATCCTAGAGCGCCAGAGCGCCGATTACGTGCAAGGCCGCATCCGTGCCGGGGTGCTGGAGCAAGGCATGGTCGACCTGCTGAGGCAGGCGGGCGTCAGCCAGCGCATGGACACCGAAGGCCTGGTGCATGATGGCTTCGAATTGGCGCTCAATGGCCAGCTTACCCACATCGACCTCAAGGCGCTGACCGGCGGTCAGTCGGTGATGATCTACGGCCAGACCGAAGTCACCCGCGACCTGATGGCCGCTCGCACCGCCGCTGGCGCCATCACCCTGTACGAGGCCCGTGACGTGCAGCCCCACGGACTCAAAAGTGATCGGCCCTGGCTCACGTTCGAGCATCAGGGCGAAGCCTTTCGCCTGGAGTGCGACTACATCGCCGGTTGCGATGGTTTCCATGGTGTAGCGCGCCAATCGATCCCGGCCGATTCACTCAAGGTGTTCGAGCGGGTCTACCCCTTCGGCTGGCTGGGCATCCTCGCCGATACGCCGCCGGTGCACGCTGAACTGGTGTACGCCAAGCACCCGCATGGCTTTGCCTTGTGCAGCATGCGTTCACCGACCCGCAGCCGTTATTACCTGCAAGTGCCGGTGGACGAACCGATTGACGAATGGCCCGATGCGCGCTTCTGGGACGAACTGAAAACGCGTCTGCCCAGCCATCTTGCCGAGGACCTGGTAACCGGCCCATCGATTGAAAAAAGCATCGCCCCGCTGCGCAGTTTCGTGGTGGAACCAATGCAGTACGGGCGCCTGTTCCTGCTGGGCGACGCGGCGCATATCGTACCGCCCACCGGCGCCAAGGGTTTGAACCTGGCGGCCAGTGATGTGAGTACGCTGTATCGGATCTTGCTCAAGGTCTACGGCGAAGGACGGCTGGACTTGCTGGAGCGCTACTCTGCCATCTGCCTGCGGCGGGTCTGGAAGGCCGAGCGGTTTTCCTGGTGGATGACCTCGATGTTGCATCAGTTTCCCGAGGCGGACGGTTTCAGCCAGCGCATCGCCGAGAGTGAGCTCGATTACTTCATCCACTCCGAGGCGGGGCGCAAGACTCTCGCAGAAAATTACGTCGGACTTCCTTACGAAGCTATCGAATAGCCTGCTATCGTATCGAGCATTCCCGTGGGCCGCCTTTTCCCGCGGGCCCTGCTCGAAGGTTCCGCCGTGACGCACCTCAACCAGCCCGTTCCGCCGCTGCCCGCCGTGCGCAGCATCCTCGCCTCGCTGATGATGGCGATCTTCCTGGGGGCTCTGGACCAGACCATTGTCGCCGTGTCCATGCCGGCCATTTCCGCACAGTTCCACGACGTCAACCTGCTGGCCTGGGTCATCTCCGGCTACATGGTGGCGATGACCGTGGCGGTGCCGATCTACGGCAAGCTCGGCGACCTGTACGGACGACGGCCGATGATGCTGATCGGCATGGGCCTGTTCACCCTGGCCTCGCTGTTCTGCGGCATGGCGCAAAGCATGGAGCAATTGGTGCTGGCGCGGATCCTCCAAGGCATCGGTGCTGGCGGCATGATATCGGTGAGCCAGGCGATCATCGGCGACATCATCCCGCCCCGCGAACGTGGGCGCTACCAGGGCTATTTCAGCAGCATGTACGCGGTGGCCAGCGTCGCCGGGCCGGTGCTCGGCGGCTACATGACCGAGTACCTGTCGTGGCGCTGGGTGTTTCTGATCAACCTGCCTTTGGGCGCTGGCGCCTGGTACGTGGCCCATCGCACCCTGGTCGGGCTGCCGGTGCCGCAGCGCAAGCCGATCATCGATTACCTCGGTACTGTGCTGATGATCGTCGGCCTGACCGCCTTGCTGCTGGGCATCACCGAAATCGGCCAGGGCCATCATTGGCGCGACGACGAAGTGCTGGGGCTGTTGATGATTGCTCTGGTGGCGTTGACGGTGTTTGTCTGGCATGAGCGCCGTGCGCGTGAGCCGTTGTTGCCGATGCATCTGTTCGCCAACCGCAGTGCAGTGTTGTGCTGGTGCACGATCTTTTTCACCAGCTTCCAGGCGATTTCCCTGACCGTACTGATGCCGTTGCGTTATCAGACGGTGACCGGTTCCGGGGCCGACAGTGCGGCCCTGCACCTGCTGCCGCTGGCGATGGGGTTGCCGATGGGCGCCTATTTTGCCGGGCGCATGACCTCGGTGACCGGGCGCTATAAACCGATGATCCTCAGCGGCGCGCTGCTGAGCCCCTTTGCAATCCTCGGCATGGCCATGAGCGCACCCCAGGCGGTGGGGCTGACGGCGATGTTCATGCTGCTGTGCGGGATCGCTGCCGGCATGCAGTTCCCCACCTCGCTGGTGGGCACGCAAAACTCGGTGGAACAACGCGACATCGGCGTCGCCACCAGTACCACCAACCTGTTCCGTTCCCTCGGCGGGGCAGTGGGGGTCGCGTGCATGTCGGCGCTGTTGCTGGCGCTGTTGCAGGATTCGAGCTTCGCCCACCTGGCCAGCGGCGCGCTGGTGAGCGAAGGCAGCTCTGGCAACGTACTGCTCGACGGCCTCAACGCCGCCCCCGGCCCGGCGCAAGACGCCCTGCGGGGAGAACTGGCGGTGACGTTCCGGCATTTGCTGATGGTGAGCGCCGCGGTATCGCTGCTCGGGCTCGCGGCAGCAATCGCAATGCCGAACCGAGTGCTGCGCGGCCGTGAGGACAAAGCCAAATAAACTGCCCGGACGCTAAACCAACCGCAACCACGATGCGAAGCGCGCCGCTCTTGATCTTGCCGTTGCTTTTGATCTCAGGCGCCCCCCACATCCAGGTCGCCTGTCAGGCCGCTTTCGCGGGCAAGCCCGCTCCCACGGTTGGATCGCGGGGTAACAGTTGAATAACGGTCGGCTGTCAGGCCCTCACCGCAAATCGTATTTCAACGTTCCATCAAGGGCTGTAGTACCCGACCGCCACCATGAAATGCCCCGCCTTGCGCACATACGCATGCTTATTCTCGACCTTATCGGTCACCGGGTTCTTCCAGCGGTACTTGTATTCCCCCTGATCCTGCTCGGCCATCAACTTCAGGATCGGCTCTCCCACCGGCCGGCCATCCGGATCCTTGATCTTGCTGAAATCGGTATTGACCAGCCGCAGGTTGGTACCGTGGGCCACATAGCGCTTGGTCTTGAGGTCCACCACAAACACATAGAGGTCATCCTGCAGGAAGCCTCCCTGCAATGAGTTGATGGCCTTGAGCGTGCCCGCTTCATCCTTGAGCAGCGCGCTCACCGCCTTATTGCGCAGGGCCCTGGCCTGTTCCGGAGTGGCCCGTGGCAAGTAATAACCCACCGCCAGGATGCGTTCGCCCACGCGCTGATAAAACACGTGTTTATGTTCGATCTTGCCGTCGTTCCAGTTCTGCCAGCGGTAATCGGCCTGCTGGATGCCCTGGCCTTCCGGAACCTTGAGCGCGTCCTTGAAGGACTGGCGCAGATCCGGTCCCAATACGTCGGACACATCGCGGCCGATCAAGGCGGAAGAGGGCCCGCCACTGGCCAGCAGCACACCCTGGGTGTCGACCACGAACACATAGCGGTCCTGGTCGATGAACTCGCCTTGCCGGCTGAAGGCGGCAAAGGCCTTGTCGCCGTTGCTCTGGTAGTAAGCCAGGGCTTTTTCCAGCAATGCCTTGGCTGCCTGCGCGTCCTCGTCCTGAGTCGTGGCGGCGTGCACCTGGCTGAAACACAACAGCAGCAGCCAAGTGAGTCGGAGCAGTCCCTTCATGGCCTATCCCTCGTTATTGTTGGTGTGACCACAGCGTAGACGCCCGTGGCTCAAGGTGCCGCCAGCCATTGATTGACGATGCCGTCATACACCCCGGTGGCGACGCTCAGGTGCAACCACTGGTCGACGTAACTCTTCCACGCCACATCATCGCGTGGCAGCAGAAAGGCTTTCTCACTGTATTGCATCTGCCGCTCCGGGTTGACCGCACACAGCCCAGGCTTGAGCTTTTGCTGGTAACGCGCTTCGCTGGCGTCAGTGATCATCACGTCGGCCTTGCCCGCCAGCAGTTCGTCAAAGATGGTCACGTTGTCATGCAAGCGAATGTTCGCCTGGCCGAGGTGCGCGCGGGCAAACACTTCGTTGGTACCGCCCGCCGGCTCGATCACCCGCACCTGGGGCTGGTTGATCTGCTCGACGGTCTGGTAGCGCTTCACATCGGCGCAGCGCACCAGCGGGATCTTGCCATCCACGCCCAGGGCCTGGCTGAAGAACGCCTTTTTCTGGCGTTCCAGGGACACGGAAATGCCGCCCACGGCGATATCGCAGCGCTGGGCCAGGAAATCCGGCATCAGGGTTTTCCAGGTGGTAGGCACCCATGTGATGTTGGCGTTGAGGCTCTTGGCCAGGGACTCGGCCATGGCAATGTCGATGCCTTCATAGCGGCCGTCGGCACGCAGCGAGGTATAGGGCTTGTAGTCACCGGTGGTGCAGACCGTGAGCGTGCCGCGCTCAAGCACCTGGTCAAGGCGCGAAGGGGCCGTGTCGGCCAGGGCGCTGGTTGTCAGGCTTGCCAGTACACACAGGGCTAAAGGTGCTTTCATGCGGTGGAATCCTCGGGGCAGGGTGAGGCTGTTGTTTTTGTAGGCGCGAGCTGGCTCGCGAAGCACTCAAGGATGTCGAGTTTAGCCTGACGCCCCGCGTCATCGTAACGTCCTTCGCGAGCAAGCTCGCTTCTACAGAGGCAAGCAGCGTGACATTGGTGCGGCGAATGTTTAGCCAAGTTGCAACCAAACTCCGTCAACCCTGAATTTACCCACCTATGCAGGCATGTGACGCTGGCGGTTATCTCTAGCACTGTGATCCCCGCATGGACGGCTCCTCCGATACCCACCCCGCGACACTGCCGTCCGATCTCGCGTTCTGGGCCCTGTTCCACTGCCGACACGCACGCCCACCAGATACCGCATTCCTACGTTGATCCATCCCCTGGATGGCGCGCACCTGTGCGCCTGCCCGACACCTACGTATGAGAATGCCCATGAGTGTTTTTGCCAGCCTGCACGAAGCCCAGTCTTTCCTTGAACACAA
This sequence comes from Pseudomonas sp. CHM02, assembly GCF_000612585.1. Taxonomy (GTDB): domain Bacteria; phylum Pseudomonadota; class Gammaproteobacteria; order Pseudomonadales; family Pseudomonadaceae; genus Aquipseudomonas. The sequence goes on from NZ_JFCA01000047.1 coordinate 6,289, forward strand.
CCCGGACATCGAGATGTTCGAGTTGTTTATCCTCGACAACAACGGCGTACCACGCGGCAAGTTGTTGCATCGCGATGAACTGCTGGCGGTGTATGAAAGCGGCCGCCCCTTGCCCAGCACCATCCTTGGCCTGACCATCAACGGCGACGACGTGGAAAACTCCGGGCTGGTCTGGGAGGTCGGCGATATCGACTGTCGCGCCTACCCGATCAGCGGCAGTTTGCAACGCATGCCGTGGCGGCTGATTCCCACCGCCGCCGTGCAGGTCAGCATGCACCCGACCGAAGGCCTGCCCGCCACCGTGGCCGACCCTCGGCATTTGCTCGCCAAGGTGATCGATGGCCTCAAGGCCGATGGTTACTACCCGGTGATGGCGGCGGAGCTGGAGTTCTACCTGCTCGACCAGAAGCCGGACAGCAATGGCCGTCCGCAACCGGCGCGCGATGTCGACGGTGGGCGCCCGCGCTCGACCCAGGTTTATGGCCTGCGAGAGCTGGAGCAGATCGAGCCCTTCCTCGCCGACCTCTACAGCGCCTGCAAACTGCAAGGCATCCCGGCGCGCACGGCGATTTCCGAATACGCGCCGGGCCAGGTGGAGATCACCCTGGAGCATCGCATCGACGCCCTGCAAGCCATGGACGAAGCCGTGCGCTACAAACGCCTGGTCAAAGGCGTGGCACATAAACACGGGATGGCCGCCTGCTTCATGGCCAAGCCGTTCGACGACTTGGCGGGCACCGGCATGCACATGCACGTGAGCCTGGCGGACGCCGAGGGCAACAACCTGTTCGCCAGCGAAGCCACGGACGGCACGCCGCTGTTGCGCCAGGCCGTGGGCGGCATGCTCAGCACCTTGCTTGATTCACTGCTGATGTTCTGCCCCAACGCCAACTCATACCGCCGCTTCCAGACCAACAGTTACGCTCCGCTGGCCGCCACCTGGGGCGTGGACAACCGCACCGTCAGCCTGCGCGTGCCCGGCGGGCCGGCCAACTCGCGGCACATCGAACACCGCATCTGCGGCGCCGACGCCAACCCCTACCTGGCCGCCGCGGCGATCCTGGCCGGCATCCATCGCGGCATCCGTGAACAACGCGACCCCGGCGCCCCGGTAGAAGGCAACGGTTACGCCCAGGCCAAGGAATTGCTGCCCACGGACTGGTTGACCACCCTGCGTGCACTCGAAGGTTCAAGCTGGGCGCGAGAGGCATTCGGCACAGAATTCCTCGGCGTGTACCTGGCGGTAAAACGCGCCGAATATCGCCAGTTCATGGGTGAAGTGGGGGAGCAGGATTGGCGCTGGTATTTGCATCAGGCGTGAGCGGATTGACGGTAGTGAGGGTTTCGACCTTTTTTTCACGTTGCAGTGGTTAAGCTGCAAATCAAGGTCGTTCACTGCCGTTCCACCCCTATGAGCCCGCGATGTCGCCACAACCACCTTCCTCCATCGAGATCGAATACGCCGAGCGCTGCGACCGTGAGCACGCCAGGGTCTGCGGCGAAACGCGCCCGCCCGGATTGCGGCGGCGCCTGGCGTCGTGGCGCGATGAGTGGTTGGTACGCCAGGCGCTGAAAGTCGCCGGTGAACCTGGGCTGGTGCTGGACCTGGCCTGCGGATCCGGGCGCTTCTGGCCGGTGTTGGCCGAACACATCAACCGGGTGATCCTGGCGTCGGACAATTCCCAGGACATGCTCGACCATGCCCGCACCCACCACCCGGCGTCCTTGCTCAAGCGCGTCAAGACATTCCAGGGCTCGGCGTTTTCCATCGGTCTGTCGGCGAATGCGGTGGACTGCATTTTCTGCCTGGAATTGTTTCGGCATGTGCCCAGCAGCGAAGGGCGGCAGGCGCTGCTGCGCGAGTTTCACCGGGTCAGCCGTGACACGGTGATTGTCTCTGTCAGTTCTCGTACTGCGGTTGAGGACGAGTTTCGCCAGGCTGGCTTCAAGGTCCTGCACCACCAGGAATTCATGCCAGGCTCAAGCCTGTGGCGGGTCTACGTGCTGCGTAAGAGAGGATAAGCCCCGTCTGTCGGACTATTCTTCATATCCTGTCGGAGTTTTCATGGACGCCTGTGCACTGCGGATGCTCGCAAGTCCCTTTCGCGATATATACTGCGCGCCATTCTTCAAGGGAGAGCCGTGTGGCCATCGATATTCACTGGATCTGCGACAACGATAGCCTCGGCCAGCATTGCGCCGAATGGCAGCAGTTGCCATTCGTCGCCCTCGACACCGAATTCATGCGGGTCGACACCTTTTATCCCATTGCCGGGCTGATCCAGATTGGTGATGGCGTTCGCGCTTACCTGATCGACCCCCTGACCATCGACAACTGGCAACCCCTGGCCGCCTTGCTGGAAAACCCGGCGGTGATCAAGGTGGTGCACGCCTGCAGCGAAGACCTCGAAGTGTTGCTGCGTCTGACCGGCAGCCTGCCAGTGCCGTTGTTCGATACTCAATTGGCGGCGGCTTACTTGAACCTCGGTTTCTCCATGGGCTACTCGCGCCTGGTGCAAGCCGTGCTGGATATCGAGCTGCCCAAGGGCGAGACCCGTTCGGACTGGCTGCAGCGGCCACTGTCCGAGACGCAGGTCAGCTACGCCGCCGAGGACGCGGTGCACCTGGCCGAGGTCTATACGCGGCTGCGCCCGCGGCTGTCGGATGATAAATACGCCTGGGTCCTGGAAGACGGCGCCGAGCTGGTCGCCAACCTGCGCCGCGAAGTCGACCCTTACGAGGTGTACCGCGACGCCAAGCTGGCGTGGAAACTCTCGCGTGCACAACTCGCCGTGCTGCGTGAACTGTGCGCCTGGCGCGAGCAGCAAGCCCGCGCCCGTGACCTGCCGCGCAACCGCATCATCCGCGAACACTCGCTGTGGCCCCTGGCCAAATCCCAGCCGGATAACCTCGCCGCCCTGGGCAAGATCGAAGACATGCACCCGCGTACCGTGCGTCAGGATGGCCAGTTCCTGCTGGACCTGATCAAACGTGCCGGCAGCGTGCCGATGGACCAATGGCCGCCTGCCGTTGCCGAGCCGTTGCCGGTGGATGCCGCCGCACTGATCAAGCAACTGCGTGCCCTTGGCCAGGCTGAAGCCGAACGCCTGGACATGGCGCCGGAACTGATGCTGCGCAAGAAAACCCTCGAAGCCCTGGTCAAAAGCGGCTACCCCGATGGGCCTTACCAATTGCCAGACTCGCTGCGTGGCTGGCGCCGCGAGTTGATGGGCCAGGCGCTGCTCGACAGCCTGGCCATTGCCGGAGAACAGCCTTGAAACGTATTTGCTCCATCTACCGCAGCAAGAAGAAAGACGGGATGTACCTCTATGTGCTCAAAAGCGATGCCCTCGAGCGCGTGCCGGAGCCGCTGATGGAGGCCTTCGGCAAGGCCCATCACGCGTTTGACATGGTACTGACGCCGGAGCGCAAGCTGTCCCGCGAGGACATCGCCGTGGTCCTGGAAAACCTCGACAAACAGGGCTACCACCTGCAAATGCCGCCGGCCGAGGATGAGTACATCGAACACTTGCCCGAAGAGCTGCTGCGCCGCAACGACCCGATGTGATCGGCGAGTGCCCCAGGGCACAGGCTTCAATGGAATCGTATAAGTGGGCGGTGGCCGTAAGGATGCGGGCGGCCGCCCGTACTGTTTTTGAAAGGTTTTAAGCATGCGTGTTCTGATTGCTGAACAGGATCACCCGCTCTACGCCAAGTTGCTGGGCGAAGCGGCACCGGACCTGGAGGTGCTGACCAGCGGCGACTCGGCCGAGCTGTCACGCCTGGCCGCTGACTGCCCGGTATGGCTGGGCCAGCCGGACCTGTTGGCCACTTTGTTGCGTCAAGGTCATCACCCGCAATGGCTGCAATCGACCTGGGCCGGCATCACCCCATTGCTGGCCGAAGGCCTGCCCCGTGACTATCGCCTGACCCGAGCGGTCGGCATCTTTGGCCAGGTCATGGCCGAGTTTGTCCTCACCTACATGCTCGGGCACGAGCGCGAGGTATTGGCGCGCCTGGTCAGCCAGGTCGAACGCAAATGGGACAATCGCATGGGCCAGAGCCTGGCGGGGCGCAAGGCGCTGATCGTCGGCACCGGCGATATCGGCCAGCGTGTCGCCGAGTTCCTGCTGCCTTTTGGCGTGAAGCTTTACGGTATCGCCAGCACCGCACGCGAGCAGGCACCGTTCATCGAGGTGGCCGGGCTCGACCAGTTGGGCCGGCTGGTGGGGGAGGTGGACTACGTGATCAACCTGCTGCCCAATACGCCGAATACCCATGACCTGTACGACGCGGCGCTGTTCAAGCAATTCAAGCCGACCGGCTTGTTTATCAACGTCGGGCGCGGCGTGGCGGTGGTGGATGCTGACCTAGTCGAAGCCTTGAAGGAAGGGCATTTGGCGGGTGCGGTAATCGATGTCTGCCGCCAGGAACCGTTGCCGCAGCGTCATCCGTTCTGGACCGCCTGGGGGCTGTTGCTGACCGGCCACAGTTCGGCGCCGACTTCACCGGAGTTGATGGTTGAGCTGTTTGTGCAAAACCTGCGGGCGTACCAGGCCAAGGACGCGTTGCGCGGGGAAGTGGATTTCGAGCGCGGTTACTGAAACCACCGCAACGTTGTAGGAGCCGGCAAACCGGCTCCTACAAGGTGCTACAGGCTGAAATCACCTTCTGAAACCAGCTCGCTCAGCGGTTTGCGCGGGCTGGGTGTTTCACGGCCTTGCAGGTATTCCGGCAGGCTCGACTTGTCCCCCAGCTTGCCAATCGCCACGGCGGCATGCAGTGCATAACCTTCCGGGATTTTCAGCTCTTTGCGGGTCAGCTCCTGGTCGAAGCCGGCCATGCCGTGGGTGTGCCAGCCGCTGAGGCTGGCCTGCAGCGCCAGGTGGCCCCAGGCGGAGCCGGTGTCGAAGGTGTGCCACAGGGCGGGGGTTTCTTCCGTGGCGCCGGGGGCGATGAAGTCGGTTTTCGAGGCGATGATCACCAGGGCCGACGCATGCTGTGCCCAGTTACGGTTGAATTCATTCAGCAAACCCAGGAAACGCTCCCAGTCTGGCGTGTCGCGGCGCGCGTAGAGGAAACGCCACGGCTGCGAGTTGTAGGCGGAAGGTGCCCAGCGTGCGGCTTCGAAGAAGCTCAGCAGGGTGTCCTTGGAGATACTCTCGCCGGTGAAGGCGCGAGGCGACCAGCGGTCGGTGAACTGGGTGTGGATCGGATAATCGGCAACACGGGTCATGAGCAGTTCCTGATCGTCAATTCGGCGCTCAAAGCTACTGCGCGGCCACTAGACTGACAAGTGTTGTTACACCGCCAGTCGCTAGCGCTTGGTTCCAGCCGCCTGGGGCACTAGACTGGCGGCCTTTTCACCTACCGATACTGATGTAGAGCCATGGCCGCCAAAGTCGAACCTTTCTGGATACGCAAAACCCTCGAGCACCTCGACCAGGAGGAGTGGGAGTCGTTGTGCGACGGTTGTGGCCTGTGCTGCCTGCAAAAGCTCGAGGACGAAGACGACAACAGCGTCTATTACACGCGTATCGCCTGCAAACTGCTCGACCTGAAAACCTGCCAGTGCACCGATTACCCCAACCGCCGTGCGTCGGTACCGGACTGCATCCAGCTCACCCCAGGCCAGGCCGACCAATTCAAATGGCTGCCGCCGACCTGTGGTTATCGCCTGGTCAGCGAACGCAAGGACCTGCCGTTGTGGCACCACCTGGTCTGCGGCGACCGCGACGCCGTGCACCACGAACGCATTTCCCAGTCCGGGCGCATGCTCAGCGAAGGCAGCGTGCCCGAAGACGACTGGGAGGATTACCTGATTTTCCGCGCGGGCTGAACAAGGAGTGTGTATGAGGGGGGGATTCAAGCTGACGGCATCGGTCCTGCTGTTGGCGCTGAGCATGCCGGCGTGGTGCGCGAAGAAAGTCGACCTGGATTATCACGTCAAACTCCTGCCCCAGAGCGATCAGGCCGAAGTACGGGTGAGCCTGTCCCAGGGCTCGGCGGTGCGCAGCCTGAACTTCGACCTCGGCCACGACGGTGACTACAGCGACTTCAAGGCCGATGGCCAGTGGAGCGTCACCGAGCACCGTGGCCTGTGGCAACCCAGTGCCAGCAAAGCCAGCCTCACCTACCGCGTGCGCCTCACCCACGCGCGCAAGCCGGGTAGCTATGAGGCGCGCATGACGCCGAGTTGGGCGCTGTTTCGCGGTGAAGACCTGGTGCCGCCGGCGCGGCTCGACCAGCAGGACGGTATCGAGCTGGTCTCGCGCCTGGTGTTCGAACTGCCGGCCGGCTGGAAAAGCGTCGAAACCGCCTGGCCGCGCATCGGCAAGCACAAGTTCCGCATCGACAACGTCTCGCGCCTGTTCGACCGGCCCACTGGCTGGATGCTCGCCGGCAACCTCGGCAGCCGCCGCGTGCGCCTGGGCGAGACAGAAGTCACCGTGGCCTCGCCCAAAGGCCAGGCCATGCGCCGCATGGATGTGCTGACGTTGCTGACCTTCGTCTGGCCGCAGGTGGAAGCCGCTTTCCCGCGCCATCCGGCCAAGCTGCTGGTGGTGGGCGCCAGCGATCCGATGCGTCGCGGGGCGTTCTCGGCGCGCGACTCGCTCTACCTCAACAGCCGTACCCCGTTGGTCAGCGAAAATGGCAGCAGCCCGTTGATTCGTGAAGTGGTGCAGGCGATCGGGCGCTTCAACGACCACGACACCAGTGACTGGATCAGCGAAGGCCTGGCCGAGTACTACGCCATCGAGTTGGTGCGCCGTGCCGGTGGCATTACCGATGAACGCTATCAGGCGATACAGGCGCGTTTGGTGAAGGAAGGCAAGGACGTGACCAGCCTGCGTGGCGAACACGTCAGCGGTGCGACAGTGTCACGCGCGGTGGTGGTGTTGCAGGAGCTGGACCGCGAGATCCGCGTGAAGACCCACAACAAGCGCTCCCTGGATGACCTCGCGCAAGCGGTGATGCGCGCCAACCGCATCACCACCGCGGAGTTCGTGCAACTGGCCGAAAGCGTCATCGGCGAGTCATCGGTGGTGCTGGATAACAAACTGCTGCGTTGAACTCGCCGCGAACCCTTGCTGAACCTGCCGCAAAACCTTGTAGGAGCCCGGCTTGCCGGCGACAGGGCCCTCAAGGACGCCATCGCCGGCAAGCCGGGCTCCTCCAGGTCGGGGTGGTGTCAGCCGGTGGTTTTTACGGCCTTCTCAGCCGCCACTTCGGCCTTGGTCTTCAAGTTCTTCAACTCTTCCCCGGCCCGCTCGATCTTCGCGCGCACGGTGTTCATTTCCTGACGGCCCTGCTCGAGCTTTTCCTTCAGGTTGCTGTGCCCGGTAAAACCACGGGCCAGTGCCACACCGCCAATCGCTACCTGAATCAAACCGAAAATCCCGCCACGGCGCAGGCCTTTGCCGACCATCATCACGCCACCGGCCACCGAGCCGATGCGTTCCCAGCCGTGCACGTTTTGCGCGGGCTGGGTCTGGAACGGCGTGTGTTCGATGATAGGTCGCAAGGTTTTGCTGTCGCTCATGATCTGTCTCCAAAGAGGGCTAGTGATAATCAGCTGACTGCCCGCAGGCGCCGGATGTTCCCGAAATATCAGTACTTGGGGCCCGAACGGGTGTTGTTGCCCTTGGCCAGGCGATCGTAGAGCACCACGTTGACGGTGGCGGCGAGGTTCATGCAGCCGGTGGTCGGGATGTAGACCACGTCTTCGCACCAGTCGCGGATCTCCTTGTCGAGGGAGCCGTCTTCCGGGCCGAAGATATACAGCGCGCGGTCGGGGTGGGTGTATTCCGGCAGGGGGCGGGCGCCTTCCACCAATTCCACGGCGACGGGGATGCAGCCCAGCGGCAGGATTTTTTTCAGGTCATCGATACCGATCAGCGGAATGTCGTGGTGGACCTTCTTGGTGTCGGTGATGAAGTCCCGGGCGCGCTCGTAACGCACGCCGGTGTAGAACACCGAGGCCACGCCGTAGCAGCCGGCGGCGCGCATGACCGAACCGACGTTTTCGGGGGATTTGGGGTTATACAGACCGATGCAGCTGTAGCGTTTATTGCCCACGGGGAAGGGTGCCTTGGAGAAAAACCGCGATTATACGGCCTTGGGGTAATGGGGTGTTTGGGCGATCGCTTTCGCGAGCAAGCCCGCTCCCACATTTGTCCCGTATGTCCCTTGAAATGCGGTCGAATGTGGGAGCGGGCTTGCTCGCGAAGAGGCCAGAGCAGGCAAAAAAGAGCTTCAGTCGTCTTTTTTCATCAGGCCCGCCAACGCCGCAAACGGGTTATGCGTGGCCTTGGCAATCGTCGGGCTGCTGGTGGAGCCTTCGCCGAAGTACTGCTGGTCGGTGTAGCGCGAGTGTTCGTTGTCGTGGCAGTACAGGCACAGCAACTCCCAGTTGGAACCGTCCTGCGGATTATCATCATGATTGTGGTTTCGGTGGTGTACGGTCAGTTCACTCAAGCGTTTGCCGGAGAACTCACGGGCGCAGCGGCCGCACACGTGGGGGTACATCTTCAGGGCTTTATCGCGGTAGCCCATTTCCCGGTCGCGCTGGGCATCGGCGAGGATACGGTCCAGCTTGGCGGTGTGGGAGGGCGGATTGGTCGAGCTCATCATGGCTCCTGGCTATTTGGTGGTTCACGGATAGGGTTGATTCTAGCCGCTCGGGCTATAAATAACCGCTTCACTTTATCGATAAGGACTTGAAACGCATGCGTCTGCATTCATGGACTGTTGCATTGTTGCTATGTGGGATGGCTGCCCAAGCCCAGGCGTTCTCCACGCCAAAACCCGGGCAGGTGATCGAGGTGGCACTGGAGCAATTGCACCCGACCCAGGCGGTGGTGGGTTTTGACCAGATTTACTACAGCCTCGGCCTGTTCGCTGACAAACCCGCGAAGGTCTTCGATGAATACTGCGAAACCAACGGCCAGGGCGAGGCCGACACAGTGCCCAAGAGCGCGGATCTGCACAAGCCGGCGAGCTTCACCTGCAAGGACCCGGTGGGCACTCATCCCGAGGATATGAAAACCGTGGTGGTCGGCCCCGGCGGCCAGTTGTACCTGACTGACGGTCACCACAGCTTCACCACCTTGTGGGAGGTGCCAGGCGGCGGCCCGCGCTTGAACATGTGGGTCAAGGTCACCGACGACTTCAGCAACAGCCCGACCATGGCGAACTTCTGGCAGCGCATGGAAGCGGCGCGCAAAGTCTGGCTCAAGGACAATCAAGGCCAGGCCCTGCCGCCCGAGCAGTTGCCCGCCCACCTGGGTTTCAAGAACCTGCAGGACGACACCTTTCGCAGCCTGGTGTATTTCACCCGCAAGGCCGCGTATGGCAAGCCGGACAGTGGGGAGATCGCACCGGAGTTCCTGGAGTTTTACTGGGGTTACTGGCTGCGTACTCAAATTGATCTGGGCAAGTACAACCTGAACAAGAAGGGCGGCTACAAGGACGCCATTGAGGCCGTCGCAAAGCGCATGGTCAGCCTGGCGCCGGGCTCACAGGTCGGCGACAGCGGTTTCACCGCCCATCAACTGGGCGGCATGACTAAACTCGACCGAAATGAGCTGGAAAAGACCTTCGACAAAAAAGTCCCGTATGTGATCGATTACCGCAATTCCCTGCGCTAACCGATCACACCTTCTGCGCAATCCAGATGGTATGCCGCGTGCCCTTGTTGCCGTGGGCAAACACCTGCACTTCCTCTGCCTTGAAACCGGCCTTGCGCAGTTTGTCGCTGAACAGCTTGTCCGCGCTGGCCGACCACACGGCCAGCACGCCTTTGGGGCGCAGGGCCTTGGCGCAGGCGGCCAGGCCGCCGGCGGAATAGAGCCAGCTGTTGGCCTTTTGCGTAAGGCCTTCCGGGCCGTTGTCCACATCCAGCATGATCGCGTCAAAGCCCTGGGGCTCGGCCTGTAGCACCTTGGCCACGTCTTCCTGGCGGATCACGGTACGCGGGTCCAGTAAGGGGCGGCCGGATTTTTCTCCCAGCGGCCCTCGGTTCCATTCCACCACGCCCGGCACCAGTTCGGCCACCACCACTTCAGCGGTCTTGCCCAGATGCTTGAGCGCCGAGGCCAGGGTAAAGCCCATGCCCAGGCCGCCAATCAACACCCGCGAACCGGGGCGGCCGGCGACTTTGCGGCAGGGGATTTCCGCCAGGGCATCTTCGGAACCGTGCATGCGCGTGTTCATCAACTGGCCGCCGTCACCGCCCTGGATCTTAATGACGAAATCTTCGCCGTACTCGAACAGGCACAAGGCACCGCCGTTGTCGGGAATCGGGGTGGTGTCGAGCAGAACGAAACGTTTCATGGAAATCTCATTGGGAAGGGCATTCTTGCGCGGTTGGGAGTAGCCTTGTGACATTCCGGTCAGGCCATGGAGCCATCGATGAAGTGCAGCATTCTAACGGTCATTGTGTTGAGCGCGCTCGCATTGGGTGCGGCGCAGGCTCAGGAGTTGCAAACCGTACCGGTCGCGCCAGCCCCGACACCGGGCGCGCCGGGCACCCCGACGCCGACCTTGTACCCGCAAGTCACCCCGCCCGCCGTGCCCAAGACCAATGGCTCGCCGCCCCTGGTGCCCATCGTGCTGCCGACGCCGCCGAAGGACCAGACCGTGCCCGGCCTGCAACAGAACGACAGCAAGCCGAAGACGCCTGGTGGTTAAAACTGTTGCGAGAGGAGTTGCCCATCGGCCATGCGCAGGCGCTTGGACAGGGCGATGGCGATTGCGCGGATGATCTTGGCAGCCACCCTGGGCGCCTCGTTGAGCATCTTTTCCAGGGCGTCCTTGCCCAGGTTCAGCAGCACGCAGTCGCTGGCCGCCACGCAACTGGCGGAACGCCGCTCGCCGTCAAGCACCGCCATTTCGCCAAAGGCCCGGCCACTGCGCAGGGTGGCGATCGTCAGGCGCTGGCCTTCATGATTGGTTTTCTGCACCGCCACCTGGCCGCTGTGGATGATGCACATGAAGGTACCGGCATCGCCCTCGAGGAAGATCACTTCGTCACGGGCGATGCTGCTGATGTTGAAGTAGCCGGCGGCCACATGAAAATCTTCCGGCAACAGCGGGTCGAACAGGCCGCAGTCCATGAGCATGTCGCGGATTTCGTTATTCAGAAGCGTAGGTTGTGGCATGGCTGCAGTATTGATCCATCAATCATTTTGGGCGGTCCTGTGTTCAGACAGGACCTCCCGGCGAAGTTCCTTGAACCAGGCCCAGCGCCTTGAACACAAATCCATATTCGAGTGCTACGTCACGTAATCCCTGGTAACGACCGCTCATGCCACCGTGGCCGGCGCCCAGTTCGGTCTTGAGCAACAGCAGGTTGTCGTCCGTCTTGGTATCGCGCAACTTGGCCACCCACTTGGCCGCTTCCCAGTACTGCACGCGGCTGTCGTTGTAGCCGGCGATCACCAGCAGGTGCGGGTAGGCCTGGGCGCTGACGTTCTCGTACGGTGCGTAGGCCTTGATGCGCTCGTACACCTCGGGCTCCTGCGGGTTGCCCCACTCGTCGTACTCGGTGATGGTCAGCGGCAGTTCCGGGTCGAGCATGGTGTTGAGCACGTCGACGAACGGCACTTCGGCAATCGCCGCCTGGAACAGCTCGGGGCGCTGGTTGAGCACCGCACCGATCAACAGGCCGCCGGCACTGCCGCCGCTGATGGCCAGTTGCCTGGAGGTGGTCAGGCCCTCGGCGATCAGGTGTTCGGCACAGGCGATAAAGTCGCTGAAGGTGTTCTGCTTGTGTTCCTGCTTGCCGGCGCGGTACCAGGCTTCGCCCAGTTCGCCGCCACCGCGCACATGCGCAATCGCGAAGGCCACGCCACGCTCCAGCAGGCTAAGGCGTGCATGGGAGAACCACGGGTCGAGGCTCGAACCGTAGGCGCCATAGCCGTACAGGTACAGAGGCACAGGCTTGCCCGACTGATCGCGCTTGACCACCAGGCTGATCGGCACCTGAGTGCCATCCGCCGAGGTGGCCCACAGGCGCTGGCTCACATAGTCGTCAGCGTTGAATACGCCGAGCACCGGGGTTTCCTTCAGCACCTGTTGCGCGCCGTTGACCAGTTCCAGCTGGCGCACCTGGGCCGGGCGGTTCAGGGCTTCGTAGCGCAGGCGAATCCTGTCGCTGACAAATTCCAGGCTGTTCTGGACGTAGAGGCTATAGGCGGCGTCCGGCAACTCCACGCGATACGCCGGCACGCCTTGCGGGTGCACTTCGATCACCGGCAGGCCGCCGATGCGCAGGCTCAGGGTCATGGCGCTGGCATTCAGGCTCACGCCGTCGAGCATCACCTCGTCGCTGTGGGGGATCAGGTTCTGCCATTCATCCTCGGTTGGGATGTCGCCAATGTCGGTCGCCACGAACAGTGCGTAGTTGATGCCGTCGCGGTTGCTGCGGATAAACCAGGTCCACGCGCCATTCAACTGGCCGTGATCGACATCGTATTCATGGTCCTCGACCCGTGGCGCCAGGCAGGTGAAGTCCAGGTGCGGCTGGTTGGCATCCAGCGCCCAGATTTCGCTGGTGGTCTTGCTGCCCAGCGACAGCAGCAACTGGCGCTCGGAGCTGGAACGGTAGCAATGCAGGAAGAATCGGCCGTCCGGCTCGTGGAACACTTCCTGCGCGGCCGTGCCGTCCAGGCGGTAGCGATAGAGTTTGTGCGGGCGATGGGTGTCGTCCAGTTCGCCGAAGAACAGGGTCAGGCTGTCGTTGGCCCAGGTCATGCTGCCGTCGCAGTCCTGGAACTCCAGTTCGCTGACCTTGCCGGTGGCCAACTCCTTCACGTACAGGGTGTAGATCTCTTCACCGCTGGTATCGAGGCTGTAGGCCAGGCGCTGGTGGTCGGGGCTGATGCTGAACGCGCCGAGGGAAAAGAAACCGCCATTGGCCAGCACGTTCGGGTCCAGCAACAGTTCTTCGCTGCTGTCATCCACCTGGTTGCTGTCGTCGGCCAGACGGCGGCAGCGGTAGTGACGGGCGTACTCGTCGCCGGCGGTGGTGCGGGTGTAATAAAGATACGGGCCCCACGGCGAGGGCAGGGACAGATCGGTTTCGAGAATGCGGCCCTTGATCTCCTCGAACAGGGTTTCGCGCAGCGCCTGCTGGTCGGCGAGCTGGGCTTCCTGCCAGGCATTTTCGGCCTTGAGGTAATCGAGCACTTCAGCGCTGTCACGCTCCTGCAGCCAGGCGTACGGATCCTGGCCTGGGGCCTTGCGGGCAATCGGGGTGGTCGATATAGGCATGGATTATTCTCTATCTGGCGGACGGTGGCAGGCATTGCAGCCGCGACACGCAAAAGCCGTTATCATAGCCGCCTGTTTGCCAACCTTGCCATGGACACCATGACCGAGAACGACTATCTGACCGCTTGGGGCCTTTACGCCTTCGCCGCTTTGGGCTGCCTGTTGGTGTGGTGGCGCATGACCCGCTGGATCTGGCGCTGGCTGCGCGAGCCGCTGCAATTGCTGATGGCGGTGCTGCTGTTCAGCCCGACCATCGTCGACCCGGTCAAGACCCAGTTCGCACCGGCCGTGGCCATCACGGCCCTGGACCTGGTGCTCAAGGTCGGCAACAACGCCTGGCGGGCCATTTCCGATCTGTTCATGTACACCATGATTGCCTTTGGCGTGTACATCGTGTTTGTGCTGATCCGCTGGCCCATCGAGCGCGCCGCCAACGCCCGCCGTGAGCGCAAGGCCGCCGCCGCGGCAGCCCTGGCCGCCGAACCGGATGAAGATGAAGATGACGTGCCTTTCCGCCGTCCTGCACCCGTGAGCGGTATGCGCGTAGAACCGCGCCTTTAACGTCGTCCGCCCTGCAGCGAGAGCCCTGGCATGTGTGAATTATTGGGCATGAGTGCCAACGTCCCCACCGACATCGTGTTCAGCTTTACCGGGCTGATGCAGCGCGGTGGGCGCACCGGTCCCCACCGTGACGGTTGGGGCATTGCGTTCTACGAAGGTCGTGGCTTGCGCCTGTTCCAGGACCCGGCCGCCAGCAGCGAATCGGAAGTCGCGTTGCTGGTGCAGCGTTACCCGATCAAAAGTGAAGTAGTGATTGGCCATATCCGCCAGGCCAATGTCGGCAAGGTCAGCCTGGCCAACACCCACCCGTTCGTGCGCGAGCTGTGGGGCCGCAACTGGTGCTTTGCGCACAACGGCCAGTTGGCGGACTTCAACCCCCGCGCCACCTTTTACCGCCCGGTGGGTGACACCGACAGCGAAGCGGCCTTCTGCGACCTGCTCAACCGCGTGCGCGAAGCGTTCCCTGAGCCGGTGGACATCGAGAAGGTGCTGCCCGACCTGATCGCCGCCTGTTCCGAATACCGCAGCAAAGGCGTGTTCAACTGCCTGCTCAGCGACGGCGACTGGCTGTTCTGCTACTGCTCGACCAAATTGGCGCAGATCACCCGGCGCGCCCCGTTTGGCCCGGCGCGTTTGAAAGATGTCGACGTGATCGTCGATTTTCAGGCCGAAACCACGCCCAATGATGTGGTGACGGTGATCGCCACCGAACCTTTGACCGACAACGAAAACTGGACCCGCTACGAACCGGGCCAATGGAGCCTGTGGCGACGCGGTGAATGCGTCAGCCAGGGCATCACCGAGTAAGGATATCGCCCATGTTGCTCAGTTATCTGCGGTTGGTGCTGTTTGCCATTGGCCTGTTGGTCGGTGTGCAAGTGCCGGGGTTCATCAATGACTATGCCAAGCGCGTCGAAGCCCACCTGATCGAGGCCCAGACCGGCCTCAGCGGGTTTGAAAGCACCGCACGGCAATTCTTCAACGGCGATTTGAAGGCGTTGGTGGCGCATTACCGCGCCAGTGACGATCCGGTGTTCCAGAGTGACGCCAACAGCCTGGGCGCCATGCTTGACCGCCAGGTGGCGTTGGACAAGCAATTCCAGGCCATGCAAGGCCCGTGGTACATCCGTGCCCTGCAAGTGGCGGTGGCCGCCGACCCGGATATCCGCCAGGAAACCTGGAATGGCTACAGCTACCAGATCCTGCTGACGCCTGAGGCAATGGGCTGGGGCTTGGGCGGGGCGATGCTGCTGTCGTTTGGCCTGGAATGCCTGTTCCGCCTGATCGACTGGGTCGTGCTGGGCGGCAAGCGCCTGCGCCAGAGCCGGCCGATCGAAGAGCGAGACCTCAAAGGCCTCTAAAGACCGACGCGGTCAACTGTGGGAGCTGGCTTGCCTGCGATAGCTATTTATCAGTTAATGCATCAGTGACTGATACACCGCTATCGCAGGCAAGCCAGCTCCCACAGTTTTAATCGGGTTTCGTCAGTAACATTCTGTCTTCACCGACTTCCCCGGCATAGCGGGCAACGACTTTCTGACACAACCCCACAATCTCCTCCACCAACTCTACCCCCACGCGCCACGACACCACCACCTGCAAGTTCGGCAGTTTCTGCCCCATCGGCAGCATCACCAGTTCGCCGCGCGCCAGTTCTTCGCTGACCAACACCGGCGGCAGCGCGCCAATGCCGAAGCCATCGCGCAACAAGCGAGTAATCGCCGACACCGAGTTCACACAGTTCATGCGGGGCGCGGCCACGCCGTTGGCTTGCATCAGGCTGATGACGTCCTGGTGCGGATGGGAGTTTTTCGAATAGGTGATGATGCGCTCCTGGGCCAGTTCGGCGAGGGAGGCGTAGTCACGGTTGTAAATCGACTGGCTGGCGACGATCCAGGCCATGGGGTGGCTGGCCAGTTCCAGGCTGCGCACAGTTTCCAGGCGCAGCAGGTCGGTTTGCAGAATCAGGTCGAGAAAGCCTTTTTGCAGCTGATCGCTGAGGTTCAGCGCGGTATCGGCGACCAATTCGATTTCTACCAACGGGAAGTGGTCCATCAGTTCCGCGACCAGGGGGCTGAGCCAGGTGTGGATTACCGTGTCCATGGCACCGATCCGAATGCGCCCGACCTTGCTGCTGGTGGTCTCCAGGGACTGCTTCAAGCCCTGCATGGTCACCATCATCTGCTCGGCATAGTCGAGCACCTTCAAGCCTTCCGGGGTCAGGCTCACGCCACGTGAATCACGCAGAAACAGCTTCACCCCCAGCTCGCTTTCCAGCACCGCGATGCGGCTGGAGATCGACGCCTGGGTGGTGAACAATTTCTCGGCAGTCAGGCGGAAACTCTTGAGCTTGGCCACCCAGACGAAGGTTTCGAGGAACTTCAAATTCATGGGATCAACTTTTTCTTATGCATGGATCGGTTTTTATTAGTTGGACGCCGCACCGGGCCAGCGCCAAAAATCGAGCCATTCCACGATAAGCGCCGTTGGGGTGTCAGGACAAGTTGCGAGTTCTGCGTAAAAAATCCCACACTACAAAAAAATAAAGCCTACAGGAGCGACAGGCCGTGAGCCGTCTTTTACTCAATTGCGACATTGGCGAAAGCTTTGGCAACTGGACCATGGGTCTGGACGCCGAGGTCATGCCGTTCATTGATTGCGCCAACGTGGCGTGCGGCTTTCATGCCGGTGACCCGAGCATCATGCGCAAGACCGTCAGCCTGGCGCTCAAGCATGGCGTGCAAGTCGGCGCACACCCGGCGTACCAGGATCTGCAAGGCTTTGGTCGTCGCTCCATGGCCTACACGCCCCAGGAAGTCCAGGACCTGTTGCACTACCAGATCGGGGCCCTCGACGGCATTTGCCGGGCCCAGGGCGGGCGCGTCAGCTACGTGAAGCCCCATGGGGCGATGTACAACGACATGATGGCCAACCCGGCCCAATTGCGTGCGGTGATCCAGGCCGTGGCGGCCTACGGCGAACTGCCGTTGATGCTGCTCGCGACCCGCGACAACAGCGCGGCCCAAGTCTTGGGCGATGAATACGGTGTAACGCTGTGGTTCGAAGCCTTCGCCGACCGCGCCTATGACAACAAGGGCCACTTGGTATCGCGCCAGTTGCCCGGTGCCGTGCACCACGATTCCGACACCATCGTGCAGCAAGCCTTGACCATTTCTCGCGGTGAGCCGCTGACCGCCAGCGACGGCAGCGCGCTGGTCCTGCAGGCCAATACCCTGTGCGTGCATGGCGACAACGCCAGCTCGGTCGCGGCCGTGCAGCGCATTCGCGAGGCGTTGAAGCCGGTATGAAGCCACGCATTGAAGTGGTGGCCATCGACTGCCTGATGGTGCGTCTGTTCGACGTGATCGCCGAAGCCAATATGCCGTGGATGCTCGCCGCCACCCAGCGCCTGCGCAGCGGTTTTGGCGCGGCGTTGGTGGACCTGGTGCCGTCCTACACCACCTTGATGGTGCATTACGACCTGACTGCATTGAGCCCGGCCCAGGCGCGGGAGCTGATCGACCTGGCCCTCACCGACCTGCAGCCGCAGGCCCAGGGCAGCGGCCAGTGCCATGTGCTGCCGGTGTGGTACGACCTGAGTGTCGGCCCGGAGTTGACCTTGCTCAGCGAGCGCAGTGGCCTGTCTGTCGACGACGTGATCCGCCGCCACAGTGCCCACGAATACCAGGTGTTCGCCCTCGGTTTCGCGCCCGGTTTTGCCTTTATGGGCCTGGTGGATGAAATCCTCGCCACGCCACGCCTCAACACCCCGCGCAAACGCGTGGCGGCCGGCAGCGTTGGCATCGCCGAACGCCAAACCGCTGCCTACCCGGTGGTCTCGCCGGGCGGCTGGAACCTGATCGGTCGCACGCCGGCCAGACTCTTCGACCGCCAGCGCGACGGCTACAGCCTGATGCAACCGGGCGACACTGTGCGCTTCGCGTCGGTCGATCACGCTGAATTCATCACGCTGGGTGGCGATGACACGCCGTTGGAGGCGCAGGCATGAGCCGCTTGATCATCGAGGCCAGCACGCCGCTGTGCCTGTTGCAGGACGCCGGTCGCTTTGGCGTGCGCCACCTGGGTGTGACCCAGGGCGGGGCGCTGGATTGGGTGTCGATGTCCTGGGCCAACTGGCTGCTGGGCAATGCGCTCGACGCGCCGGTGGTGGAAATCACCCTGGGCGGTTTCACCGTGCAGGCCGAGGATTATTGCCTGCTCGCCCTGGCCGGAGCGGACCTGGGCGCCTATATCGACGAGCGCGCCATCAGCCCTGGCCGCAGTTTCATCCTGCAAAAGGGCCAGCGTTTGCGCTTTACCCAGCCGTTCAGCGGCGCGCGGGCTTACCTGGCGGCACCGGGCGGGTTTGATGCGCCGGATGTGCTCGGCAGTTGCGCCACGGTTGTGCGGGAAGAACTGGGCGGGGTGGATGGTTTCGGCAAAGCGTTGGCCGAAGGCGGGCGCCTGGCGTATTCCGGTGTGGGCGGTACGATGAACGTGCTAGGCGACCCTAACCTGCCGGCCAAGGCGGCATTGGACGTGATCGTCGGCGCGCAGATCGGCCAGTTCAGCGGCCAAAGCCTGTTTGATGCGTTCAATACCGAATGGGCCCTGGACAGCCGCGCCGACCGCATGGGCATGCGCCTGCTGGGCACGCCATTGCAGTACCAGGGGCCTTCGTTGATTTCCGAGGGGATTCCGTTGGGCGCGATCCAGGTGCCGCCGGACGGGCAGCCGATCGTGTTGCTCAATGACCGGCAGACCATTGGCGGCTATCCGCGCCTGGGCGCGTTGACGCCGTTGGCGCTGGCGCGGCTGGCGCAGTGCTTGCCGGGGGAGAAGGTGCGGTTGGCGCCGGTGGTGCAGGAGACGGCGCACCGGCAGCATGTCGACTTCTTGCAGCGTTTTCGCTGACCCCTGCAGGAGCCCGGCTTGCCGGCGATTGCGCCCTTGAGCCTTATGCAAGACGGGTGGACGCCATCGCCGGCAAGCCGGGCTCCTACGGATCGTGCGGGGTTACTTGGAGAGGAAGCGCATCCCTTCTTCGAGCCCGCGCAGTGTCAGCGGATACATCTGATCCTCCACCAACTCCCGCACAATCCCCGTCGACGCCGTATACCCCCAGGTGTCCTTTGGGTACGGGTTGATCCAGATCAGCTTCTTGTACTTGGCCATGAAGCGCTGCATCCACACATAGCCCGGCTCTTCATTCCAGTGCTCGACGCTGCCGCCGGCCTGGGTGATTTCGTACGGGGCCATCGACGCATCGCCGATGAAGATCACTTTGTAATCAGCGCCGTACTTGTGCAACAAGTCTTGGGTGGACGTGCGCTCCGAGGTGCGGCGTTGGTTGTTCTTCCACACCGATTCGTACACGAAGTTGTGAAAGTAGAAGTACTCCAAGTGCTTGAACTCGGTCTTGCACGCGGAAAACAGCTCTTCGCAGATCTTCACGTGGGCGTCCATCGAGCCGCCGATATCGAACAGCAACAACAGCTTGATGGTGTTGCGCCGCTCCGGCCGCATCTGGATATTCAGCAAGCCGGCGTCGCGGGCGGTGTGGTCGATGGTGCCGTCGATATCCAGCTCTTCCGCCGCACCCTGGCGCGCGAACTTGCGCAGGCGGCGCAGGGCGATCTTGATATTGCGCGTGCGCAGTTCCACCTGGTCGTCGAGGTTCTTGTACTCGCGCTGGTCCCACACCTTCACGGCCTTGCCCTGGCGCTTGCCGGCATCGCCGACGCGGATGCCTTCGGGGTTGTAGCCCCCGGAGCCAAACGGGCTGGTGCCGCCGGTGCCGATCCACTTGTTGCCGCCAGCGTGGCGTTCTTTCTGTTCTTCCAGGCGCTTCTTGAATTCTTCGATGAGTTTGTCGAGGCCGCCAAGGGACTGGATCTGCGCGCGTTCTTCGTCGGTCAGCGAGCGTTCGAATTCCTTGCGCAACCAGTCCTCGGGGATCAGCGCCTGCAGGTGATCGTCGAGCTTTTCCAGGCCGTTGAAATAGGCGCCGAAGGCCCGGTCGAACTTGTCGTAATGCCGCTCGTCCTTCACCAGGATCGCCCGGGACAAGTAGTAGAACTCGTCCATGTCGGCGAAGGTCACGCGCTGTTTCAGCGCGTTGATCAGGTCGAGCAGCTCACGCACCGAGACCGGCACCTTGGCTGCACGCATTTCATTGAACAGGTTGAGCAACATCAGCGATTACCGCGACGGCTCATGAACGCCAGACGCTCCAGCAATTGCACGTCTTGCTCGTTCTTGACCAAGGCACCGGCCAGCGGCGGAATGGCCTTGGTCGGGTCGCGCTCGCGCAGCACGGCTTCGCCGATGTTGTCGGCCATCAGCAACTTGAGCCAGTCGACCAGTTCGGAGGTGGACGGTTTTTTCTTCAGGCCCGGTACTTTGCGCACGTCGAAGAACACGTCCAGCGCTTCGCTGACCAGGTCTTTCTTGATGTCGGGGTAGTGCACATCCACGATCTTTTGCAGGGTGGTGCGGTCGGGGAAGGCGATGTAGTGGAAGAAGCAGCGGCGCAGGAATGCGTCTGGAAGCTCTTTTTCGTTGTTGGAGGTAATGATGATGATCGGGCGTTTCCTGGCCTTGATGGTCTCGTCGATTTCGTAGACGTAGAACTCCATCTTGTCGAGTTCTTGCAGCAGGTCGTTGGGGAACTCGATGTCGGCCTTGTCGATTTCATCGATCAGCAGGATCACCCGCTCCTCGGACTCGAAGGCTTCCCAGAGCTTGCCCTTTTTCAGGTAGTTGCGTACGTCGTGCACCTTGTCCACGCCCAGTTGCGAGTCGCGCAGGCGGCTCACCGCGTCGTACTCGTACAGGCCTTGATGGGCCTTGGTGGTGGACTTGATGTGCCAGGTGATCAGCTTGGCGCCGAAGGATTCGGCCAGTTGCTCGGCCAGCATGGTCTTGCCGGTGCCGGGCTCGCCCTTGACCAGCAGCGGCCGCTCCAGGGTGATGGCAGCGTTGACGGCCAGTTTCAGGTCGTCGGTGGCAACGTAGGCCTGGGTGCCTTCGAACTTCATCGGTGTTTCCTCGAATTCATCAATGCCCGGACTATACCGCGCAGCCCCGGCGATTGTGAACGCAGGCGGGTTATTCAGTCTCTGAATGACCGGTCACCCCACAATCCAAGTGTAGGAATGAGTTTATGTGGGAGCGGGCTTGCTCGCGAATGCGGTGTATCAGTCACAGGTATTTCAATTGACCCACCGCATTCGCGAGCAAGCCCGCTCCCACACAAGCCAGCCCACATTTAGTCCGTGCTCGGCTTGGGCTGTTCATACCGCGCGTTGAACGCCTGGATGAAACCGTTGCGCAATATCGCCAAAAATGCGGAGAACGCGCTGACATTTTGCTGGTGCACGCTGCCACTGAGTTCCACGCGGGTGGCGAACTGGTTCTTGCTCTGGTTTTTCAGCACGGTCTCGCTGGCGCCCACCACGGCCTCCCAGATCGAGCGGAAGATGTTCTTGTCCTTGTTTTCCACGTCCTGCTGCCAATCAAACACCTCGACATCGCGCAGCAGCGGCTTGATATAGCCGGTCAATTGGCCTTTTTCCGCCTGGGCTTCGATCACCACATCACCGGTGCCGGCCTTGAAGTCGAACTTGCCGTAGGCCGATGCGAAGTCGTTCATGCGCTTGAGCTGCAGGTCTTTGGCGCGGAAACGGAATTCGAAGTCTTCGAAATTGCTCAGCGGATCGAAGGTGGCGGTGGCTTCCAGGGGCGCCTGGCCCTGGAGCAGCGCCTTGCCGTCGAAGCGTGCGTCGCGCTTGCCTTTGACGTCGACGACGTTGGTCAGGTTATAGAAGCTGGCATTCACCGAGGTGGCGTTGAGGTTGACCTGGGGTTTGGAACTGAAGTTATGGAAGGCGATCTTGCCGTCTTCGATGCGCACTTCATCCAGGGTGATCGGCAACAGCTTGCCAAGCTGCTCGCGCCAATCGGTGCCCTTACCAGTCTGGGACGCCTGCTTGTTCGCGCCGCCATCGACGAAGT
The DNA here is from genome assembly GCF_000612585.1 of Pseudomonas sp. CHM02. Classification (GTDB taxonomy): domain Bacteria; phylum Pseudomonadota; class Gammaproteobacteria; order Pseudomonadales; family Pseudomonadaceae; genus Aquipseudomonas. The sequence goes on from NZ_JFCA01000047.1 coordinate 28,141, forward strand.
TCACTTCAGGGTTGATAAACAGCACCTTGGCCACTACCGCATGGTCGTACCACAGAGAGTGCCAGCTCACCGCCAGATCGATCAGCGGTGCCTTGACGAACGGTACCGGCACCTTGCCGTCGACCTTGATGATCTCCAGCCCGTTGATCTTGTAGGCACCGCGCCACAGGGCCAGATCGACGTCGATGACGTGGCCGCGGTAGTCGCCCATGTCCGCGAGCTTGTCATTCAGGTAGTTACGCACCAGATAGGGCAGGGCGATGGCCAGGGCGACCAGCACCACCACCAGCCCGGCGACGGTCCATAGCGGCCAGCTGTAGCGACGTTTCATGGGGCAGTCCTCTTTGCTCGTAGGAGATTGACTACGATCAAGTGCGCAACGTTCCTCTGACTGGACGCGTTGCAGCACGAGGCATACCCTTGGGGGCCTTCCAGAATCGAGCAATAGGACCCGTCATGAGCCGTATCTTTGCAGACAACGCGCACTCCATCGGTAATACGCCCCTGGTTCAGATCAACCGGATCGCACCGCGTGGCGTGACTATCCTGGCCAAGATCGAAGGGCGTAACCCGGGCTACTCGGTGAAGTGCCGCATTGGCGCAAACATGATCTGGGACGCCGAAAGCACCGGTAAGCTCAAGCCGGGCATGACCATTGTCGAACCGACCTCCGGCAACACCGGCATCGGCCTGGCGTTTGTCGCTGCCGCCCGTGGCTATAAGTTGCTGTTGACCATGCCGGCGTCCATGAGCATCGAGCGACGCAAGGTGCTCAAGGCCCTCGGCGCCGAATTGGTGCTGACCGAGCCGGCCAAAGGCATGAAGGGCGCAATCGAAAAAGCCGGCGAAATCGTCGCCAGCGATCCGGCGACTTACTTTATGCCGGCCCAGTTCGAAAACCCGGCCAACCCGGCCATCCACGAGAAAACCACCGGTCCGGAAATCTGGAACGACACCGATGGCGCCGTGGACGTACTGGTCGCGGGCGTGGGCACCGGCGGTACCATCACTGGCGTGTCGCGCTACATCAAGAACATCGCGGGCAAGCCGATCCTGTCAGTGGCCGTCGAGCCGATTGTCTCGCCGGTGATTACCCAGGCATTGGCGGGTGAAGAGATCAAGCCCAGCCCGCACAAGATCCAGGGCATTGGCGCCGGTTTCGTACCGAAGAACCTGGACTTGTCGATGGTCGACCGCGTGGAGCTGGTGACCGACGACGAATCCAAGGCCATGGCCCTGCGCCTGATGCAGGAAGAGGGGATTCTGTGCGGTATCTCCTGTGGCGCCGCGATGGCCGTGGCGGTGCGCCTGGCCGAGAAACCGGAAATGCAAGGTAAGACCATTGTAGTGATCCTGCCGGACTCCGGTGAGCGTTACCTGTCGAGCATGCTGTTCAGCGATCTGTTTACCGAGCAAGAAAACCAGGCTTGATGTCTGTCCTGTGGTGATTAGGCTTGTTGTGTTGAGCAGCTTTGTCGTGGTGAGCGGGATTGCTGTGGTGAGCAGGCTTGTTGTGGTGAGCGGGCTTGCCCCGCGCTGGGGCGCGAAGCGGCCCTCAAACGTCACCGCGTTTATCGCTGGAGAAATGCGGTGGCCCTATTGGGGCTGCTTCGCAGCCCAGCGCGGGGCAAGCCCGCTCACCACAACAAGCCTGCTCACCACAACAAGCCCGCTCACCAGAACAAACCTCTTTACCAGAACAAACCTGTTCACCACGGGGGTTGATGTGAGTCAGCGTTACTAAGCTAGGCCTTCTGCATAATGGCCCAACTGTTTATCATGACCGGCTGCTACGTCTGCTGTTGGCCAGGCGCTTATTTTCAGGAGTTGCTGCATGACCTTTTCTTTGGCCGCCAAACTGTCGGTACTGGCGCTGTTTATCGGCAGCACGCTGTATGTGCACCTGCGCGGCAAGGCGCGTTTGCCGATGTTGCGCCAGTTCGTCAACCATTCGGCGCTGTTCGCCCCGTATAACGCCTTGATGTACCTGTTTTCGGCGGTGCCGTCCAAACCTTACCTGGACCGCAGCAAGTTCCCCGAACTGGACGTGCTCAAGGACAACTGGGAAGTGATCCGCGAAGAGGCCATGCACCTGTTCGACGAGGGTTACATCCGCGCGGCGGAAAAGAACAACGACGCCGGCTTCGGTTCGTTCTTCAAGAAGGGCTGGAAGCGTTTCTACCTCAAGTGGTACGACAAACCCCTGCCATCGGCCGAGGCCCTGTGCCCGAAGACCGTGGCGCTGGTGAGCAGCATTCCCAACGTCAAGGGCGCGATGTTCGCGCTATTGCCGGGTGGCAGCCACCTCAACCCGCACCGCGATCCGTTTGCCGGCTCCCTGCGTTACCACTTGGGCCTGTCCACACCGAACTCCGACGACTGCCGCATCTTCGTCGACGGCCAGGTCTACGCCTGGCGTGACGGTGAAGACGTGATGTTCGACGAGACCTACGTGCACTGGGTCAAGAACGAAACCGAACAGACCCGTGTGATCCTGTTCTGCGACATCGAGCGACCGCTGAGCAATCGCCTGATGACCCGCATCAACCGTTGGGTCAGCAAGCAACTGGGGCGCGCGACCGCACCGCAGAACCTCGACGACGAGCGCGTTGGCGGGATCAACCAGGCCTACGCCTGGAGCAAGACCTTCAGCGACAAGTTCAGCGGTGTGGTCAAGCAGTGGAAGCGCAAGCATCCGAAGGCTTACCGCATTGCGCGGCCGGTGCTGGCGGTGGTGGTGCTGATGCTGCTGTGGAAGTGGTTGTTCGGCTGATTTGAAATGCAGTCAAAACGGTGGGAGCGGGCTTGCTCGCGAAAGCGGAGTGTCAGTTGATACATGCTGACTGATCCACCGCTGTCGCGAGCAAGCCCGCTCCCACATTGGTTTTGCAGTGTTGCTTAAGAGGCGATCAGCTGGCGCAGTACGTAATGCAGGATGCCGCCCGACTTGAAGTACTCCACCTCATTGAGCGTATCGATCCGGCACAGCACCTCAACCTTCTCGCTGCTGCCATCCTCCCGGGTAATCACCAGCGTCAGGTTCATGCGAGGCACGATCTCCACGCCCGTCAGCCCGAGAATGTCGACTTTCTCCTTGCCGGTAAGCTTGAGCGACTTGCGGTTCTGATCCAGCTTGAACTGCAACGGCAGCACGCCCATGCCCACCAGGTTGGAACGGTGAATCCGCTCGAAACTCTCGGCGATCACCGCCTTGACCCCTAGCAGGTTGGTGCCTTTGGCCGCCCAGTCACGGCTGGAACCGGTGCCATATTCCTGGCCGGCCACCACCACCAGCGGCGTACCCGACGCCTGGTATTTCATCGAAGCGTCGTAGATCGGCATTTTCTCGCCAGTGGGGATGTACAGCGTATTGCCGCCTTCCTCGCCGCCGAGCATTTCATTGCGGATACGGATGTTGGCGAAGGTGCCGCGCATCATCACTTCATGGTTGCCGCGGCGTGAGCCGTAGGAGTTGAAGTCGCGTGGTTCCACGCCTTGCTCGCGCAGGTAGCGGCCGGCGGGGCTGTCGGCCTTGATGTTGCCGGCGGGGGAGATGTGGTCGGTGGTGACCGAATCGCCCAGCAGGGCCAGCACGTTGGCGCCCTTGACGTCCTTGATCACTGGCAGGGGACCTGCAATATCATCGAAGAACGGCGGATGCTGGATGTAGGTGGAGTCTTTCTGCCACACGTAGGTGGCGGCCTGTGGCACTTCAATGGCTTGCCACTGCTCGTCACCGGCAAACACCTCGGCGTATTCCTTGTGGAACATGCCGGTGCTGACTTGGGCCACCGCGTCGGCGATTTCTTTGCTGCTCGGCCAGATGTCCTTGAGGTACACCGGGTTGCCGGCCTGGTCGTTGCCCAGCGGTTCGCTGCTGATATCGATGCGCACGGTGCCCGCCAGGGCGTAGGCCACGACCAGCGGTGGCGAGGCCAGCCAGTTGGTCTTCACCAATGGGTGTACGCGGCCTTCGAAGTTGCGGTTGCCGGACAGCACCGACGCCACGGCGAGGTCGGCCTTCTGGATGGCCTTTTCGATCGGCTCGGGCAATGGCCCGGAGTTGCCGATGCAGGTGGTGCAGCCGTAGCCGACCAAGTCGAAACCGAGCTTGTCCAGGTACTGGGTCAGGCCCGCTGCCTTGTAATAGTCGGTGACCACTTTGGAACCGGGGGCCAGCGAGGTTTTAACCCAGGGTTTGCGGGTCAGGCCCTTTTCCACAGCCTTTTTCGCTACCAGCCCGGCCGCCATCATCACGCTGGGGTTGGAGGTATTGGTGCAGGAGGTGATCGCGGCGATCACCACCGCGCCGTTTTTCAGGCGATAGGTCTGGCCGTCGTATTCGTAGTCGGTTTCGCCCACCAGGTCGGCATTGCCCACGGCAACCCCGCCGCCACCTTCGCTTTCGAGGCGGCCTTCTTCCTTGTTGGTGGGTTTGAATTGCAGGTCGAGGAAGTCGCTGAAGGCCTGGCCGACATTCGGCAGGGCCACGCGGTCCTGTGGGCGTTTGGGCCCGGCCAGGCTGGCCTCGACGCTGCCCATGTCCAGAGCCAGGCTGTCAGTGAACACCGGCTCCTGGCCAGCGTTGCGCCACAGGCCTTGGGCTTTGGTGTATGCCTCTACCAACTTCACGGTTTCTGCCGGACGGCCGGACAGGCGCAGGTAGTCCAGCGTCACCTCATCCACGGGGAAAAAGCCGCAGGTGGCGCCATATTCCGGGGCCATATTCGCGATGGTGGCGCGGTCGGCCAACGGCAGGTCCGCGAGGCCGTCGCCATAGAATTCGACGAACTTGCCCACCACGCCTTTTTTGCGCAGCATCTGGGTCACGGTCAGCACCAGGTCGGTGGCGGTGATGCCTTCTTTCAGTTTGCCAGTGAGCTTGAAGCCGATCACTTCCGGGATCAGCATCGACACCGGCTGGCCGAGCATCGCGGCTTCCGCTTCGATACCGCCCACGCCCCAGCCGAGTACGCCGAGGCCGTTGATCATGGTGGTGTGGGAGTCGGTGCCGACCAGGGTATCCGGGAACGCATAGGTACGGCCGTCCTCGTCTTTGGTCCAGACCGTGCGGCCGAGGTATTCGAGGTTGACCTGGTGGCAGATGCCGGTGCCCGGTGGCACCACGCTGAAGTTGTCGAAGGCGCTCTGGCCCCAGCGCAGGAAGGCGTAGCGTTCGCCGTTGCGCTGCATCTCGATGTCGACGTTCTGCTCGAAGGCGCTGGTGGTGGCGAACTTGTCGACCATCACCGAGTGGTCGATCACCAGGTCCACGGGAGAGAGCGGGTTGATGCGCTGCGGGTCGCCCCCGGCCTTGGCCACGGCGGCGCGCATGGCGGCCAGGTCGACCACGGCAGGAACGCCGGTAAAGTCTTGCATCAATACCCGGGCCGGGCGGTACTGGATCTCGCGGTCGGACTGGCGCTCTTTGAGCCAGGCGGCGATGGCCTTGAGGTCGGCGCCGGTGACGGTCTTGTCGTCTTCCCAGCGCAGCAGGTTTTCCAGCAGCACCTTGAGGGACATCGGCAGCTTATCCAGGTCACCCAGGCTCTTGGCGGCTTCGGGCAAGCTGAAGTAGTGATAGGTCTTGTCGTCGATCTGCAGGGTTTTAAGAGTTCTCAGGCTATCAAGGGATGACATTACATGACTCCTTATGGTCCGCACGGCTACGGACCTGACGGGACGAACAGAGCTTTCAACTTAGCCCTGTTTTCATTAGCAGGCTAATAACTGGACTCTATCGTTAAGTCCAAGGTTCCGAACTCGGCTATCATGCGCGCGTTTTCATGACAGGATTTGCGCTACAGCAAGCCCAGTTGCCAGGAGATTCAATGAACACCCTTTTTATGCACTGCCGCCCGGGCTTTGAAGGCGAAGTCTGTTCCGAGATCGCGGAGCACGCCGCGCGCCTGAACGTTTCCGGCTACGCCAAGGCCAAGACCGGCAGCGCCTGCGCCGAATTTGTCTGCACCGAAGAAGACGGCGCCCAGCGCCTGATGCACGGCCAGCGCTTTGCCGAGCTGATCTTCCCGCGGCAGTGGGCGCGCGGGGTATTCATCGACCTGCCGGAAACCGACCGCATCAGCGTGATCCTCGCCCACCTGCGTGAATTCCCGGTGTGCGGCAGCCTGTGGCTGGAGATGGTCGACACCAACGACGGCAAGGAGCTGTCGAATTTCTGCAAGAAGTTCGAGGTGCACCTGCGCAAAGCCCTGCTGAACGCCGGCAAACTGGTGGACGACCCAAGCAAGCCGCGCCTGCTGCTGACCTTCAAGAGTGGCCGCGAAGTGTTCATGGGCCTGGCCGAGTCGAACAACTCGGCGATGTGGCCGATGGGTATCCCGCGCCTCAAGTTCCCCCGCGAAGCGCCCAGCCGCTCGACCTTGAAGCTGGAAGAGGCCTGGCACCACTTCATCCCCCGCGACCAGTGGGACGAGCGCCTGCATGGCGACATGACCGGCGTCGATCTCGGCGCAGCGCCGGGCGGCTGGACCTGGCAACTGGTCAACCGTGGCATGCTGGTGACCGCCATCGACAACGGCCCCATGGCCGAGAGCCTGATGGACACCGGCCTGGTGCAACACTTGATGGCCGACGGCTTCACCTTCGTGCCCAAGCAGCCGGTGGACTGGATGGTCTGCGACATCGTCGAGAAGCCGGCGCGCAACGCCGCGCTGCTGGAAACCTGGATCGGCGAAGGACATTGCCGCGAGGCGGTGGTGAACCTGAAGTTGCCGATGAAACAGCGTTATGCCGAAGTGAAGCGGTTGCTGGAGCGCATCGAAGACGGTTTCAAGGCGCGTGGCATTCGCGTGGAGATCGGCTGCAAGCAGCTGTACCACGACCGTGAAGAAGTGACCTGCCATTTGCGTCGGTTGGTGGATGTAAGAAAAGCCAAATCGCGCTGAGGGTGATGTTTCCCCCGATATTGCGAGACAATGCGCGCCTGTTCAGGAGTGAAGTATGAGTCAGAACCTAGATTTGCCCGTCGACGGCACCCTCGACGCCACCGGGCTCAACTGCCCGGAACCGGTGATGATGCTGCACCAGCACATCCGCGACCTGGCCCCAGGCGGTTTGCTCAAGGTGATCGCGACCGACCCGTCCACGCGTCGCGATATTCCCAAGTTCTGCGTGTTTCTCGACCACGAGCTGGTGGATCAGCAGGAGCAGGCCGGTAAGTACCTGTACTGGATCCGCAAGAAGTCCGCTTAAACCCGCGCCTTGTCGGCACGAATGCGCCGGCGCGCACTGCGCGCCAGGCGCACCAGCAACATCCCCGCCGCACAGCTGAGGCCCACGATCAGCCCTTGCCACAAGCCGCTTGGGCCGCTGGGTTCGCCGAGCCAGTCGGTCAGGCCCAAGGCATAACCCACCGGCAGGCCCACGCCCCAGTATGCGAACAGGGTCAGCACCATGGTCACGCGGGTGTCCTGGTAGCCACGCAATGCGCCCGCCGCCGTGACCTGGATCGAGTCGCTGAACTGGAACAGCGCCGAGAACACGATCAACATCGACGCCAGGTGAATGACCACCGGGTCCGGGGTGTAGATCGCTGCGATCTGCTCGCGAAACACCAGCATCAGGCTGCAGGACAGGCAGGCATACGCCAGCGCCGTGCCCATGCCGACGCCCGCCGCGAAGCGCGCTTCACGCGGCTCGCCACGGCCGAGGGCCTGGCCGACGCGCACGGTCACGGCCATGCTCAGGGAGTAGGGGATCATGAACACCAGCGAGCTGACGTTCAGCGCGATCTGATGGCCCGAGACCACGGTAGCGCCCAGGCTGCCGATCAACAGGGCGATCACCGCGAAGATGCTCGATTCGGCAAAGATCGCGATGCCGATGGGCAGGCCAATCCCCAATACACGCTTGATCACGGCCCATTGCGGCCAGTCGAAACGCTTGAACAGTTCGCTGCTCTGGTAAGCCGGGCCCCAGCGGGTCCAACCGGCCAGGCCGAGCATCATCACCCACATCGCGATGGCCGTGGCCCAGCCGCAACCGACGCCGCCCATGGCCGGCACGCCCAGGTGACCGTAGATGAAGATGTAGTTCAGCGGGATATTCAATGCCAGGCCACACAGGCCCATCACCATGCTCGGCCGCGTACGGCCCAGGCCGTCACTGAAACAGCGCAGCACGTAATACAGTGCAATGGCCGGCATACCGGCGGCGATGCCGTGCAGGTAGCCCATGGACGGCTCGATCAGGTCCGGTTCCACTTTCATGGCATGCAGGATCGGTTCGGCGCACAGCAACAACAACGAGGCGGTGATGCCGACCACCACGGCCAGCCACAAGGATTGGCGCACCAATGGCCCGATCTCGCTGAACTGGCCGGCCCCGTAGCGCTGGGCGACTTTGGGCGTGGTGGCCAGCAGTGTGCCGGTCATCAGCAGGTACACCGGAATCCAGATCGAGTTGCCCAGGCCCACCGCTGCCAGGTCCTGGGGGCTGACGCGCCCGGCCATCACCGCATCGACGAAGCTCATCGCGGTGGTGGCCAGTTGGCCGATCATGATCGGCAGGGCGAGCGTCAGCAGGCCGCGCACTTCCCGGCTGATGCGGGCGGGGCGGGTGAGGGTGGCGGTGGCAGTGTTCACGTACAGGTGTCCAGTAGAAGCAAGCGCAAGGACGGCGGATTCTACGCTTTGACGCATCGGTCAGGAAAAAACCTGTGTTAGCGATTTGTTAGCGAGGGCTGCGATCCCTGTACACTGCGGGTCCGCCAAAGGAGCCTGCCATGCTGATTGTTGCCGACGAAAATATTCCGCTGCTCGATGCATTCTTCCAGGGATTTGGCGAGATACGCCGCGTACCTGGCCGTTCCATCGACCGCGCCACGGTCGAGCAGGCTGATGTGTTGCTGGTGCGCTCGGTGACCAACGTCAACCGCGCGCTGCTGGAGGGCACGAAGGTGCGCTTCGTCGGCACCTGCACCATCGGCACCGATCACCTGGACCTCGACTACTTCAAGCAGGCCGGCATCCAATGGTCCAGCGCCCCCGGCTGTAACGCCCGTGGCGTGGTGGACTATGTGCTGGGCAGCCTGCAGACCCTGGCCGAGATCGAAGGGGTCGACCTCAATCAACGCACCTATGGCGTGGTCGGCGCCGGTGAAGTGGGCGGGCGGCTGGTCAAGGTGCTCAAGGGCCTGGGCTGGAACGTGCTGGTCTGCGACCCGCCACGGCAGATCGCCGAGGACGGTGACTACGTCAGCCTGGCGCAGATCATCGAGCAGTGCGACGTGATCAGCCTGCACACGCCGCTGACCAAATCCGGCAACGGCTCCACCTGGCACCTGTTCGACCGCCAGCGCCTCGAGCAGCTCAAGCCCGGCACCTGGCTGATCAACGCCAGCCGCGGCCCGGTAGTCGACAACGCCGCCCTGCGCGAGGTGCTGCTGGAGCGCGAAGACCTGCAAGCGGTGCTGGATGTATGGGAAGGCGAGCCCGGAGTGGACGTCGACCTGTCTGACCTGTGCGTGCTGGCGACGCCGCATATCGCCGGCTACAGCCTGGACGGCAAGCAGCGCGGCACGGCGCAGATCTATCAGGCGTTCTGTGCGCACCTGGGCCACGAACCGAGCATTCACTTGAGTGATCTGCTGCCGCCACCCTGGTTGGCCGAAGTGCACCTGAATGCCTCCACCGACCCGGCCTGGGCGCTCGCGACCTTGTGCCGCAGCGTGTATGACCCTCGCCGGGATGACGCGGATTTCCGTCGCAGCCTCGTAGGAACAGTGGAAGAACAACGCAAGGCCTTTGACCTGCTGCGCAAGCATTACCCGGAGCGCCGTGAGATCGATGGCTTGAAGGTGCGCATCAACGGGGAATCCGCCGCGCTTTCGGCAATCGTCTCGGCCCTCGGCGCCGAATTGCGCTGACCTCGGCACTCCGATGGCGCGCAAAACCCTGTAGAGGCCGGCTTGCCGGCGATGGCGTCCGCAAGATCACCGCATGGCTTACGGCTGCTATCGCCGGCAAGCCGGCTCCTACAAGGGGGGCGGGCATAAAAAACCCGGCCACCAGGGCCGGGTTTCAAAGAGCGTAGGCGTTTCAGCCTTGCTGGGCAGGCTTGACCAGTCGCTGTTCCAGTTCGCTGCACGCTTGCTGGATCATCTCTTCGGTAATCTGCACTTCGCGGCCCTTGGCGTCGATGTACGAGCACGGCAACTGCTGCGGCTGGCGGATTACTTCAATCTTGGCATCGCTGCTGTTTTGCAAGGTCATGGCCTGTCTCCTCATCAGGTTGTGTACCTATTCTGCTTAGTGACTCTAAGCCTCCCGCGTGACCAGGCTGTTACAACTCCCTGCAAGGTCACCGGTTCGAACACCCAGTCCACCAGAAACCACTACGAATTTCCAGCCAAGGGTTAGACCGATAGCCTCTAGGGATCAGCATCGGCGGGCATAATTAACCTGACTCATTGTTATTTACCCAAGTTCCCCCAATGTTGGGGTGTAGATACTTATCTCCCCTGCGCAGGTGATGCCCTCCATGTTCTCAGTCCGTCAACGCCGTGCAATTCGCCTGGCCAGCCGCTTCATTGCGCCTTACCGCTGGCACGCGCTTGGCGCGCTGTTGGCGCTTATCGTCACGGCCGGTATCACCTTGTCGATGGGGCAGGGCATTCGCCTGCTGGTGGACCAAGGGTTCATGACCCAGTCACCGCACCTGCTCAACCAGTCCATCGGCCTGTTCATGGTGCTGGTGCTGGGCCTGGCGGTGGGCACGTTTGCACGGTTTTACCTGGTGTCGTGGATCGGCGAACGGGTGGTGGCAGATATCCGTCGGCAGGTGTTCAACCACCTGATCTACCTGCATCCGGGTTTCTACGAGAACAACCGCAGTTCGGAAATCCAGTCGCGGCTGACCACCGACACCACCTTGCTGCAATCGGTGATCGGCTCATCGCTGTCGCTGTTCCTGCGCAATGCCTTGATGGTCATCGGTGGCATCGTGCTGTTGTTTGTGACCAACCCCAAGCTCACCAGTATCGTGGTGGTCGCATTGCCGCTGGTGCTGGCGCCGATCCTGATCTTCGGCCGGCGCGTACGCAGCCTGTCGCGCCAAAGCCAGGACCGCATCGCGGACGTGGGCAGCTATGTGTCCGAGACCCTCGGCCAGATCAAGACCGTGCAGGCTTACAACCATCAGGTGCAGGACGAACAGCGTTTCGCCGTGACCGTGGAAGACGCGTTCATCACTGCGCGCAAACGCATCACCCAGCGTGCCTGGCTGATTACCCTGGTGATCATGCTGGTGCTCGGCGCTGTGGGGGTGATGCTGTGGGTCGGCGGTATGGACGTGATCAACGGGCGCATTTCCGGCGGTGAGCTGGCGGCGTTTGTGTTCTATAGCCTGATCGTCGGCAGTGCGGTCGGCACCCTGAGTGAAGTGCTCGGCGAGCTGCAACGGGCCGCCGGTGCCGCCGAGCGCATTGGCGAGTTGTTGCAGTCGAACAACGACATCCAGGCGCCCGCCACCGGCACCGTCCAACTGCCGGCGCGGGTCAGCGGCCGCATGGCGCTGCAAGACCTGCGCTTTTCCTACCCTTCACGGCCCGACAGCTACGCCATCGACGGCCTTGACCTGACCATCAACCCCGGTGAAACCCTGGCACTGGTGGGGCCGTCCGGTGCGGGCAAGTCGACGATTTTCGACCTGTTGCTGCGTTTCTACGACCCCCAGCACGGCCGCATCCTGCTGGAAGGCCACCCGCTGACCGAACTCGACCCCATGGACCTGCGCCGCCATTTCGCGCTGGTGTCCCAGAGCCCGGCGCTGTTCTTTGGCAGCGTCGAAGAGAACATCCGCTACGGCAACCCCACGGCCACCCCGGAACAGGTCGAAGCCGCGGCGCGCATTGCCCATGCCCATGACTTCATCCTGCAAATGCCCGACGGCTACCAGACCCACCTCGGCGACGGCGGCATGGGCCTCTCCGGCGGCCAACGGCAACGCCTGGCCATCGCCCGCGCCTTGTTGGTGGACGCGCCCATCCTGCTGCTGGACGAGGCCACCAGCGCCCTCGATGCCCAGAGTGAACACCTGATCCAGCAAGCGCTGCCGCAACTGATGCAGGGCCGCACCACGCTGGTGATCGCCCATCGGCTGGCCACGGTGAAGAACGCCGACCGCATCGCCGTGATGGACCAGGGCAAACTGGTGGCAATCGGGACGCACCAGCAGTTGATTGCGAGCAACCCGCTGTATGCGCGGTTGGCGGCGTTGCAGTTCAGTGACGGGGTGCAAGAGCCCGCCTCACACTAAAATCCCACCCATAAAAAAGCCCGCATCTCTCAATGCGGGCATCTGTGCCTCTGTAGGAGCGAGCTTGCTCGCGAAAAACGTCAACGATAACGCCGTTGTTCTGTTTTACGCGGTGCCCTCAGGTTCTTCGCGAGCAAGCTCGCTCCTGCATCATAGTGTTACTGATCATCAAAATACCGCTCATGCCAATCCACCAGCGGCTGGGGTGAATTGAGCTTCTGGCCGTAGATCACCGAATAAGACAGCACGTTCTGCACATACTGGCGGGTTTCGTCGAACGGGATGCTTTCCACCCACACGTCGAAACTCAGGTGATCCGCGCCGCGCAGCCATTGACGCACACGGCCGGGGCCGGCGTTGTAGGCGGCGGAAGCGAGCACGCGGTTGCCGTTGAACTGGCTGTGCACCTGGCTCAGGTAGGCGGCGCCGAGCTGGATGTTTTTGTCCGGGTCCAGCACCTGGGCAGGGGAGGCCAGGGGAATGCTGAACTTGCGTGCGGTTTCCTTGGCGGTGCCGGGCATCAGTTGCATCAGGCCACTGGCGCCGACGCCGGAGCGGGCGTCGTCCATGAAGGCGCTTTCCTGACGGGTGATCGCGAACACCCAGCTGGAATGCAGGCCACGCACCTTGGCTTCGCGTACCAGTGTGTCGCGATGGGCCATCGGGAAGCGGATGTCCAGGTCGTCCCAGTACTGTGCCTGGCTGATGGTGCGGATGGCCGGGAAATACCACTTCATGTCGTAGGCCAGCTTGGCCTGGGCAACCATCTCGTCGCGGTTGAAGTGACGGCTCACGTGGTACCACTCACGGCGGCCATCCACCACCTGGCCGCGCGCATAGAACTCCAGGGCGCGGCGTACACCCGGGGTGTTGCGCACCTTGTTGACCAGCGCCTGGCTCATCAGCAACGGCTTGTTCTTCAATTGATACGGAGCCTTGGAGCGATCCGCGGCGAGGAAACCGTAGAAGTCGCGTTCTTGCGCCAGGTTCTTGTACAAGACCAGCGCTTGCGGGTTCTTCGGCTCGGCCAGTTCCAGGCTGCGGGCTTGCCAGTAGCGCCAGCGGTTGGTGGTGGCCAGGTCTTGTGGGAGCTTGCGGGTCAACTGGTAGGCATCTTCCCAGCGGGCCAGGCGCAGCAGCAGGCGCAGGCGCCACTCGGAGACGGTGTTGTCGCGCAGTTCGGGATCGTACTTAGTCATGACCTCTAGGGCGCGCGGGTCATAGCGCTTGGCCAGGGTGAGGCCGATTTCCCGGGCGATCGACACTTTTTCGTCACGTGAGAAGTGCATGCTGCTGGCGTAGCCGTCGAGCAGGGCCATGGCCTTGTCCGGATCCTGGCGTGCCAGGCGGCGCAGGCCCAGGCCTACGGCGTCAGACATGGCTTCGGTGGCCGGCAGGAAACGCGATGGGTCGCTGAGCATGTCGGGCTTTTGCGCCACGTCCACCATCAAGCGACCTTGGGCACCGAGGGTGGGCAGGGTTTTCACCAGGCTGTTGGCCAGCGCGTAGTTGCGTGCTTCGGCGGCGAGTTTGGCGCGGTCCCAGATCTTCTGTTCGGTGAGTTGGCCGTCAGCTGCCCATTGACCGAAGGTGGCATCGCAGGCCGTCGGTTGGGACTTGCCGGTCATCCACAGTTTTTCGGCGGTCTTGTAGCCTTCGGCCTTCAGATTGTGGGTGAGCTGGAACTGGCCATGCAGGCAGTCCAGTTCGACGAAATTGAGCTTGGCGTCGTAGTACTTTTCAAAGGTCTGCCAGTCGCCACGCTCGGCCAGCCAGCGCAACCAGCGCAGTTTCATCCAGTTGGCCTGGGGCAGGTCGCCGTTCTTGGCGAGGAACTGTTCGATTTCCTGGTTGCTCGCGGTTTTCAGGCGGGCGGTCAGTTCGTCGTAGGCCAGGTACGGTGTCAGCGGGTAGTCAGCCAGCGCCTGGCTGTATTGCATGTACGGGCCGGTATCGCCCTTGGCCAGGGCACGTTTGGCTTCATCGTAATATTGACGTTGGGTGGTGAGGTCCACGGCCTGGGCGGATTGAACGGCGGTGGCGGAAAGAAGCAGACAAGATAAAAAGTTGAAAAGGCGACTGCGCATGAGACGTCCGTGCAGAGAAATCACGACTAGCGCCGGCACCGCCGACACTGATTGCCCCTAGCTTAGCCTTTTGCCAGCGGCCGGTGAAAGCTTTGCCGGCCGGTTCGTTCAAGTTCACTGGAAATGTCCTACAGAACGTGTCGGCAGCGAAAATGCCGGCCGCATCCCACCCTCAACTCAGGTAGAATGCGCGCCCAGTTTTTGGAGAAGCGTATGACCCTGCTCAAATTCAGCGATGTGTCCCTTGCTTTCGGCGCTATGCCGTTGTTGGACAAGGTGTCCTGGCAGATCGCCCGTGGTGAGCGGGTGTGCATCATCGGCCGCAACGGCACCGGCAAGTCCAGCATGATGAAGCTGGTAAAAGGCGACCAGAAGCCCGATGACGGCTCTGTTTGGCGCGCCCCGGGCCTCAAGATTGGCGAATTGCCGCAAGAATTGCCGGTGGCCGACGGACGGACAGTGTTCGACGTGGTTGCCGAAGGCCTCGACGGCGTGGGTGCACTGCTCGCCGAATACCATCACCTGGCGCAGAACTGCGTCACCGAAGAAGACCTGGACAAACTGATGCACGTCCAGCAGGACCTCGAAGCCCGTGACGGCTGGCGCCTGCAGCAACTCGTCGACAGCACCTTGAGCCGCCTGCAATTGCCGGCCGACAAGACCCTCGCCGAATTGTCCGGTGGCTGGCGTCGTCGCGTGCTGCTGGCCCAGGCGCTGGTGTCCGAGCCCGACCTGCTGCTGCTCGACGAACCAACCAACCACCTGGACATCGGCGCCATCGCCTGGCTCGAAGAAGCCCTCAAGGATTTCCAGGGCGCCGTGCTGTTCATCACGCACGACCGGTCCTTCCTGCAGAACCTGGCAACCCGCATCCTCGAACTGGACCGTGGTGGCCTGATCGACTGGAACGGCGACTACGCCAGCTTCCTGGTGCACAAGGAAGCCGCACTGGCGGCCGAAGAAACCGCCAACGCGCTGTTCGACAAGAAACTGGCCCAGGAAGAAGTCTGGATTCGCCAGGGCATCAAGGCCCGTCGCACCCGTAATGAAGGCCGCGTGCGTGCCCTGAAAGCCCTGCGCGTCGAGCGCAGCGAGCGTCGCGAGCGCACCGGCAAGGCCAATATCCAGCTGGACACCGCCGACAAGTCGGGCAAGCAGGTGATGGTGCTGGAGAACGTCAGCTTCCATCACCCGGACGGTCCGTTCCTGATCAAGGACTTCTCCATGGTCCTGCAGCGCGGCGACCGTATCGGCCTGCTGGGCGCCAACGGCACCGGCAAGACCACCTTGCTCAAGCTGATGCTCAGCGGCCTGCAGCCGACCAGCGGCACCGTTGAAGAAGGCACACGCATCGACGTGGCTTACTTCGACCAACTGCGCCATCAGTTGGACCTGGAAAAGACCGTCATCGACAACGTTGCCGAAGGCCGCGACTTTATCGACATCGACGGGCAGAGCCGCCATGTACTCAGCTACCTAGGTGACTTCCTGTTCAGCCCGCAACGCGCACGCACGCCAGTAAAAGCCTTGTCCGGTGGTGAGCGTGCGCGCCTGCTGCTGGCCAAGCTGTTCAGCAAGCCGGCCAACCTGCTGGTACTCGACGAACCGACCAACGACCTCGACGTGGAAACCCTCGAGCTGTTGGAAGAAGTGCTGCTGACCTTCAACGGTACCGTGCTGATGGTGAGTCACGACCGGGCATTCCTCGACAATGTGGTGACCAGCACCCTGGTCTTCGAAGGTGAAGGCAAGGTGCGTGAATACGTCGGCGGTTACCAGGACTGGCTGCGCCAGGGCGGTTCGCCACGCCTGCTGGGCGTGACCGAGAGCAAATCCGGCAAGGCTGACCTCACCTCGGCAGTCGTGGCGCCTGTGGCCGCAGCTGCCGCACCGGCCCAGGAAGCTGCGCCGGTGGCCAAGAAGAAACTCAGCTACAAGCTGCAGCGCGAGCTGGAAGCCTTGCCGGGTGATATCGACGCCAAGGAACAGCAGATCGCCGCAGTAGAAGCGGAAATGGCTGACGGTGGGTTCTACCTGCGTCCGGCGGCAGAAACCGCCAAGGTCATCGCTTCCCTGGAGACGTTGAACCAGGAGCTGGAAGCGTTGGTTGAGCGTTGGGCCGAGCTGGATGCCTGATTGATTCCAGTGCATTAAAAAACCCGGTGTTCATCTGATGAGCACCGGGTTTTTATATGAACCTGTAGGAGCCGGCTTGCCGGCGATTGCATTCTGTCAGTTGATACCTCTGGTGGCTGACGGTCCGCTATCGCTGGCAAGCCAGCTCCTACAAGGGGTTATGCGTTTTTGACCAGCTTCACCGCCAGCACATCGCACGGCGCGCCGTGCAGCACGTCATTGGCGGTGGAGCCCAGCAGCAGCGCCAGGCCGTGACGGCCATGGCTGCCGACCACGATCAGGTCGCAGCCCTGTTCCTTGGCGAGGTGGTGGATTTCCTGGCGCGGTTGGCCGTAAGTGAGGTGGGAGTTTTCCTTGGTCACTTCCGGGTATTTGACGATCAAGCGCTCAAGGCGCTCCTTGGCCTGATCGAACTGTTGTTGCTGCAGTTGGGAAAGGTCCATGGGCACGTCGCCGCCAAAGGCCATGGCCATCGGTTCGACGATATGCACCAGCGACAGCTTGGCGTTGCTGGCGACCGCGAAGGCGCGGGCGCGCTTGATCACTGGATCGCACTCTTCGGTCAGGTCGACAGCGACCAGAATATGTTCGTAGGACATGGGGCGTTCCTCCAGGGGACTGCAATAGATTCAGTATGGCTGCTTTCAAGCGAATGGGGTTGCGTCAGATCAAATCCGCTCATCTAGAAATTCGGGAGTACACATATGACGGTCTGGATAGTGGTGTCAATCCTTGTGGTGGTTCTGAGCCCGCTGGCATGGCTGCGCCCTTCGCGCCATCAGAGCGGGCGCATGGCCTTGCGCATGGAGGCGCGCCGCATCGGCCTGGCCATGCAACTGGCCCCCCAGGAGTGGCCGCACTGGCTCAAGCAAGAGCCGCCGAGCCCTTGCGCGCAGTACTGTCGCCCGCGGCGCGGCAGCGCGCCGGACATCTGGAGTTATTGGCAGTTGGAGCCGGGTGTGTGGGTCAATCAGTGGCGCGAAGTGTGCGTGGATGAGAAGTTGTTGCCGCATTTTGCAGCGCTGCCGGCCAACGTCTACAAGGTTGAGGCCGACAAGCAGATGATCGCCTTGTATTGGGGCGAGAAGGGTGAGGCGAGCGTGTTGAAGGCAATCGATACGCTGCTCAAGGCCTTGGCCTGACACCGACCCTGGCGGCCTGCGACAACCCCCTGTAGGAGCCCGGCTTGCCGGCGATGGCGTTCTCAAGATTGGCGCAATGTTTGCGGGCCCCATCGCCGGCAAGCCGGGCTCCTACAAAGGGCGTGCAAATCATGGAAAACGGCAGGCAATAAAAAGCCCGACATCATCATCGGGCTGGAGTTGGCCAGGCAGGCCGGTAAATCGGTGGTTCCTGCGTCGGATGTTCATCCAGACGCGTTACGGTTGTCGCTAGCCTAGCGGCATATCCCGTTCTGTACAGCCTTTTCCCACATCTTTTCTATTATTGATTCCGTGAATATTTGAATATTGACGAGTCGCGGGCTTAGGGTTGGGGTTCTGAAATGACTGGAAAGTCGCGTTTTTCCTAGCCTTTCGAGCGATTGACAATTGCCCGGAATTGGATGAAGGTGGCGTACCCAAATCAAACGGGCGTATGAATTGAGCGTTTGTCTGTCAGACTGCTCATACAGAATCCCGACTATCGCATTGGCGGGTGTGCCTGGCGGATTGGCATGAGCATTGACGCAACTGTCAGTGTCCAACCAGAGGCCAGCGTCCAGTGTGTACTGTTCAGCTTCCATATCGTGGAGATCAGTTGATGATTTACGAAGGTAAAGCCATCACGGTTAAGGCTCTTGAAAGTGGCATCGTCGAACTGAAATTCGACCTCAAGGGTGAGTCCGTCAACAAGTTCAACCGTCTAACCCTGAATGAATTGCGTCAGGCCGTAGACACCATCAAAGCAGATGCTTCGGTCAAGGGCGTGATCGTTTCCAGCGGCAAGGACGTGTTCATCGTCGGCGCTGACATCACCGAATTCGTCGACAACTTCAAGCTGCCCGATGCCGAGCTCGTGGCTGGCAACCTCGAAGCCAACAAGATTTTCAGCGATTTTGAAGACCTCAACGTACCGACCGTTGCCGCGATCAATGGCATCGCGTTGGGCGGCGGCCTGGAAATGTGCCTGGCGGCAGACTTCCGTGTCATGTCGGCCACGGCCAAGATCGGCCTGCCTGAAGTCAAGCTGGGCATCTACCCGGGTTTCGGCGGCACCGTGCGCCTGCCGCGCCTGATCGGTGCCGACAACGCCATCGAGTGGATTGCCGCCGGCAAGGAAAACAAGGCTGAAGATGCACTGAAAGTCGGTGCCGTCGACGCTGTGGTTGCCCCGGACAAACTGGCCGAAGCCGCACTGAACCTGATCAAGGGCGCCATCAGTGGCGAATTTGACTACAAGGCCAAGCGTCAGCCGAAGCTGGAAAAACTCAAGCTCAACGCCATCGAACAAATGATGTCGTTCGAAACCGCCAAAGGTTTCGTGGCTGGCCAGGCCGGCCCGAACTACCCGGCGCCGGTTGAAGCGATCAAGACCATCCAGAAAGCCGCGAACTTCGGTCGCGACAAAGCCCTGGAAGTGGAAGCTGCAGGCTTCGTCAAACTGGCGAAAACCTCGGCTGCACAAAGCCTGATCGGCCTGTTCCTGAACGATCAGGAACTGAAGAAAAAAGCCAAGGCCTACGACGAAATTGCCAAGGACGTGAAACAGGCTGCCGTACTCGGCGCCGGTATCATGGGCGGCGGAATCGCCTATCAGTCGGCGTCCAAAGGCACGCCAATCCTGATGAAGGACATCAACGAGCACGGTATCGAGCAAGGCCTGGCGGAAGCCGCCAAGCTGCTGGTCGGACGTGTGGACAAAGGTCGCATGACCGCAGCGAAAATGGCTGAAGTGCTTAACGGCATTCGTCCTACGCTGTCCTACGGTGATTTCGGCCACGTCGACCTGGTGGTCGAAGCCGTTGTCGAGAACCCGAAGGTCAAGCAAGCGGTACTGGCTGAAGTCGAAGCCCAGGTCAAAGACGACACCATCCTGGCCTCGAACACCTCGACCATTTCCATCTCGCTGCTGGCCAAGGCCCTCAAGCGTCCGGAAAACTTCGTCGGCATGCACTTCTTCAACCCGGTGCACATGATGCCGCTGGTGGAAGTGATCCGTGGCGAGAAGTCCAGCGAGCTGGCGATTGCCACCACCGTTGCCTACGCCAAGAAAATGGGCAAGAACCCGATCGTGGTCAACGACTGCCCGGGCTTCCTGGTCAACCGCGTACTGTTCCCGTACTTCGGCGGTTTCGCCAAACTGGTCAGCGCCGGTGTGGACTTCGTACGCATCGACAAGGTCATGGAAAAATTCGGCTGGCCGATGGGCCCGGCGTACCTGATGGACGTGGTCGGCATCGACACCGGCCACCATGGTCGCGACGTAATGGCTGAAGGCTTCCCGGACCGCATGAAAGACGACCGCCGTTCGGCGATCGACGCGCTGTACGAGGCCAAGCGCCTGGGTCAGAAGAACGGCAAGGGCTTCTACGCCTACGAGGCCGACAAGAAGGGCAAGCAGAAGAAAGTGGCCGACTCGTCGGTGCACGAAGTGCTGGCTCCGGTCATCTACGAACAGCGTGAGGTGTCCGACGAGGACATCATCAACTGGATGATGATCGCCCTGTGCCTGGAAACCGTGCGTTGCCTGGAAGACGGCATCGTCGAGACCGCCGCCGAAGCCGATATGGGCCTGGTGTACGGTATTGGTTTCCCTCCATTCCGTGGTGGTGCACTGCGTTACATCGATTCGATCGGTGTGGCTGAGTTCGTTGCCCTGGCTGACAAATACGCTGATTTGGGCCCGCTGTACCACCCGACCGCGAAGCTGCGTGAAATGGCCAAGAACGGCCAGAGCTTCTTCGGTTAAGCGCCCAGACGACTAGAGCGAGAATATTTATGAGCTTGAATCCAAGAGACGTGGTGATTGTCGACTTCGGTCGCACACCGATGGGCCGCTCCAAGGGCGGCATGCACCGCAACACCCGTGCCGAAGACATGTCGGCGCACCTGATCAGCAAGTTGCTGGAACGCAACGTCAAGGTCGACCCGAACGAAGTCGAGGACGTGATCTGGGGCTGCGTCAACCAGACCCTGGAGCAGGGCTGGAACATCGCGCGCATGGCCTCGTTGATGACCCAGATCCCGCACACCGCGGCCGGCCAGACCGTCAGCCGCCTGTGCGGTTCGTCGATGAGCGCGCTGCACACGGCCGCCCAGGCAATCATGACCGGTAACGGTGATGTGTTCGTGGTCGGTGGTGTGGAGCACATGGGCCACGTCAGCATGATGCACGGCGTCGACCCTAACCCGCACATGTCGCTGTACGCCGCGAAAGCCTCGGGCATGATGGGCCTGACTGCGGAAATGCTCGGCAAAATGCACGGCATTACCCGCGAAGCCCAGGACGCGTTCGGCCTTCGTTCCCACCAGCTCGCCCACAAGGCGACTGTGGAAGGCAAGTTCAAGGATGAAATCATCCCGATGAACGGCTATGACGAGAACGGTTTCCTGAAGCTGTTCGACTACGACGAAACCATTCGTCCGGACACCACCCTGGAAAGCCTGGCGGCTCTGAAGCCGGCGTTCAATCCAAAGGGCGGCACCGTGACAGCCGGCACTTCGTCGCAGATCACCGACGGTGCCTCGTGCATGATCGTGATGTCGGCGCAGCGTGCCCAGGACCTGGGTATCCAGCCGCTGGCCGTGATCCGTTCGATGGCTGTGGCGGGTGTGGACCCGGCGATCATGGGCTATGGTCCAGTACCGGCCACACAAAAAGCCTTGAAGCGCGCGGGCCTGACCATCAACGACATCGACTTCTTCGAGCTCAACGAAGCTTTCGCCGCACAGGCCCTGCCCGTGCTGAAAGATCTGAAAGTGCTCGACAAGATGAATGAGAAGGTTAACCTGCACGGCGGCGCGATTGCCCTGGGCCACCCATTCGGTTGCTCCGGTGCGCGTATCTCCGGCACTTTGCTTAACGTGATGAAGCAAAATGGCGGCAACCTCGGGGTAGCCACCATGTGCATTGGTCTCGGCCAAGGCATTTCCACCGTCTTCGAACGCGTCTAAGCGTTGGGTTGACGGAAGCCGGGGCCCAGTGCCCCGGTTTTTGTTTTTTGGCGGTTTTGTATTTTTTTTTAACAAATTTTGTAAGAGGGCCAGAGCATGAAAGTCGAACCAGGGCTCTACCAGCATTATAAAGGTCCGCAGTACCGTGTTTTCAGTGTGGCGCGACACTCCGAGACCGAAGAAGAAGTGGTGTTTTACCAAGCACTGTATGGCGATTACGGCTTTTGGGTACGCCCATTGAGCATGTTCCTGGAGACTGTCGAAGTTGACGGCGAGCAGGTCCCGCGCTTTGCTTTGGTCCAGGCCGAACCCAGTCTTTTTTCAGGGCAATAACGGCAGGCCGCGCAGAATGCTGCGCTTGACCTCACCTTGTTGCCACTATATATAGCGTTGCCGCGACAGGCGCCAACTGCCTTTCACTTCTCGAATTCAGGAATTTTCCGATCCATGGGCAAATCGCTGGTCATTGTGGAATCCCCGGCTAAGGCCAAGACCATCAACAAGTACTTGGGCAACGAGTACGTGGTGAAGTCGAGTATCGGCCATATCCGAGACCTGCCCACCAGCGGTTCGGCTAGCGCCAGCAAGGAGCCAGCCGCCAAGCGCGGCAAGGCGTCTGCGGGCGAAGGTCCGGTACTCACCCCTAAAGAGAAAGCGCGCAAGCAGCTGGTCTCGCGCATGGGGGTGGACCCGGATCATGGCTGGAAGGCCAAGTACGAAATCCTTCCAGGCAAGGAAAAGGTCATCGAAGAGCTGCGCCGGCTCGCCAAGGATGCTGACACCATCTATCTCGCGACGGACTTGGACCGCGAAGGGGAAGCCATTGCCTGGCACCTGCGGGAAGCCATCGGCGGTGACGACAGCCGCTACAAGCGCGTGGTGTTCAACGAAATCACCAAGAAAGCCATCCAGGAAGCCTTCTCCAAGCCGGGCGAACTGGACATCGACCGTGTGAACGCCCAGCAGGCCCGGCGTTTCCTCGACCGTGTCGTGGGCTACATGGTCTCGCCACTGCTGTGGGCCAAGATCGCCCGTGGCCTGTCCGCCGGCCGTGTGCAATCGGTAGCGGTGAAGCTGGTGGTGGAGCGTGAGCGCGAGATTCGTGCGTTCATCCCCGAAGAATACTGGGAAGTCCACGCCGACCTCGGCACCGCCAAGGGCGCCAACGTGCGCTTCGAAGTGGCCCGCGAGAAAGGCGAGGCCTTCAAGCCGCTGAACGAAGCCCAGGCCATGGCCGCGCTGGAGAAACTCAAGTCTTCCAGCTACAGCATCGTCAAGCGTGAAGACAAACCGACCAGCAGCAAGCCGTCGGCGCCGTTCATCACATCTACCCTGCAACAGGCCGCGAGCAACCGCCTGGGCTTCGGTGTGAAGAAGACCATGATGATGGCCCAGCGCTTGTACGAAGCCGGCTACATCACCTATATGCGTACTGACTCCACCAACCTGTCGGTGGACGCGGTCGCCATGGCGCGCACTTACATCGAAAGCGAGTTCGGCAAGAAGTACCTGCCGGAGAAGCCGAACGTCTACAGCAGCAAGGAAGGCGCACAAGAGGCTCACGAAGCGATTCGTCCGTCCGATGCCAACACCGAGCCAAGCAAGCTCAGTGGCATGGAGCGCGACGCTGAGCGTCTCTACGAGCTGATCTGGCGCCAGTTCCTGGCCTGCCAGATGCTGCCGGCGCAATACCTGTCCACCACCGTGAGCGTGGGTGCTGGGGACTTCGAGCTGCGTGCCAAGGGCCGCATCCTCAAGTTCGACGGCTACACCCGTGTGATGCCGCAGATCGCCAAGCCAGGCGATGATGACGTGCTGCCGGACATGGCCCAGGGCGATACGTTGAAGCTGATCAAGCTCGACCCGTCCCAGCACTTCACCAAGCCCCCGGCCCGCTACTCCGAGGCCAGCCTGGTCAAAGAGATGGAAAAACGCGGCATCGGTCGTCCTTCGACCTACGCGGCGATCATCTCTACCATTCAGGATCGCGGCTATGTGGCGCTGCACAACCGTCGTTTCTACTCGGAAAAGATGGGCGATATCGTCACCGAGCGTCTGTCCGAGAGCTTCTCCAACCTGATGGACTACGGCTTCACCGCCGGCATGGAAGAGAACCTCGATGACGTGGCCCAGGGCGAACGCGACTGGAAAAACGTGCTGGACGAGTTCTACGGCGACTTCAAGAAGAAACTCGAAGTGGCCGAAAGCCCTGAGAGCGGCATGCGCGCCAACCAGCCGGTGATGACCGACATCCCGTGCCTGACCTGCGGCCGTCCGATGCAGATTCGTACCGCGTCCACCGGCGTGTTCCTCGGATGCTCGGGCTACAGCCTGCCGCCGAAAGAGCGCTGCAAGGCCACGGTCAACCTGGTGCCGGGTGATGAAATCGCGGCGGACGACGAGGGTGAATCCGAGTCGCTGGTGCTGCGTGGCAAGCACCGTTGCCCGATCTGCAGCACCGCGATGGACGCCTACCTGCTCGATGAGAAGCACAAGTTGCACATCTGCGGTAACAACCCGGATTGCGACGGCTACGAGATCGAAGAGGGCAGCTACCGCATCAAGGGCTATGAAGGCCCAAGCCTGGAGTGCGACAAGTGCGGCAGCGAGATGCAGCTCAAGACCGGCCGTTTCGGCAAGTTCTTCGGCTGCACCAACCCGACGTGCAAGAACACCCGCAAGCTGCTGAAGAGCGGTGACGCGGCGCCGCCGAAGATGGATCCGGTGAAGATGCCCGAGCTCAAGTGCGAGAAGGTCAACGACACCTACATCCTGCGTGACGGCGCGTCGGGGCTGTTCCTGGCTGCCAGCCAGTTCCCGAAAAACCGCGAGACCCGTGCACCGCTGGTGCTGGAAATCGTGCCGCACAAGGACGAGATCGATCCGAAGTACCACTTCCTGTGCGAAGCGCCGAAGAAGGACCCGGATGGTCGTCCAGCCGTGATCCGCTACAGTCGCAAGACCAAGGAGCAGTACGTGCAGTCCGAAGTGGATGGCAAGCCGACCGGTTGGAAGGCGTTCTACGACGGCGGTAAGTGGAAGGTCGAGGACAAGCGTCAGGGCGCTTGATCGACTGATCTGCGAAATACAAAGGCCGCCTGCATAGGCGGCCTTTTTCTTTGTACTTGCAGTGCGCTCGGCTGATCCTTGACACTGTTAAGCCAGCATCACGCTTATTCGTTGTGGAGATTGCCGTCATGGCCAACGAACTCTATACCCGTACCAACCAGAAAATTTACTTCGCGGGTCTGTCCCTGGAAGCCCTTGGTCGTGCCGAGGAAGGGAAGGAGATGAATGCCATCGCGCTGGTCCAGGCGGGGCGTGAAGCGGCGTTGTTCCACTTGTACGGCGCCTTGCTGGGCCTGTGTCATGAAATCGCCGGGTTTTACCGCCTGCCCCAGGCCGGTTCACCCCGTGCAGAAATGATCATGAATCGCGACGTGCTGGAAGCCATGGCAATCCCTGAACTGGCCGAGCTGGTGGAAATGGCCCAAAGCCCCGACAGCTGGATCGCACGCTTGCTCAAGGCGCATGCCGACATGTTCCAGCCGCCGCGTATTCCTCATGTGCCCAAGGGGGATGTGACCCAGCCGTTGATCGTAGCGGTTGCGGTGGAAGAGGAAGAGCCCAAGCCGTTGAGCCGGGAAGAGCTGGAAGGCTGGCGCCAGGAACTGAAAAAGATGGCGCTGCGCTTTCGCGAAGGCCTCAACGAGTGCTGATGATTGTGT
>NZ_JFCA01000048.1 GCF_000612585.1 Pseudomonas sp. CHM02
CGCGATGGCGCCGGTCCAGACACAACATTTCCCCAGATTAATCTCCTGTTAACCCCCCTCTGTTTAAACCATGGCCTGTGTGTAAACTTGCGGCCATTGGCACAACCAAACAAAGGGAAACGGAGATGAGTGACGAATTGCGTTTAGGCAGGGAGCGGCGCTTTCTGGTGTTGCTGGGCATCATCTGCCTGGCGCTGATCGGCGGTGCGCTGTACATGCAGGTGGTGCTGGGCGAGGCGCCATGCCCGCTGTGCATCCTGCAACGCTACGCCTTGTTGTTGATCGCGATCTTCGCGTTCATTGGCGCGGCCATGCGCACCAGAGGCGCCCTCACGCTGTTTGAAGGCCTGGTGATACTCAGCGCCCTCGGCGGGGTCGCGGCAGCCGGCCATCATGTGTACACCCAGTTCTTCCCCCAGGTCAGCTGCGGCATCGACGTGCTGCAACCCATCGTCGACGACCTGCCCCTGGCCAAGGTGTTCCCCCTGGGTTTCCAGGTCGACGGCTTCTGCAGCACCCCGTACCCACCGATACTCGGCCTGTCCCTGGCACAGTGGGCGCTGGTCGCCTTCGTGTTGACGGTGATCCTGGTGCCACTGGGCATCTACCGCAATCGCCATCCCAAAGCCTGAAACCCGCCCCCACCTCCTGTAGGCACGAGCAAGCGCGCTCCTGCAAGAGCGGGGCGTTTTTGCAGGTAGGGATTTGTGAACGGAACGTGACGTCGGACAATTTCGGGTGCGCGCAGCGTGCGACATGTTGTCACACGGAAGCTGTCGCAGGACGTTTCTGACCCGCCAAAACGCCGCTTGAATTTGCATAAAACGGTCAAGATGTGCTGTCAGTTCGTGGTGCTGGCGATCTCGCAAACCACACGCCGCGCCAGCGATTCCGTGATGTCCGAATGCCTTGTTTTATGGGGGGTTGCATCGGTTTGGCATGCCCTTACGCGCTGTAAGGTCGGCCATGGATTGCCCAATAGCACGGCAATTTTTGTGGTTTTTGTTGAGAATCGAACGCGATAAGATCGCGAACCGTTGCAATAATGGTGAAGGATTATTGCTGTAATCGATAAAAATTATTTCTTTATCAGACATGGTTTATACATCGCTAGCTAACTACAATCGCCCGCACTGAATGTCCGGTGCTGTTCAATATTTGAGCACTGGAGCGGTCGAGGGGCAGATGGATGGCTCTGTGCGACCCCAAGGTTCCGGCAGCCTTTCAACTATCCGCACCAAATGGAATTGGTCTGTAACAAGGCCTTTAACCACGAAATCGAATAAGAACTCACCGCAGGTCCGTGAAACGCCCCTTTATGGCGTGATGGGCAGGCTCTTATTCAATCGAAGAGAAATGCCAACCCTTGGCAGGGTGAAGTGTTGGCGATCAAAACCCAACTGCATTGCGCAAGCTGCTTTAGAGGTCGTGAGATGAGTAAAAACAGGTACCCCCGATTACTAGGCTTTTTGCCGCTGCTTGGCATGATGTTAATGCTGGGAGGCTGCAAGTGGACCTTGATGGACCCGAAAGGACAGATCGGTCTGGATCAACGAAACCTGATCATCACTGCCACCCTGCTGATGCTGCTGGTCGTGGTCCCTGTGATCATCATGACCTTCGCCTTCGCCTGGAAATACCGCGCGTCGAACACCAGCGCGACCTACGCGCCGAAGTGGTCGCACTCCACCAAGATCGAAATCGCGGTGTGGCTGGTTCCGATCCTCATCATCATCGCCCTGGGTTACATCACCTATAAGTCGACCCACGAGCTGGACCCGTACCGTCCGCTGGAGTCCGACGTCAAGCCGATCAACATCGAAGTGGTCGCGCTGGACTGGAAGTGGCTGTTCATCTACCCGGACCAGGGTATCGCCACTGTCAACGAGATCAAGTTCCCGGAGAACACTCCGCTTAACTTCCGGATCACCTCCGACGCCGTGATGAACTCGTTCTTCATCCCAGCCCTGGGCGGTCAGATCTACGCGATGGCAGGCATGCAGACCCGACTGCACCTGATCGCCAACGAAAAAGCTGAAATGGAAGGCATCTCCGCGAACTACAGCGGCGCTGGCTTCACCGGCATGAAATTCAAAGCGATCTCGACGAGCCAGGAAGATTTCAACGCCTGGGTAGCCGAAGTCAAGGCCGCACCTAAACAGCTTGATCAAGCTGAATACGATGCCCTGACCAAACCAAGCCAGAACAACCCAGTCGCCCTGTACTCCACGTATGAGCCGAACCTGTTTCAGAAAATCGTCGACAAGTACGAAGGTATGAAGCCAGGCAAGCCGGTCAAGCACGAGAAGAAAGAAGTGGCCGCGGTTGAAGGTTCTGACACGGGCTCGCATTCAACTGCTGGGGCAGAGGAGTAAACGATGTTTGGTAAATTAAGTTGGGATGCGGTCCCGTTCCACGAGCCGATCGTAATGGTGACCATCGCCATGATCGCGCTGGGTGGTCTGGCACTCGTAGCGGGTATCACCTATTTCAAGAAGTGGTCCTACCTGTGGACCGAGTGGCTGACTTCGGTCGACCACAAGAAAATCGGCGTCATGTACGTCATCGTTGCCATGGTCATGCTGCTGCGTGGTTTTGCCGACGCCATCATGATGCGTACCCAGTTGGCCATGGCCACCGAGGGTTCGCCTGGCTACCTGCCACCTGAACACTATGACCAGATCTTCACCGCCCACGGTGTGATCATGATCATCTTCATGGCGATGCCATTCTTCACCGGCCTGATGAACCTTGCCTTGCCTCTGCAGATTGGTGCCCGTGACGTTGCCTACCCGTTCCTGAACTCCCTGAGCTTCTGGCTGCTGGTTTCCGGCGTGGTGCTGATCAACGTTTCCCTGGGCGTCGGCGAATTCGCCAAGACCGGTTGGGTTGCGTATCCGCCATTGTCGGGCATCCAGTACAGCCCTGGCGTGGGTGTGGACTACTACATCTGGGCGCTACAGTTATCAGGGCTCGGGACGACATTGACGGGGGTCAACTTCCTGGCCACCGTCCTGAAAATGCGCGCCCCTGGCATGAAACTGATGGACATGCCGATCTTCACCTGGACCTGCACCTGGGCAAACGTCCTGATCGTGGCTTCGTTCCCGATCCTGGCCGCTACCATGGCGCTGCTGTCGCTTGACCGTTACCTGGATTTCCACATTTTCACCAACGAACTTGGTGGCAATCCAATGATGTACGTGAACCTGTTCTGGGCATGGGGTCACCCTGAGGTGTACATCCTGATCCTGCCAGCGTTCGGTATCTTCTCCGAAGTGATCTCGACCTTTACCGGCAAGCGCCTGTTCGGTCACCACTCGATGGTTTATGCATCGGGCGCAATCTCCGTACTGGGCTTCATGGTGTGGCTGCACCACTTCTTCACCATGGGTTCGGGGGCCAGCGTCAACGCCTTCTTCGGCCTGGCGACGATGCTGATTTCCATCCCGACGGGGGTGAAGCTATTCAACTGGCTGTTCACCATCTACCACGGCCGTCTGCGTATCACCAGCCAGGTCCTGTGGACCCTGGGCTTCATGGTGACCTTCGCCATCGGCGGCATGACCGGCGTACTGCTGGCCATCCCGGGTGCTGACTTCGTACTGCACAACAGCCTGTTCGTGATCGCTCACTTCCACAACGTGATCATCGGTGGTGCTGTATTCGGTTACATCGCTGGTTTCAGCTTCTACTTCCCGAAAGCGTTCGGCTTCAAGCTGCACGAAGGTTGGGGCAAGGCTGCATTCTGGTTCTGGATCTCGGGCTTCTTCGTCGCGTTCATGCCGCTCTACGCACTGGGCTTCATGGGCATGACCCGTCGTCTGAACGCCACTACCAACCCTGAGTGGGTGCCGTACCTGTACGTCGCCATGTTCGGTGCGGTGATGATCGCTGTGGGTATCGCCTGCCAGCTGATCCAGCTGTACGTGAGTGTCCGTGACCGTAAGCAGAACGCTTGCGAATCCGGTGACCCATGGAATGGCCACACCCTGGAATGGTCGACTTCGTCGCCACCACCGTTCTACAACTTCGCCGTGATCCCTACTGCGAACACCATTGATGCGTTCACCGAAGCCAAGGAAGACGGTACTGCGTACCAGCGACCTAAGCATTACGAACCGATCCACATGCCAAACAACACCGCCACTGGCGTGGTGATGGGTGCGCTGTTGACCGTGTTCGGTTTCGCGATGATCTGGCACATCTGGTGGCTGGCAATCGTGAGCCTGGTGGGCACCATCGGCTACTTCATTGTCCACGCTGCACGTGATGATCAAGGCTACATGGTGCCGGTCGAGACGATCGAACGCATCGAAGCCGAGCAACACGCTCGCCTGGTCGCCGAGAAGAAAATCCCGGCCAACCGTGTAGAAACCTCGTTGGAACAGGCTTAAACCATGTCGAACTTAGTGACCAATGCTGGACACGCCCATGTCGATGACCATGGGCACGATGACCATCACCACGACTCGGGGCCGATGACCGTTTTCGGTTTCTGGCTCTACCTGATGACCGACTGCATCTTGTTTGCGTCGATCTTCGCGGTGTACGCGGTACTGGTAAACAACGTAGCGGGTGGCCCGTCGGGCCACGACATCTTCGAACTGCCTTACGTGCTCGGCGAAACCGCCTTGCTGTTGTTCAGTTCGATCACCTACGGCTTCGCCATGTTGGCCTTCTACAAGGGCAACAAGAAAGGCGTACTGAGCTGGTTGGCACTGACCTTCCTGTTCGGCCTGGGCTTCATCGGCATGGAGATCAACGAGTTCCACCTGCTGATCTCCGAAGGCTACGGCCCGCACCGTTCCGGCTTCCTGTCTGCGTTCTTCACGCTGGTAGGCACCCACGGTCTGCACGTAACTGCCGGCCTGCTGTGGATGGCGGTGATGATGTATCAGGTCAATAAACACGGCCTGACCAACACCAACAAGACTCGCCTGAGCTGCCTGAGCCTGTTCTGGCACTTCCTGGACGTGGTCTGGATCTGCGTCTTCACCGTTGTTTACCTGATGGGGACTCTGTAATGGCTAACGCACACTCCCATGACCATGACAGCCACGATGCGAGCCACGGCAGCGTTAAGTCGTATGCCATCGGCTTCATCCTGTCGGTAATCCTGACGCTCATCCCGTTCGGTCTGGTGATGTACCCGACCCTGCCGAAGTCGATCACCTTGATGATCGTGCTGGCGTTCGCGGTGATTCAGGTTCTGGTTCACCTGGTGTACTTCCTGCACCTGGACCGCTCTAAAGAGCAGCGCGACAACGTGATTGCGTTCGTGTTCGCAGGTCTTGTGATCCTGCTGCTGGTTGGCCTGTCGATATGGATCATGTTCAGCATCCATACGTTCATGATGGCGAAGTGAGGTAAGACCCGATGTCGCTTAAGCACTTTATCCAAATCACCAAACCGGGGATCATTTTCGGTAACGTGCTTTCTGTGGCGGGCGGTTTCTTCCTGGCCTCCAAGGGACATGTCGATCTGGCCATCTTCCTGGCTGCAATGATCGGCACATCCCTGGTGGTAGCTTCCGGTTGTGTGTTCAACAACTGCATCGACCGTGACATCGATATCAAGATGGAGCGCACCAAGAATCGTGTGCTGGTCCAGGGCCTCATCTCCCTGAAGCTGGCACTGATCTACGCGACCGTCCTCGGTGTTGCCGGCGTGGCGTTGTTGTACAAGGTGGCCAACCCGCTGGCGGCGCTGTTTGCCGTGATCGGCTTTGTCATCTATGTCGGCCTCTACAGCCTGTACCTCAAGCGCAAGTCGGTTCACGGCACGCTGGTGGGCAGTCTGTCGGGGGCGATGCCGCCGGTGATTGGTTATGTGGCTGTGACCAATAGCTTCGACATGGCCGCGCTGACGCTACTGGTGATGTTCAGCCTGTGGCAGATGCCGCATTCGTACGCCATCGCGATTTTTCGCTTCAATGACTACCTGGCTGCTTCGATTCCGGTCCTGCCGGTAAAACGTGGCATCCAGGTCGCCAAGAAACACATCCTGCTGTACATCCTGGCCTTCCTCGTGGCGACCTTGATGTTGACCTTCAGTGGTTACGCCGGCATGAGCTACCTTGCCGTCGCCGCGGCCATGGGCATGTACTGGTTGTACATGGCCTGGACCGGCTACAAGGCGGTGGACGACACCGTCTGGGCGCGCAAGCTGTTCGTGTTCTCGATCTTCACTATCACCGCGCTCAGCGTGATGATGTCCCTGGATTTCCAAGTGCCGAAAGAGCTGTTGCTGACCTACGCTCACTGAGTGGTCCCGCAGTGAAAAAGCCCCGCCTTCGAGAGAAGCGCGGGGCTTTTTCTTGGGCGCGGGTTTAAATTCGCGGACGCATTTCTCGTCATACCCCTCTGTACGTGCCGTGCGAATCCATCCCCCGCCAACAAGGAGTTGCCACATGGTCAGCGTTAGTCGTCGGTCCCTTATCGCCCTGGGCGCAGCCCTGCCATTGCTGGGGCGCCTCGATTGGGCCGTCGCCAGCCCGCCGCTGACCGAGACTGACAAGGTGCTGCTCAACTACAACGAAAGCCCCTACGGGCCCTCACAGGCCGCCCGTGAGGCGATGCAACAGGGCATCGCCACGTCCGGGCGTTATCCCTACAAACACATGTACGCCCTGGCGGCGCTGTTTGCCCAGCAGCAGGGCTTATCGGAAGAGCAGGTGGCGGTGTTTTCGGGCTCCATGGCGGCCCTGCGCTATGCCGTCCTGGCATTCACCAGCGAAACCCGCGGGCTGGTGATGGCCACGCCGTCCTACGAAGTGCCGCGCCAGGCGGCGGAGTCGAACAAGGCACCGGTGCGTGAAGTGGACCTCAATGCCGACCACGGCCACGATATCCCGGCCATGCTCGCCGCCGACTCCAATGCTGGCATGTTGTACCTGTGCAACCCCAACAACCCCACCGGTACCATCACGCCCATCGACGCTGTCCGCCAGGCATTGGCGAACAAACCCAAAGGCAGCGTGCTGGTGGTGGACGAGGCCTATATCGACTTCGCTGACGTGCCCAGCGTCGTCAGTTGGGTCAAGGACCACGACGACCTGCTGGTGCTGCGCACCTTCTCGAAAGTCTACGGTATGGCCGGCGCCCGCCTGGGCTTGGCGATCGGCCACCCGACGCTGCTGGAGCGGCTGGCCGTGTTTGGCGGCGATAACGTCCCGGCAGCCACCACCTTGCTCGGCGGCCTCGCCAGCCTGGAAGACGTGAAGCTGCTGCCGCAACGCAAGGCACTCAATCAACAACTGCGCGATGAGACCGTGGCCTGGCTGAAGGGGCGTGGGTTCACCTGCACGGCGTCACAGGCCAACTGTTTCATGATCGACGTGAAACAACCGGCGGAGCAGGTAGTCGAGACACTGGCGGCGCAAGGCGTGCTGATCGGCCGGGTGTGGAAAAACTGGCCACAGTGGGTGCGGGTGACGGTGGGGAACAAGCGGGAGATGGCGCGGTTCCGGGAGGTGTTTGCGCAATTTGACACCACGAAACAATTGTAGGAGCCGGCTTGCCGGCGATGCAGGCACCTCGGTGTGTCATGGCTACCGAGGTGATGCGATCGCCGGCAAGCCGGCTCCTGCAATGTGGGTTACTGCTGCGCGATGCTGTACCCATCAAACGCCGTCTGCTGCTGCAACGCAGTGATCACGCTCTTGCGGCTCAGCGGTTGTTCCGCGCCTGAGTTATCCACAAAGCTCTCTGCTTCCAGCTCCGCTTCATCGCCTTCACCCACAAAGCTGAAACCCAGGAACTCGAACGCCTCGCGGTCGACGTTCAGCTTCGAGCGTGGTGTGCGCAGGGGCAGGGTGACGCTGATGCCATCCTTGCTGATCACAAACACCTCGGCTTCTTTCTTGGGCCGAGAGGCCTTGCTCTTGCCGGCGCTTGGGTTGCTGATGGCCTGGTGGCTCTGGTTCAGCACTTTCAATGCCAGGCCGTAGACCAGTTCCTGGAACTCTGGGTCGTCCTTGAAACTGGACAGGATGCGGCTGATCGAAAACTGGCTGCTGAGGTTTTCCAGCGCAGCGTTATCGGCAGCCTCGGCGTCCTTCAATTGCTTGAGCTGGCCCATCAGGTCGTAAGCCTTGTCGTCGTCGAAGGCATCGTGGGCCTGGCGGATGGCCACGCGCAGTTCACGGATCTGGTCGCTCTCTTTGGACGTGTGGAAAGCGTCCAGCACCATCTCGCTGATGATCTTGGCCGCTGGCAGATGCTGTGAAAGATTGATGGCGTTTTCGTATTCGGCTTTGGATTGCAACGCGACTACGGATTCTTCGGTGGCGGATTTTTCGGTGTAAGAATCGGACATTGAAATTTCACTACTTCAGTAAACGAGGACAAAAAAGCGTCGGGCATTTTCAGCGGGGAGGGAGGTCAGGTCAAGGCAGCACAATGCCCTCGGGGTTCGGGCGACTGCATTGCCAGCCATATCGCCGAGCAAGGCAAGGCGATGGCCGGCGGTTTGTCGACGGGCTTTCACGAGAAATTCCTGCTGGGCAGGACGGCAAAACCCGTCGATGCGTGTTACTGGTCCAACTGCTTGAGGCAGGCTTCGAGGATATCCAGGCCTTCCTCCAGCACCGCGGGCTCGATGGTCAGCGGCGCCAGCAAACGGATGATGTGCCGCGACTTGCCGCTGGGCATCAGCAACAAACCAGCCTCCCGCGCCAGGCTCAGTAATTGAGCCAGTTGCTTCGGTGCGGGTGTGCCGTCGGCGTTGGCCAACTCGATGCCGCGCATCGCCCCCACGCCAGTCAGGCGGCCTAGGTAGGGCGTCAGGCGTTGTGCGCGCCAGGCGTCATAACGGCTGAGGATGGCTTCTTCCTGTTGTGCGCCCCAGGCGTTCAGGTGCTCATCAGTCATGGCCTCCAGCGTAGCCAACGCCGCCGCACACGCGATGGGGTTGCCGGAATACGTTCCGCCAAGGCCGCCTTTGGGCAGGTTGTCCATCAGCGCCTTGCGTCCGACGACGGCGCCCAGCGGCACGCCCCCGGCGATGCTTTTGCCCAGCAGGATCAGGTCCGGTTCGATCCCCAGGCGCGAGAAGGCAAAACGCTGGCCGGTACGGCCAAAACCCGATTGGATTTCATCGGCAATCAGCAGAATGTTGTTCTCATCGCAAAAGCGGCGCAGGGCCTGGGCGAACTCGACATCCAGCGCGAGAAAGCCACCTTCGCCCTGCACCGGTTCGATGATGAAACAGGCTACATCGTTGACGTCGATTTCCACGCTGAACAGACGGTCCATGGCCTTCAGCGCTTCGCCACAGGTCACGCCGTTGTCGGCGCTGGGGTAGGGCAAGTGATACACCGGGCCCGGTAGTACACCGACCTTTTGTTTGTAGGGCGCCACCTTGCCGTTGAGGTTGAGCGTGGCCAGGGTACGGCCGTGGAAGGCACCGTCAAAGGCGATCACCGCCGTACGGCCTGTGGCCCCGCGCGCAATCTTCAGCGCGTTTTCCGCTGCTTCCGCGCCGCTGTTGGTCAGCATGCCGCTGACCGGGTAGTCCACCGGGATAAACGCGGTCAGACGGTCCATCAGCTCGATGTAGGGGGCGTGCGGGGCGGCGTTGAACGCGTAGTGCGTCAGTTGGGTGGCTTGCTCACGAATGGCCTCGACCACGCCGGGGTGGCAATGGCCGAGGTTGAGCACGCCAATGCCGCCGACAAAATCGATGTAGCGTTTGCCCGAGGTGTCCCAGACCTCGGCGTTTTTACCGTGGCTGAGGCTGATGGGGTGAACGATGGAGATCGATTGGCTGATGGTTTCGCGGCTCATGAATCGGGGACTCGGCAGTGACGGACTTGTTTTTATCTAAGCCGGGCGCCCGCCCTTGCCGCAAACGAAATAAAGTCGCCGAGTCATTATTAAAAGTCGGGATGTGCGCGGATGTACTCCACCATCCAGCTCAGGAATGCCTTGACCTTGGGGATCTCGCCCGCATGTTCGGCATGGGCGATAAAGTGCGCGCCGCTGCTGGGCATCGCGTAATCCCACGGAATCATCAGGCTGCCCTGGGCCAGTTCTTCGGCCACCAGGTACTGCGGCACCAAGGCCACGCCATAGCCTGACTGCGCGGCACGAATGCACATGTAGAACGTGTCGAAACGCGGTCCGTGATAACTGTTCTGCGAGTGCAGGCCCTGTTCCAGGAACCATTCGTGCCAGGCTTGCGGACGCGACGTGCATTGCAGCAAGGTGTGGCGTGACGAAGCATCGCTGCCCTCGGCGACGAAGCCCAGCGCGCACACCGGCACTACCGCTTCACGGAACAGCTCGATGCAGGTCGCCCCCGGCCATGAGCCCTGGCCGAAGAAAAACGCGATATCGGCCTTGGCCTGCAGCACATCGAAGGGCTCCAGTTCGTTGCGCACATCCAGGTGGATATTGGGGTGTTTCGCCGCGAAATCCTTGAGCTTGGGCACCAGCCAACGGTCGCCGAAGGTCGGTTGAGTGGCGATGCGCAGCACTTCGGTTTCGCCGCCGTAGGTAAGGATGTAGCGGCTGGAGATGTCCACCTGGGTGAGGATCTTGTGCACTTCGGCCAGGTACAACGACCCCGCTGGCGACAGGTACAAGCGCTGGCGCACCCGTTCGAACAGGTTGTGGCAAAGCATCTCTTCCAACTGCGCCACCTGCTTGCTCACTGCACTCTGGGTCAGGTGCAGCTCTTCGGCGGCGCGGGTGAAACTCAAATGGCGGGCGGCGGCTTCGAAGCATTGCAGGGCCGTCATCGAAGGGGTCAAGCGTTTTGAAATCATGCAGTTCATTCCAAATCGGAAGGAGCCTTTGCCTAAAGGTCGTTTGTGGCAGCGGTGCAAAGCCGTTGATACTGCCCGGCAGCACTATAAACCGGCGCGGGCTGTGCGGCGCCGAATAATAAGGAATGACAGGGAGAGCTTTGCATGAACCCATTCAAAACGACTTTGGCCGCGATGGGCGCCACCGCCGTGCTTGGCCTGGCGAGTTCCGCGCATGCGGGCGTGACCCTGGATGCCATCCAGAAAAAAGGCTTCATCCAGTGCGGCGTCAGTGATGGGCTGCCGGGCTTCGGCGTACCGGACAGCAAGGGCAAGATGACCGGTATCGATGTGGACGTGTGCCACGCGGTGGCGGCAGCGGTATTCGGCGATGCGTCGAAAGTGAAGTTCACCCAGTTGACCGCCAAGGAACGCTTCACCGCGCTGCAGTCGGGTGAAATCGACGTGATCTCACGCAACACCACCTGGACCAGCTCTCGTGACTCGGGCATGGGCCTGGTCTTCACCGGCGTGACTTACTACGACGGCATCGGCTTTCTGGTGAATAACAAGTTGGGCGTCACCGGTGCCAAGCAACTGGACGGCGCGACGGTGTGCATTCAGGCGGGTACCACCACCGAACTCAACGTCTCCGATTACTTCCGCACCAACGGCATGAAGTACACGCCGATCACCTTCGACACCGCCGACGAAAGTGCCAAGGGCCTGGAAGCCGGGCGTTGCGACGTGCTGACCACCGACCAGTCGGGCCTGTATGCCCAGCGCATCAAGATGGCCCACCCGGACGAGTTCGTGGTGCTGCCGGAAGTGATCTCCAAGGAACCGCTGGGGCCGCTGGTGCGCAAAGGCGATGACGAATGGTTCAGCATCGTCAAGTGGACCCTGTTCGCCATGCTCAATGCCGAGGAAATGGGTATTACCTCGCAGAACGTCGAAGAGCAGGCCAAGACCACCAGGAACCCGGATATTGCGCGTTTGCTGGGTGCCGATGGCGAATATGGCAAGGACCTGAAACTGCGCAAGGACTGGGTGGTGCAGATCGTCAAGCAGGTGGGCAACTACGGCGAAGTGTTCGAACGCAATATCGGCCAGGGCAGCGTGCTGAAGATCAAGCGCGGGCTCAATGCGCTCTGGAACAACGGCGGTATCCAGTACGCGCCGCCGGTTCGATAACACGCTGGGGGGGTCATGTCGACACCCCATCCTTCCCCCCAGCCTTGGCGCGATACAACGCCTGGTCGGCCCGCGCCATCAGGGCTGCGGGGTCTTCATCCGGTTGACGCTCGGCAACGCCCAGGCTCAGGGTGACCTTGAAGTTGCCACTGTGCGCAGTGTTCCTCAACGACTGGCGCAGGCTCTGCGCCAGTGCCGTTGCGACCTCCAGCGAGGTCTTGGGCAGGATCAGCACAAACTCGTCGCCACCCCATCGGGCCAGCAGGTCATGAGGACGAATACAGCGCTCCAGGCATTCGACGACGTGCACCAGCGTCTGGTCGCCCACGCCATGGCCGTAACGGTCATTGATCGGCTTGAAGTCATCGATGTCCATCGCGATCAACGCCAACGGCAGGCGAAAACGTTGGGCACGGTCGCACTCTTCCAGCAAGACTTTTTCCAGGCGGTAGCGATTGGCGACCAGGGTGAGCGCATCCCGTTCGGCCAGGGCGCGGTTTTCATCCAACTGACGTTGCAACTGTTGGTTGACCCGCGACAGTTCGTGCGTGCGTTCAGCCACCAGCGCCTCGAGGGATTGATTGCGTCGTTGCAGTTGTTCGACGGAGCATTTGCGCAGATGAATATCGCGGTGGGCACCCACCATGCGCGCCACTGAGCCGTCGGTATTGCGTGCGATCACGTAGCCGCGGTCTTCTATCCACAGGTAGCTGCCGTCTTTCTTGCGGCAACGGTACTCGGCTTGGTAGTGCGGGGCGCGACGGTGGATGTAGTCGTCGAACCGCTTCATCACCTGGGGATAATCGTCCGGGTGAATCACGTTCTCCCAGGTGAACACGCTGTTCTCCAGTGCATGCCGGTGATAGCCAAGCATTTCATACCAGCCTGGGCTGCGATACACGAACCCGGTATTGGCGTTCCAATCCCAGATCCCGTCGCTGACCAACTCCAGAACGGTGTGCAGCATGTCGGCGTTGAAGTGAGAGAAATCTTGCTTCAACGGATTGTTGTCGGAGGTATCGTCCATCTTCGCATTCCTTGCCTGGGCTGGTATCCAAGACCAGCCGATGTTGACGCCGATACTCCGTGGCTGGCGCTACTGTACAACGGGGCTTGGCGGCTTTGAATAGGGCAGGTGAATGGCTAGCGGACAGTGGCTATTGGCTATTTGCGCGGAGCTACCATCTTCGTTCGCGCCTTGCCATCCGCGTTGTGCTGGTAAATCGCCTCAGGCTGGCCCTGCTCGTTGAAAAATACCTGGCCCATTCCCGCCGAATTCCATAGCCGTTCGCCGGCTTCGGCATGTTCCGGTATATGCGGCACCACTTGCATGGTGCGCCTCCGGGTGAACCAGTTGAGGGGCGAGCGGGGTGAATAGAGCCAGCGATTGAGGCGGTCGAACCATTCCAGCAGGCGCGGCGGAAATTCATTCTTGATGCCACTGCTGGTGATCTGCCAGATCCTGGGGCCGGCGTTGCGATGGCGGATCAGCACTTCGTAGACGAAGGAGTAGTGCACATCCCCCGAGAGAATCACGTAATTACCCGGTGTGCGCGAGTGACGGAATATATTGAGGATCACCTGGGCTGCGCCGCGATGGGCCATCCAGTTTTCCGCGTCCACCAGCAACGGGTGCCCGCACCAGCTGAAGATTTTCTGCACTGTCTCGATCAGCTTGACGCCAAAGATCGGCGCGGGCGAGACGATGATGGCCGAGGGGTGGTCGAGCAGTTCCTGTTGCAGTTCACTCAAGGCTTCCCAGTCCAGCAGGCCGGAGGGTTGCTTGAGGGTGAACTCGCTGCGCCAGCGGCGGGTACGGGTGTCGAGCACCACCAGGGCGGGGGTGGTGGGCAGCACGTAATGCCATTGCTGGAATTTGAGCAGCGCTTCGATCAATTCATCCTGGGCGGCGGCCCCCATGTGGTTGGCGTGGGCTCGGTGGGTGAGCGCTTGGATTTGGCCCACCAGTTCGCCAAATGCATCCGGCTGGTTGCCCCAGCCCTGGCACAGCAGGTAGGCCATCAAGGCGTTGCCGATGATGCGTTTGGAGAACGGGTGGCCGTAGGCGGTTTCTTCCCACTGGGCGCTGAGGTTCCAGTCGTCGGTGATGTCGTGATCATCAAAGATCATCAAGGTGGACAGATGGGCGAAAACCCGCGCGGCGCCTGGCAGGCCGTCGCGGAATCGGTCGATCTGCACCTGCTCGCGGGCATAACGTTGCTGTTCTTCCGGACTCAGTTGCGGCGCTTTGGGCGTGATCAGCGTCCAGGGCGTGGGCGACCACACCAGCACATACATCGCGATGACTTCAGCGAAGGTCACCAGGTGATTGTCGGCGGTACTGCTGGTGAAAATGGGCTTTTTCACTCCCCCAAAGAAGCGTTCGCGCAGGGTTTCGTTGCTCTCCAGTGCTGGCAGCAAGTCGGCGCGATGGTAGTAACTGGCGCGATGCCCATAGAGACTGGCGCTGTCGTCTACCACGGCGCCCTCCAGGTATTCGTCGAACAGGCCCAGGCGTTCGATCAGCGCATGAATCGCCCGCAGCATTGGCCCGGCGACATCGTCGGCGTACACCTGGTCGCCGCTCATCATCAGCAGGGCGGGGCGTTCGGCTGGGGTGGGCGCGTCAGCCAGCAGGCGGTCGACGCACAGCAGGCCTTCGTCGGCGCTGTGATGGGGTTTGCGGCATGAGCCGTGTACCAACTGATGGATACGGCTGTGCAAGACGAAGCTCGGCAGTTGGGCATTGGTGTACAGCAGGTGCGGCGCCCAGTCAGCGATGCCAGTGTTGTCACACAACAGGTCGTAGCTGATCTCCACGTCCAGGGGCAAGGCGTCGTCCAGCGACACATCGATCAGGTGGATAAATGCCTGGCGGCCCACGGGTACGACCTGGCACTGGTCGAGTGTGATCTCCCGCGTTTGCGCGGGCAGGTGCAGCTTCAGTGTCAACGCCAGTGCTCGACTGCCTACCAGCCACAACACCAGGCGCCGAGGTTCAAGGCGTCGCAGCAGTGGGCCGGCCAATACAGCGGGCAGTGTGTCGAGGTACGGCATGCAGGCAACGATTCCAGGCTGGATTGAACCGGCAAGGTTATCGCAGTGAATGTCAGTGTTTTGTTAACGGGAATACGAAGAGCTGTGCACAGCCCTTCGTATAATGCGTTTTAAAGCAGATTGCCTTGACCCAGGCTATCTAGCCCACCTCCGGTTTTGCGTCGTCGGTCATTGTCCTCTGTGCTTGCAGAATAATCGGCGTTCAATTGCGTGTGTGTGTCCTCAATGCTGCGCTTCTTGCGCTGGGGCCCTGCATCATCCTGCTGCGTGGGGTATTGAACGTTGCCCAGTGTGTGGTTGATTGCGCCAAGCATAGGCGTTTCCTTCTAGTCAGTAGAGGATGCTTCGCTGTTTGGGGCGAAGCGACGCCAAACTTATAGAGGTCAAACCCGCCCGGCTATAAACGCCCTGCTGCAAGATATGACTGCACCTCGCGGTTGACTTAGAAGTCGTCGCTCGCGCCTTTTGTGCAATCGCCTGCCTGCGGTGACGTCGCACCCTCCTTGCCTTCCAGCACAAACGCCGTACGATTTTGTGCCACCACGTTGCGTAACGCGCTGTAGTAATCCGGCAGTTTTTGCAGGCTGTCGGTGAGCGGCAACAGCGATGCCCGCGTATCGACCGTGCCGCCTACGAGGTTGACGGTGCCCAGGGTCTGCACCGTATCGCTGTCCCCCAGCGGCGAAACCAGGAAGCCCAGTACTTTGCCTGCCGCATCCCGGCTGTTGCTGGTACCCAGCAAGGGCAACTCCACAATCGGTCCATTGCCCACGCCCCACACACCGAATGTCTGGCCGAAGTCGGCCTTGTGGCGCGGGATGCCCAGGCGATCCGACACATCGAACAGCCCCACCACGCCCACCGTCGTATTCACAGCGAAACGGCCCAGGGTGTTGACCGAGCGTCGCGGGTTGCCCTGCAGCAGGTCATTGATAAACACCTTTGGCTCGCTGAAGTTGCTCGCGAAGTTATGCACACCCTGTTGGAAGAAATCCGGCAGGTATCGGTAACCCCGCGCCACCGGCGCCAGGGCGTAGTCATCCACTGCGCGGTTAAACGCAAACACACCACGGTTGATGGGTTCGGCCGGGTCATACACCGGGTAATCCACCTGCGCGCAACGGGTGGTGGGTGTCACAGGCGCCGGGCTTGCGCAGCCGGTCAGATAAGACACAGTCAGTAGCAGCACGGCCTGGCGGGCCAGATGCTGGGGGGATGTCAGCGAGCGCATGGGCACAGTCTCCGCAAAAGGGAGGCCGATGCTGGCATTCGCGCCTTGCGCAAAGATGTCTGGTTTATTGCGCCATTGACGCTTTATTGCACGATTGAAATATATGACGGGCCGTGCCGAATGGTTTTAGATGGCACCTCGACCCAACCCAGTGAAGACGCCGGTGAGCAACCTGTTGATCGTGGACGATGACCTTGAAGTCCTCGCGCTGCTGAAGAAATTTTTCCTGCAACACGGCTACGTGGTCGAGACCGCTGCCAGTGGTGCCGAACTGTGGGCGGCCATGGAGCGCCAGCCGGCCGACTTGATCATCCTCGACCTGATGCTGCCCGGTGATAACGGCCTGCTGCTGTGCCAGCGCCTGCGCCAGCAATACGCCACGCCCGTGATCATGCTGACGGCCATGGGCGAACTCAGCGACCGCGTGGTGGGCCTCGAAATGGGCGCCGACGACTATTTGAGCAAGCCCTTCGACGCTCGCGAGTTGCTGGCGCGGGTGCGCGCGGTTTTGCGCCGGGCGGGTGAAAGTCGCCCGCCGATGGGGGAGGTCGCGCGCCCGTTGATCCGTTTTGCCGGCTGGCAACTGGACCTCACGCGGCGTGAATTGCGTTCGCCCGACCAGGTGATGATCCCGCTCTCGTCCGGCGAATTCGACCTGCTGCT
This sequence comes from Pseudomonas sp. CHM02, assembly GCF_000612585.1. GTDB lineage: Bacteria > Pseudomonadota > Gammaproteobacteria > Pseudomonadales > Pseudomonadaceae > Aquipseudomonas. The sequence continues at coordinate 16,896 of NZ_JFCA01000048.1, forward strand.
GGTGTTTGCCGAACACCCCCAGCGTGTGCTGACCCGCGAGCAACTGCTCAACCTGGCACGGGGCCACAGCCATGATGCCTTCGACCGCAGCATCGATGTGCAAGTGAGCCGATTGCGCCGCAAGCTGGAATTCGATACCAAACGTCCGGCGATGATTCGCACGGTGCGCAATGGTGGCTACCAGTTCACCGCCAGCGTGACCCGCTCATGAGTCGCCGCCCGCGCGACACGGTGGCCCGCTGGATTGCCCTGACCATCCTGATTGCGATGTTCACCGCGCTGGCGTTCAACGCCTTGTTCGTGCAGTTGGCAGGCGTATGGGCACGGCCACCGTTGACCGAAACCGGCTTGCTGGAAAAGATAGCCGTGGTGGTGCGCGTGGTGGAAGCGTCCGAGCCGGCGCAGCGACCGCGTCTTGTCCAGGTGGTGGGGGATGAGTCGTTCAGCGTGACGTGGGCCGCGCAGCGCGTGGCGTTTGACTTGCCGGTGCTCGACGACCCGGATTTCCACTCGGGCGAGCAGGTGTTCAAGCACCTGCTCCAGGGCCCGACCCGGCCCATGGAAGCCTACGAACCGTCCGACTGGCCGGACGGCAACGGCCACTATGTGCTGTTGATGCAATTGACTGATCAGTCCTGGCTGATGTTCAGTGCGCGGGCGCGCAGTTGGGGGCTGAATGATGGGGCGCGCAGCCTGATCGTGGTGCTGTTGTTGCTGGTTTCCACCGCGTTGGTCACCCTGGTCGCGACCCGCCGCCTGGCCCGTCCGCTGCAACACTTCGCCCAAGGCGCACGGCGCTTCGGTGCCGACTTTCGCGCACCGCCCATAGAGCCGGTGGGTCCTCACGAAATCCGCCAGGCGATCCTCGCCTTCAACAGCATGCAGGCGCAGTTGCGGCACTTCATCCAGGATCGCACCCAAATGCTCGCGGCGATCTCCCATGATTTGCGCGCGCCGCTGACCCGCCTGCGCCTGCGCGGTGAGTTCATCGAAGATGCTGACCAGCAGCAACGGTTGTTTCGCGATGTCGATGAAATGCAGGCCATGATCAACACCGCCCTGGAGTTCTTCCGCGACGACGCACGCCTGGAGCAGGCGACCCAACTGGACCTGGCGGAATTGCTGCAAACCCTGATCGACGACTACCGCGACCAGGCCATTGACCTCACGTTCAGCGGCCCGCCACGCCTGGTGTACTTCGGCCGGCCCCTGGGCCTGAAAAGGGTGATGACCAACCTGATGGACAACGCCATCCACTACGGCGTGGCGCCGCAGATCGAGCTGCAGCAGAAGCCGGGAGCGGTGGTGATTCGTGTGCTCGATCGTGGCCCGGGCATTCCCGCCGAACATCGGGAACGGGTGTTCCTGCCGTTCTATCGCCTTGAAGGGTCACGCAACAAAAGCACCGGCGGTGTCGGGCTGGGACTTTCTACCGCGCGGGCGATCGTGCTGGAGCACGGTGGTACGTTGACCCTGACAGAACGCCAGGGCGGTGGGTTGGAGGCGGTGGTGGTGTTGCCCGTATGAGGCAAGCCCGGCTCCCACACCTGCCACACGGTCTTGGCGCATCAGGTATGCGAGTCTTCGATGACCTTCGGCACGGTAAAGCGGAACTCACTGCCGCGCCCCACTTCACTCTCGGCGATGATCTTGCCGCCATGCGCCTGAACGATGCCTTGAGTGATATACAGCCCCAGGCCGCTGCCGGTGGGGTTGTTTTCCGCCTGGGTCCAATAGCGATCAAATACGTGCGGCAGTTGTTCTGGCGCAATACCTTCGCCGGAGTCGCGCACCGAGAAAACGATTTCCTCGCCATTGCTCATGGCGCTGATGCCGATATTGCCCTGGCGCGGGGTGAACTTGATAGCGTTGCCGATCAGGTTCGACAGCACCTGGAACAGACGCTCGGGGTCGGCATTGATCTGCAGGCCAGGCTCGGCATTGAACGACAGATCGATACCTTTCTCCATCGCCAGAGGTGCCAGCAGTGAGTAGGCTTCATCAAACATTTGGCTCACGTCGAGTGCCACTGGCTTGACCACATAGCGTCCGGCCTCGATTTTCGAGGTATCGAGCAGGTCTTCCAGCAGCACGTTCATGCGCCCGGCAGCCTGTTGCATCGTATCGATGGCCGAAGAAATCCGCCGCGAAGTATGTGGACCATCGGAACTGAAGGCCTTCTGCATCATGCCGCACAGCATGGAAATCACCGTCATCGGGTTGCGCAGGTCGTGGGACACCACCGCTACCAGCTCATCACGGGCGCGCACGGCTTGTTGTTCGCGCAGCACCTGGCGCGCCAGGTCGTTTTCCAGCGCGGAGCGACGCAAGTCGTTGGCGGCGAAACGGTCGCCATGGCTCCACTTGGTGGAAATGCCGGCCATTTCCACTTTCCAGATTTCAAACGACGTACGTGGGCGAAGGCGCAGGCCAGCGTCGGAATTTTCCAGGTCCAGCGGCTTTTTCGGGTCGCCACTCCAGTTGATGTTCTCTTTCACTTCCGGACGGAACCACAGCACACCGTTATCCACAGGCTTGGGCAGGCTCATGGCCAATACGCCGCTGGCCACCTGCTGGAACTCCGTCGCCGGCGGGTATACCGAGGCCAGGTTATGGCTGGAAAACACCGGCTCGCCACCTTCTTGCAACCACTTGTGCAGCGCGCGGATCTGCGCCGGCTCCGGGCAGTTGCCGTAGCGGTGCAGTTGCTTGTCTTCGATAATCGCCACGCCACCGGACAGGGTCAGGTCCATCAGCAATTGCGGTTGCCGGGCCAGGCCGTCGAACACGTTTTCTTGCGAGGCTTTCATGGCCTGATCCAGCCGGGCCAGGGTCTCGACTTTCTCGTCGCGCTGACGGCTGAGGTCCAGGGCTTCCATGGCGCTGATCTGCAGAGAAAGCACCTGGCCGATGGTCTGGCAGGCGGTGCGCAGGTCGTTCGGCACCAGCAGGGGTTCGCGGTTGCCGCAACTGATCAGGCCCCAGAGTTTGTCGCCCTTCATCAGCGAGATGCTCATGGACGACAACACGCCCATGTTCTGCATGTACTGGCAATGAATCGGCGAGACACTGCGCAGCGTGGCAAAGCTCAAGTCCAGCGGCTGGCCGGTGTCCGGGCGTAGCTTGGGCAGCAGCGGCACCGGCTCGTAGGCCGCATTCGGGATGATGCGCAGCCAGTTGGTGCGATACAACTCGCGGGCTTGTTCAGGGATGTCGGACGCCGGGAAAAACAACCCGTTGAACAGTTCCATGGACGGCGCCGACGCTTCGGCGATCACTTGCCCGTGGCCTTCCTCTTCGAAACGATAGATCAGCACGCGGTCGTAGCCGGTCATGGCCTGGATTTCATTCACGCTGATTTCGTACAGCGCTTGCAGGGTTTTCGCCGACTGTAAACGCTGCAGCATCTTGCCCAGGTCGCTGGTGCGACCGTTCAGTGCCCGTGGGCGGAAGTCTTTGAGCAGCGGTTCGAATTCCAGCACCAGCACATCTTGATGGCGGTGCAGCAGGCCTTCGAACTCCGCGCCGTTAAAGGTGACGTGCAAAGGTGGAGCATCGAAAAACGTGTTGTTCTCGGCCATGACGGCAACGGCCCGGGCGTGCTCGGCACCCACCAGGGTGTGCAATGGCTGGTCGAGCAGCGTCTCGGGCGCATGCCCGAACAGGGTGCCGATGTTGGCACTGACCTGGATGATCTTCAGCGCCGGCTCCGATAACGTCAGCAGCACGCCGTGGGGTTGGATCGCCCCCGGAAAGCGGATGGGCTCGTCGGCACAGTTGGCAAGCAGCTCTTCAAAATCTTCGGTTTTCATAGCAGTACCTCCTGGCTGTCGAGCCATTGCTCAAAGCAGCTGAACGTCGAACGGGCTGCATCCACCGCGTCTTGTCTGGCGGGTGCGTCCAGCGGCATGCGGGCCAGGTAATCGAGAAAATCCTTCCAGCGACGGCCGGTCTCGGTGCCATACACGTTGAGGAACGCACCGCCGTTGTCGGCGTCCAGGCCCAGTCGCTGGGCCATTTCCCGACGCAACACCTGGCCGCCCAGGGTCGCACCCTCCAGTACATACAGCGCACCGAGGCAGGCAGTGGGGGTAGCCAGCGGGGGCAGGTTGGCGCAGCGGGGCAGCGCGTTAATGGCGGGGGCATTCAGGCCTAGGGCGTGAAGGTCGTTCATCAGGGTGGGCGTTTTCACACGCATGACCCGGTCAAAGCCCTCAGGGATCAAATCACTTTCGTACAAGGCGGCTTCCATCGGCGCATAAAAGCCGTAATACGCCCGGAGCAAGCGTCGGTACCAGTCGGCATCCAGGCGCTCGGAGAAAAACGGCAGGCGTTTTTCCAACGCTACGTGCAGCCGGGCTGTGCCTGCGCGCAACGACTCCAGCAATGAGGGCGCACCAACGTCAGGGGCCTGTGAATGCATTCAATAAGCTCGAACTGTGGGCCTCTCGGCCATGAATGACGCGTGGAAATGGGCGACGATTCTACACAACTCACGGCCATCATCTGAACGCACAAAGCGAAAAGGTTGACCGGCGGATCAGCAAAAGTCGCTCCTTGCTCCCATAGTGACCCTAAAGGCCTGCGCGAAGTTCGCTTAAGTGATATTGCGACGCTATCAGTGCATGGACGAACCTTGTGGGTTCAGCGCCGTTTGCACGCACTCGATCAGATGCTCAGTACTCCATGGCTTGGGCAAAAACCGCACCGAGCCACCCAGTTGCGCCGCCAGCTTGGTATTTCCCGAGGTCAGCACCACCGGCACCGTAGGCCAACGGTGGGCCACCACCTTGCTCAAGTCATAGCCATTGAGCAAACCCGGCATCTGGATATCGCTGACAATCAGGTCGACCGGATCATCGCCTCGCTCCAGGTAAATCATCCCCTCATCCGCCGAAGGAAACGACGTAACGACTGCGCCGAAGTCCTCCAGTACATCGACCATTAACGCGCGAATGATTTCGTCGTCTTCCAGTACCAAAATCGATGGCTGAGCCATGATCCTTACTCCTCCATCAGGGATTCAGTAAGGTGGAGTGGGGTGGATTGAAATAGGTTCGATTGGATGTGTGTGGGGCGATGGGTGGTCGTTTTAGAGCGCTTCCCGGGTTGTTGTCAGAAGCGGCAGAGTGACGTTGATACAGGCATAATCAATCCACCGTTGCCCGCTGTGGAGCCCTTGATGAAGTACGCTTTGTTCACCCTTGCCCTGATCCTCAACACCGGTCCGGCCGTCGCCGCCGGTGACGCCGAAGCGGGCGGCAAGCTGTTCGCCAAAACCTGCGGCGGCTGCCACAGCATCGGCGAAGGCGCACGCGGCGGCTTTGGTCCGGAACTCAACGGCATCATCGGGCGACCTGCGGGGACGACCACGGACTATCAGTATTCCGATGCGATGAAAAACTCCGGCGTGGTCTGGACCCGCGACAAACTCGCCGCCTATATCGAGGCGCCGAAGAAGGTGGTGAGTGGTACGCGGATGATTTTCTGGGGCATCAGTGACCAGGAGAAGATTGAAAACATCCTGGCGTACCTTGAGACGTTCCAGTCGAAATAATCATTCCCGCACGTTCCTGAACAGCATCAACCGCGCACTCTCGTGCAGCCCCCGGGTCAGGTCCTGCAAACGCTGGAACTCCTCGGGATGCTGTGCGGCCACGTCGTCTCGCGGGGTAGGCGACGCCAGGTCATGCAGAGTCGGTGAGGTACCGTCGTGCTGCATCTGCAGCAGGAAGTCCTTGGTCACGCCTCCGATGATCGGGAAGGTACCTTCCCGCAGTACCAACGGCACCATGCGCTCGCCTTCCGGTGCCGGCTGCTGGATATCCCGGCCCATGGCGCCATTGGTGAACGGCACGCCCGCCATGCCGGCCACGGTGGGTAGCAAGTCCGCCAGGCCGACAGCTTCTTCGATCACCCGAGGTTGCAGGCCGGGCGCGTGGATCAGCAAAGGCACGTTGTTACTTTCAAGCCCCAACTGTTCGAAGGCCGGTGCCATGTGCGGGATCTGGCTGATGCGCGTGTTGTGGTCGCCGAAGAACACAAAGATGCTGTTGTCGTAGTAACCGTCCGCCTTGGCGATTTCCATCAGCCGACCGATATTGTAGTCCAGCAGGCGCACCGCATTGTATTGCTCGACGCTGCGCGAGCCGGCGGCCTGGGCCTGCTCCAGCGTCACGTTGCTGACCTGGAAGCCATCGTTGTGCTTGGGGATGGTGAATGGACGGTGATTGCCGGAGGTTTGCAGGTAAGCAAAGAAGGGTTGGTCGTTCGGGACCGCGCGCAGCAATGCGTCACCTTCCTTGAATAGGTCCAGGTCGGAAATGCCCCACACGTCCACCCGTGGCGAGCGCCAGTGGCTCTCTTCAAACAGCTGCACGCCGTCGATGCTCTGGCGGATCAGGGCATTGATATTCGCCCAGCCGGCATTGCCACCGATCATGTAGAACTTCCGGTAACCCTCGAAGGCGTTGATCAGCGTGTGTTGCCGGGTGATCAACGGGTTACGCGTCGCGGTTTCCTGGCGGGTGACATCCGGTACGCCGGTGATGCTCGCCCACACGGTCTTGGCGGTACCGGTGACGGGCACGTAAAAGTGTTTGAAGAACCAGCTTTGCGTGGCCAGCTTGTCCAGGTTTGGCGTGGGATTGAGTGGATTTCCATAGGCTCCCACGGCGCTGGTGCCGAGGGATTCGAGCATCACGAAGATCACATTCGGCGGGCGCCCGCCGGCCAGCCGATAGGGCTGCACGCCTTGTTCGCGGATGAAGTTCAGTTGCTCGGCATCGGGCTGGTCGACCCCCAGGTACTGGGCGACCTGAGGGTAATGCTCACGCACCTGGGCCTCATCGAACTGCGATTGGCCGACCTTGAGTGTGTCGTACATAAACAGCACCGGGTTCAGGCCCACGGCGGCCACCTGCGGGTTGCCGGAAAAGAACGCGTCGCTCCAGCGCAGAGGCACCGGGTTCTCCAGGTTGAGGTTGGCGACGCGGCCGAGCAGGGCCAGCAGTACGCCGACCACGCCGATGACAGAAACAGCCGCCAGTGACCATTTGCTGCTGGTGCTGGGGGCGCGGTCCAGCGTCAACCGCTCAAGGCAAATCAACGCCCACACCCATAAGGCCACCGCTCCCAGCCAGCACGCGGTTATCCACAGCACCGGATAGGTTTCCCACACCATCTGTTGTGAAATCTGCGCGTCTTGCAGGTAACGCAGCACGGTCGCATTGATGCGCACACCGAGGTAGGCGTAGTGGCCGAAGTCGATGATGTACACCAGGCCGACCACGGCCAGTGCGACCATCAGATAGGTTCGGGCCAGCCAGCGCAGGGCGGGGCGTGTTGTCAGGTTCCAGCGTGGAATCCAGGCGAGCAGCGCCAGCGGCAGCAGGAGCAGCACCGCCAGGCGCAGGTCGAAACGCAGGCCGATGCCGAGGGTTTCCAGCAGTGCCGGGGTGCTCAAATCAAGGCCGGAAAAGCCCAGCACAAATACCAGCCGCAGCGCGGCCAGCAAGGCAAATACCAACCCGATCGCGCCCACGCCGTAGCGCAGGCGGCGTGATTGCAACGCACCCATTATTTTCCCCATTCTCAAAAACACCACACATCAACTGCGGGCTTGCTCGCGAAAGCGGTGGTTCAGTGCCAGATATGCCGCCTGATACTCCGCATTCGCGAGCAAGCCCGCTCCCACAGTTTGAATTGCATTAATCCAGCGACCACGCAGTAGCCCGCCAAGAGCGGATCAACCAGGTAATCCCAGTAGTTTTCCGACGCCTTGAGCCGCAGCGCGAAGGCCAGGGTGCCGACCGCAAGCATCCACACCGCCAAGCCATTGCGCAGCCATACCATCAGTAGCGCCAAGGCACCTACCAGCATAATCATCGGTCGCGGGTTGAAGCCCCAGCGATAGGGGTCGAAATAAGTCAGCCCCAGCGTCGCCGGGTACAACACCAGGCTTAACACCCCAAACAGCAGCAACATCTGCACCTGATGTTGGCGGCTGATCGACTGCACCACGCCCAAACGACCGAGTGCGACCCACGCCAGCAACACCAACGTGCTGATCGCCAGGTCATCGGTAAAGCTGCGCACATACGCCGCCAGCGGCAGCTCATTGACCGGGATAAAACTCACCGCGGCCAATAGCGGTAACCACCACGGGCGCCAGGGTGCGCTGAATCGAAACGCACTCGACAGCACAAACCCCAGCAGCACAAAACTCAAATGGGCCTGCCATAAAGAAGCCATCACAGCCGCTCCGCCAGCCAGGCTTCGTTGAAGCTGACATGTTTGATAAAGGTGTTATTCCACGAGTACACCAGGTGGTACATGCCGTCCGGGCTGCGGCTGAAATACGGGTACTCGTATTCGAAATCGCAGCCCTGGGGTTTGCACACGCGGTAATCGAGGTTACTGAGAAAGCGTTGCTCCAGCGGCAGACGCCTGGCGCCGCTGGAGGCGCGGAAGCCTTCGCCGATGATTTCTTTATAGGCCTCGGGCGAGAATGGTTGGCCGAGCGGGTCGGGTGACTGGTCCAGCTCTGCCACCGTGCGCCATTGGCTGAGCTGGGCGTCGGTGCCGTAGAGGCTGAGCTTGAAGCGGCCATCCTGCAGATCATTAAGGGCCACCAGCAAGCCGTCGTCCTGCGTGCCCACCGCCGCCAGCGAGGAATTGGGATTGGCCGGCTCCAGCGGGTAAGGTTCGCTCCAGGTTTGCCCGGCGTCTTCGGTGCGGCTGGCGAGCACGCGGTGATGGGTGTCGCCGGCATAGCGCAACATCGCCACGGCGCGCTTGCCATCCAGCGGCACGATGGTCGGCTGCAGTGAGTGCTTGCCGCGGCTGATGCGGAATTTATCGATCACCGCTCCATCGGCGCTCAAATACAGGTATTCGGCAAACTTGCCCATGAACTCGTGGTACACCGGCAGGCCGATGGAGCCGTCGGCATGGAACACCGGCGCGGCGCGCACCAGGGTGCTGATATTGAAGAATGGCGAGGTGACCAGTTGCCTCGGTGCCGACCAACTGGCGCCCATGTCGTCCGACACCATCAGATTGATCGCACTGGTGGCCCAGCCGCCGACTGACACTGACACATAAAACATCCATAGGCGTTTATCCGGGCCCAGGGCGATCACCGGGTTGCCCAGCTTGCGGATATAGCGCTGGGTGCCGTCGCGGGTGCTTTCACGCGTGGCCAGCACCTGCTCGGCGCCCCATTCGCCGCTGCCTGCATCAAAGCGCGCGGTGCGTACCTGCACATCGGCCGCGCCTTCGCGCGAGCCGGCGAACCACACCGCCATCAAGTCGCCGCCAGGCAGGGCGGTGACGGACGAGGAGTGCACGAAGTCGGTGAGCTGGGTCGACACGAACCGGCTGCTGTACTGCGCAGGCGCCGCCACTTTTGCGGTGTTCGGGCTGGCCTGGGCAAACGGTGCCAATACGTGGGGCGGATGGCTCTGCCAGGCGGCAAAAAATACCCCCAGCAGGCTGAAAATCAATAAGGCGGAGCGCATAGGGGACCTGTGGATAAAAAGGATTACTGCGCACGCTCATCCGGCAGGCGCTTCCTGCGACCGGTGAGCATGGATAACGGCAGGTTGTCCCGCACCTGGATGCTTTCAAAGATCGCGGCCAGCACATGCACGCAGACCAGCCCCAGCAGCGCATTGGCGGCGGTCTCGTGAATTTGCAGCGGCCAATCGGCACCCCATAGAGCGTCGACTTCCTGCATCAGGAAACCGCTGGTGCCGATGGTCAGCAGCGCCAGCAACATCAACAGCATCACCAGCGCGCCAATCGGCGAATGCCCCAGGCGGTGTTGCGGCCGACCATTGAGCAGCGAGCGCAGGTGGGCATTCAGGCGTTTCGGCGTCGGCCAGAAGTCCGCCCAACGGGCACTGTGCGGACTGACAAATCCCCATATCACTCGTACCAGCAACCAGGCCATGGCGTAGTAGCCCAGCCAGACATGCCAGTCATCGCCTGCTTCGTTAAAGAAGTAATTGGCGACAAAGACCCCGGCGATCGACAGATGAAACAGCCTCACCAGCGGGTCCCACAGGCGCAGGGATTCGCCTGGCATCAGCCCTTGATCTCAGTCTTCACGGCTTTGCCGGTGACGGGGTCGTGGTAGATCTCGACCTTGCGCTTGTCCTTGTCGAAGCCATAGATTTCGTAGCAGTTGCCGTCGGTGACCTTGAACTTGCTGATGGTGTAGCCTTCGGCCTTGAGCTTGTCCTGGAAGGCTTTTTCGTCTTGCCATTGCGAGCGCTCCGCGGTGGTGCACTGCGGGCCGGCGATGGCCATGGGGCTGGCGAGAATCAGGGACAGCAGGAGAATTTTGCGCATGGAAAAGCTCTCAGCAGATGTGGGAGGTTTCACAGTGCAAAACCAACCTTAGCGCAACCTTAGTTGGTAATGCGCCGTAACATCTTTGCCGAAATAGCCTGGGCCAGAACCCGGCATGATGCCGCCGATTCCTACAGAGATTCTGCTATGCGCCTACTCCTCGTCGAAGATGACCGTGCCCTCGGCCAGGGGATTCGCGTGGCGTTGGGCGCCGAAGGCTATACCCTCGATTGGTTGCAGGATGGCCTCGCGGCCCTGCATGCCCTGCGCACGGAAAGCTTCGACCTGTTGCTGCTCGACCTCGGCCTGCCGCGCCTCGATGGCCTCGACGTATTGCAGCAACTGCGTGCCGACCAGCACGACGTGCCGGTGCTGATCCTCACCGCCCGCGATGGTACCGCCGAACGCATTGCCGGCTTGGATGCGGGCGCAGACGACTACCTGATCAAACCCTTCGATGTGGAGGAACTCAAGGCCCGCGTGCGTGCCTTGTTGCGCCGCAGCCAAGGCCGTGCCCAGCCGATGCTGGAACACGCCGGCGTCAGCCTCGATCCGGCCACCCAGCAAGTGCGCTATCTGGACGCCGACATCATCGTCACCCCCATGGAATACCAACTGTTGCATCAGCTGATGGTCCGTCCTGGCAAAGTCGTGACCCGCGAACGTTTATCGCGTGCGTTGTATGGCTGGCAGGATCGGGTCGAGAGCAATACCTTGGAAGTGCTGATCCACAACTTGCGTAAAAAGTTATCCACCGAACTGATCCGCACCGTGCGTGGTGTCGGCTATGTGCTGGCGCTCAAGCCATGACCTCGGTTCGTGCACGCATCCTCATCCCCGTATTACTGCTGATCCTGGCGGGTGATGCCTTGATCAGCTGGCTGGTGCTGCGCGACAGCCACCACGAAATCGAAGAAGTCTACGACGCCCAACTCGCCCAGAGTGCGCGCTTGCTGCAAGGCGTGCTGCGCCAACGTGATCCTGGGGAGGCGGATTGGGCGCGTTTGTACCAGGCGTTCGACCATGCCATGAGTCGCGTGGGCGAGGACGGCGTGGCCCATCCCTATGAAACCCGCCTGACCTTCCAGGTATGGAACAGCGCGGGTGAGTTGCTCGTGCGCTCCTCCGAAGCACCGGTGCTGGCGGCACCGCCAACGACCCTCGGTTCCCACGACCTGATGGACAACGGCAATGACTGGTGCGCCTTCCTTCTCGCCGACCCGCAACAGGGCCTGCTGATCTGGGTGGGCGAACGTGACGACATTCGCCAGGACGTGATCCAGCGCATCATGCGCCACACCCTCTGGCCCACGCTGATCGGCGTGCCGCTGCTGGCGCTGTTGATCTGGCTGACCATCGGCTGGGGCCTCAAGCCCTTGCGCGCCATGGTGTTGTCGATTCGTGGGCGCAACACCGACACGTTGCAGCCTCTGCACCTCAAGCCTCTGCCTACCGACCTGGAACCCATGCAAACCGCGCTTAACCGGCTGCTGGTTCAAGTCGATGAACTGCTGGCACGCGAACGCCGCTTCATCGCCGACGCCGCCCATGAACTGCGCACGCCCCTGGCGATCCTGCGCATTCATGCCCAGAACGCGCAGACGGCCGTCACCGAGGAGCAGCGTCGCGAGGCGTTGGAATTTTTGGTCAGCGGCGTCGACCGCGCCACCCGCATCGGCAGTCAATTGCTGACCATGGCGCGCATCGAGCCGCAACTGAACAACCCCGTGTGTGAGCGTGTGCAACTGACCGAGCTGGTGCGCGAAGAACTCGCCGAGCTGACCCCACTGGCCATGGAAAAAGGCGTGGAACTGGTGCTCGAAGGTAATGAAGATTGCTGGGTCGAAACCGAGCCGGTGGCGCTGGCCATTGCGTTCCAGAACCTGGTGACCAACGCCCTCAACTTTTCCCCAGTGGGCAGCGAAGTAAAAGTGGTGATTGGCGCTCATTGCCTGAGCGTGAAAGACCAAGGCCCGGGGATTGATGAGATGCACATGGAGCGCCTGTTCGAGCGGTTTTACAGCAGGGGCAATGCCAATGGTGCGGGGTTGGGGTTGGCGATCGTGCAGATGATCGTCGGCAAGATCGGCTGCCGGTTGGCGCTGCATAACCGCAAGCAGGGTGGGTTGTGCGCGCGATTGGTGTTTAACGCGCCCTAAGGGGAGCGCAAAGCGACGCCGATCAAATGTGGGAGCTGTCGAGCCCCGGCGAGGCTGCGATGGGATTACCTCGGGAGGCCTGCCATACCGCAGCGCTAGCATCGCAGCCCTCCTCAAGCCCGGCAGCGGCGCTTAAACTGCGGAAAATTCCGTTCAAGCTCGGGTCCAGTCATCACTCACTCTCACCTTGATAAGGACATCCTCCCGTGAAGCGAATCGCGCTGTTCTCCCTCGTTACCCTCGCCCTATGCGCCTGCCAATCCAACCAACGCGACTCATCGCCCAGCCTGTTCAAGGACGGCGTCCAACTTCGCCAGAAAACCGTGGCCGTGGATGCAGAGCACGCCAAAGTCATCATGAAAGCCTACGGCGGCACCGCCCCCGTGGAATTCTCGATCCGCCGCGAAGGCGACCCCGACCAACGCATGGAAACCCTCGGCACCGTGATGGACACGGGCGAAGGCCGCGTCTTCAACTGGATCGCCAAGCTCAACCAAACCGTTGCCAGTGCAGGGTTCAAGCGTTTTCCACAGCTGGAAATCCAAGCCGATCCTGGCAAGCAACTCACCGTCGCCAGCACGGCGAACAACCGGGGCAACGGGGTTTACTACAGCTGTGGGCCGGTGATGAGCACCTTCAGCCCGGAGAAGGCAAAGGTCTACCTGGTGGAGTTTCAGTTCAAGCTGGAGCCTTCGGCGTGTGCGCTGCAGGTGTTTGATATTACGGATCCGGGGAATCGTGTGTTGATTGGTGGGGTGGGGAGTGAGATGAAGGCGAGCTAAGTGGACGGACCAAACAAATGTGGATGCTGTGCTTGGAAGGACCTGAAGGTTTGATACTTCCAGCGCTCTGCGCCAGGGTCTTCATCGGTCGTGCTGACTTCGCCGAAGTACCAATGCTCTGACTCGAAGACGGTTCCTTCTTCGTCCTCGTGGATGAAGTGAAAGCCAACTTCGTGGAGGCCCGGCGGAACGACCAACCCCCATTCGCGGGCAAGGCTTCGGCCGATGATGCGTGTTTGGCGAAAGTACTCGTAGTCAAAGGGCTGAGTGTGGCCGAGAAGGCGGGCTTTGTCGGTGTAGACACAGACTCGGCTTGAGAACATGTCCGGGACCATGATGCAGGCGACAATCCAGCACTCAGGGTCACCGTCTGATCGTGCTTCAACCAAGTGACCTGCAACCTTGATCATCTGTTGAGCGCAATGCGCCAGAATTTCCGGTGTGGTTTGATTGCCTTCAACAAGGTTTTCAATAACTGGGATTTTTAGGTTTATATAGTCGGGTCGCAGCGGTAACTCTTCGTAAAAACAGCCTTCGAAGCTGTCTGCCCAGCGGGTCAGAGCTCTGAGGTGCCTGGGGATGTTGCGGAGTTTTTTGTTTGTGAGTGACAGTCTGCGCATTAAGCTGAATTCTCGGAGTTTGTGTTATTCGTTTGCATCTTCGTAATCAAACGCGATGAAGTAGTCGCTTTCTAAAAGAGCAATTTCATGAGAAAAACGTGCCTGTATCAGTGGTAGCCACTCCCTCCGCAGCTCAAACATCCCGTTATTGACATCTTCGGCTGTCGACAATCCAAGCTCGGAAATCGCGGAGTAATCGTCTCCCATATCTGCCGAGTCCTCCGCGCCACGTAGCTGCTGTGTGGTTCTGTCGAACCATTCCAATCTCACTTTTAGTCCCATGTAGCCCTCACAGGTATCTTCTGATATTTCGTTTTTTCTTCGGTCCTTTTAGCTGCTCGCCGGTTACGTGGCTGAACGCACCTAAATGGCTCCCATCACTTGCTAGATAAACTTCCAGCTCTCCATGTTGAGAGTCCCACTCATAGATTCTCCGGCCTTTTTCCTCAATCCAACGCTCTCTTAACCCGGCGCCTCCCTGTCTGGGAGTCATGGGTTTTGCTTTGATCAGGCCTGCAAAGCCAGTTATTTTTTCGGTATTAGGCGCCTTGTGGTACTTGTGATCCCCAGCCTTGACACTGACGACCACATACAGCGGCCGAACCCCCGACTCCACCGGGAACACCAGAATAAAATCCCGATACTCCGGTGGATAAATCGGATTCACCAGAATCTGCGCGGCCTTCTCCGTCGGCGGATAAATCCAGATCACCGGCGCTTGCGGCGCAGCCTCCAAGGCTGGAATACCCAGCGTGTCACTTGGATCAACGGCGGGCGTCCAGATCAGCTCCACACCCTCGTCCAAATCCGCCACAAACTGATCGTCACGGTGTTGAAACTGCACCACATCAATCATCTGCCAATCGGCATGGTTGCCCGTGTAGAACCCATACCCCTTGAGCGTGCCGTCCTCGCGTTGCTCGATATGCAACCGCATCTGCGACCGCGCCCGTTGCATCGAACGCAACTGCTCCTCGCTGTAGAGCGCGCTATCACCCAGCTCCGACGGCCAGGCCAGCGCCACCAACCCCGTCAACAGGCCACCGGCGACCGATCCAACGGCAGTCGCCGCCGACTCCCAAACTGCCGACCGCAACGCCAACTGCCCCAAGCCAGCGGGCAATGTGCTGCCGCCGATCTTGCGCAAGGCAACCGCGCCCCTGCTATCCACCTCACGCCCACCCAGCAGGCTTAAGTGGCCGTACTCCCTGATCAGCTCCAACGGCACATACCCGGCCGGGTTGAAGTAATGAGTGATGCCATCAGGCAGTTGGCAAGGCTTGATGAAGACGCAGCCGGGAGGTTTGGCTCGCGTGGGGGCTGGGGCAGGAGATGGCTCTAAAAAATTAACCGATGGCGAATACGGCACACGCGACGGCTGCGGCGTCAGGATGCGTCGTTTGCGTAACTCTTCTTCGGTGGGTGGGTAAAAGCGTTCTGGCATGACGGCTCACTTCCTTGTGCGAGGAGGTGAGCCTACGAGGGGGGAGCGATGGGAGGTATTGGCATTGTTCGATGGCTGGCGTGGGAAAAGGCAACAGGTTGTCAGCGCTGTAGAAGGCGAGCGTTTGAGTTCTTTTATCCACATGCGACAGGCGTGTGCGTTTTGTCCTGCAACCAAAACCTACGTCTTGCGTAGGACCGTTCTGGATTCGCTCTGGAGTCCTCTTGAGTTGCATGGCGTTTGCTACGGTCGCGGAAAAAATACGCGATGGAAAAGCCGAATGCTGACATTCAACACCCTATGGAAAAACCACCCGGAAATCTTTGGCGACGCCGCGCCATGCAGAACCAACGGCGCCAAGAATTTCAGTGATCAATGCGCGATCAATCTTGGCGTGGCACTGCGTAGATCTGGCGTCGACCTGAGCAGATTAAGCAGCGTGCGCTATTGTTGGCAGCATCCCAAAAGCGAGGTGCACATACTGGCGGCAGAGGAAATGGCCAGTGCATTAAGCCGCAGCATCATTCCCGGTTTACGAAGCGTGAAGAAGATAAAACCCGAAAACTTCGAAGATGAGTTGGCTGGGCATCAAGGCATCATCTTCTTCAAAGACTTTTGGCGCCGGGGAAACGAAACGTTTGGTAATCGCAGTGGTGATCACATCGACCTATGGAACGGGCGGCGGTTGACGGACTGGTTGAGCTATCCGCGTATTCAGCTGGGATTTTCGATTGAAGGGACGTTCTCGGATTATCACGAGTCCAGGGAGATATGGTTTTGGAAGGTTGCCTGAAAGTGGTTAAGGGGGTTGTGTTTGTTGTGCTGGTGGTTGCCGTGGCACTTGGGGTGTTTAACGGGGTTGTAGTGGTGGTATCGGCGTATTTCGGGCCGTTTTATGAGGGAGATGCGGAGCAGAGTCGGAATTTTGGGCTTTGGCTGGTGGGGAATGGGGTGGTTGTTGTAGGGACGGTGACGGGTGGGGTGGGTTGGTACCGCAGGCTTCTGCGAAGGCGGCGGGGTGATGAGCTTACCAAGCGGAAGTAGGAGCTGAACCGGTATCGATCGATGGTAATTTTTCGAATATTGCGATTTTCGTTTGTTTCGTTTAGGTTTGGTCTCAACTGAATGTCGAGACACCGGAGTTGCATCATGATCGCCAATCACCTCCCTAAAACCATTCCTCCGCTGGAAAAGGAAGTCGAAGCCGCCGTACAAGGCCAGCGCGAGTTGGCCTCGCTGCTGTCGACCAAATTTGAAACCCAGCGCATCGACATCTTCGACAAAGAAGACAAGCCTCACAGTCTGGTACTCCCCACCTCAGCACTGCGCTTGCTGGTCGATATCCTGGGCGAGTTGGCTATCGGCAATGCTGTCAAGGTCGTCCCGGTGCACGCCGAATTGACCTCGCAGGAGGCCGCTGACCTGCTTAACGTTTCACGGCCGCATTTGGTGAAGATGTTGGAGGAGGGGGCTATTCCTTTTACAAAAACGGGGCGGCATCGGCGTGTCCGGTTTTCGGATTTAATGGCATTTAAGCAGCGGCGTGATGAGGAAAGTCAGGTGGCGATGGAAGCGCTAGCACAACAAGCACAGGAGCTGGGAATGGGGTATGACGGATGAGGTGCTCGCCTTTTACTGCTGTATACGATGCTTGTGTTCTCTACCCGGCGGCGCTTCGGGATTTACTGATGTGGCTTGGCTTGTCAGGGCTGTATCGAGCGAGATGGACCCGCCAGATTCATGAGGAGTGGAAGCGCAACGTACTCAAGAACCGGCCCGATCTGACGGCGGAGCAAGTGAATTGCACGTCAGCGCTGATGGACAAGGCTATACCTGACGCTTTGGTTACGGGATATGAGGATCTGTGTTCGAGCTTGGATCTGCCCGATCCTGATGATCGTCACGTGCTGGCGGCGGCGATTCGGAGTAAAGCTGAGGTTATTGTGACCTTCAATTTGAAAGACTTCCCGCCGTACATCCTGTCTGCTTATGACATTGAGCCGATGTATCCAGATGACTTTATTTCGGATCTTTGGGATCTGGATCAGGCGGCGGTGCTGGGAGCGGCGCAGAAGCAGAGGAGGGCGTTGAAGCGTCCTCCGATGGAGGCGGGGAATTATCTTGAGATGTTGATGCGGCAGGGGTTGGTGCAGACGAGCAAGCTGCTTGGGCCTTATGAGGTCATGCTATAAATTTTATATGTGAAGGTGTGACTTTGACTGAGGGTGACTGGGCCTGAAAACCCGTAAAACAATAGCGCGTGTGCAGTAAAGAATACCTCGGACGCCAAGGTCTTTTTGCCCGCCGATCAGCTCAGCAGATGCTTGGAAATCAACCGTGAGATTTCCACAATCGACGTCTTCCCCGTGAACTCAAACCTCACCTTGCCCAACGACGAAAAGTAAATCTCCAACTCCGAGTCCAAATCAAACGTGCCGGACGTCTCCACCGAATACGCCACGATGTTTTTATACGGCAGCGACGTAAAGTCCTTCTTGCTGCCGGTAATCCCCTGAACGTTCACCGCAATAATCCGCTTGGTGGTAAACACCACGCCGTCGCGCATGGCCTTGTAGGCGTCGACCACTTCTTCGTCGTCCAGCAGCAGGGCGGCGACGCGTTCGGCGTATTCGTTGTTTTGCTTGAGCTTGAAGAAGCCTTTGTTGTTGAAGTCGATCATGTCCTGCCTCTTGGGTGTATGCCGTTTTGCTCGCGGATCTGTATCTAACGCGCGCATTTTGAACGCCCTACCATGGGGGCCAAGCCGACAACCGTGGCCAAATGTTTCACGTCGACAAAATAACACCCCAGGAGCCCAGCAATGCCCGAACTGTCCAACTGGTTGGCCTATGCGCTGATCTCACTCGGCATGGTGCTCACGCCCGGGCCGAACATGATCTACCTCATCTCCCGTTCGATTTGCCAGGGGCGCGCGGCCGGGCTGATTTCCCTGGGCGGCGTGGCGTTGGGTTTTTTGGTCTACATGGTGTGCGCGGCCTTGGGAATCACGGCCTTGGTCATGGCGGTGCCGTTTGCCTATGACGCGCTGCGCTTCGGCGGTGCGTTGTACCTGGCTTACATGGCTTGGCAGGCCATACGGCCGGGCGGGCGCTCGCCGTTCCAGGTGCGGGACTTGCCCAAGGACAGCCCGCGCAAGCTGTTCACCATGGGCCTGGTGACCAACCTGCTCAACCCCAAGGTGGCAGTGATGTATTTGTCGTTGCTGCCCCAGTTCATCGACCCGAACGGCCATGGCAGTGTGCTGGCGCAATCCCTGGTGCTGGGCTTTACGCAGATTTTCATCAGCGTGAGCGTCAACGCGACGATTGCCACCATGGCGGGGTCGATCGCGGTGTTTTTCGTCACCCGGCCCAGCTGGCAAGTGGTGCAGCGCTGGCTGATGGGGTCGGTGCTGATGGGGCTGGCGGTGCGGATGGCGGTGGAAGGGCGGCGGTAGGGCGCCTTACTGGATGTCTTTGAGGTAATCCTTCAGGTTGGTTAGTGGCCCGCGCAGTTCATCCAACTGAGCAGCGTTTTGCACGTCACTTGCCAGCCGTTGCAGCTCGCGGCCCATCACCGTATCGACCCCGCCCAATGCCTCAAGTGCTTGATCGACACATTCCGCGAGTTTGGATTGAATAACGGCCAAATCCCGCTGCCGCACCAACAACCCAAATACTTCCCGCTCATACCCATCCATCACCGGATCATCCCGCAAAACCGGGCTGCCGCCGTCCGTCTCGTGCGCGAGTTTCAGTGCAAAGAGCGCAACCGCTTCCAGCGTCAATTCCATGGTTTCGGTTCCTCGGGGTGTGGGGGAGGGGATGATCACTGTTCTGTGGTCGAAAAAAAAGACCCGGGTGCAGGTGTCGGCTACAAGGCTGAATAGGGCCAGCGGCATTGATATCGGCGCAGTCTCGTAAAGACAGGAATAAACGCATTCTTTACTTGAAGGCTGCAACTCGCCGATACTAGGATGAGATAAATTCTCAAATGCATCTATCTATCAGGCCGAGGCTTTCCGTGTCGTCGCCATCCACTCCCCCTGTGCCTCACGTCGATGTTCGCACCTTGTATGTCAATCATCACGCGTGGCTGCTGGGTTGGTTGCGCAAGCGAATGCGCCATGGCGACCACGCTGCCGACCTGGCCCACGATATCTTTGTGCAGATCCTCGGCAGGCCGGAACAATTGCAGGAACTGCGGCAGCCTCGTGCCTGGTTGAGTACTGTGGCACGTGGCGTATTGGTGGATCGCGTTCGCCGGCAGCGGATTGAACGGGCTTACTTGCAGGCCATTGCGCATCTTCCGGAAGCCGAGATGCCATCGCCCGAGTCGCAGTTGATTCTGTTGGAGACGCTGTCTCGCGTAGATGCATTACTCACGGGCCTGCCTCCCAAGGTGCGCATGGCCTTCCTGATGTCGCGCCTCGAGGGCCTCAGCTACAAGGAAATCGCCGAGCGCCTGGCCGTCAGTCTCAGTTCGGTAGAGAAGTACATGGCCAGCGCCATTCGCCATTGCTACCTGGCCCAACAATGAGCCTTCACGCTCTTCCCGAACTTCCAGATTCTGTGCTCGACCAGGCCATCGGCTGGCTGGTCAGAATCGAGTCCGGTGGCTCGAATCCAGAGTTGCTGGAGGCCTGCCAACGCTGGCGTCAAGCCGATGTCATGCATGAGGCCGCCTGGCAAGCGCTGCGCAAAAGCGATGCGACCTTCCAGGGGTTGGCCGCTCTGCCCGGCACAGTAGCGCTGGATACGCTACAAAGCCTGAACAGTGGTCGCCACAGCCGGCGTCACGCGATCAAGTTGCTGGGGATGGGGCTTGTGGTCAGTGGCGTTGCCGGCTGGTCGTTGCGTGAGAGCACGTGGGTGCCCTGGGGAGCGGACTATGCCACTGGGGTGGGCGAGCGGCGCCAGTTCATGCTCAATGATGGCACTCGCCTGCAATTGAACACCGCCAGTGTCGTGGACGTTCAATTCACCGCCCAACGCCGACTGATCGCACTGCGCCGTGGCGAAATTTTCATCGATACCGGCAAAGACAGCGCCGCGCCGGACGGGCGCCGCAGCTTCTGGGTCAGCACCCCGCACGCACGTTTGCAGGCCATCGGTACCGCTTTCGCCGTGCGTGACGACCATCAAGGCACGCGAGTGCGTGTCGAGGACGGTGTGGTGGCTATTCATGGCCAAGGCGAGCCGGTCTTGATCGCTGCCGCCGAGGAATATGTGATCGATGCCAATGGCAGTCACCGTGTCGACGTAAGCAGCATTAACGCCAGTGCGTGGACACGTGGCCAGTTGGTGGCTAAACGCATGCTGCTGCGCGACCTTGCCGCCGAACTGGCGCGTTATCGTCACGGCTGGCTGCGCTGTGATCCGGATATTGCGCAACTGGAAGTATCCGGCGTCTTCCAACTCGATGACATTGACCGGGCCCTGAGTGCATTGAGCGATTCGTTGCCCGTACGTGTTGAACGTTTTACCCCGCTCTGGACCCGCATCGTTGCCCGTTAAACGCGATGAGAAAAAATCGCAAAAACATTTACGGGTTTCTCCGAGCCCTTCGACAGACAGGAAATACATTCAGTCATTCGAAAGGAGCTCAGCGTCCATGTCCCCTGCCTTTACTCCCCCCCGGCCGCTTCAGCGCAGTGCCCTTGCGCTTACCCTGCGTAGTGTTTTGCTGGCTGGTGTGACCAGCCTGCCCTTGGCCAGTTTTGCGGTGCAAGCAGAAAACATCGACAGCCGTCATTACGATTTGGCCGGCGGGCCGCT
The DNA here is from genome assembly GCF_000612585.1 of Pseudomonas sp. CHM02. Lineage (GTDB taxonomy): Bacteria > Pseudomonadota > Gammaproteobacteria > Pseudomonadales > Pseudomonadaceae > Aquipseudomonas. The sequence goes on from NZ_JFCA01000048.1 coordinate 38,034, forward strand.
TGAAGACTCGCTCAACCGCTTCGCCCAGGTTGCCGGTATCAGCCTTCCCTTTGACCCGCAGTTGGTGCAAGGCAAACGCGCACCGGCGCTGCGTGGTGATTATGGCGTACAGGAAGGCCTCAACCGTCTGCTCGTTGACAGTGGCCTGGCGGTAACTCGGACCGCCAGCGGCAACTATTTGCTGGTTGCTCGCACCCCAGAGAGTAATGCCCTTGAATTGGGCGCTACCACCATCAACGGCCTGAGCCTCGGGGTCGCCACCGAGGACAGTGGTTCCTACACCACAGGGGCCATGCAGACCGCCACCAAGTTGCCGCTGTCCCTGCGCGAGACCCCGCAATCCGTGACGGTGATCACGCGCCAGCGCATGGATGACCAGGCCATGCGCAGCCTCGATGATGTCGTCCAGGCCACCCCTGGGCTGCGAATGTCGGCTGCGCGCCCGGCCAACAGCGAGTTTTTCGCCCGTGGCTTCCCTATCACCAACATTATGTTCGATGGCCTGCCGACCACTTACAACGCCGACTGGGTCGCCACTGCCGACCTGGCGCCTTACGACCGTGTCGAAGTGGTCCGTGGCGCCACCGGCATGATGCAAGGCGCCGGCAACCCTTCGGCAGCCATCAACATGGTGCGCAAGCGTCCCACCAAGGCGTTCCAGGCCAGTATCACCGGCAGTGCCGGCAGTTGGGACAACTATCGCAGTGAGTTGGATGTGTCCGGCCCGGTTACTGACAGCGGCAGCGTGCGTGGCCGTTTTGTGGGTGCCTACCACGACAAGGACAGCTATCAGGATTACGCAGGGCGTGAGCGCGGCGTGTTCTACGGCGTCACCGAGTTTGACCTGACCGACAGCACTACCCTGACCGTCGGTGCATCCGATCAGAACGACAATAACAACATCAACTGGGGCGGCTTGCCGGTGAACCCGAACGGTAGCCACATGGGCTTCTCCCGTTCCAAATCGTTCGGCTATAGCTGGTCGCACCAGGACATCGATAATAAAACGCTGTTTGTCGAGCTGGACCAGCGTTTCGACAACGACTGGCGCCTGCATGTGGGGGCCTCGAAAAACTGGTCTGACTTCAAGTTGGTGGGCGCGGTCCTGGAACGTAACAACGACGCGACCTACCGGCAACGAGTGTTCAACCAAGGGCGTGACTACGACCAGTCCACCTATGATTTCTTCGCCAGCGGCCCCTTCGCTCTGATGGGGCGCCAGCATGAGTTGGTAGTCGGCGCCAGCAAGCGCCAACTCAAGACCGAGGCCGTGGGTGGCACGACCTTCATCAATAATATCGACATCAACCATTTCAACCCGAATACGCCCAGGCCGTTCGTTCCAGATATCTACTCCATCAACGACAAGGTCGATCAAGAGGGCCTGTACGTCACCACGCGCTGGAACCTCGCCGACCCGCTGAAAGTCATTCTCGGGGCGCGTCTGGACTGGTACGACTCGACCTCAATCTATAACGAGACCAACGACCAGTACTACACCTCGGGCAAAACCAAGGAAACGCGCCACGTCACCCGTTATGCCGGCGTCATCTACGACCTGGACGACAACCACTCCGTCTACGCCAGCTACACCGACATCTTCCAGCCCCAGAGCGAAAAGAACAGCGACGGCGCCGGGATCAAGCCCATCACCGGCGAAAACTACGAAGTGGGTATCAAGGGCGAATACTTCGGTGGCGCGCTGAACGCCAGTGCCTCGCTGTTCCAGATCGACCAGCTGAACCGCGCGGCGGAAGTGGCAGACGCCAGCACCTGCCGGGTTATCCCTGTCGGCGCCTATGGCTGTTACGAAGCCGCCGGCAAAGTTCGCAGCCAGGGTATCGAGTTGGAGATCAACGGTGCACTGACGCCAAACTGGCAGGTCGGCGCCGGTTACACCTTCGCTCAGGCGAAGTACAAAAAGGATGCGGACAGTTCCAAGGAAGGCACCCTGTTCGACACTGACGTGCCTCGTCACATGTTCAAGGCCAGCACCACGTACCATCTGCAGGGTGATCTGAACAAGCTGCGTGTCGGTGCAAACTTCTACAGCCAGAGCAGTACCTTCAATAAAGGCCGCAACGTTTTCGGCGACTACCATATCGAACAGGAGGCCTATGCGTTGGTGGGGCTGATGGCTGGCTACCGGGTCAGTAAACACCTGGACACCCAGCTGAACATCAACAACCTGTTCGATAAAAAGTATTACCAAGGGATTGCCAGTAACTCCACGTGGAGCCCATACGATGTGTATGGTGACCCACGTAACTTTACGGTCACGGCTAAGTACACGTTCTGATTGGAGGGGGCTGGCGTGAGCACTCGTAAGCCGGCTCCCAAAGGAGACTGTGTTTCAAGGCAGAGCAGGCGGTGATCGGTAACTCTGCCGATCACCCGCTTTTCTACAGGCGAAAAAAAGACCTTGAATTTCAAGGTTTTTTTTTAAGATGGTGCCCGAGGGAGACTCGTGGGTTCCAGCTTACTGAAATTTCAACGTTGAAATTGAAAGGATCTTGAAGAAAAGAGGGCATCGTTACCGGATTGGTAATGGTGCTCACAAAGGGATCAAACGGTAGGTCAAATGCACAGGTGAACTGAAGTTCACCTGGTTCATCTGTTCACTAAGCTGGGTGACTTTGCGCTCACACGATCCTGCGGATTTCCTACCCCGTACCTTCAAGAATGCTCCAGGGGCCCTACCATCGAACCGTAGCCAAGAGATGACCCACCTTGCTTCGCTGAAGGAGCAATACTAACGGCGCCAGGGGGATACCCTGATAAAACCATGTTACGGGTGTTACTCATGTTTCATGATTAGATAAGTTAATGATTTTAAATTACTTATTATGACGTTACACCGCTGTGACAGGTTTGCCGCTATGCGTGTTACACGGCAAATGGTTGTTACATCAATGAATGGCTTGGGAGGAGCTATTTATGATGAGCACGGCAGGTCATCGCCGTGGTAGATGACTGGCAGATCGGTCATACGTGTCCGTTTGAATTGGAGAGCCATCCCATTCGCATTTGTTGACGAGAAGCTAGGGGAGTGGCAAAAACCGCTCAATCTCGCTGCCTTGCCATTTCCACGTTTGCGTCTATTACTTTTACTTCATCCATAAAAGGACGCCTGCATGTCGAACGCGAAGAAGATGAGTGTGGGGCAACTGACGATGTTGACGGCCGTCAACATGTTGGGTTCCGGCATTGTATTGTTGCCTACCAAACTCGCCGAAGTCGGCGGCATTTCCATCCTTTCCTGGCTTATCACGGCAACCGGGTCGCTGGCCTTGGCCTATGCGTTTGCGCGCTGCGGCATGCTCAGCCGCAAGACCGGCGGCATGGGCGGGTACGCCGAATACACCTTCGGCAAGTCCGGTAACTACATCACTAACTACACATACGGTTTGTCGTTGCTGATCGCCAACGTCGCCATCAGTATCACCGCGGTAGGTTATATCCAAACGTTGTTCGGCATAAAACTTGGCTCGCTGGAAGTCGGTCTGGCTACTATCGCGTTGCTGTGGATCACCACCTTCGCTAATTTCGGTGGGGCAAGCATCACCGGCAAGATCGGCGCCGTGACCGTCTGGGGTGTTATTGCGCCGGTGGTGCTGGTGTCGACTGTCGGCTGGTTTTGGTTCGACAGCAGCGTGTACGCAGCAGGTTGGAATCCTCACGACAAAACCTGGTACGAAGCCGCCGGCGCGTCGGTGGCAATCACGTTGTGGGCGTTTCTCGGCCTTGAGTCCGCGTGCGCCAACGGCGACGCAGTGGAAAATCCCGAGAAGAACGTACCCATCGCGGTACTCGGCGGCACCCTGGGCGCAGCGGTGATCTACATCCTTTCGACCAACGTCATCGCCGGGATCGTCGATAACGCCGAGCTAGTGGCGTCCACTGCGCCGTTTGGTCTGGTGTTTGCCAAGATGTTCAACCCCATGATCGGCAACATCATCATGGGACTGATGGTACTGGCGTGCATCGGTTCGCTGCTGGGTTGGCAGTTCACGGTCGCACAGGTGTTCAAGAGTTCTGCAGACACTGGCTATTTCCTGCCGATCTTCGCCAAGGCGAACAAGCACGGGGTACCGATCATCAGCATGCTGATCCTGCTGGCGATGCAGACGGTCATGGCTCTCATGACCATCAGCCCCGATCTTGCCAAACAATTTGACACCCTGGTGAACCTCGCAGTGGTGACCAACCTGGTGCCGTACATCCTGTCGATGGCCACGCTGATGACTCTGCAAAAAGTGTCCAACGTGCCAGCGAACAAGGCACTGATCACCAACATCGTGGCCTGGATCGCCGCAGCCTACAGCTACCTGGCGCTTTACAGCTCCGGGGAGCAGGCCCTGATGCTCGGCGGCGTGGCGACCATCATCGGCTACACGCTGTTCGGCTTCGTCAACACGCGCCTGATCAAACTGGAGGCCCTGAATAACAGCGTTCCGACGCAGACTGTCGCCGCTCAACATATCGTAGGCGAACCCATTCCCGTGAACGACCTGACGCTCAATCGCGTGAACCAAGCCACCTTGGAGACACAACCATGACGGAAAACAAACACCTGCTCGGCATGCTGGCGCTATTGGTCAGCAAGCAGCCCGACAAACGCAGCGTTTTCGGTCGGGCATTGATTCAGCTGATCAGCGATGTAGAAGACCGCTCCATCAGCGTGCTGACTTCGGAAAGCCTCAGTGACGCCAAGTCGATCTTAAGCACTGACCCTGCGATCCAGTGCGTGCTGCTCAGTTGGGAAATGGACGACAGTGACGATCATCAGGAATGCATCGGGCTGCTTACTGCCCTGCGCGAACGCAACACCCGTGTGCCGGTGTTCCTGATCAGCGATCGCAGCACTGCATCGAGCGTGCCGCTGATCGTGATGCAGCACGCCGACGACTTCATCTGGCTGCCGGAAGACACCAGCCGCTTCCTCAGCGGGCGGATCATGGCAGCCATCGAACGCTACCGTCAGGCCGTGTTGCCGCCGATGTTCGGCGCGCTGCTCAAGTTCGCCCGCAGCTATGAGTACTCGTGGCACACGCCAGGCCATGCCGGCGGTACGGCATTCTTGAAGAGCACCGCAGGCCGGGCGTTCTACGAGTTTTTTGGCGAGAACCTGCTGCGTTCCGACCTGTCGATTTCCGTCGGCGAACTGGGCTCGTTGCTCGACCACAGTGGCCCCATCGGCCAGGGCGAGCGCTATGCGGCGAAGGTGTTCGGCGCTCATCGCACGTACTACGTGACCAACGGCTCGTCGATGTCCAACCGCGTGATCCTGATGGCCAGCGTAACCCGCGACCAGATCGCCCTGTGCGACCGCAATTGTCACAAGTCTGCCGAGCACTCGATGACGCTGTCCGGGGCTATCCCGACCTACCTGGTGCCCACTCGCAATCGCTTCGGCATCATTGGCCCGATCCTGCCGCAGACCTTAAGCGCCGACAGCGTGAAAGCGGCGATTGCCAACAACCCGCTGGTGAAAGGCCACATTGACCCGACGCCTGTGCACGCCATCATCACTAACTCCACCTACGATGGCCTGACGTACAATGTGACACGGGTTGAAGAACTGCTGGGGAAAAGCGTCGACCGCCTGCATTTTGACGAGGCCTGGTACGGCTACGCGCGCTTCAACCCGTTGTACAAGGATCGCTTCGCGATGCACGGCAGCCCCGACGATCATGACCCGTCCAAGCCCACTGTGTTCGCCACGCAATCGACCCACAAGCTGCTGGCGGCGCTGTCTCAGGCCTCGATGATTCATGTGCGCAACGGGCGCAACCCGATCCCCCACGGACGCTTCAACGAGTCGTACATGATGCACGCCTCGACCTCGCCCAACTACGCGATCATGGCCTCGTGCGACGTCAGCTCAGCGATGATGGAAGCCCCCAGCGGGCAGATTTTGACCAACGAATCCATTGAAGAAGCCATCGCGTTTCGGCAGGTGATTTCGCGCATGCAGAGCGACATGCTCAGCAACGATGACTGGTTTTTCTCCTGCTGGCAGCCGCCGTCAGTGCCGGTGGGCGCGACTTCGATTCCGTTCCACGAGGTCGACCCCGCCAAACTCAAGGCCGACCCCAATTGCTGGGTGCTGCACCCGAACGAGGTCTGGCACGGCTTCGGCGACATCGAAGACGGCTACTGCATGCTCGACCCGATCAAGGTGTCGATCCTGAGCCCCGGCATGGGCGACGACGGCAACCTGCTCGACTTCGGCATCCCGGCCTGTGTGCTCAGCGCGTACCTGGGACGCCAGGGCATCGTGGTCGAGAAAACCACCGATTTCACCATCCTCTTTCTGTTCTCCATCGGCATCACCAAAGGCAAGTGGGGCACGCTGGTCAACGCACTGCTGGACTTCAAGCGTGACTACGACACCAACCTGGAACTGGAGCTGTGCCTGCCAGATCTGCTCGCAGCCAACCAGCAGCGTTACACGGGAATGGGGTTGAAGGACCTGGCCGAAGAGATCTTCGTAGCCATGAAAAAAACCAGAACCACCGCAGCCATGGCCCAGGCGTTCGGCACACTGCCACAAGCGGAGTTCAGCCCGGTGGAGGCGTACGAAAAACTGGTGAGAAACGAGGTCGAGCAGGTGACATTGGAGGGGGCCGCCGGACGCGTAGCTGCAACGGGCATCGTGCCGTATCCGCCAGGCATTCCACTGCTGATGCCGGGGGAGAACGCAGGGCCGTCGGATGGGCCGCTGTTGGCGTATTTGAAGGCGCTTGAGAGCTTCGACCAGTCTTTCCCAGGATTTACGCATGACACGCATGGGATTGAGAGTGAGGCAGGGGTTTATCGGTTGTTGGTTTTGAAATGAGGGGGTGGCAGCGTCGGTAGCGGCGCACAGCGCAAGGACTGCCTTTGTATCGGTGATCGGTTTCTGAGTGGGCATGTGGCTCGCGATACAATTTGGTCATCGCGGGACACCTGTCTGTCGGGCCTGGCGCCCGGTCAGGCTTCATCATCACCTTCTCCAACTGCGGCAAACAGCCTGACCTCCATCGTCAATTCCGCGTCAATTCCGGCGTGCCCATCCGTGATGCCCTGGAGCATGCATCCGATCTTCTCCACTGTTCAAAAATGCTGGCATTGGATGCAGCGATGGATAACAGCGCGGATCGGTATGCCTGGGCGGCGCATTATTTGGGAGAGATGGGGAAGGCGGTGGTGGATGATTTGGCGAATGGGATGTTGCCGAATGGGGTGACAGAGGAGGGGGATTCGGTTGGTGTGTAGGCAGGTGGTTTGAGGGTGTTGGGGCTGGCGTAATCGCAGGCAAGCCAGCTCCCACATTGGACCGTATTCCAAGTGGTAATGGGCGGTGAGTGAGGAATCAGCTGACCGCCCACTTTTCTAAAGACGAAAAAAAAGACCTTGAATTTCAAGGTCTTTTTTAAGATGGTGCCCCGAGGGAGACTCGAACTCCCACTCCTTTCGAAAACGGATTTTGAATCCGCCGCGTCTACCAATTCCGCCATCAGGGCTCAATGGCGGCGAAGTATAGAGAGGTGATTACCGTTGGTCAATCACGTTTCATGGTCAATTTTGACTATTTCCGCTAGACTTCCCGGCCCTGCTAGACGAACCCCATCATGCGCGTTGCTGACTTTACTTTTGAGCTCCCTGATTCGCTGATCGCTCGCCATCCTTTGGCCGAGCGTCGCGCCAGTCGACTGCTGACCCTGGACGGGGTGAGTGGTGCCCTCGCACACCGTCAATTCACTGATTTGCTTGAGCATTTGCGCCCAGGCGATCTGATGGTGTTCAACAATACCCGGGTGATTCCGGCGCGGCTGTTTGGCCAGAAAGCTTCCGGCGGCAAGCTGGAAATTCTGGTGGAGCGGGTGCTGGACAGCCACCGCGTGCTGGCCCATGTGCGCTCCAGCAAGTCGCCGAAACCGGGGTCGAGCATCCTGATCGATGGCGGTGGCGAAGCCGAGATGGTGGCGCGTCATGATGCGCTGTTCGAGCTCAAGTTCGCCGAAGAGGTGTTGCCGTTGCTGGAGCGTGTCGGCCATATGCCGTTGCCTCCTTATATAGACCGCCCCGACGAAGACTCGGACCGCGAGCGCTATCAGACGGTGTACTCCCAGCGCTTGGGCGCCGTCGCTGCACCGACTGCCGGGCTGCATTTCGACCAGCCGCTGCTGGACGCGATTGCCGCCAAAGGTGTCGAGACCGCTTATGTGACCCTGCACGTGGGGGCCGGCACGTTTCAGCCGGTGCGTGTGGATAACATCGAAGACCACCATATGCACAGCGAGTGGCTGGAAGTCAGCCAGGACGTCGTGGACGCGGTTCAAGCGTGCAAGGCACGCGGCGGGCGGGTGATCGCGGTGGGCACCACCAGCGTGCGCTCGCTGGAGAGTGCGGCGCGTGATGGTGTGCTCAAGCCGTTCAGTGGCGACACGGACATCTTTATCTACCCAGGCCGGCCGTTCCATGTGGTCGATTGCCTGGTCACCAACTTCCATTTGCCGGAATCCACGCTGTTGATGCTGGTGTCGGCATTTGCCGGTTATCCCGAGACCATGGCCGCTTATCAAGCCGCCATCGACAATGGGTACCGTTTTTTCAGCTACGGTGATGCGATGTTTATCACCCGTAACCCGGCGCCACGCGGCCCAGAGGAACAACTATGAGTCGTATGTCGTTTGAATTGCTCGCCACCGACGGCAAAGCCCGTCGTGGTCGCCTGACTTTTCCGCGCGGCACCGTCGAGACCCCGGCGTTCATGCCCGTGGGCACCTACGGCACCGTCAAGGGCATGCTGCCGCGTGACATCGTCGCCACCGGCGCCGAGATCATCCTCGGCAACACTTTCCACCTGTGGCTGCGCCCTGGCACGGAAGTGATCAAGAAGCATGGCGACCTGCATGACTTCATGAAGTGGCAAGGCCCGATCCTGACCGACTCGGGTGGATTCCAGGTGTTCAGCCTGGGCGCCATGCGCAAGATCAAGGAGGAGGGCGTGACCTTCGCCTCGCCGGTGGACGGTTCCAAAGTGTTCATGGGCCCGGAAGAGTCGATGCAGGTGCAGCGCGACCTGGGCTCCGACATCGTGATGATTTTCGACGAGTGCACGCCGTACCCGGCTGACGGAGACGTCGCGCGGATTTCCATGGAGTTGTCCCTGCGTTGGGCCCAGCGTTCGAAAAATGCCCATGGCGACAACACGGCGGCGCTGTTCGGTATCGTCCAGGGCGGCATGCACGAAAGCCTGCGCAAACGCTCGCTGGAAGGCCTCGACAAGATCGGTTTTGACGGCCTGGCCATCGGCGGTTTGTCGGTGGGCGAGCCCAAGCACGAAATGATCAAGGTGCTGGATTACCTGCCAGGCCTGATGCCGGCTGACAAACCTCGTTACCTTATGGGCGTTGGCAAACCGGAAGATCTCGTAGAGGGTGTGCGCCGCGGTGTGGACATGTTCGATTGCGTGATGCCAACCCGTAATGCCCGCAATGGGCATCTGTTCATCGATACAGGCGTGCTGAAGATCCGTAACGCGTTCCATCGCCATGATGATTCGCCGCTGGATCCCACCTGTGACTGCTACACCTGCCAGAACTTCTCCCGTGCTTATCTGCACCATCTGGACAAGTGTGGGGAAATGCTGGGTAGCATGTTGAATACCATCCACAATTTGCGTCACTACCAAGTCCTGATGGCTGGTTTGCGCGAGGCTATTCAACAGGGTACATTGGCCGCCTTCGTCGATGCCTTCTATGCCAAGCGCGGGCTCCCTGTGCCGCCCTTGGACTGAGTTTTCCGACCCTAAGATTCACTATTTGCAACTGGAGTGCTAAATGAGCTTTTTTATCTCTAACGCCATGGCTGACGCCGCTGCGCCTGCCGCTGCCGGTCCTATGGGCGGTGGTTTCGAGTGGATTTTCCTGGTCGGCTTCCTGGTTATCTTCTACCTGATGATCTGGCGTCCACAGGCCAAGCGCGCCAAAGAGCAGAAGAACCTGCTCGGCAGCCTGCAAAAAGGTGACGAAGTTGTGACCACCGGCGGCATCGCTGGCAAGATCACCAAGGTTTCCGACGCTTTCGTGGTACTGGAAGTCTCCGACACCGTAGAAATGAAGTTCCAGAAGGGCGCCATCGCCGCCACGCTGCCAAAAGGCACGCTCAAAGCGATCTGAGTAACAACCTTTACCAATCGACGGGGCGCGCAAGGCGCCCCGCGTTATAAGCGGGCGGCGTGATGCTGAACAAATACCCTCTGTGGAAATACGTACTGATCCTGGCGGTGCTGGCGATCGGTTTTATTTATTCCGCTCCCAATCTCTATCCTGATGACCCGGCGATCCAGATCACGGGCGCCAGCACTTCGCTGCAGGTCAATCAGGCTGATCTGGACCGCGCGAGCAAAGCGCTCACTGACGCGGGTATCCAGGTCAAGGCGGCAACGTTGGCGGCTGATGCGAAGGGCGGCTTGCTGCGCCTGACCAAGGCAGAAGACCAATTGCCGGCCAAAGATGTCGTGCGCAAGGCCATGGGTGACGACTACGTGGTCGCGCTCAACCTGGCACAGACCACGCCGACCTGGCTGCGCAAGATCGGCGCGCACCCGATGAAGCTGGGCCTGGACTTGTCCGGTGGTGTGCACTTCCTGCTGGAAGTCGACATGGACAAAGCCCTCGACGCCCGCCTGAAGGTCTACGAAGGCGACGTGAAGAGCCTGCTGCGTAAAGAGCGCCTGCGTTATCGCAGCCTGCCGCAGCTCAACGGTGCCATCCAGCTGGGCTTCTCTGACGAAGCGTCCCGCGAACAGGCCCGTGCACTGATCCGCAAGAACTTCAACGATTTCGACATCGTACCGGCTGACCTCAACGGCCAGGCTGTACTGCGTCTGGCGATGACCCCAGCCAAGCTGGCGGAAATCCGCGAATACTCCATCAAGCAGAACTTGACCACGGTACGTAACCGCGTCAACGAGCTGGGTGTGGCCGAGCCGATCGTTCAGCGCCAGGGCGCCAACCGCATCGTGGTTGAGCTGCCGGGCGTGCAGGACACCGCTGAAGCCAAGCGTATCCTGGGCAAGACCGCCAACCTGGAATTCCGCCTGGCGGCTGAGCCGGGTGCTACCCGCGCGACTGCCGAAGAGTTCGAGTTCCGCGAAGGCAACCGTCCTCCTGCACTGATCGAGCGTGGCTTGATCATCACCGGTGACCAGGTCACCGACGCCAAGGCCGGTTTCGGCGAGCATGGTACCCCTGAAGTGAACATCCGCCTGGATGGTCATGGTGGCGAACTGATGAGCCGCGCCACGCGCAGCAACGTCGGTCGCAGCATGGCAGTGATCTTCATCGAGCAACGCCCGATCACCACCTACACCAAGCAGATGGTCAACGGCGTCGAAAAAGACGTACCGGTCCAGACCTTCAAGGAAGAGAAGAAGATCATCAGCCTGGCGACCATCCAGTCGCCGCTGGGTGCCCAGTTCCGTATCACCGGCCTGAACGGCCAGGGCGAGTCGTCGGAACTGGCCCTGCTGCTGCGTGCCGGTGGCCTGGCTGCACCGATGTACTTCGCTGAAGAGCGTACCATCGGCCCGAGCCTGGGTGCCGACAACATCACCAAGGGTATCGATGCGGCCTTGTGGGGCATGCTGTTCGTGTCCCTGTTCATCATCGCCATCTATCGCTTCTTCGGCATCATCGCCACCGTGGCCCTGGCGGGCAACATGGTGATGCTGCTGGCCCTGATGTCGCTGCTGGGCGCTACGCTGACCCTGCCAGGTATCGCCGGTATCGTACTCACCATGGGTATGGCGGTAGACGCCAACGTTCTGATCTTCTCGCGGATCCGTGAAGAGATCGCGGCGGGCATGACCGTACAGCGTGCAATCAATGAAGGCTTCGGCCGGGCATTTACTGCGATTCTCGATTCCAACCTGACCACTCTGCTGGTCGGCGGGATTCTCTTTGCCATGGGCACCGGCCCGGTCAAAGGTTTTGCGGTGACCATGTCCCTCGGTATCTTTACCTCGATGTTCACGGCCATCATGGTGACCCGCGCAATGGTCAACCTGATCTTTGGCGGACGTGACTTCAAGAAGTTGTGGATTTAAGGGGCTGCCATGTTACGTACAATCAACTTCATGGGCGTTCGCAACATTGCGTTCGGCGTCACTGTGCTCCTTACCGTTCTGGCGTTGTTCAGCTGGTTCCATAAGGGCCTGAACTACGGTCTGGACTTCACCGGCGGTACGCTCATCGAGCTGACCTACGAGAAGCCCGCCGACGTTACCCTGGTGCGCAACGAGCTGGTCAAGGCCGGCTATCACGAAGCCATCGTGCAAAGCTTCGGTGCAACGACCGACCTGCTGGTGCGTATGCCGGGCGAAGACCCGCAACTGGGTCACCAGGTAGCCGAGGCCTTGCAGAAGGTCGGCGGCGATAACCCGGCGTCGGTCAAGCGCGTCGAGTTCGTGGGCCCGCAGGTCGGTGAAGAGCTGCGCGACCAGGGCGGCCTCGGCATGCTGATGGCGCTGGTCGGCATCATGATCTACCTGGCGTTCCGCTTTCAGTGGAAGTTCGGTGTCGGCGCCATTGTCTCGCTGATCCACGACGTGATCGTGACCGTGGGTATCCTGGCGTACTTCCAGGTGACCTTCGACCTGACCGTATTGGCGGCGGTGCTGGCGATCATTGGTTACTCCCTCAACGACACCATCGTGGTATTCGACCGGGTTCGCGAGAACTTTCGTGTACTGCGCAAGGCAACCTTGATCGAGAACATCAACATCTCCACCACCCAGACCCTGCTGCGGACCATGGCAACGTCGATCTCCACCTTGCTGGCGATTGCTGCGCTGATGATCTTCGGTGGCGACAACCTGTGGGGCTTCTCCCTGGCGCTGTTCATCGGCGTTCTGGCGGGTACCTACTCGTCGATCTACATCGCCAACGTGGTGCTGATCTGGCTGAACCTCAACAGCGAAGACCTGATTCCTCCAGCCGCTACCGGCAAGGAGGTCGACGACCGCCCTTGATGGGCGCTTGTTGATCGCTGTGACAAGAAAGGCGCGAGTATTGAACTCGCGCCTTTTTTTTTGCTCCAAGGCTGGGTATAGCGCGGACGTTTCGGTCCGCTTGTGATGGTCAGGAGGTTCAACGTGAACAAGTCGTTGCTGGTTGGTGCGGTATTGGGTGCTGTCGGTGTGACTGCCGGGGGTGCTGTTGCCACCTACAGCCTGGTAAAAAGCGGCCCTGAGTATGCGCAAGTGCTGGCGGTGCAGCCGGTGAAAACCCAGATCAAAACGCCTCGCGAGGTCTGCAAGGACGTCGCCGTGACCCGGCAGAAGCCGGTTCAGGATCAACACCAGATCGTCGGTACCGTCGTGGGGGCGCTGGCCGGTGGCCTGCTGGGCAATCAGGTCGGTGGCGGTAATGGCAAGAAGCTGGCTACCGTAGCCGGCGCGGTCGGTGGTGGTTATGCCGGTAACAAGGTTCAGGAAGGCATGCAGAACCGCGATACCTATACCACCACGCAAACCCGTTGTAACACCGTCAACGACATCAGCGACAAGGTGGTCGGCTATGACGTGCGTTACAACCTGGATGGCAAGGAAGGCACTGTGCGCATGGAGCGTGACCCTGGCAGCCAGATCCCTGTCGACAAAGAAGGTCGTCTGATCTTGGGCCAGAACCAACAGTAACTCGCGCCGCAAAACCCGTAGGAGCCGGCTTGCCGGCGATAGCGCTGGACCAGCTGGCTCAGTCGGCGCCTGGCGC
>NZ_JFCA01000049.1 GCF_000612585.1 Pseudomonas sp. CHM02
CGCGAAAGCAGTGTGTCAGTCGATGCATAAGTCGACTGAACCACCGCATTCGCGGGCAAGCCCGCTCCCACATTTTTGTCTGTATTCAGGCTGTTGTTTATTTGTTGGCCGCAAAACTTGCGAAGTGGCGATCTCCATCTACTACTAAGGTCGTCTGGAACCTCTACGGCAGCCGCATACAGTGGATACGTTCCAAAATAATAAAAAGCTGTGCTGCGAGGATAAAAACAATGAACGACAGCATTTACCTCTCGATTCAAAACAGCCCGCGTTTCAAGGAGCTGGTGAGAAAAAGGGAACGGTTCGCCTGGATTCTCTCGGCGATCATGCTAGGGCTTTACTCCGCTTTCATCCTGTTGATCGCCTACGGGCCACAAGTGCTGGGGGCCAAGCTCAGCCCCGGTTCGTCGATTACCTGGGGCATTCCCCTGGGCGTCGGGCTGATTGTGTCCGCCTTCATCCTGACCGGCATCTACGTGCGCCGCGCCAATGGCGAGTTTGACGACCTGAACAATGCGATTCTCAAGGAGGCTGCGCAATGATCCGGCGTCTACTGGCAGTATTCGGTGCTTCGCTTTTTGCCCCCGCCGTTTGGGCGGCGGATGCATTGACCGGTGAAGTGCACAAGCAACCGCTGAACATCTCGGCGATCGTGATGTTCGTCGCGTTTGTCGGTGCGACCTTGTGCATTACCTACTGGGCTTCCAAACGCAACAAGTCGGCGGCCGACTACTATGCGGCCGGCGGCAAGATCACCGGGTTCCAGAACGGCCTGGCGATTGCTGGTGACTACATGTCGGCGGCGTCCTTCCTGGGGATTTCCGCGCTGGTATTCACCTCCGGTTATGACGGCCTGATCTACTCGATCGGCTTCCTGGTGGGCTGGCCGATCATTCTGTTCCTGATCGCCGAGCGTCTGCGTAACCTGGGCAAGTACACCTTTGCCGACGTGGCGTCCTACCGCCTCGGGCAAACCCAGATCCGCAGCCTGTCGGCCTGTGGCTCGCTGGTGGTGGTGGCGTTCTACCTGATCGCGCAGATGGTGGGCGCGGGCAAGTTGATCCAACTGCTGTTCGGCCTGGATTACCACGTAGCGGTGATCCTGGTGGGTATCCTGATGTGCCTGTACGTGCTGTTCGGCGGCATGCTGGCGACTACCTGGGTGCAGATCATCAAGGCAGTGCTGCTGCTGTCCGGTGCCTCGTTCATGGCGCTGATGGTGATGAAGCACGTCAACTTCGACTTCAACACGCTGTTCTCCGAGGCGATCAAGGTTCACCCTAAAGGTGAGGCGATCATGAGCCCCGGCGGCCTGGTGAAAGACCCGATCTCGGCATTCTCCCTGGGCCTGGCACTGATGTTCGGTACCGCCGGCCTGCCGCACATCCTGATGCGCTTCTTCACCGTAAGCGACGCCAAGGAAGCGCGTAAGAGCGTGCTGTATGCCACTGGCTTCATCGGTTACTTCTATATCCTGACCTTTATCATCGGCTTCGGCGCGATCCTGCTGGTCAGCACCAACCCGGCGTTCAAGGATGCGGCAGGCGCCTTGCTGGGCGGCAACAACATGGCGGCGGTGCACCTGGCCAACGCGGTGGGTGGCAGTATTTTCCTGGGCTTCATCTCGGCCGTGGCCTTTGCCACCATCCTGGCAGTGGTTGCCGGTTTGACCCTCGCGGGTGCTTCGGCGGTGTCCCATGACCTGTACGCCAGCGTGATCAAGAAGGGCAAGGCCAACGAGAAGGATGAGATTCGCGTGTCGAAGATCACCACCATTGCGCTGGCAGTGCTGGCTATCGGCCTGGGTATCCTGTTCGAAAGTCAGAACATCGCGTTCATGGTCGGCCTGGCGTTCTCGATTGCCGCCAGCTGTAACTTCCCGGTACTGCTGCTTTCCATGTACTGGAAAAACCTCACCACCCGTGGCGCGATGATTGGCGGCTGGCTGGGCCTGGTCAGTGCCGTTGGCCTGATGATCCTTGGCCCGACCATCTGGGTCTCGATCCTGCACCATGAAAAAGCCATCTTCCCTTATGAGTACCCGGCGCTGTTCTCGATGATCATTGCGTTCATCGGCATCTGGTTCTTCTCCATCACCGACAAATCGGCGGCGGCAGAGAAAGAGCGTGCGCTGTACTTCCCGCAGTTTGTGCGTTCGCAGACTGGCCTGGGGGCGAGTGGGGCGGTTAATCACTGATCGCGGTAACCGTTACAAAAAAAATGCCCCGGTCGTGAGATCGGGGCATTTTTTTGCTTTTATTGGTAACGGATACGACAAAACTGTTTCTCAAATCCTGCACCAATAAAAGTGCTCGTCACCGATGGTTGATACGCCGCCCACTGTAGGAGCCGGCTTGCCGGCGATGGCGTCCTTGAAGCCTTGCGCTGGTCTTGGGGGCCTCATCGCTGGCAAGCCAGCTCCTGCAGAGGGTGTGGTGTTTTTGGGGAGGCAGAAACAAATAAGGCCTCCAGAGGAGGCCTTATTCAGTGCAGCTAAGCGGTTGAATGCTTACTTGCGATCTTCCAGCTTGGTGATGTCACGCGACTCGTAGCCGGTGTACAGCTGGCGCGGGCGGCCAATCTTGTACGGGCTGGAGAGCATTTCTTTCCAGTGGGAGATCCAGCCCACGGTCCGCGCCAGGGCGAAGATCACGGTGAACATGCTGGTTGGAATGCCGATCGCCTTGAGGATGATCCCCGAGTAGAAGTCGACGTTCGGGTACAGCGAGCGTTCGATGAAGTACGGGTCGGTCAGGGCGATCTCTTCCAGGCGCATGGCCAGTTCGAGTTGCGGATCGTTCTTGATGCCCAGTTCCTTCAGCACTTCGTCGCAGGTCTGCTTCATGACGGTGGCGCGTGGATCGCGGTTCTTGTAGACCCGGTGACCGAAGCCCATCAACTTGAACGGATCGTTCTTGTCCTTGGCCTTGGCGATGAACTTGTCGATGTTCGAGACATCGCCGATTTCATCGAGCATGGTCAATACGGCTTCGTTCGCACCGCCGTGGGCGGGGCCCCACAGTGCGGCGATACCGGCGGCGATACAGGCGAACGGGTTGGCACCCGAAGAGCCTGCCAGGCGTACGGTAGAGGTGGAGGCGTTCTGTTCGTGGTCGGCGTGGAGGATGAAGATCCGATCCATCGCCTTGGCCAGCACCGGGCTGATCGGTTTGATCTCGCACGGCGTGTTGAACATCATGTGCAGGAAGTTTTCCGCGTACGTCAGGTCGTTGCGCGGGTACATCATGGGTTGGCCCATGGAGTACTTGTAAACCATTGCGGCCAGGGTCGGCATCTTGGCAACCAGGCGGATCGCGGAAATTTCGCGATGCTGCGGGTTATTGATGTCGAGGGAGTCGTGATAGAAGGCCGACAGGGCGCCGACCACGCCGCACATGACGGCCATCGGGTGGGCGTCGCGACGGAAGCCGTTGAAGAAGGTCTTCAACTGCTCGTGAACCATGGTGTGGTTCTTCACGGTGCTGACGAACTGGGCCTTCTGCTCGGCTGTTGGCAGTTCGCCATTTAGCAGCAGGTAGCAGGTTTCCAGGTAGTCCGATTTTTCTGCCAGTTGCTCGATCGGGTAGCCCCGGTGAAGCAAAATGCCATTATCGCCATCGATATAGGTGATCTTCGACTCGCAAGAGGCGGTCGACATGAAGCCTGGGTCGAATGTGAAACGGCCCGTGGCCGTCAGGCCCCGTACGTCGATAACATCGGGACCAACGGTGCCGGTTAAAATGGGCAGCTCGACGGGGGCTGCGCCCTCGATGATCAACTGCGCTTTTTTGTCAGCCATGTGGCCTCCTATTTATGCTTCAAATCATCAGACAGACCCCCCACGCAGGGCCCGCACCACTATAGTGAGATAAATTCAGATGTCAATTTGCCTAAAGTCTTGCTCCAGAAGGCTTTAACCGTACTTTTTCCTCGAAATTGACTGCCATTTACGCCTTTTATTCTCCCAGCGCAATCCGCTATTAGGGTGAGGAGTGCGCGTTGTCATTAGTAACCTAACTGTCTATACTCGGCCACCGACCGCCAAGGGCTTTTGGGCTTGCTTTCATTGGGGGTCGCACTCCCTGGGTGGTGCTTACCTGACCAGTGCACTCCCCAACAACTTTGCCCTGATTGTTAGGGGCTCTTCAGTGTGAAAAAAAGCCGTGAATAGCCAACGACCTGTAAACCTAGACCTAAGGACCATCAAACTCCCCATCACCGGCGTTACGTCGTTCCTGCACCGTGTTTCCGGCATCATCCTGTTCCTGGGCTTGGGCATCATGCTTTATGCATTGAGCAAATCCCTGGGTTCCGAGGAAGGATACGCCGAGGTGAAGGCATGCTTGACCAGCCCGCTGGCCAAGTTCGTAGCATGGGGCCTCCTGTCCTCTCTTCTGTATCACCTGGTAGCCGGTGTGCGCCACTTGATCATGGACATGGGCATCGGTGAGACGCTGGAAGGCGGCCGCCTGGGCTCGAAAATCATCATCGCCATTTCCGTGGTGCTGATCGTTCTGGCAGGAGTTTGGATATGGTAACCAGCGTTACGAATCTGTCGCGTTCGGGCCTCTATGACTGGATGGCACAGCGTGTGTCTGCGGTCGTTCTCGCGGCTTATTTCATTTTCCTGATCGGATACCTCGTCGCAAACCCGGGCATTGGCTATGAGCAATGGCACGGCCTGTTTTCCCACAATGCGATGCGAATCTTCAGTCTGCTGGCCCTTGTTGCCCTGGGCGCACACGCCTGGGTTGGCATGTGGACCATCGCGACCGACTACCTGACGCCGATGGCGCTGGGCAAGTCCGCGACTGCAGTACGTTTCCTCTTCCAGGCAGTATGCGGCGTCGCGATGTTCGCTTACTTCGTCTGGGGTGTGCAGATTCTTTGGGGTATCTGATTCATGGCTAACATTCCAACTATTTCATTCGACGCCATCATTATTGGTGGCGGCGGTGCTGGCATGCGCGCTGCACTGCAGCTGGCCCAGGGCGGTCACAAGACTGCCGTGATCACCAAGGTGTTCCCGACCCGTTCCCACACCGTATCGGCCCAGGGTGGCATCACCTGCGCCATCGCGTCTGCCGACCCGAACGATGACTGGCGCTGGCACATGTACGATACCGTCAAGGGTTCCGACTACATCGGTGACCAGGACGCTATCGAATACATGTGTCAGGAAGGCCCGGCCGCGGTGTTCGAGCTGGACCACATGGGTCTGCCGTTCTCCCGTACCGAGCAAGGCCGTATCTACCAGCGTCCATTCGGCGGTCAGTCGAAGGACTACGGCAAAGGCGGGCAGGCTGCCCGTACCTGCGCCGCTTCCGACCGTACCGGTCACGCGCTGCTGCACACCCTTTACCAAGGCAACCTGAAAGCCGGTACCACGTTCCTGAACGAGTACTACGCGGTCGATCTGGTGAAGAACGCACAAGGCGAGTTCGTCGGTGTGATCGCCATCTGCATCGAAACCGGTGAAACCACCTACATCCGCGCCAAGGCTACCGTGCTGGCGACTGGCGGTGCAGGTCGTATCTACGCGTCGACCACCAACGCCCTGATCAACACCGGTGACGGCGTCGGCATGGCACTGCGTGCTGGCGTGCCGGTACAAGACATCGAAATGTGGCAGTTCCACCCGACCGGTATCGCCGGCGCCGGTGTACTGGTTACCGAAGGCTGCCGTGGTGAAGGTGGTTACCTGATCAACAAGCACGGCGAGCGTTTCATGGAGCGTTATGCTCCAAACGCGAAAGACCTTGCTGGTCGTGACGTTGTGGCCCGTTCGATGGTTAAAGAAATCATCGCCGGCAACGGCTGTGGCCCAAATGGCGACCACGTACTGCTGAAGCTCGATCACCTGGGCGAAGAAGTCCTGCACAGCCGCCTGCCAGGTATCTGCGAGCTGTCCAAGACCTTTGCTCACGTTGACCCGGTGGTTGCTCCGGTTCCGGTTGTTCCAACTTGCCACTACATGATGGGCGGCGTGCCGACCAACATTCATGGCCAGGCGATCACCCAGAACGCTGAAGGCCAGGATGAAATCATCCACGGTCTGTTCGCCGTAGGCGAAGTGGCTTGCGTATCGGTTCACGGTGCCAACCGCCTGGGCGGCAACTCGCTGCTCGACCTGGTGGTATTCGGTCGTGCTGCCGGCCTGCACCTGGAAAAGGCGCTGACCGACGGTATCGAATACGACGACGCTACCGACGCCAACATCGAGGCCGCCCTGGCGCGCCTGAACGCTCTGAACGAGCGCACCGATGGCGAAGACGTGGCTACCCTGCGTCGCGAGCTGCAAAGCTGCATGCAGAACTACTTCGGTGTGTTCCGTACCGGCGAATACATGCAGAAGGGTATCGCCCAGCTGGCTGACCTGCGCAAGCGCATCGCCAACGTCAAGATCAACGATAAGAGCCAGGCGTTCAACACCGCTCGTATCGAAGCCCTTGAGCTGCAAAACCTGCTGGAAGTGGCCGAGGCGACCGCAATCGCTGCCGAGGTTCGTAAAGAGTCCCGTGGTGCTCACGCCCGTGAAGACTTTGAAGATCGCGACGACGAAAACTGGCTGTGCCACACCCTGTACTTCCCGGGTGACAAGCGCGTGACCAAGCGTGCCGTGAACTTCTCGCCGAAGACGGTTCCGACGTTTGAACCGAAGATTCGGACTTACTAAGGGTGGCTGCCATGTTGAAAGTCAGTGTTTACCGCTACAACCCTGATCAGGACGCTGCGCCGTTCATGCAGGAATTCCAGGTCGATACCGGTGGTAAAGACCTGATGGTGCTGGACGTATTGGCACTGATCAAAGAGCAGGACGAAGGTTTCTCCTATCGTCGCTCTTGCCGTGAAGGTGTGTGCGGTTCCGACGGCATGAACATCAACGGCAAAAACGGCCTGGCGTGCATCACGCCGCTGTCCGCCGTCGTTAAAGGCAACAAGCTGATCGTTCGTCCTCTGCCAGGTTTGCCGGTTATCCGTGACCTGGTCGTCGATATGAGCATCTTCTACAAGCAATACGAGAAAGTTAAGCCGTTCCTGCAGAACGACACGCCGGCTCCGGCCATCGAGCGTCTGCAGTCCCCGGAAGAGCGCGAGAAGCTCGACGGTCTGTACGAGTGCATCCTGTGCGCTTGCTGCTCGACTTCGTGCCCGTCCTTCTGGTGGAACCCGGACAAGTTCCTGGGTCCAGCTGCCCTGCTGCAGGCGTATCGCTTCCTGGCAGACAGCCGTGATACCAAGACGTCCGAGCGTCTGGCTTCGCTGGATGACCCGTTCAGCGTATTCCGCTGCCGCGGGATCATGAACTGCGTCAACGTATGTCCCAAAGGCCTGAACCCGACTAAGGCCATTGGTCACATCCGTAACATGCTGCTGCAAAGCGGCGTGTAACTGACGTTGTAGTAAAAGCAGGACCGTTGTGCCCGTAAATGCTACGGCGCAGGCTTCAACCGGCGCCGTAGTTTTAACTTGAGCAGCGACTTACAAAGCCGCGGCTCTTATTTTGAAGAAATGAGACAAGCAGGGGCATTCGGGTTGGTACCCGAACTATCAGCGTGATCCTAAGTGGCTTGTTTTGGTCGCTGCACTTGGCCTTTTGCAAGCAAACTCGGTGTTTTCGCCGGTGGTGTCCCCAAATCGAGGGTGACCAAGCATGCAAGAAAGCGTGATGCAGCGCATGTGGAACAGCGGCTATCTTTCAGGTGGTAACGCTGCCTATGTGGAAGAGCTTTATGAGCTCTACCTGCACGACCCTAACGCTGTGCCAGAAGAATGGCGCACCAAATTTCAGACGTTGTCTTCAGACGGCAACGCTGCCACCGATGTATCGCACGCAACAATTCGCGATCAGTTTGTGCTGCTGGCAAAGAACCAGCGCCGCGCCCAGCCGGTTTCCGCCGGAAGCGTGAGCAGTGAGCACGAGAAGAAGCAAGTTGAAGTATTGCGACTGATCCAGGCCTACCGGATGCGTGGCCACCAGGCGGCCCAGCTTGACCCGCTGGGGCTCTGGCAGCGTCCTGCACCTGCTGACCTGTCGATCAATCATTACGGCTTGACCAATGCCGATCTTGATACGACCTTCCGTGCCGGCGACCTGTTCATCGGCAAAGAGGAAGCGAGCCTACGCGAAATTCACGAAGCGTTGCAGCAGACATATTGCCGCACCATTGGCGCTGAGTTCACGCACATCACCGATTCCGAGCAACGCCACTGGTTCCAGCATCGCCTGGAAGGCGTGCGTGGTCGTCCGGTGCTGTCCGCCGACGTACGCAGCCACCTGCTCGAGCGCGTCACCGCTGCCGAAGGCCTGGAAAAATACCTGGGCACCAAATACCCGGGCACCAAGCGTTTCGGCCTGGAAGGCGGCGAAAGCCTGATCCCGATGCTCGACGAGCTGATCCAGCGTTCCGGTTCCTACGGCACCAAGGAAATCGTGATCGGCATGGCCCACCGTGGTCGCCTGAACGTGTTGGTCAACACCTTCGGCAAGAACCCGCGTGAGCTGTTCGACGAGTTCGAAGGCAAGAAGAAGGTCGAGCTGGGTTCCGGTGACGTTAAATACCACCAGGGCTTCTCGTCCAACGTAATGACCACCGGCGGTGAAGTTCACCTGGCCATGGCCTTCAACCCATCCCACCTGGAAATCGTTTCTCCAGTGGTCGAGGGTTCGGTACGTGCTCGCCAGGATCGTCGCAACGACACCACCGGTGAGAAGGTCCTGCCGATTTCCATCCACGGCGACGCGGCATTCGCCGGTCAGGGCGTGGTCCTGGAAACCTTCCAGATGTCGCAGACTCGCGGCTTCAAGACGGGCGGTACCGTTCACATCGTCATCAACAACCAGGTCGGCTTCACCATCAGCAACCCGCTGGATGCGCGCTCCACCGAGTACGCCACCGACGTTGCCAAGATGATCCAGGCGCCGATCCTCCATGTGAATGGCGATGATCCGGAAGCCGTGCTGTTCGTGACCCAACTGGCTGTCGACTACCGCATGCAGTTCAAGCGTGACGTGGTGATCGACCTGGTTTGCTACCGCCGTCGCGGTCACAACGAAGCGGACGAACCAAGCGGCACCCAGCCGTTGATGTACCAGCAGATCACCAAGCAGCGCACCACCCGTGAGCTGTACGCCGAAAGCCTGACCAAGGCCGGCGTGGTTGACGATGCGCGTGTTCAGGCGAAAGTCGATGAATACCGCAACGCGCTGGACAATGGTCTGCATGTAGTAAAAAGCCTGGTCAAAGAGCCGAACAAAGAGTTGTTCGTTGACTGGCGTCCGTACCTGGGCCACGCCTGGACTGCGCGCCACGACACCTCGTTCGACCTGAAGACCTTGCAGGAACTGTCCGCCAAGCTGCTGGAAATTCCGGAAGGCTTCGTGGTGCAGCGCCAGGTTGCGAAGATCTACGAAGACCGTCAGAAGATGCAAGCCGGCGGCCTGCCGATCAACTGGGGTTACGCTGAAACCATGGCGTACGCGACCCTGGCGTTCGAAGGTCACCCGATCCGCATGACCGGCCAGGACATCGGCCGTGGTACGTTCTCGCACCGTCACGCGGTTCTGCACAACCAGAAAGACGCAAGCACCTACGTTCCGCTGAAGCACCTGTACGAAGGCCAGCCACGTTTCGACCTGTACGATTCGTTCCTGTCCGAAGAGGCCGTACTGGCGTTCGAATACGGTTACTCGACCACCACGCCGAACGCGCTGGTGATCTGGGAAGCCCAGTTCGGCGACTTCGCCAACGGTGCCCAAGTGGTTATCGACCAGTTCATCACCAGCGGCGAGCACAAGTGGGGTCGCCTGTGCGGTCTGACCATGCTGCTGCCACACGGTTATGAAGGTCAGGGTCCTGAGCACTCCTCGGCCCGTCTGGAGCGTTACCTGCAGCTGTGCGCCGAGCACAACATCCAGGTATGCGTGCCGACCACCCCGGCCCAGATCTACCACTTGCTGCGTCGCCAGGTGATCCGTCCGCTGCGCAAGCCGCTGGTAGTGCTGACACCGAAGTCGCTGTTGCGTCATAAATTGGCCATCTCGACCCTGGAAGATCTGGCTGATGGTTCGTTCCAGACCGTTATTCCAGAAATCGACACGCTGGACGCAGCCAAGGTGACCCGCCTGGTGCTGTGCAGCGGCAAGGTCTACTACGACCTGCTGGAAAAACGCCGTGCCGAAGGCCGCGAAGACATCGCCATCGTGCGTATCGAGCAGCTTTACCCGTTCCCGGAAGACGACCTGATGGAGGCCATCGCGCCTTACACCAACCTCACTAACGTGGTGTGGTGCCAGGAAGAACCGATGAACCAGGGCGCGTGGTACAGCAGCCAGCATCACCTGCGTCGCAGCATCGGCAACCACAACAAGGCCCTGGGCCTGGAATATGCCGGCCGTGATGCTTCCGCTGCACCTGCGTGTGGTTATGCGTCGATGCACGCCGAGCAGCAGGAAAAACTGCTGCAAGATGCTTTCACTGTTTAACGCCTTCGCGCTGACTGAAACCGAATTTTAAGGACCCACAGATAATGGCTATCGAAATCAAAGCCCCGTCATTCCCGGAATCGGTTGCCGATGGCACCGTTGCCACCTGGCACAAGAAACCAGGCGACGCTGTAAAGCGTGACGACCTGATCGTCGACATCGAGACCGACAAGGTCGTGCTGGAAGTGTTGGCCGAAGCTGACGGCGTGCTGGGCGCAATCGTTGCCGAAGAAGGCGCTACCGTTCTGTCGAACCAGGTGCTGGGCTCGATCGAAGAGGGCAGCGCTGCTGCTGCCGCTCCAGCCGCCGCTGCACCGGCTGCTGCTCCGGCTCCTGCCGCCGCTCCGGCTGCTGGCGCTGAAGATCCAATCGCTGCACCGGCTGCGCGTCAGCTGGCTGAAGAGAACGGCATCAACCTGGCTTCCATCAAGGGCACCGGCAAAGACGGCCGTGTGACCAAGGAAGACGTGGTTGCCGCGGTTGAAGCCAAGAAAAACGCTCCAGCTGCCGCGCCTGCCAAGGCTGCTGCCCCGGCTGCCGCTGCTCCTGTGTTCGCCGCTGGCGACCGCACCGAGAAGCGCGTGCCGATGACCCGCGTACGTGCCACCGTGGCCAAGCGCCTGGTTGAAGCACAGTCGAACATGGCGATGCTGACCACGTTCAACGAAGTCGACATGACCGAAGTCATGGCCCTGCGTTCGAAGTACAAGGATCTCTTCGAGAAGAGCCATAACGGCGTGCGCCTGGGCTTCATGTCCTTCTTCGTGAAAGCGGCCACCGAAGCGCTGAAACGCTTCCCGGCAGTCAACGCTTCCATCGACGGCGGCGACATCGTTTACCATGGCTACGCAGACATCGGCGTTGCCGTGTCCAGCGACCGTGGCCTGGTGGTTCCAGTACTGCGTAACGCCGAACTGATGAGCCTGGCTGAAATCGAAGGCGGCATCGCCGGCTTCGGCAAGAAAGCCCGTGACGGCAAGCTGACCATCGACGAGATGACCGGCGGTACCTTCACCATCACCAACGGTGGTACCTTCGGTTCGATGATGTCGACCCCGATCGTCAACCCACCACAAGCCGCGATCCTGGGCATGCACAACATCATCCAGCGTCCGATGGCCATCAACGGCCAAGTCGTGATCCGCCCAATGATGTACCTGGCACTGTCTTACGATCACCGCCTGATCGATGGTAAAGAAGCCGTGACTTTCCTGGTGACCATCAAGAACCTGCTGGAAGACCCGGCTCGTCTGCTGCTGGATATTTGATTGAAGCAGCTTCAAGTTGCGAGCTACAAGCTGCAAGTAAACGCAGTTTGGCTTGCAGCTTGAGGCTCCGAGCTTGGCGCTTGAAGCTAATAGAGGATCTATTTTCATGACACAGAAATTTGACGTCGTAGTGATTGGTGCAGGTCCTGGCGGCTACGTTGCCGCCATCAAGGCCGCACAACTGGGCCTCTCGACTGCTTGCATCGAAAAATACACAGACAAGGAAGGCAAACTGGCGCTGGGCGGTACCTGCCTGAACGTTGGTTGCATTCCTTCCAAGGCGCTGCTGGACAGCTCCTGGAAATTCCACGAAGCCCAAGACGGTTTCGCGATCCACGGCATCAACCATGCTGGCGTGACCATGGACGTACCCGCAATGGTCGGCCGTAAAGCCAACATCGTTAAAGGCCTGACTTCCGGCGTTGCCACCTTGTTCAAGGCCAACGGCGTGACTTCCCTGCAAGGCCACGGCAAGCTGCTGTCTGGCAAGAAAGTTGAAATCACCAAGCCGGACGGTTCGGTAGAAGTCATCGAAGCCGAAAACGTGATCCTGGCTCCGGGTTCGCGTCCAATCGACATTCCACCGGCTCCGGTTGACCAGAACGTGATCGTCGATTCGACCGGCGCCCTGGAATTCCAGGCTGTGCCTAAGCGTCTGGGCGTGATCGGCGCTGGCGTGATCGGCCTGGAACTGGGTTCGGTATGGTCCCGCCTGGGTTCCGAAGTCACCGTGCTGGAAGCCCTGGACACGTTCCTGCTGGCTGCCGACACCGCAGTGTCCAAGGAAGCGCTGAAAACCCTGACCAAACAAGGTCTGGATATCAAGCTGGGCGCCCGTGTGACCGGTTCCAAAGTCAACGGCGAAGAAGTTGTCGTGACCTACACCGATAAAGACGGCGAGCAGACCATCACCTTCGACAAGCTGATCGTAGCCGTTGGTCGCCGCCCAGTGACCACCGACCTGCTGGCAGCTGACAGCGGCGTGAACATCGACGAGCGTGGCTTCATCCACGTCGACGATCACTGCGCTACCACCGTGCCTGGCGTGTACGCCATCGGTGACGTGGTTCGCGGCATGATGCTGGCGCACAAGGCTTCCGAAGAAGGCATCATGGTTGTCGAGCGCATCAAGGGCCACAAGACCCAGATGAACTACGACCTGATCCCGTCGGTTATCTACACCCACCCGGAAATTGCATGGGTCGGCAAGAACGAACAGCAGTTGAAAGCTGAAGGCGTTGAAGTTAACGTCGGCACCTTCCCGTTTGCCGCTTCTGGCCGTGCCATGGCAGCCAACGACACCGGTGGTTTTGTCAAAGTCATCGCTGATGCCAAGACTGACCGTGTATTGGGCGTCCACGTGATTGGCCCAAGCGCTGCAGAACTGGTTCAGCAGGGCGCGATCGGTATGGAATTCGGCACCAGTGCCGAGGACCTGGGCATGATGGTCTTCTCCCATCCGACCCTGTCCGAAGCGTTGCACGAAGCAGCGTTGGCAGTGAATGGCGGCGCCATCCACATCGCCAACCGCAAGAAGCGCTAAGCGAGATAATAAGAAACCACGGCGGAGTTGCCCGTCGTGAGCCTTGCGCGCAAGACTCACCGCGGAATATCCGCTGGACGCAGTCTTGCGCAGCTTTACGGGCCTTGAGCCCCGCAAGTTGCGCAAGCAGCAGTCACAGGTGGCGCGGCACTCATAATGAGCGCAGCGCCGAATGCGCAGTACCTAACGAAGACGGTAAAAAGCATGAATCTTCACGAGTATCAGGGTAAGCAGCTGTTCGCTGAATACGGCCTGCCAGTTTCCAAGGGCTACGCAGTAGACACCCCGGAAGCAGCAGCAGAAGCTTGCGACAAAATCGGTGGCAGCGAGTGGGTTGTCAAAGCCCAGGTCCACGCCGGTGGTCGCGGTAAAGCGGGCGGCGTAAAGCTGGTTCGCAGCAAAGAAGACGCCAAGGCCTTCGCACAGCAGTGGCTGGGCAAGCGTCTGGTGACTTACCAGACTGATGCCAATGGCCAGCCAGTCACCAAGATCCTGGTTGAATCGTGCACTGATATCGCTAAAGAGCTGTACCTGGGCGCTGTCGTTGACCGTTCGAGCCGTCGCATCGTGTTCATGGCTTCCACCGAAGGTGGCGTGGACATCGAGAAGATCGCTCACGAAACCCCAGAAAAAATTCTGAAGGCCACTATCGATCCACTGGTTGGCGCTCAGCCATTCCAGGGTCGCGAGCTGGCTTTCCAGTTGGGTCTGGAAGGCAAGCAAGTTGCCCAGTTCGCCAAGATTTTCGTAGGTCTGGCCAAACTGTTCCAGGATCACGATCTGGCCCTGCTGGAAGTGAACCCGCTGGTGATCAAGGCTGACGGCGATCTGCACTGCCTGGACGCCAAGATCAACATCGACGCCAACGCCATGTACCGTCAGCCTAAGCTGAAGACTTTCCACGATCCGTCGCAAGACGATCCGCGCGAAGCGCACGCTGCCAAGTTCGAACTGAACTACGTAGCCCTGGAAGGTAACATCGGTTGCATGGTCAACGGTGCTGGCCTGGCCATGGGTACCATGGACATCGTCAACCTGCATGGCGGCAAACCAGCCAACTTCCTCGACGTGGGCGGTGGTGCTACCAAAGAACGCGTTACCGAAGCCTTCAAGATCATCCTGTCCGACTCCAACGTCGCTGCAGTACTGGTCAACATCTTCGGCGGCATCGTTCGTTGCGACATGATTGCCGAAGGCATCATCGGTGCAGTGAAAGAAGTTGGCGTTAAAATCCCGGTTGTTGTTCGCCTTGAAGGCAACAACGCTGAACTGGGCGCTAAAGTACTGGCAGAAAGCGGTTTGAACATCATCGCGGCTACCAGCCTGACCGACGCTGCTCAACAAGTTGTCAAAGCTGCGGAGGGCAAATAATGAGCGTCCTGATCAATAAAGACACCAAAGTTATCTGCCAGGGTATTACCGGTTCGCAAGGTAGTTTCCACACCCAGCAAGCCATCGAATACGGCACCAAGATGGTGGGTGGTGTAACGCCTGGTAAAGGCGGCACCGAGCACCTGGGCCTGCCAGTGTTCAACACCGTGAAAGACGCTGTAGCTGCCACTGGCGCCACCGCCAGCGTGATCTACGTTCCAGCTCCTTTCTGCAAGGACTCGATCCTGGAAGCAGCATTCGGCGGCATCAAGCTGATCGTCTGCATCACCGAAGGCATTCCTACCCTGGACATGCTGGACGCTAAAGTTAAGTGCGACGAGCTGGGCGTAGTCCTGATCGGCCCTAACTGCCCAGGCGTGATCACTCCAGGCGAATGCAAGATCGGCATCATGCCAGGTCACATTCACTTGCCAGGTAAAGTCGGTATCGTTTCCCGTTCCGGCACCCTGACCTACGAAGCTGTTAAGCAAACCACTGACGCCGGTTTCGGTCAGTCGACTTGCGTCGGCATCGGCGGTGACCCGATCCCAGGCTCGAACTTCATCGATATCCTGAAGCTGTTCCAGGAAGACCCGAAGACCGAAGCGATCGTGATGATCGGTGAGATCGGCGGTTCGGCTGAAGAAGAAGCGGCTGCCTACATCAAGGCACACGTGACCAAGCCGGTTGTTTCCTACATCGCTGGTGTGACTGCCCCTGCTGGCAAGCGCATGGGCCATGCTGGCGCAATCATCTCTGGCGGCAAAGGCACTGCAGACGAGAAGTTCGCTGCACTGCAAGACGCAGGCGTAAAAACCGTGCGTTCGCTGGCAGACATCGGCAAGGCCCTGGCCGAGCTGACCGGTTGGGCTGTCAAGTAAGCCTCGCGCTTAGCTGACGCTTCACCACACAAAGGCCACCTTCGGGTGGCCTTTGTGCTTTCTGGGTTTATCCCTGCGTGGCGCGTGAACCTCTTGTAGGAGCCGGCTTGCCGGCGATCGCGGTGGTTCAGCGGCGGGATAGTCCACTGATGCACCGCCATCGCCGGCAAGCCGGCTCCTACAGTTTTGCGTATTGCCACATTAAGTAAACTGTCTTCCTTGCCAAATTAAGTATGAAAACGCGACATTAAGATGTCGCTTATCGGACAGTCCGCCCCGCAACAGTGCGTTTGTCAGCCCAATTCTGTAACCTAGCCGCCTCTTTATGCGTGCGCATCCCAAAAGGAAGCCCCGCGCTAGACCGGTCGGCTCCCATAAGGGCCGGCAGTATTTCCCTCATCCATAGGGAATCCCTCTCTAAATTCCGATTCAGTAGTGTGGTATTTCCCGAAATGAAAGTGTTGAAAAGCCAGGATATCCTGGCGTTGGGCTTTATGACGTTTGCCCTGTTCGTGGGCGCCGGTAACATCATCTTCCCGCCTATCGTTGGTTTGCAGTCCGGGCCTCACGTCTGGATGGCAGCGTTGGGCTTTCTGATCACGGCCGTCGGCCTGCCGGTGGTCACCGTGATCGCCCTGGCCAAGGTCGGTGGCGGTATGGACGCGCTGAGCAGCCCGATCGGCAAGATCGCCGGTGGCCTGCTGGCGGCGGCGGCGTATCTGGCGGTAGGACCGCTGTTCGCCACCCCGCGTACGGCCACCGTATCCTTTGAAGTGGGCCTGGCGCCGCTGACGGGCGAAAGCCCACTGGCGCTGTTCCTCTACAGTTCGGTGTATTTCCTGGTGGTGTTCTTTGTCTCCCTGTACCCAGGGCGACTGCTGGACACCGTTGGGCGCTTCCTCGCACCGCTGAAGATTATCGCGCTGGCCATCCTCGGAATCGCCGCCTTTGCCTTGCCGGCCGGTGAAGTGGGCGTCGCTACTCCGGAATATGTGGCCGCACCGTTTTCCCAAGGCTTTATCCAGGGCTACCTGACCATGGATACCCTGGGCGCCCTGGTGTTTGGTATCGTGATCGTCAATGCCATCCGCTCCCGTGGCGTCGAATCGCCGAAGCTCATCACCCGTTACGCCATCATTGCGGGCTTGATTGCCGGCGTGGGCCTGGCCCTGGTGTACTTCAGCCTGTTCCGCCTGGGTTCGGGCAGCCATGCCGTCGCCGCGGGCGCGAGCAACGGCGCAGCGGTGCTGCATGCTTACGTGCAACATACCTTCGGTTCCTTGGGTAGCGGCTTCCTGGCCGTGCTGATCTCCCTGGCGTGCCTGGTCACTGCTGTGGGTCTGACCTGCGCCTGCGCCGAGTACTTCAGCCGTATCCTGCCACTGTCCTACAAGGCCCTGGTGGTGATCCTGGCGCTGTTCTCGCTGTTCGTGTCCAACCTGGGCCTGACCAAGTTGATCGCGTTCTCGATCCCGGTACTGACGGCGATCTACCCACCGTGCATCGTGCTGGTAGCCTTGAGCTTCTGCAAAGACTTCTGGCATGAACAGGGCCGCATTGTTGGCCCGGTGATGCTGGTGTCGTTCATCTTTGGCTGCATCGACGCACTCAAGGGCGCTGGTCTGGCCGACTGGATGCCGTCGCAATTGGCACACCTGCCGCTGAGCGAGCAGGGCCTGGCGTGGTTGGTGCCCTCGGTGATGACGCTGGGTGTGGCGTTTGGGGTCGATCGTATGCTCGGTAAGCGCAGCGAAGCCATCGCTTAAACAGCCGGTTTTGCGCTGTATTGAAATGCCCCGTATTAATCGATACGGGGCATTTTTTATGCTTATAGAACACGATCCTGTAGGAGCCGGCTTGCCGGCGATGGGGGTACATCAGTCACGAACTGGATTGGCTGACACACCGCCATCGCTGGCAAGCCAGCTCCTACAATAGATTGTGTTCATCCAACCACCGTTGAATAGGACCCGCATGTCGTTCGTCGAGACCAATCAGATCCACCTGCTTGCCGCCCTCTGGTTCATCCTGTGCTGGGGCGGCTACACCCGTTATGCCACCTGGAAAGCCCGCGACACGGCCTGCCTGGCCAGTGTCCTGCATCTGTATCGCGAAGACTGGATGCGGCGCATGCTGCTGCGCGACAACCGCATCGCCGACGCCAGTGTGATCGGCAACCTGGAACGCAATGCCTCGTTCTTCGCCTCCAGCACCTTGATCATCCTCGCCGGCATTCTCACCGTGCTCGGCGCCTCGGAGCGCGCGGTGTCGTTGCTGGCGGATATCCCCATGGTGCAGCAGGCGTCCCAGGGTATGTCGGAGATCAAGCTGCTGTGCCTGGCGCTGGTGTTCGTCTACGCGTTCTTCACATTCAGCTGGTGCATGCGCCAGTACAACTTCGCGGCGGTGCTGGTGGGTTCGGCGCCGATGATCGGTGAGCGGCATGTGTCGGAACAGGAGCGCAAAGCGTTTGCCCTGCGCGCGGCGCGGGTGATCTCCATGGCTGCCAACCAGTTCAACTTTGGCCTGCGTTCTTATTACTTCGGCATGACCATGCTGGCGTGGTTTGTCAGCCCGTGGTTGTTCATGTTGATGAGCAGCGGGGTCGTGTTCGTGCTGTATCGCCGGGAGTTTCATTCCGACGTACTGCAAGTGATGGTGTATACGCAGACGGATACACCGCCGCCGGAACCGGTTAAAGAAGCCGCGTAATTAACCCTTCAAATAAAAACGCCAGACAAAGTAAAGCCCGCTATCTAAGCGGGCTTTCTTTTTGCAGCCAAGCTATTTCAAGCCGCGGTCTCAAGAACCGGTGCTTGGTGTAGCAGGTGCTGCTTCTTTTGCGGCGGCTTCGTTCGATTCAGCCTGAGCTTTGGCAGCATCGGCGTTTTCTTTCGCAGCGTCGTTCACTTTATCCTGAGCCTTCGCCATATCTTTTTGAGCTTGCTCGGAATGCGAGGCAGCGTCTTGGGCTTTGTCTTCGGATTTCTTATCGCAGGCAGCGAGACCGAGGGCAGCGGCCAACATCATGGAAATAGCTAAAGTCTTGCGCATGGGGTGTTTCTCCTTATTGAAGATATCTACTGGCCTTTCGAGCCTGGGGGTTCGGCATTAGTTCCTTTTATTACGCAGATATATAAACCACGCTCGCCAAGGAACTTTCACCCGCCGCTTCTACTCCGCGGATCAACACAAATAAGAGTCTGTATCGAATGACCGAAAAACCCTTGTTAGAGCGCGCCACGCGCTTTATATCCGCCTTGCGCCACTGTCAGGTGCTGGGTATTACCGCTTATCAGGCCAGCGAGGAGGGCATTACGCTGGTCATGCCTTATGGCCCGCACCTGGTCGGCGACCCACGGACCGGCGTGATCCACGGCGGCGCGTTGACCTCCCTGATGGACACCGCCTGCGGCATGGCGACCTTGTGTGTATTGCCGGAGTTCGAGGTGTGCCCGACCCTCGACCTGCGCGTTGACTACATGCATCCCGCCGCGCCACACCAGCCGGTGTACGGCTTCGCCCAATGCTACCGGGTGACCACCGACGTGATCTTCACCCGTGGCTTTGCCTACCAGGATGATCCGCAACAACCCATCGCCCATGTGGTGGGCACGTTCATGCGCATGGGCAAGCGCCTCAAGGGCACGCAAGGGTTGAGCAATACGATCAAGGGAGAGCAGGCATGACGCACCGATTCAAGACCCGCCTGGAGCAGGCCCATGAGCGCGGCGATTACGAGGCGCTGCTCAACCTGATCCCCTACGCCAAGCTGATCGGCATCGAATGCACCCGGCTGGGGGATGAGTTGTTGTTCCGCCTGCCGGCCAACAAGGACAATATTGGTAACCCTATATTGCCGGCGCTCCATGGCGGTGTGATCGCGGGCTTCATGGAGCTGTCCGCTGCACTGCACCTGCTGGTGTTCACCGGTGCGCCGGGCTTTCCGAAAATCATCGATTTTTCCCTGGATTACCTGCGCGCCGGCCAGTTTCGCGACACCTACGCCAAATGCCAGGTGTGGCGCCAGGGCCGACGAGTGGCCAATGTGGCGATTACCGCCTGGCAAAGCACGGCGGCCGAGCCGATCGCCACCGCCCGTGCGCATTTCAAGATCGAGGAACCAAGCCGCCCTTGAAATCCTGGTCTTAGCCCCCAACTTTGATGACAACCCGCCGCCAACCCTCAAGGGCGCGGCCACTGCCATCCAATTGGAGTTTGATGACCATGAGTGTGGAAACTCAAAAGGAAACCCTGGGCTTCCAGACCGAGGTGAAGCAACTGCTGCACCTCATGATCCATTCGCTGTATTCCAACAAGGAAATCTTCCTTCGCGAATTGATCTCGAACGCCTCTGACGCTGTCGACAAATTACGTTTCGAAGCCCTGTCCAAGCCTGAGTTGCTGGAAGGTGGCGCCGAACTGAAAATCCGTGTGAGCTTCGACAAGGACGCCAAGACCGTCACCCTCGAAGACAACGGCATCGGCATGAGCCGCGAAGACGCGATCACCCACCTGGGGACCATCGCGAAATCCGGTACTGCCGACTTCATGAAGAACCTGTCGGGCGACCAGAAGAAAGATTCGCACCTGATCGGCCAGTTCGGCGTGGGCTTCTACTCGGCCTTCATCGTGGCCGACAAGGTTGAAGTGTTCAGCCGCCGCGCCGGCCTCGACGCCAGTGAAGGCGTGCACTGGTCGTCCAAAGGCGAGGGCGAATTTGAAATCGCCACCATCGACAAGGCCGACCGTGGCACCCGTATCGTCCTGCACCTGAAGTCCGGTGAAGACGAATTCGCCGATGGCTGGCGCCTGCGCAACATCGTCAAGAAGTACTCCGACCACATCGCCTTGCCGATCGAGCTGCCGAAAGAACAAGCGGCCGCCGAAGGCGAAGAGGCACCGGCCCAGGAATGGGAAGTGGTCAACCGTGCCAGCGCGCTGTGGACCCGTCCGCGTACCGAGATCAAGGACGAGGAATACCAGGAGTTCTACAAACACATCGGCCACGACTACGAAAACCCGCTGAGCTGGAGCCACAACAAGGTCGAAGGCAAGCTGGAATACAGCTCGCTGCTCTACGTACCGGCCCGTGCTCCGTTCGACCTGTACCAGCGTGAAGCGCCAAAAGGCCTGAAGCTCTACGTGCAGCGCGTGTTCGTGATGGACCAGGCGGAGTCCTTCCTGCCGCTGTACCTGCGCTTCATCAAGGGTGTGGTCGACTCCAACGACCTGTCGCTGAACGTGTCGCGGGAAATCCTGCAGAAAGACCCGATCATCGATTCCATGAAGTCGGCACTGACCAAGCGCGTGCTCGACATGCTGGAAAAACTGGCGAAGAACGAGCCTGAGCAATACAAAGGCTTCTGGAAAAACTTCGGCCAGGTCATGAAAGA
Organism: Pseudomonas sp. CHM02; assembly: GCF_000612585.1. Classification (GTDB taxonomy): domain Bacteria; phylum Pseudomonadota; class Gammaproteobacteria; order Pseudomonadales; family Pseudomonadaceae; genus Aquipseudomonas. The sequence continues at coordinate 20,946 of NZ_JFCA01000049.1, forward strand.
AGGCCCGGCGGAAGATTTCGCCAACAAGGAAAAAATTGCTGGCCTGCTGCGTTTTGCCTCCACCCAGGGCGACGACGGCGAGCAGGTTGTGTCCCTGGCCGAGTACCTGGCGCGCGCCAAGGAAGGTCAAGACAAGATCTACTACCTCACTGGCGAAACCTACGCTCAGGTCAAGAACAGCCCGCACCTGGAAGTCTTCCGCAAGAAAGGCATCGAAGTGCTGCTGTTGACCGACCGTATCGATGAGTGGCTGATGAGCTACCTCAACGAGTTCGACGGCAAGTCCTTCGTCGACGTGGCACGTGGTGACCTGGACCTGGGTAACCTGGACTCCGAGGAAGAGAAGAAAGAAGCCGAAGAAGTCGCCAAGTCCAAAGAAGGCTTGGTTGAGCGGATCAAGGCGTCCCTGGGCGACGCCGTCAGCGAAGTGCGGGTTTCCCACCGCCTGACTGATTCCCCGGCGATCCTGGCCATCGGCGAGCAGGACCTGGGCATGCAGATGCGCCAGATCCTCGAGGCCAGCGGCCAGAAGGTTCCGGATTCCAAGCCGATCTTCGAATTCAACCCGGCTCACCCGCTGATCGAGAAACTCGACGGCGAGCAGAGCGAAGAGCGTTTCGGCGACCTGTCGCATATCCTCTTCGACCAGGCGGCCCTGGCCGCTGGCGACAGCCTGAAAGACCCGGCCGCTTATGTGCGCCGACTGAACAAGCTGTTGGTGGAACTGTCGGTTTGACACTGTTGTAGGAAAAACCCGCTTCGGCGGGTTTTTTCGTTCTGGCGCTTCACTGCAGGAGCGTCGTTAAGCCACTCAACTGGAGTAAATGATGAGCCAAGTCACAGTACGTTCCGTGGTCTATCAGATTGATGGCCAGTCTTATGAAAGCCGCCTCGCGTTTGATGCCAGCCACAAGGGCCCGCTACCGGGCCTGCTGATGGCACCGAACTGGATGGGGGTGAGTGCGGGTGCTGAAGAAATCGCCAAAAGCGTGGCCAGCAAGGGCTACGTGGTGCTGATCGCCGACCTGTACGGGCAAGCCGTGCGCCCGTCGAATGGCGATGAAGCCGGCGCTGCAATGATGCCGTTGAAGAACGATCGTCGCTTGCTGACCAAGCGCATGCAGGCGGCCTTCGAGCAGTTGCAAGGCCAGACCGAAGCCGCTGTCGACACCGCTAAGCTGGCGACCTTTGGTTTCTGCTTCGGCGGTTGCTGCTCTCTGGAATTGGCGCGTACCGGCGTACCGGTCAAGGCGGCCATCTCGTTCCACGGCACCCTCGACACACCGAACCCGGCGGATGCGAAGCACATCAAGGGTTCCGTGCTGGTGCTGCACGGTGCTTCCGACCCGTTGGTGCCGAAAGAGCAACTGCCGGCATTCGAAGATGAAATGAACGCAGCGGGCGTGGACTGGCAATTGCTGAGCTACGGCGGCGCGGTGCACTCCTTCACTGACCCGCACGCGAATGTGCCGGGCAAGATGATGTACGACGCAAAGACCGCCAAGCGGGCGTTCCAGTCGATGCATAACTTGTTGGATGAAGTGTTCAAGGCCTGATGGCCTCATCGCTGGCACGCCAGCTCCTACATTTGAAACGCATTCCCCTGTAGGAGTCGGCTTGCCGGCGATCGCTATCTCAGCGGCAACTCAATTCTTTCAGACTCACCCGGCACCGTCGGCCAGTCCCCAGCCGCCCAGCGCTGCCTGGCCTGTTCGATCACCGCCGGATCACTCGCGACAAAATTCCAATTGATCCGCCGTGGCCCGTCCAGCGGCGCGCCGCCAAACACCACCAGGTGGCAATCGCTTTCGGCGAACAGGGTCATTTCCTGTCCGGCCGGCAACACCACCAGGCTGTGCACCTCAAGCGCCTCGCCGTCCAACTGAGCGTCACCCTCCAATACATACACCGCGCGTTCCTCATGCTCATCAGCAATCAGCAGCGTCGTGGCCGTTTGCATCTGCACCTCGGCATACAGCGTGGGCGACAGCACGGGTACCGGCGATTTCAGGCAAAACCCGTGGCCCGCGATCAGCCGGATCTGTACGCCCAGGTTGTCACTCACCGGCAGGCTCGCCGCTGGGTGATGGCTGTAATGCCCCGGCCCCGTCTCGTGGTCCTTGGGGGAGGCCAGCCAGACCTGCAGTCCATGCAGGCTGAACCCACTGGCCCTGACCGCTTCGGGTGTACGTTCGACGTGGGCAATCGCGCTGCCGGCAGTCATCCAGCTGACATCGCCGGCCTGCACCACCTGGTCGGAGCCCAGACTGTCCTTGTGCTGCAGCGCACCTTCAAACAGATAGGTGAGGGTCGACAGCCCGATATGCGGGTGCTGGCGGATATTCATGCCATTGCCCGGTGCGTAGCGGGTGAGCAGCATGTGGTCGAAAAACACAAAAGGCCCGACGCTGCGGCATTCCCGCGAGGGCAGCGGGCGCAGGATGGGTTGGCCCTCGACGTCTTCGGGGCGAGGGCGGATCACGGTGAGGGTGGTCATGGTGCGTCCCAGTCTGAGCGGGTTGGATGCTGTTGAGCATAACCCGCTCCACGGGAGGTTGCCGCTATTGGCTGAAGGCGCCTTCCGACAGTTGCGTGTCGATGCTGATCTCGGCGGTGGTCATCAGCTTGTGCACCGGGCAGCGATCCGCCACGCGGTGCAGCTCATCACGCTGTTCGTCGGTGAGTACGCCCTTGAGTGTCAGCTTGACGTTGAGCTTGTATTTGCCCTTTTGCTCTTCAGCGGCGTCGTGGGTGACTTCCACGGTCACACCCGTGAGCGGAATGTCTTTTTTCTGCGCATAGAGCTTGAGGGTCAGGGCTTTGCACGAGGCCAGGGCGGCATCGAAGTAGTCATGGGGGGAGGGTGCCGAATCGTCGCCACCCAGGCTCTTGGGCAGGTCGGTGAACAACTCATGGTTGTTGATGTTGACGCTATGACGAAAGTTGTCCTGGTTCAGGGTATTGACGGTAACAGGCATGGTAAACCTCACAGGGTGGCAGGATGAAGGTCATGCAGTTATAGAGCATGCTGGCACTTCGGTGTTCCGCGTTTTTTTGCGGGATGAACCGCGGCAGCGCGCGCAAGGTCTACCCGTATCTGCCCTTATCGAGGTTTTACCGTGCCCTGGACTCGCCTGACTCTTGCCCTGTTGCTCGCCGCCAGCAGCCTTGCCGTGCAGGCCCGCGACTATGCCTACAGCGATGCGCACCTGCATTACGTGGATTTCTTCCAGGAAACCGCAGGCATGGACAAGCTGCTCAAGGCGATGGCCGACAACCGCATCGAGCACGTGATGATTTCCGGCATACCGGTTGCGAAGAAATGGCACGAAGACGAACCCAAGCGCCCGCGCTATTACGCCGGTGATGATGCCGATGCCTACTGGTACAGTGCCACCGACGTGATCGTGGCCGCAGCCGTCAACAAGCTGACCCCTGAGCAGCGCCCGCACTTTCATCCGTTTCTGTCCGGCTTCAACCCCAACGACAAAAACTCCGCAGCCCATATCCAACGCATGCTCGACCTCAACCCTGGGCTGTGGCAGGGCATCGGCGAGGTCTTCACCCGCCATGACGACCTGACGGCCATCACCGCTGGCGACACCCCGCGTGCCAATAACGAAGCCATGACGCGCATCTATCACCTGGCAGCGGAAAACGACCTGCCGGTGATGCTCCATTCCAACATCACCTCCAAGCGCGAGCGCAACCCGTTGTACCTGGCTGAGGTGGAGGAGCCGTTGCGCAACCATCCCCATACCCGCTTCATCTGGGCCCACGCCGGCACCAGCAAGGAAATCCACCGCCACCAGGTGCAAATGGACTTTTTGCTGCCCACCCTGAGCCGCATGCTCGAGGCTTATCCCAACCTGTATATCGACCTGTCCTGGAGCATGCTCACGCCGTACTTGCTGGATGACGCGGGTCAGCCGCGCCCGGAGTGGGTAAGGCTGGTGGAGCGCTTCCCGGAGCGGTTCATGCTGGGCTCGGACGTCGTGGGGCGGTTCAACAAGCTGGGTAAGGAAATGCGCCGCTTTGACCCTTTCCTGGATGCCTTGCCTGAGGACGTTGCCCGCAAAGTGGCGCGGGACAACTTTCTTGCCATCCTGCCTAGAGCGACTCAACAGGGTATGGCACGTTGATATCGCGTTTTCGTCTTACGCAAACACGGTGAAGCGCCGATACCTTTCAAGAGCCAGCTGCAAATGGATGCAGCGCAATTGGAAGGAGCCAAGGCATGAGTATCAGAAGTCTGAATATCGCCCCGCGCGCAGGCTTGGGATTTGGCGTGTTGGCGTTGATGGTGTTTGCGTTGGGCGGCTTTGCCCTGTTGCAGATGGCCAATATGCGCCAGCAGTCGGACCAGGTGGAAAACAACTGGCTGCCCAGCGTGATGGCGGTGGGGGAGATGAGCCAGGACCTGCTGCGCATTCGTGCGTTGACCTTGCGCCTGCTCGTCAATCGCGACCCCCAGGCGCTGGCGCAGAACGAACAGAAGCTCAGCGACCTGAAAAACGGCCTGCATAAGGCCCAGGCGCTCTACGAGGCGCTGATCGTGCTGCCCGAGGAGCGTACGCTGTTTGATCGCTTCAAGGTCCAGGAACAGCAATACCTGCAACGCCAGGAGCAGGTCATGGGATTTTCCAGGGTCAATCAGCTGGACGATGCGATCAAAGTGGTCAACGGCGAGATGAACCAACTCGCTGACGAGTTGGCGGCGACGCTGCACGAGCTGGTCAACCTCAACAAAGCCAATGCCAACCAGGCGGCAAGCCTGGCGCAAAGTGTGTTCAGCCAGTCGCGCAGTTGGGTGATCGGCATGATCGTGCTCACCGCGCTGATCACCATCGGCCTGGCGGTGTGGCTGACACGCAGCATCGTATTGCCCCTGGCGCAATCGCTGAAAGTCGCCCAGGGCGTCGCCAGTGGCGACCTCACGGGTGAGATCAGCGTCAGTGGCAACGATGAGCCGGCGCGCCTGCAGCAGGCGCTCAAGGGCATGCAGGAGAACCTGCGCGACACCATCCGGCGTATCTCCGAGTCTTCGAACCAATTGGCATCGGCCTCGGAAGAACTCAGTTGTGTCACCGAAGACGCCACGCGTGGCTTGCACCAGCAGAACCAGGAAATCGAACAGGCCGCCACGGCGGTCAACCAGATGACGGCGGCAGTGGAAGAGGTGGCGAGCAATGCGGTGGCCACATCCCAGGCGTCCCGCGAGTCCGACCGGATTGCCCAGCATGGGCGCGCGCAGGTGCACCAGACGGTGGTGTCGATCGAGGCGCTGGCCACTGACGTGACCGACAACGTGACGCAGGTCGAGGACCTGGCCCAGAAGGTCTATGGCATCAGCAAGGTACTGGATGTGATCCGCTCGATTGCCGAGCAGACCAACCTGCTGGCGCTGAATGCCGCGATCGAGGCGGCGCGCGCCGGGGATGCCGGACGTGGCTTTGCGGTGGTGGCCGATGAAGTGCGCGCCCTGGCTCATCGTACCCAACAGTCGACGCGGGAAATCGAGCAGATGATCGGCGGGATTCAGCAGGGCACCGATCAAGCGGTCAGCTCGATGCAGCAAAGCAACAGCCGGGCACGCTCGACCCTGGACATCGCCAAATCGGCAGGCACGGCACTGGAGGAGATTGCCTCGGCGTTCACCTTGATCAACGAGCGCAACCTGGTGATCGCCAGCGCGTCGGAACAGCAGGCGGCGGTGGCGCGGGAGGTGGATCGCAACCTGATGAACATCCGCGACCTGGCGCATCAGACCTCGACCGGGGCCAACCAGACCAGCGCGGCGAGCCAGGAGTTGTCGCGCTTGGCGGTAGACCTGAACACCTTGGTGGCGCGGTTTTCGGTGTAGGGCCGGGTACCGAGTTGGCGCTATCGCAGGCAAGCCAGCTCCCACAGGGGAATGCATTTCAAATGTGGGAGCTGGCTTGCCTGCGATGAAGGCTACTCGGTCTTAAATCCATTACCCACAAAAAAGCCCCGAACCAGTCGGGGCTTTTTCATGCAATCAAGCTACAGGTCTTACTGACCCTGCCAGCGTTTCAGCACCAGAGTAGCGTTAGTGCCACCAAAGCCGAAGCTGTTGCTCATCACGGTGTCGATTTTTGCATTCTCAACGGTCTTGGTCAGGATTGGCATGTCTGCCACAACCGGATCAATCTCGTCGATGTTGGCCGAACCGGCCATGAAGTTGCCTTCCATCATCAGCAGGCAGTAGATCGCTTCGTGGACGCCGGCAGCGCCCAGGGAGTGACCGGACAGGCTCTTGGTGGAGCTGATGGCCGGGGCCTTGTCGCCGAAGACCGCACGCACGCCTTCCATTTCCTTGGCATCGCCGACCGGAGTCGAGGTGCCGTGGGTGTTCAGGTAGTCGATTGGGGTGTCCACGGTGGACATGGCCATCTGCATGCAACGGATGGCGCCTTCACCGCTTGGGGCAACCATGTCGTAGCCATCGGAGGTTGCGCCGTAGCCGACGATTTCCGCGTAGATCTTGGCACCACGGGCCAGAGCGTGTTCCAGCTCCTCGACCACCACCATGCCGCCACCGCCGGCGATGACGAAACCGTCACGCTTGGCGTCGTAGGCGCGGGAGGCTTTTTCCGGGGTTTCGTTGTACTGGGTGGACAGCGCGCCCATGGCGTCGAACAGGAACGACTGGCTCCAATGTTCTTCTTCACCGCCGCCGGCGAACACGATGTCCTGCTTGCCCAGCTGGATCTGCTCAACGGCAGTACCGATGCAGTGAGCACTGGTGGCGCACGCGGAGGAGATCGAGTAGTTCACGCCCTTGATCTGGAACGGTGTGGCCAGGCAGGCGGAAACGGTGCTGCCCATGGTCCGCGTGACACGGTACGGGCCAACGCGCTTCACGCCTTTTTCGCGCAGGATGTCCAGCGCTTCCATCTGGTTGAGGGTCGATGCGCCGCCGGAGCCGGCGATCAGGCCGGTGCGTACGTTCGAGACCTGGTCGTCGCTCAGGCCGGAGTCGGCGATCGCGTCTTTCATCGCCAGGTAGGCGTAGGCGGCAGCGTGGCCGACGAAGCGATAGATCTTGCGATCGATCAGTTCTTCGAGGGGCAGGTCGATGGAGCCGGAAACCTGGCTACGCAGACCCATTTCGGCATATTCCGGGTTGAAGCGGATGCCAGGGCGACTTGCACGCAGGTTAGCGGTGACGGTCTCTTTGTCATTGCCCAGGCAAGAAACGATGCCCAGACCAGTGATAACGACGCGGCGCATGCGGATAACCCTTAAAAGTTGTCAGTGGAAGTGAATACGCCGACCCGAAGGCCTTCGGCAGTATAGATCTCGCGACCGTCGACGCTCACCGAACCATCGGCGATGGCCAGGTTCAGCTTGCCCTTGAGGACGCGCTTGATTTGAATGTTGTAGGTGACTTTCTTGGCGGTCGGCAGGACCTGGCCAAAGAACTTCACTTCGCCCGAACCCAGGGCACGACCGCGACCCGGCAGGCCTTGCCAGCCGAGGAAGAAACCGACCAGCTGCCACATGGCGTCAAGGCCCAGGCAACCTGGCATGACAGGGTCGCCTTCGAAATGGCAGGCGAAGAACCACAAATCCTCGGTGATATCCAGCTCGGCGACCAATTCACCTTTGCCGTACTTGCCACCCTCTTCGCTGATATGGGTGATGCGATCCACCATCAGCATGTTCGGGGCGGGCAGTTGCGCGTTACCTGGGCCGAACAGCTCACCGCGACTGCAGCGCAGCAGGTCTTCCCGAGTAAAGGCGTTTTGTTTGGTCATGCGAGCTCCTCAATAATCCCATGCGGCAGGGTAGGGCAAATCTTCCCGAACCGAATGAAGCGTTCATGCCTCATGTCGGCAGCCTACACATAGACTATTGCGTTGTAGTGAAAGTCACAGCGGCAAGGTACTGAATGTACACTTGTTCACTGAAATTTTAAACCGAGCCTGTTTCCGGGCCCGTTCGGGTGCCTAAGACTGCCGCACTTTCGTCTTTCACGCCAGTCGGAGTTGGCTGATGGCGCGGCGCTATTGCACCCAGCGCTGCAGGATTTGCTGCAAATCCGTGCGTTTGAACGGCTTGGCCAGGTAATCGTTCATTCCTGCCGCGAGACAGGCTTCACGGTCGCCCTGCAAGGCGTTGGCCGTGAGGGCAATGATCGGCAGGTCGGCGCAGCCCGGCAACTGGCGAATCTGCCGGGTCGCTTCGTAGCCATCGATCAGCGGCAGCCGGCAATCCATCAGGATCGCGGTGAAAATCAGGCTTTCGGCGCTGCGGATCGCCTCGGCGCCATCGGTGGCCAGACTGACTTCAAAGCCCAGGCTGCGCAGCATGGCTTCGACCACAGTGCGATTGACCGGGTTGTCTTCCACCAGCAGCACATGGCGGCCTTCGCCGGCGCTGGCTTTGCCATCGGCGTCGCTGGCAATGGCTGGCACGCTGTGCTGGTCGATGGCCAGGGGGATTTCCAGGGTGAACACCGAGCCGCGGCCCTCTTCGCTCTGGGCGCGCAGCGTGCCGCCCATGCGTTCGGCCAGGGTGCGGGCGATGGGCAGGCCCAGGCCGGTGCCGCCGTAACGTCTTGAAATGGAACTGTCCGCCTGCTGGAACGCATCGAACATCAATTCCAGGCGTTCGGCGGAAATTCCGATGCCGCTGTCACGCACGGTGCAGGTAAACCACACCAGTTCATGGTCGAGGGTCTGCCAATGCGGCTCGATGTTGACGCTGCCGTGCTCGGTGAACTTCAACGCGTTACCGATCAGGTTCACCAGGATCTGGCGGATCCGCGTCGGGTCGCCCTGTACCCGCACGGCGTCCATTCCCGGCGGAATCGCCAGTTTGAGCGCCAACCCGCGCTGCTGGGCGCTGTGCTGGAACGCCTGGGCGCTGCTGTTGATCAGGTCCGCCAGGTTGAACGGAATGTGCTCCAGCTCCAGGGCGGCGCGTTCGATCCGCGAGAAGTCGAGGATATCGTTGATGACCTTGAGCAAGTGCTCCGTGGATTCGGAGGCCAGCGCCGCATATTCGCTCTGCTCCTCGGTCATCTCGGTGGTTTCCAGCAACTGCAGCATGCCCAGCACGCCGTTCATGGGTGTACGCAACTCATGGCTCATCATTGCCAGGAAATCCGACTTGGCGTTGTTGGCGCGCTCGGCCTCTTCGCGGGTCTGGATCAATTGCGCCATGGCCTGTTGCTGTTCGCGACTGGCCTGGTTGAGCCCTTCGGCGAGGTTGTTGATATGCCGGGACAGATCGCCCAGCTCCGAGTCATCCACGATCGGCAGCGGCGTCTTGTAGTCACCTTGCTGGATGGCCTTCACCGCGTGGCCCATGGCGCTGATCGGCTGTGACAGGCTGGCGGCCAGGCGCCTGGCGAGCAGGAAGGTAAACAGCAGGGCGAACAGCGCCAGGATGCCGGCCTTGAACAGGATCTCCTGCTGGCGCTGGCTGAACGCGTCGTTGGACATGCCGACGATCACCCGGCCCAGGTAGTCCGCACGCGGGGCCTTGGATTCGTTGAGGTTGTCCTGGAAGAAATCATTGCCCAACTGGATGTGTTGCAGGCGGATCGGTGCCTGGAAGACTTTTACCGACAGCGAGCGGTCATGTTTCTCCGACGGTTGCTCGACGTACACCAGGATGTTCTCGCTGCTGTCCTGAATCTCCAGGAAGCGCACGTGCGGTGTGGCCAGCGTGGCGCGCAGCAGGCTGTCGAGCACATCGTTGTTGCCGGAAATCACCCCGTATTCGGTGGCGGGCGCCAGCTGGTTGGCGATCAGTTGGCCGGTGTGGTCCAGTTCCTGGCGCAGGTCCTGGATACGCACGAAGGTGAAGAAACTGATCAACAGCAACGTCAGCAACAGCGCCGGGCCCAGGGTGATGAGCTGGGTGCGGGTGTTGATGTCCCAACGACGACGCAAGGTCATGGGCGTTTTTCTCCTTCGGCCAATCGGGTGGCGACGCGAACTTCGTCCACCTGTTCGATCCCCAGTGAGCGTGCGACTTGCGGGTTGCCCACGACTTTGAAGTGTTCCGGGTACAGCGAGCGTGGCCAGTTGGCGGGCGGGTGGTCGAGCAGGCGGTCAAGCACGGCCAGCCAGTCGGCCTGGTCGCTGTAGGTGCTGGCCAGGCTGCCAGCCCGCACGAAGCCCGCGTTCGGGCCCACCAGCGGCAATTGCTGGGCGTAGCTGCTCAGCAACAGGTTCTTCGCGGTTTTCGGGTTGTACAACTGCGGGTCGTCGAGGCCGAGCAGCACGTCACTGTTGCGGAACAGGGTCTGCAGCGGCCGACTGTCATTAATGTTGTCCCAGAGCTGGGGCACGATCTCCAGGCCCAGGGGCGTGGCGTGCTGGCGCAGTTCGGGCAGGAGGAATTCACTGTCGGCGCCGTAGAGCACGCCGATACGCCGCATTTGGGGCAGGATGCTGGCGATCAGGCGCAGCTGGCGTTCCAGCGGCGGGTCGCTCCACAGCAGGCTGATGCGCGGATGCTGCGTGCTCCCCAGGCGCTGGTGGGCCTGCAGCCGGCTGATGCGCAGCACCAGGGTCGGCGGGCCCTGGGTGTCCTGCAGGCGCCAGTCGAGGCCGGGCAGGTCGAGCAGGATCAGCCGTGTGTTGGCCGGCAGTCGGCTGGGGGCCGGCAAATCCTTGAGGGCGGTGAAGGTAACGTGGTCTTCGGGCCGCTGCTGCGCCAGGGCCTGGGCAAAGGCCTGCACGCCGGTGCCGTCTTCGGCGGCAGTCAGCAGGATATCGGCGCTCCAGGCCGGCGCGGTCGATAACAGGCACACGAGCAGCACGGCGCTTCGCCGGAGGGTATTGATAAAGAAGCAGGTCATCCGTGACGAGTCGCCCATGTCAGAACTCTAACTCCGCGCTGAAGTAGAGCACGTGGCGATGGTCATAATTGTTATCGGCCCAGGTGGTGGGCTGGTTATCGAGGCGTTCCTGCAGCATGCCGGCCAGCTCCACGTTGGCTTTGCCCAAGGCAAGGCGCTTGGCCACCCGCAGGTCGACCCGTTCGAAGCGATATTGGTTGAGTGCGTCATCGCCGTAGTAGAACAGCGCGCTGGACCAGCCGTGGCCCCATTCACGCAACCAGCCGGCGGAGCCGCTGTTGCGTGCGGTCTGCGCTTTGTCCCGCGGGTTGCTGGTGTCTGCATCGACGTAAGCATAGGTCAGCCGCAGGCGGTCGGCATTGCTCACGCGCCAGTCGAACTGGGACTCGGCGCCGGTGAACCGTGCACTGTTGGCGTTGCTGGCAATGTACTGGTTATTGCGCAGCGGCGAACTGATCATGTCGGTGATCTCGTCGTAGAACAGTTTCACGTCCATGTTCAGCCCGATGTCGGCAAAGAAGCCGTTGTACCCCAGTTCCCGCGATTTCATCATCTCTTTATCGAGGTTGCCCGGGCCCCGGGTCTTTACGAAGTATTGCCCGGTGCTCTGTCCATAGGCGGGGGAGCTGAGGTTGGTGACGCGGTAACTCCAGTTGACGTTGTTCTCGAACATGTCCGGCGAGCGGATGGCTTCGGAGTACACCGCGCGCAGGCCATGGCGCGGGTTGATCAGGTAGTTGACCGCCACCCGTGGCGTCAGCGAGTTGCCGCTCAGGTGGGTGTCTTCATACATGGCGCCGCCCTGCAGCAGCCAATGCTCGCTGGCGCGCCATTCCAACTGGCCGAACAGCCGCCAGGTGGTGTCGTCCAGCGTGCCGTTGAAATAGGTGTCGGAGTCGGCGCGGTCGTAGCGGTAGTTCATGCCGCTGACCAGGCGCAGGCTGTCGGACACGCTGAGGGTGTCCTGGATCTCCAGGTCGTAGCGGCTTTCGCGGGTGCTCTGGTCGATATCACCGCACACGCTTTCGCTGGCACCGTCACGCCACTGCTGCAACACCTGGTTGGCCAGGGCCTGCTCGGCGGCGCTGCCCGGTGGCGCGCTGCCCTGGCTGTAGGTGTCCATATGGCGGGCGAGCAGTTCGGCGTAGTTGGGGTTCAACTGCCACAACTGGGTCAGCTCCGGGCTGAACGAGACCTTGGCATCACAGGCCTTCCAGATTTGCCGGCGGTCCCATTGTTGCGCCGAGCCCTGGATGTACAGGCTGTGATCGGGGTTGAAGTCGAAATTCCAGCGCAGGGAGCCGGCGTAGTCCTTGGCCGTAACGTCGGAATTGTTGCCGCCTTCGGTAATCCCGGCAAATACCGGGCTGTAGGTATAAGGACGCTGGTTGGTGCCTTCCTTCGCATCCAGTTGCCAGTCGATGCTCTGTTGCGCATTCAGCGTCTGGCTGACCGCCAGGCTGAAGCGGTTGAGGCGGCGGCTGTCACGGCGATCGGCGCCCGTGGCATCGCTGTCGAAGCCGTCGTCCTGTTGCCCGGAGAGGGACAGGCGCAAGTCACCGGTTTCCCAACCCACGCCTTGGCTGGCATAGAAGTCATTGATGCCGCGTTCGCCACGCACCACCTTGACCCGTGTGCCATGGCTGTTGGCCGGTGAGCGCGTAAGAATGTTGACCACCGCCATCAGCGCATTGGCGCCGTAGCTGACGGTGTTGGGGCCGCGGAACACTTCGATGCGCTCGATATCTTCCATGGCCACCGGAATGTCGCTCCAGTCCACGGTGGCCAGGCCGGCGCGGTACACCGAGCGGCCGTCGATCAACACTTGCATGCGCCGCGCATCGCTGGCACTGGTGCCGTGGTAGTTCACCGCCGCCTGGTTGCCGGTGGTGTAGCCGACCATCATCCCGGGTACCAGGCGCAGCAACTCACTGATATCCCGCGCGCCGCTGGCCTTGATCAGTTCGCTGTCGATCACGGTCATGCTGCCGGGCACGGCAGCGGCCGATTGCTTGAGGCGCGTGGCGGTCAACACTTGGGGCAGCGGCTGGCTATCGAGGAACAGGTCATCGGCCAGGGCTGCGCCGCCGCATAAAGGCATGCCCAACAGCATCAACCACAGAGATGAACGGGGAGGAGGGCCCAAATACACGGCACGGCCTTGATAATTGCGGATAGCCGCCCATGTTAACTGAGGTGGGGCCTTTTGCCAGTCGCGCGACTTGCAATTACTTCATGTAAATGTGGCATTTTCCGACAAACGCACGAATTGATACGGGGGCTGGCCGCAAGCGGGTCGGCCCGTATAATGCGGCCATCGCCACTGGTATGGATTAACGGATTGCATATGACTGAACAGCGCCCTATCGCGGTCCTGGGAGGCGGAAGTTTTGGTACCGCCGTGGCTAACCTGCTGGCCGAGAACGGTCACGCTGTGCGCCAGTGGATGCGCGACCCTGAACAGGCCGAGGCCATTCGGGTGCACCGGGAAAATCCGCGTTACCTCAAAGGCATCAAGGTTCATCCGGCGGTCGAGCCTGTTACGGACCTGCTGGAAACCCTCATGGCCTGCGACCTGTGTTTCGTGGCGTTGCCCTCCAGCGCCTTGCGCTCGGTGCTGGCACCCCACGCCGAACGCCTGGCGGGTAAACTGCTGGTCAGCCTGACCAAGGGCATCGAGGCGCAGACCTTCAAGCTGATGAGCGAAATCCTCGAAGAGATCGCTCCCCAGGCGCGCATTGGTGTGCTATCCGGGCCGAACCTGGCGCGGGAAGTCGCCGAGCACGCGCTGACCGCCACGGTGGTTGCCAGCGAGGACGAGGAACTGTGCGAGCGAGTCCAGGCCGTGCTGCATGGCCGTACGTTCCGGGTTTACGCCAGCAGCGACCGCTTTGGCGTCGAGCTGGGCGGTGCGCTGAAAAACGTCTACGCGATCATTGCCGGCATGGCGGTGGCGCTGGGCATGGGCGAAAACACCAAAAGCATGCTGATCACCCGCGCCTTGGCCGAGATGACGCGCTTTGCAGTGAACCAGGGCGCCAACCCGATGACCTTCCTCGGACTGGCCGGCGTCGGCGACTTGATCGTCACCTGCTCGTCGCCGAAAAGCCGCAACTACCAGGTGGGGTTCGCCCTCGGCCAGGGCCTGAGCCTGGAAGACGCGGTCACGCGCCTGGGCGAAGTGGCCGAGGGGGTCAACACCCTCAAGGTGCTCAAGGCAAAGGCCCAGGAAGTCGGCGTGTATATGCCGCTGGTCGCCGGGCTGCACGCGATCCTGTTTGAAGGGCGCACCTTGAACCAGGTCATCGAGTTGCTGATGCGCGCCGAGCCGAAAACCGATGTCGACTTTATTTCCACCAGTGGTTTCAACTGAGGAACGCGTCATGAACGATCCGAAAGCAGCCCCCAAGTACGAATCCATTGCCTTGCGCATCCTGTGGATGCTGGTGTTTGCCCTGGTGTGGCAGGTGGCGCAGTTCCTCCTCGGCGCGCTGGTGGTGGTGCAACTGATCTATCGTCTCGTCTACGGCGCGCCGAACCTGGGCCTGATGAACTTCGGCGACAGCCTCAGCCAGTTCCTTGCGCAGATCGGTCGTTTCGGCAGCTTCCACACCGAACAGAAACCGTGGCCGTTCGCCGACTGGCCGACCCCGCGCGCGCCCGAGGGCGAAGCCGCCCACAGCGTGCCGCCGGCACCGCACCCGGTGCGTGATGAAGAGCCGAAGCTGTGAAGCTGTGGATACTGCGCCATGGTGAGGCCGAAGGGCATGCGCGCACCGACGCCGAGCGCAACCTCACCGAGCGTGGCCGCGCCGAAGTGTTGCGCAGTGCTGCGCAACTGATCGGCCAGCCTCTCGGCGCCATCATCGCCAGCCCCTATGTGCGGGCGCAGCAGACCGCGCACCTGGTGCGTGAGGCGCTGGGCTTCGAACCGGAGATCCGCACTGTGCCGTGGCTGACCCCAGAGGGCAACCCGCAGCAGGTGCTGGAAAAGCTCGACACCGATGACAACGTGCTGTTGGTCAGCCATCAGCCGTTGGTGGGTAGTCTGATCAGCTTTCTGCAGCATGGTCATCAGCGTCAGCCGCAGCCGATGTACACCGCCAGCCTGGCGGAACTGGAGGGGGATTTCCCGCTGGCGGGGCTGATGAGCCTGGTCAGCGTGAAAAATCCGTAGGCTTTATCGCTGCTTTGTGTGTGCTATATAGTCAACCAAGCAAGTGCTTGGTTGGCTATCGTCGGACCATAAAGGAGCGCGTCCCATGCCCGTCGCTTTTCGTTTGCCGTTGCAGGTCTTCTTCGAACGTGAAGCGCGACATCCGCGCCAAACCTTTCTGGTCCAGCCCGTTGGTGGCGGCGAGGTGCAACGCCTCACGTGGGGTGAAGTCGGCCACCAGGCCCGTTGCGCCGCGCACTGGCTGCGCGCCCGGGAGTTGCCCCAGGGCTCGCACGTTGCCCTGATCTCGAAGAACTGCGCCCACTGGATCATCGCCGACCTGGCGATCTGGATGGCCGGGCATGTCTCGGTGCCGCTGTACCCCAACCTCACCGCCGACTCCGTCGCCCATGTGCTCACCCATTCCGAGGCGGCGCTGGTGTTGATCGGCAAGCTCGACGACTGGCCCGCGATGGCGCCCGGCGTGCCGTCCACTGTCCCGACCATCAGCTTGCCGTTGTGTCCGACGGGCGCGTTCGATTTCAGTTGGGCCGACCTGCAAGCCTGCTCGCCGATCCAGGACGATCCTCAGCCCACCGCTTCGGACCTGGCCACCATCATCTATACCTCCGGCACCACCGGCCTGCCCAAAGGCGTGATGCACAGCTTTGGCGCCCTGGGGTTTGCCGCCACCCGTGGCACCGAGTTGTTCGGGTTGGGGGAGGGCGACCGGCTGCTGTCGTACCTGCCGCTGTGTCATGTGGCGGAGCGTATGTTTGTGGAAATGGCGGCGATCTACACCGGGCAAACAGTGTTTTTCGCCGAAAGCCTGGATACGTTTCTGACCGATCTGCGCAGGGCACGTCCGACCGCTCTCTTTGGTGTGCCGCGTATCTGGACCAAATTCCAGATGGGCGTCTACGCCAAAATCCCGGAGAAGCGCCTGGACACCCTGCTGCGCCTGCCCTTTATCGGCAAGCGCGTAGGCCACAAGGTGCTCGCCGGCCTGGGCCTGGATGCGTTGCGTATCGCCCTGTCCGGCGCGGCGCCCGTGCCTGAAGCGCTGCTGCGCTGGTATCAACGCCTGGGCCTGGATGTGCTGGAGGTGTATGGCATGACCGAAAGCTGCGGCTACTCCCATGTGTGCCGTCCCGGCCAGCAGACCCTTGGCTGGATCGGCCTGCCTTGTCCCGGTGTGGAAGTGCGCATCGACCCTTCGGGCGAAGTTCAGGTGCGCAGCGGTGCGACCATGCTCGGCTATTACAAGGACCCGCAAAAAACCGCCGAGACGATCACCGCCGATGGCTTTCTGCGGACGGGGGATAAAGGTGAACAGGACGCCGATGGCCGCCTGCGCCTGACCGGGCGGCTCAAGGAAATCTTCAAGACCAGCAAAGGCAAATACGTGGCTCCGGCGCCGATTGAAAACCGCCTGGCCGAACATGCGCGCATCGAGCAGGTCTGCGTGGTGGGCGATGGCCTCACCGCGCCGATAGGCCTGTGCGTGCTGTCGGCGGTGGAACAGGACCGGCAGGCCCTGCGCAGCAGCCTTGAACGCTGGCTGGAGCAGGTCAACCAGGCGCTGGATAAACATGAACGCCTGCGCCAACTGGTGGTGGTGAAAGACAACTGGGCGGTGGAAAACGGCTTCCTGACTCCGACCCTGAAGATCAAGCGCAACGTGATCGAATCGACTTACGGTGCACAATTCCAGGCCTGGAGCGAGCGTTCCGAATCCGTTCTGTGGCAGGATTAGGACCATCATAAAACCAAAAAGGACAACGGCATGAGCCTGTGGCGCACGCAACCGAATATCGACCAACTCAATGCGATCCAGAAAAACACCATCGGTGAACTGCTGGACATTCGCTTTGAAAGCTTCGACGACGACTCGCTGACGGCCAGCATGGTGGTCGACCATCGCACCCATCAGCCCTACGGCTTGCTGCACGGCGGTGCGTCGGTGGTGCTGGCCGAGAGCGTTGGCTCCATGGCGGCTTACCTGTGCATCGACGCCAGCAAGTTCTATTGCGTGGGGCTGGAGGTCAACGCCAACCACTTGCGCGGTGTGCGCAGCGGGCGGGTGACGGCGGTGGCCAAGGCGGTCCATATTGGCCGCACCACCCAGGTCTGGGACATCCGCCTGACCAGTGACGAGGGCAAGGCCAATTGCGTCTCGCGCCTGACCATGGCCGTGGTGCCGCTGGGCGAGAACCCTCCGGCGCGATAGGCGTGGCGTGAGTGTCATCATTCCTGGCAGTTACAGTCATTGCTGTGCCGGCCGGGCATGGTGACAATCAATCTCTGTTCTTGTAGATGGATCCGGTATGTCGCAGCACGTGTTTTTTGCCCACGCCAATGGCTTTCCCTCGGCCACCTACGGCAAGTTGTTTGCCGCCCTGGCCCCGGAATACGCGGTGGCTCACCTGCCGCAACACGGGCACGACCCCAGGTTTCCGGTGGACGATAACTGGCAGAACCTGGTGGATGAACTGATCCATCACCTGGAGCAGCAACCGGAGCCCGTGTGGGGCGTGGGCCATTCCCTCGGTGGCGTGTTGCACCTGCACGCGGCCATGCGGTGCCCGCAGCTGTATCGCGGGGTGGTCATGCTCGACTCGCCGGTACTGACCCGCGCCGACCGCTGGGTGATCCGCGCGGCCAAGCGTTTCGGGTTTATCGACCGCCTGACTCCGGCCGGGCGCACCCTGGGGCGTCGCGAAGAATTCAGCGACCTCGACGCCGCGCGCAGCTATTTCGCCGGCAAGACCCTGTTCCGTGGCTTTGACCCGGAATGCTTCGACGCCTACCTGCAACATGGCCTGCAGCAAGTGGGCGACCGCCTGCGCCTGCGCTTCGACCCGGCTACCGAAATCAGCATCTACCGGGGCGTGCCTCACACCAGCCCCGGCCAGGTGCGTCAATTGAAAGTGCCGCTGGCGGTGGTGCGTGGCCGGCAGAGCCGGGTGGTGATGCCTCACCACGCCAGCGGTGTCGGGCGCCTGCCCATGGGGGAAATGCTCACCATGCCCGGCGGGCACATGTTCCCCCTTGAACGCCCACAGGACACCGCCACCTTGATCAAGAACCTGTTCTCCCGCTGGGAAGCCCGCGAGCGCAATTGCGCATGAACACACCGGTCGAAGAAGTGCGCCTGAGCCTGCCGCATATCGAACTGGCGGCCCATCTGTTCGGTCCCGAGGACGGTGTGCCGGTGATCGCCCTGCATGGCTGGCTGGACAACGCCAACAGTTTTGCGCGCCTGGCACCGAAACTTCAGGGCTTGCGCATCGTTGCACTGGACATGGCCGGGCATGGGCATTCGGCGCATCGTCCTACAGGCGCCGGTTATGCCTTGTGGGATTACGTCTTCGATGTGCTGCAAGTCGCCGAGCAGTTGGGCTGGAAACGTTTTGCATTACTTGGCCACTCCCTGGGGGCCATCGTCTCCCTGGTGCTGGCCGGTGCGCTGCCGGAGCGCGTGACGCACCTGGGATTGATCGACGGTGTGATCCCGCCGACGGCCAGCGGTGAGAACGCCGCCGAACGCCTGGGCATGGCCTTGCAGGCGCAATTGAACCTGCAGGACAAGCGCAAGCCGGTCTATAACACCCTGGATCGAGCGGTCGAGGCGCGCATGAAGGGCGTGGTGGCGGTCAGCCGCGAGGCCGCGGAACTGTTGGCCCAGCGCGGTTTGATGCCGGTGCCCGGCGGTTATACCTGGCGCACCGACAGCCGCTTGACCCTGGCGTCGCCGGTGCGTCTGACCGATGAGCAGGCGATGGCCTTCGTGCGGCGCGTAGCGTGCCCTACGCAGTTGGTGGTGGCCGCCGAGGGGATGCTGGCGAAACATTCCGAATTGCTTTCTCAGCTACCTTTTACGGTAACCACGCTGCCGGGCGGCCATCATTTACACCTGAATGATGAGCCCGGCGCGGTCCTTGTTGCAGACTGTTTCAATCGGTTCTTCTCCGCGCCTTGACTTGGCGCGGTCAACTGCCGAGGCTGGGCGGATTGAAAGGGAGTCAACCATGAACCATCTCAACACCGCTGTGCGCTCCGATGGCCAGGGTTCATTTATCCGATGAGCCTACGTAAAGGATGTCTCCGTGCCGTCGGGCTGTGCTGTTTCAGCCCCTTGGTGTTCGCTGCCGATGTGCCGGGAAGCCAGGATTTACCGGCAGTGTCCCGTCAGGTCGACTCACAGATCGTCGATTACCGTCCGGCCGAAGAGAAGGAACGCATCTACCCCATGGGCGCGATTCGCAAGATCAGCGGCCAGTTGCGGTACGAGGGCCAGGCCACCGCCCGTGGGCAAGCCACGGCGATTACCTATGAACTGCCCGCCGAACACACCTCCAGTGCAGCGTTCACCGCTACGCGCGAGGCGTTGCAGGCAAAGGGCGCGCAGTTGTTGTTCTGGTGCCAGGCCCGCGACTGTGGCGAAAGCAGCCTGTGGGCCAATGAAGTGTTCGGCAACGCCAAGCTGGTCGGCGCCGATGGCCAACAGGAATACCTGCTGCTGCGCCTGGCCGCCCCGCAGGACAATTCGTTGGTGGCGCTGTACGGCATTACCCGCGGCAATCGCCGCGCCTACCTGCATGTGGAGCAACTGGACGCCAACGCGCCGCTGGGCGACCTGTTGCCCACCTCGGCGACCCTGCTGCGCGAGTTGAAAAGCACCGGCGAGCTGGATTTCCCCGCGCTTGGCGGCGACCCGGATGACACCTGGCTGACCCTGATTTCCCGCGGGTTGAACCTGGATGCGACCTTGCGCGTGAGCTTGACCGGCCCGAATGCCGAAGCCTGGCGCCAGGCCTTGGTCGACAAAGGCGTGCGCGCCGCACGCATGGAAACCGGTAGCGCTGAAACCAAAGGCCTGCACCTGCATCTGATACGCTGACCGTTACAGGGCGAACGGACCCGTGCCGTTCGCCTAAGCTCTCTTCCTACAGCCTTCTTTCAGAGATACCCGATGCTCAATAATGATCGCCTGCTGGTGCAAATCCTGCTGCTGGTGCTGTTCGGTGCCAGCTTCTGGGTGATGGCGCCGTTCTGGTCGGCGCTGTTCTGGGGCGCGGTGCTGGCCTTTGCCAGTTGGCCGCTGATGGTCCTGCTCACCCGCTGGCTGGGTGGCCGCGAATCCCTGGCAGCCGGCATCCTCACGTTGTGCTGGATGTTGCTGGTGGCGCTGCCGCTGGTATGGCTGGGCTTTAACCTTGCGGACCATGTGCGCGATGCCACGGCCTTGATCAAGGATATCCAGGTCGATGGCTTGCCGGAGGCGCCCACCTGGCTTGGCTCGATCCCGTTTGTCGGCGAACGGCTGGTGGGGATGTGGGACAGCATCGATCAACAGGGCGCGGCCTTGATGGTCAGCATCAAGCCGTACCTGGGACAAGTCGGCAATTGGCTGCTGGCGCGCAGTGCGCAGATCGGCGGTGGCATCCTGGAGCTGACCCTGAGCCTGGTCTTCGTGTTCTTTTTCTATCGGGACGGGCCGCGCCTGGCGATGTTCGTCCACCGCCTGCTGGAGCGCTTGATCGGCGACCGCGCCGGCTACTACATCGAACTGGTGGCGGGGACGGTACAACGGGTGGTCAACGGCGTGATCGGCACTGCCGCCGCCCAGGCCGTGCTGGCGCTGATCGGCTTCCTGATCGCCGGCGTGCCGGGTGCGCTGGTGCTGGGCATCGTCACCTTCCTGCTCAGCCTGATTCCCATGGGCCCGCCCCTGGTGTGGATCCCGGCCACGGCCTGGCTGGCCTGGAAAGGCGACTACACCTACGCGGTGTTCCTCGGCGTGTGGGGCACGTTCATCATCAGTGGCGTGGACAACGTGCTCAAGCCCTACCTGATCAGCCGTGGCGGCAACCTGCCGTTGGTGATCGTGCTGCTCGGCGTGTTCGGCGGCTTGATTGCGTTTGGTTTCATCGGCCTGTTCATCGGCCCGACGTTGCTGGCGGTGGCCTACAGCCTATTGATGGATTGGAGCGCGACCCAGGCCCAGGGACGCCGCGAAGACAAACCGCTGTAAAGGTTATTTTGCGGCCAAATGGGGGGCTTGCTGTGGTGAGCAGGCTTGCCCTGCGCTGGGCCGCGAAGCGGCCCCACCGGATCCTCAGCGAACCCGTCGGCAGAAAGTCGAATCGTCGCACCGCCCCCCCAGCAAGCCTGCGCCTGCATTGAGATGGGGAGGCTCAGGCGCGGGGCAACCACATCACCGCAGTCAAGCCACCGCCTGGGGTTTCCTCGAGTTCCAGTCGACCGCCGAGGCGTTCCGCTGCTTCCTTGGATATCGTCATGCCCAGGCCGACCCCGCCAGAGTTGCGATTGCGTGAACCCTCCAGTCGATAGAACGGTTCGAATACAGCCTCACGTTTGTCAGCGGCAATGCCGGGACCGTGGTCGATCACGCGGATGATCAGGGCCTCGCGGCTGTCCGTCAGCTCGATGCGTGCCGCTCCGGCATAGCGCAAGGCGTTGTCGATCAGGTTGTTGAGGCACGAACGCAAGGCCATCGGCTGCACTTGCAGCGGTGCGCAGGTCCCGGCGAATTGCACATCGGAGCCCTGGTCCTGGGCGTTTTCGCTCATCGACTCGACCAGCGCCTGCACGTCCAGCCAATGCCGGGTTTCGCCGGTGCGCTGCTCGTGCAGGTAGCTCAGAGTGGCGTCGAGCATGCCGATCATGTCGTCGAGGTCTTGGCGCATCTGGCCCTGCAGCTTGGTGTCTTCGATCTGCTCCAGGCGCAGCTTGAGGCGTGACAGCGGCGTGCGCAGGTCGTGGGAGACCGCACCGAGCATGCGTGCGCGCTGGCTGACCTGTTCGCGGATACGCCGCTGCATCAGGTTGAAGGTCGATGCTGCCTGCTGTGCCTCCCGCGGTCCGGACTCGTCAAGGGGCGGGCTGTCGAGGTCCAGGCTCAGGCGTTCGGCGGCTTCACTCAGGCGTTGGATCGGCCGGCTCAGCAGCTTGGCGCCGTACCAGGCCGCAATGATCAGCGAGATGAACTGGAACGTCAGCGGCACCACCGGGCCACCAAACCACGGTCGCTTGTGCTTGGGCAGGGGCTTCATCGTGCCGTCAGGCTGTTCGACAAAGGTTTCCTGTGGCGGCGGCGGGGGCGGGCCGTAATAGCGAAACCAGGAGATTGCCAGCACGTGGGCCAGCACAATGGCCACCAGCAACACGCCAAACAGTCGACCGAACAGCGTGTTGAAGGCGTTGCGCATCAGCCAATATCCCGGGCGTCGAACAGGTAACCTTCGCCGCGCACGGTCTTGATCAACTGCGGCGCCTTCGGATCATCCCCGAGTTTTTGCCGCAGGCGCGAGACCAGCAAGTCGATGCTGCGATCAAAGGCTTCGATGGAGCGGCCACGGGCGGCATCCAGCAACTGCTCGCGGCTCAGCACCCGGCGCGGGCGCTCGATAAATACCCAGAGCAGGCGGAATTCCGCGTTGGACAGCGGCACTACCAGGCCATCGTCGGCCACCAGCTGGCGCAGCACGCTATTGAGGCGCCAGTTGTCGAAGCGGATATTGGCGCGCTGTTCGGTGCGGTCGTCACGCACGCGGCGCAGGATGGTCTGGATGCGTGCTACCAGTTCACGCGGCTCGAAGGGCTTGGACATGTAATCGTCGGCGCCCAGTTCCAGGCCGATGATACGGTCGGTGGGTTCGCAGCGGGCGGTGAGCATCAGGATCGGGATATCCGATTCCGCGCGCAGCCAGCGGCACAGCGACAGGCCGTCTTCGCCCGGCAGCATCAGGTCGAGCACCACCACGTCAAAGGTTTCGGCTTGCATGGCCTGGCGCATCGCGGTGCCGTCGGTGACACCGGTGGCGAGAATACTGAAGCGGGCCAGGTAGTCGATCAGCAGTTCGCGGATCGGCACATCGTCGTCAACGATGAGCGCACGGGTGTTCCAGCGTTTCTCGTCGGCGATCACCGCGCCTTTTTGCTCATCGTTCATAAAGACGGAAGGGGTATGCATAATGCGATCATCTGCCCTGTTGTTGCGGTCAGCATAGGCGCCCAGCCCCATGGCTGGAAGTGCTGGTCGGTGGGTCGTGCGAGCGAGGCTAGCCGTGGGGCGTGTTGGGGGCATGTCGTGAATGTATCAGCTTTGAAACAATTTCCCGAAATGCCCGCCTGATGCCGGTTGGTCAGTATTTACCGATCATCGGATCCCGCAACGGCGCTGCTTGCGCTACAATCCGCGCCGATTTCGACTTGCCTGAGAGCCCATTCCAATGTCCGTCTGCCAGACTCCTATCATCGTCGCCCTGGATTACCCCACTCGTGACGCCGCACTGAAGCTGGCTGACCAGTTGGACCCGAAGCTTTGCCGGGTCAAGGTCGGCAAGGAACTGTTCACCAGCTGCGCCGCGGAAATCATCGGCACCCTGCGCGAGAAAGGTTTCGAGGTGTTCCTCGACCTGAAATTCCACGATATCCCGAATACCACCGCGATGGCGGTCAAGGCTGCCGCCGAAATGGGCGTGTGGATGGTCAATGTGCACTGCTCCGGTGGCCTGCGCATGATGTCGGCCTGCCGTGACGTGCTGGAGCAGCGCAGCGGCCCGAAACCGCTGCTGATCGGTGTGACCGTACTCACCAGCATGGAGCGCGAGGACCTGGCTGGTATCGGTCTGGATATCGAGCCCCAGGAACAGGTGTTGCGCCTGGCTGCCCTGGCGCAGAAAGCCGGCCTCGATGGCCTGGTGTGCTCGGCGCTGGAAGCCCAGGCCTTGAAAACCGCGCATCCGTCGTTGCAACTGGTGACCCCGGGGATCCGTCCGGCGGGCAGTGCCCAGGATGACCAGCGCCGCATCCTGACCCCGCGCCAGGCTCTGGACGCGGGTTCCGATTACCTGGTGATCGGCCGTCCGATCAGCCAGGCGGCCGATCCGGCCAAGGCGTTGGCGGCAGTCGTTGCCGAGATCGCCTGAACAACACCCCCTGTAGGAGCCGGCTTGCCGGCGATAGCGGTTTTGAGATCAACGCAAGACTCAAGGGCCTCATCGCCGGCAAGCCGGCTCCTACATAAGTTGGGTGTCAGTTGACCTTCAGTACCAACTTGCCAAAGTTCTCGCCGTTGAACAGCTTCATCAGCGTCTCCGGGAACGTCTCCAGCCCCTCCACGATGTCTTCCTTGCTCTTGAGTTTGCCCTGGGCCATCCAGCCGGCCATTTCCTGCCCGGCAGCGGCAAAGCCTGCAGCGTGATCCATCACCACAAAGCCTTCCATGCGTGCGCGATTGACCAGCAATGACAAGTAGTTGGCCGGACCCTTCACGGCTTCCTTGTTGTTGTATTGGCTGATGGCACCGCAGATCACCACGCGGGCCTTCAGTGCCAGGCGGCTGAGCACCGCGTCGAGAATATCGCCGCCGACGTTATCGAAATACACATCTACGCCCTTGGGGCACTCGCGCTTGAGCGCAGCGGGCACGTCTTCGCTCTTGTAGTCGATGGCGGCGTCGAAGCCCAGTTCATCCACCAGGAACTTGCACTTGTCTGCGCCGCCGGCAAGGCCCACCACGCGGCAGCCTTTGAGCTTGGCGATCTGCCCGGCGATGCTGCCTACGGCACCGGCCGCGCCAGAGATCACCACGGTTTCGCCGGCCTTGGGCGCACCGGTGTCTAGCAGGGCGAAATAGGCCGTCATGCCGGTCATGCCCAAGGCAGACAAGTAAAGGGGCAGGGGCGCCAGCTTCGGATCCACCTTGTAGAAACCCCGTGGCTCGCCCAGAAAGTAGTCCTGCACGCCCAAGGCGCCATTGACGTAGTCCCCGACCGCGAATTTAGGGGTGTTCGAAGCAATCACCTTGCCCACACCCAATGCACGCATCACTTCACCGATGCCGACCGGCGGAATATAGGACTTGCCTTCATTCATCCAGCCACGCATGGCCGGGTCGAGGGACAGGTATTCATTGCGCACCAGCACTTGGCCGTCCTGGGGCGTGCCCACGGGCACTTCCTGGTAGGTGAAGGTGTCCCGGGTGGCCGCGCCGACCGGGCGCTTGGCGAGCAGGAATTGGCGGTTGGTCTGGGCGGTCATGGCAGCGACTCTTCTGGAAATGGACCTGAAGTGATAGACCTTGAACGGGCAGGGAGCAAGGTTCACCGAGGGCGCGAATGCCGGTCGATAGGCCGTGTTGATAGTCCCACCGTGCCTGTTATCACTGCGATTCATGCAGCCTCAACCGGCCTTCTGATAGTGCTGACGCGCCCGGCGCAGCGTTGGCTAGACTCGGACCACCGCTATTTTTCCCACAGGACATCTTCCATGAGCATGACGTTTTCCGGCCAGGTCGCCCTGGTGACTGGCGCCGCCGCCGGTATTGGCCGCGCCACCGCGCTGGCGTTCGCCGCCGAAGGCTTGAAAGTAGTGGTCGCCGACCTGGACGCAGCGGGCGGCGAAGGCACCGTTGCGCTGATCCACCAGGCGGGCGGCGAAGCGTTGTTCGTGCGCTGCAACGTCACGCTGGAGGCGGATGTGCAGCAATTGATGGCCCAGACCATTGCCGCCTATGGTCGCCTGGACTACGCCTTCAATAACGCCGGGATCGAGATTGAGAAGGGCAAGCTGGCAGACGGCAGCCTGGATGAGTTCGACGCCATCATGGGTGTCAACGTCAAAGGCGTGTGGTTGTGCATGAAGCACCAATTGCCGCTGCTGCTGGCCCAAGGTGGTGGGGCGATCGTCAACACCGCGTCAGTCGCGGGGTTGGGCGCGGCGCCGAAGATGAGCATTTATGCCGCGTCCAAGCACGCGGTGATCGGCCTGACCAAATCGGCGGCGATCGAGTATGCGAAGAAGAAAATCCGTGTCAACGCGGTCTGCCCGGCCGTGATCGATACCGACATGTTCCGGCGTGCCTATGAGGCCGACCCACGCAAGGCCGAATTCGCCGCCGCGATGCACCCGGTCGGGCGCATTGGCAAGGTCGAGGAAATCGCCAGTGCGGTGCTGTACCTGTGCAGCGACGGTGCGGCCTTTACCACGGGCCAAGCCTTGGCCGTGGACGGTGGTGCGACGGCTATCTAGGACCTCAGGACACCCTCCATTCGAAAAGGTTTGGGGGGCTGTGGGGCGTTTCCACCGCTGGCAGTGTGCCCTGTCAGAATGTGTATCACTAGGTAAATAATCCAATAAAATCAATACTTTAATAACTATTGGCGAGCGGTCGTCGTGGGCTTCTGTGCTTAACTGTCCCGGGTTGAATAACAGACAGTTGAAGTGAGTGGCGCATGGATTTAGGGATCGATCGACAAGCCCTTGTACCGGTGGTGCAGCAAATCATCAGCGCAGTGGCGCAATGGATTCGCACGAGTGGGGCGAGCCCTGGCACACGCTTGCCCTCCGTTCGACAGGTGGCCCTCGATAACCTGCTCAGCCAGTCCAGCGTGATCGAGGCGTTCGAGCGGTTGGTCGCCCAGGGCCTGCTGGTTGCAAAACCGGGATCGGGTTTCAGCGTGGCCCAGCCGCCGACTGTGCAGGAAGGCCAATGGTACGAAGGTGCCGAGCGGGATTGGGGGGCTTTCGCCGATAACCCATTGGGTGAGCTGAAACTGGGCTGCGGCTGGTTGCCGGATGCCTGGCGGGAAAGCGATGACATCAGTTATGCGATTCGCGAAGTCACCCGCACCGACACCGCCGGCCTGTTCAACTACAGCACCCCCTTGGGGCTGCCGGCGTTGCGCGAGCAATTGCTCAAGCGCCTGACCCAGGCGCGCATTGCCACCCACCTGGACCGTATCCTCACCACGGCGGGGGCCAGTCACGCCCAGGACCTGCTGATACGCACACTGCTCAAGGCCGGCGATTGCGTGGTGGTCGAAACGCCGGGGTACGGCAACCTCTATCGACAACTGGCATTCCACGGTGTGCAACTGCTGGAGGTGCCGCGCACGCACGGTGGCCCGGACATCGCGGCGCTGGAGGCGTTGCTGCAACAGCATCGGCCCAGGTGCCTGTTCATCAACAGCCTGTACCACAACCCCACTGGCTCCAGCCTGTGTCGCACGGTGGCCGAGCGTTTGCTGGAGCTGGCGCGTCGCGAGAACTTTCTGATCATCGAAGAGGATGTCTTCGGCGACCTGCAACATGCCAGTTGTACGCGGCTTTCGGCGTTGCCCCATGACGACCGGGTGATCTACGTTTCGAGCTTTTCCAAGACCCTGAGCAGCGCCTTGCGTGTGGGGTATCTGAGCGCCAGCGTGGCGATCATCGCGCAATTGGCCAGCCTCAAGACCTTGACCGGTTTCGGCACCTCGCGGTTTGCCGAGGCGGTGGTGGCCACGCTGCTGGCCAATGGCACCTATCGCAAGTGGGTGCAGCGCCTGCGCAAGCGGCTGAGTACGCAAATGGCCGCGACGCTGCAGGTGCTTGAGGACGAGGAGTGGGAGGTGTTCACCACGCCGGCGGGCGGGATGTTCGT
The DNA here is from genome assembly GCF_000612585.1 of Pseudomonas sp. CHM02. Taxonomy (GTDB): domain Bacteria; phylum Pseudomonadota; class Gammaproteobacteria; order Pseudomonadales; family Pseudomonadaceae; genus Aquipseudomonas. Next base: position 48,396 of record NZ_JFCA01000049.1, read on the forward strand.
GTGGGCGCGGCCGGGCGTGGGGGACCGGTCGCGGTTGCAGGCATGTGCACGGCGGCTCGGCGTTTTGCTGTCGCCGGGAGCACTGTTCAGTCCAACCAATGTGCCCAGTGAGTGGCTGCGCATCAATGTGGCCTATGCTGATGATCAACGGGCCTTGGCGTTGTTCCGGGCCATGGGGCCCGCCAGATCGACCTCGACCATTCTGAAAACGACGAGCGTGTAGCTTTTTGCCATTATTGTGGCGCCAACGACTTGTGTTCAGTGCCTTGTGGTTGCGAATCTCGCCTATGTAAACCGGGCTTGATGGCATCTGCCATTGCAAGAGGATTGAAGTGCAATGATTTCGGCCGTGCAACGACGCTTCGCCAACCTCGGTATGGCAAAAAAACTGGGCTTGGGTTTCACCCTGGTGCTGCTGTTGACGGCTTTGGTCGCCGCTATCGGGGTGTGGTCCCTGCAAACCGTTGGCCAGCGTTTCGAAGGCCTCAAGACCATGTCGTCGCTCAACAGCGGCCTGCTCAAGGTGCGCCTGATCGAGCAGGACTACGCGTTGCATGCCGACCCCAAGGCCGTCGACGCCCTGCATGAGAGTGTCGATGCCTTGGCAGCCCTCGCCACCCGCCTCAAGGCCCAGTCGGCGGCCAACGTGCCGGTCATGACCGATGTCGAACAGGCCCTGGCCGCTTATCGCAAGGCGTTCGATGAATTTGTCGAATTGACCCAGACCAAGGACCTGGCGTTGGAAATGGCCAGTTGGTCGGTGTCCAGTGTGGCCAATAACCTCGACGTGTTGCAGGCCGGGCTGGCGGACGACGGCGCCTATGGCCTCAAGGAGAGCCAGGGCAAGGAGGGCGCGGAGTTCATCGAGCAGGCGGGGCAGGTCAGCCAGGTGTCGCGCCTGATGCTGCAAGCCATGAACGAAGCGCGGGTGCGCCTGGACCAGAGCCGCAAGGTGAGTGAGGAAGAAACCGAACAGGGCAAGATCGAGCAGGCCGACCAGGCCCTGGCTCAGGTCGAGCAACTGAAAACCTCGGTCAAGGACGCGGGCTACCAGACCGTGCTCAACGAAGTTTCCGGGCATATCGCCGCGTTCAGTGAAAAGCTCGGCGAGTACACCGGCCTGCTGGCGCAGGAAAAAGTGGTCTACAAGCAGTTGCATGACCGGGCGGACCAAGTGGTCAGCCGGGTCAACCAGGCTTACGACGCCGAAGACCAGTCGATGCAGGCGCAACTGAAGAAAAGCGCGATGCTGATCATCGGTTCTTCGGCCCTGGCGTTGCTGGTGGGGTTGATCGCGGCCTGGGTGATTACCCGGTTGATCGTCACGCCGCTGCGCAGTGTGATCGCCGTGGCCCAGCAGATCGCCGCCGGCGACTTGAGTGGGCGCATGGAGGTCAGTCGCCGCGATGAAATCGGCCAACTGATGCAGGCGATGCAACAGATGGGCAACGGCCTGAGCCACATGGTCAGCGGCCTGCAGGCTGGTATCGAGCAACTGGCCAGCTCGGCGCATTCATTGTCCAGCGTCACTGAGCAGACCAATGTCGAAGTCAGCAGCCAAAAAGAAGAAACCGAACAGGTCGCCACGGCGATGAACCAGATGACCGCCACCGTGCACGATGTAGCGCGCAATGCCGAGGAGGCGGCGCAAGCGGCACAGACGGCGGACGACAAAGTCGACAGCGGCCAGCAGGTGGTGCGCCAGAGTTTGCAGCGCATCGAATTGCTGGCCACTTCCAGCACCAGTGCCAGCGCCAGCATCGAGAGCCTGAGCGCCGAGATCCAGAATATCGGCACCGTATTGAGTGTGATCAAGAGCGTGGCCGAACAGACCAACCTGCTGGCCCTCAACGCCGCCATCGAAGCCGCCCGTGCCGGCGAACAGGGCCGCGGTTTTGCGGTGGTGGCGGATGAAGTCCGGGCGCTGGCCAAGCGCACCCAGCAATCCACCGAAGAAATCGAGCGCCTGGTCAGTACCTTGCGCAGCGCTGCGCAGTCATCGGTGCAGCAGATCCAGCAAAGCGGTGAGCTGGTGAAGCTGGCGGTGAGCGATGCGCTGGAAACCGAAAGCGCCCTGGGCAGCATCGCGGTGGCGGTGTCGTTGATCCAGCAGATGAACCAGCAGATTGCCGCCGCCGCCGAGCAGCAAAGCTCGGTGGCCGAAGAGATCAACCGCAGTGTCACCAGTATCCGCGCCAGTGCCGATCAGTCGGCGCTGAGCATGCAGGGCAATGCCGCGTCGAGTATTCAACTGGCGCAGTTGGGGGCCGAGCTCAAGGGCATGGTGGGGCACTTCCGCCTGTGATCGCCGCGCGTACGTTGCGATCACAGGGGAGGGCAGTCAGGCGTTGTTGGCGAGGAACGTCAGCAGGGCTTCGTTGACGAAGTCCGGGTTTTCCCTTGCGCTGATATGACCCGCCTCCGGAATCAGGATCAGGCTGCAGCCAATCAGGCCAGCCATTTCCTCGGACTCGGCGGGTGGGCGCGGTTTGTCCTGTTCGCCACACATCACCAGGGTGGTGTCGGCGTCCAGGCGTGGCAGTTGCTCCAGCACGTCCTCGCGACTGAAGATCAACCGACCCAGAGGCACGATGCTGTGCAGCAGGCGCTCTCTGGAGTAACCCTGCAAGTGCTGGCGGAAATCCTGGTACAGCGCTGATTCGCGGTCGATACCGAGGCGGAAGAAGATCGGCGCGACCACATCCAACAGGGGCTCCGGGATGGCGCCGGCGTCCTCGATCATCTTGAACAGCGAGAAATAATACTGGCGCGTGGCCTCGGGCTCGGCGCCCAGGTACGTGTCCATCAGCACCAGGCTGTTGACCCGCTGCGGTGCCAGCAATGCCAGGCGTGCGCCCCACATGCCGCCGACCGAGAGCCCTACCAGATTGATCTGTGGGATATCCAGCTGGTCCAGCAAGGCCAGGGCCTGGCGCGCGAGGTCGTCGAGGGAGCGAGTTTGCGCGGGCAGCGGGCCTGACTCGCCATGGCCCCACAGTTCCGGAACGATCACGCGATACTGTTGCGACAAGGCTTCAATCTGTGGCGCCCACATATTGCGGTCCCACAGGTAGCTTGAACCCAGCAGGACGACGGGGCCGGAACCCTGGTCGACGTAGTGCAGCGGTTGTCCATCAATGACGGCGACAGGCATAGCAGGCCTCTGACTTCATGGAGTGAGGGGCATGTTTTTACGCTAGTCGGGGGCGGGGGGATAGATGCAAAGTGATGGCATCTTGGGAAGCGGCGAGGTTGTTTGTACTGACCTGGCTTTTATTACTGTA
>NZ_JFCA01000050.1 GCF_000612585.1 Pseudomonas sp. CHM02
CATACCTTGCTGGAGATGAGCAAGGCGGTGATTGATGACGTGGTGAAGGTGTTGGAGTCACCCGGCAATAGCGCGCAGTAGACCTCACTGAAAAGGCCTGTCCTCGCCATAGTGCAGTTCAACTTGTGGCGAGGTTTGTTATCGCTCCCTATAAAGCCCCATCCGGCCCCCAACAAAAAAGGCACTTGCCGCGAACGCCAAGTGCCTTTTTCACCCCACCTGAAACCCAATCACCGCGCCAACATAAACGTCTCATACTCCAAATCTTCCAGCGCCGACGACAAGCGCGCCAGCCCCAGCAATACGCACACCAGCAACGACAGCGTAAACCCGTACCCAAAGAAGCTTGGCCCCAGGTGCATGCTGAGCAGTGTCAGGCCGGCGTTGAGTACGGCGAACAGCACGCACAGTTCCAGGACTACGCGGCGTTTGTCGAGGTAGAAGAACACGTTGAGCAGCGCCATGAACACGACCTGGATGCTGACGCCGATCAGGTCGATGTAGAACAGCGGCAGGTAGTAGCTGGAGATGCCGATCCACTCCAGCAGGCGCGGTGCAAAGAGGAACAGCAGCACCACTGTGAGGCCCTGGACTTTGCAGATTTCCAGCAGGCCTTGGCGAATGGACAGGGTCATTTCGGTTTTCAGCGAGCCGATGTGCTGCAAGGTTTCGCCGTCGCGGATGGCGCGGAACAAGCGGTCGTACCACTCGGCAAAATCGGTCTCGATGCGCACTAGGAATACGGCCATGCCAGGGATGATCGCCAGGTAGGCGATAAAGATGGGCATGTCGTACAGGATCGATGCTCGCAGCGGGCCGATCACGGCGTTGGAGGTGCCTGGGTTGAACCAGAACAGGATCTTGTCGACCCAGATGCCGAAGTTGTAGAAGAACCCGGTGACCAGCAGGCTGAGGAAGACGTTGCGACGATTGAGGAAGTCGAAGGCAATCATCTTCTCGGCGCGGTACTCGCGCAGGATGTCGTACAGGTACAGGAACAGCAGGCTGCCGTGTCCGATCAACAAGGCCAGCAACAGGCCGGGCATCTTCAGGAAGCTCAGCAGGTAGGCGCTCGCGACCATCAGCGAGTAGCCCACCACCATCACCAGCAGGATGCGGTTATATTTCTTCATCCCCGAGAGGAAGATGATCACCAGCCACAGGTTGCACAGCACCACGAAGTTCGAGAGTACCAGCACGCGGTAGATCAGCGGTTGGTCGAACAGCAGCGCCAGCACGATGACGCCCAGCACGCCCGCCCCCACAGTCACCATCAACAGGATGCCCAGCAGGTTGGGCAGAATCTGTTCGTAGTTGTGCTCGAACAACTGGTCGGACACAAAGCGGGTGAAGAACAGCTGCAGGCCGCCCGTCAGGATCAACGAGCTGGCCATCAGGTACGTCACCGTGACCAGGAATTGCCCCACCAGCGAGTTAGGCAGCAACAGGCCGAGGCTGATGATCCCCACCAGCATCACGCTGATGATCGACAGCACCCAGGGGCCGGAGCTGATCAACCCGGCGTACACATAGGCGTGCAGGGTGGCAGTGTATGAGTCGCGCGAGAGGATCTTGCGCAGTTCGAAGCCAATACCGGCCATTTAACTGTTCTCCATGGCTGCCTGGTACAGGTCGCGGTAGCGCTGCAGCATCAAGGCTTCGGTGTAGTAACGGTTGACCCGCAGCAAGCCGCTGGCTTGTGCGGCCTTCCAGCGCTCGGGGCTGCGCAGCAGCTCGAGGATGGCGGCGGAGGTGGCCTGTGGGTCGGCGATCGCCACCACCTTGCCAGCGTGGCCAAGGTCACGGTCTTCGGCGCTGCCGCCTTCGATCAATTCGCGGCACGAGCCGACGTCGCTGCTGATCACTGGCGTGCCGGCGGCCCAGGCTTCGAGGATCACCAAGGGTTGTGCCTCGCTGATCGACGTCAGCACCATCAGGCCAAGCTTGGGCAGAATGTCCTGGATGCGCTGGAAGCCGAGGAAGTGCACTTTGCCCTCAAGCCCCAGGCTCGCCATCAAGCTGCGGCACTCGCTGACGTATTCCGGGTCTTCCTCTTCCGGGCCGACAATCCAGCCTTCGGCGTTCGGCATGGCGCTGATCACGCCACGCATGGCACGCAGAAAGGTTTTCACGTCTTTGATCGGCACCACGCGCCCGATCAACCCCACCACGGGGGCAATGCCCGGCTCGCGGGTTTCCATGGCGCTGGCCCACTGCGACAGGTCGATGCCATTGGCGATCAGTTGCGTGCGACGCGGGTCGGCACCGTCCTTGATCTGGCGCTGACGGTTGCCGTCATACAAGGCAATGATGTTGTCAGCACTGTTGTAGGCCAACTGGCCGATCCGCTCGAAGTAGCGCACCCACAGGGTACGGATATAGCCCGAACCACCGTCGAGGCTGCGGTTGAGCGCCTGCCCGGAGCTTTCGGCGATCCACGTGGCCTGGGCCAGATCGATCTTGCGTTCCTTGGTGTAGATGCCGTGCTCACTCAACAGGTAAGTGCACTTCCAGCGGTGCTTGAGGATGCAGCCCAGCAGTCCGGCGTAACCGGTGGAAATCGAGTGCAGCACCCGCGCCGGCGGCATCTTGCGCGAGGCTTCAGCGAGCATCAGCAGCGGTGACTGCAACGAACGCAGGGTCCAGAAATAGTTGACGAACGACGGGTCGGCGCAATGCTGGCGATAACCTTCGCTGAGGGTCTCCCAGCTGGCGCGGCTGCGCAGTACGTCATCGAGGGTCATGTGCCCGTCGGCGATGCAACTGAGCAAGCGCTCGCCCAGCTCGCGTTCCGGCTGGTCCGGGTGGTGCAGAAAGCGGTACAGGTCGGCGAGTTGCTGCGGGTCGGCTTCGCGCGGTGTACCCCGGGTGTTGGTGGGGTGCGTCGCATCTTCGAGGAACACCTCTTCGATGTGCACCACGTTGGCCGGTATCTCATAGCGGCGCGAGGCGTAGGCCGAACGCTGGCCGCCAATGAACATCACCGAGAACGTCAGTTCCGGCAGGCCCAGGATCATCTGATGAATCCAGCTCGATACGCCGCCACGCACGTATGGCCAGGTCCCTTCCAGCAACAGGCAGATATCGGCAGTCGGTGGCGTTTGCTTATGATTCATTCCAGCTCCTCACCAGCTCAGCGAAAGGTGGCCGCTGGCGGGTTTCTTCGGGAAGGCTGGCGAGCAACCCGGGGATTTCATGATAGCGACCGGCCTCAAACGCCAGTTCAGCATGGAACGGCAGCAACTGAGCCGCGCCCAGGCCGTTCTTCTCGGCCTCATGCAACAGCGCTTCGGCGCGTTCGTTCTCGCCGCGCTCCAAGGCAATACGGCCGGCCAGCAGCAACAGTTCGCCACCCTCGCCCGCCGCCAGGCCCTGCTCGGCGTGCTCGCTGGCCTGGCTGAGTACGTGTTCGAGTACGCTGCCCTGGGCCAGGCCGAGGTAGGCCAGTTCCCAGTACCAGCGCGCCAACATGCCATGTACCGGCCCAGCGGTGCGCGGGCTGACGCCGGCCAACTGCTCAAGGGCCATCTGGATGTGCAGGTTGATGTCGCTTTCTTGCTTGTCGAGCATCGAATACGCCAGCAGGCGCACGTCATCGCTGGGGTCGCCCAAGGCTAACTTGAGGATGGGCACGGCGTCCTTGCCGGGCATGCGGCGGGTCGCCAGCAAGGCGGCGAGACGCTGGTCCGGGTCGGGCGCGTGGCGCAGTACATCTTGCAAACCGCCGTCCGCAAAAATCGGCGAACGCGTCTGGGCTTGCGCACGAAATGGCAAGCCCGGGATACCCACGGATTGCCAGGCCTGACGATCACGTTTGCGCGGCAGATAAAGCGCAGGAAAGATCGAGGCGACCACACCCAACGCGCCGATGACCGGCACGAAGAACGCCAGGCTGAAAATAAACAGCGGGCTCCAAGGCAGGGGGGCACGATAGCGCGCCGGCAGTAACAGCCATACGGCGCCGCACAGCATCAGGCAGGCAAGGGCATGGCTGAAGATGAACACCAGCAGTTGATGCAACACCGGCGCATCCAGCCACAAACTGCCCCAACTGCCCGCCTCTAACAACAAGGCCCCGCTAAACAGCCACTTGCTGATCATTCAGGCCACACTCGTTGTAGAGGAAGTTACGCAGCCCGTTGCGGTCACAGCCAGGCTCCAGGTTGAAAGGCATGACCCGCACACCCAAGCTGTCCAAGTCGGTATCGATACCAAAGTGCTCGTGCAACAGCATGCCAATCCGCGCCAGGTAGCCTTCGGTACCTTCCGGGCTTGTCAGCGGCAAGAGCACCAGCAGCAGACGATGTTCGCGGTTGTTGCGCACCGCCAGGTGCAGGTCCAGGCCACGTTGGCTGCGCTCCATCAGACGCGACAGTTCCTCGTTGGCACGCGTCATCTCGAACGCGAACAGACCGGCCGGCAAGGTGTGCTGCTCGGCATCCACCAGCGAACGCTTGAGCTGCAGGGTGAACTGCTGGGAATCGGCGTCGGGCAATTGCAGTACGTGCGGGTCACGGCGCAACAGGTCGGCGATGTGGCCAGCCAGCAGCGACAAGAGGCTCAGCGTACGATCCTGGAACGCGAAGAACGGCATCTGCCGAACCGCCAGGATCGCCAGCAACCGACCTTCGGCGTCGATCAACGGGATGCACGCCTGCAGCGATGAGAACTGCGCGGAGTTACCCGAGTCGATCAGTTCCTGACGCACGCTGACCAGTTCACCGCGCTCCAGGCACAGCTTGATCAAACCGTCGTCGGTGCCCAGGGGGCCCATCACGCCGATCATCGCCAGGGCCTGCGGCAATACGTTTTTCTCGGTGTCGTCGACGCGGTACAGCCCCGCCACGCGCAATGCACCGTACTGTCCCAGCATCGCCACAATCGGCTCTGCCAGTTCGCTCAATGCATCGCCTTCAACCGGCATGCCGCGCAGTTTCTCGCGCAGCCCCAGCAGCGAACTGCGCAGGCTCTGGTCACTGCCGGCCACGCGTTGCTCGAGCAGGTCGTGGGAAACCCGCAGGATCTGGTGGGCACGGGTAAATTCGTCGAGACGGTACTGACGGTATTCGTTGGCCATCTGCAGACGCTCCAGGCGGCGCACCCACAGATCGCGCACCTCACCCACCAGCATCCCGCAGACCAACACACCGACGATGAACGACGGCTCAAGCTGGGTATAACCTTCATGACCGCTGTAGCGCAGCGCAAACAGCGCCGCTACCAGCAGCCCGGCGCTGAACAGGCCGCGCACAAAACCGTAACGCACACCCAACAGCAGCGGCGCCAGAATCGGCCAGGGGAAACCACCGTGCATCTGCAACGGGTCTTCGGGAGTCAGCCAGAAGCCAAGGCCAATCGCCAAGCCCGTCACCAGCAGTGTTTCCAGCCAAGACACCGGCCCGCTGGCGCGAGGCGCCAGGCTGTAATCCATGTGTGGAGAATTCATTGCGTTCACTCGAACCGAAGGGCGCCAACAAGTTTGTCGATTACCGTCTGAGCATTGCCCGCCAGGCTTTCACGGGACCAGCCGGCGCGTGCGCCACTTTTGCTCCAGAGCACACGACCGCTGCTGGCTTCCAGAACGCGCAGGCTGATGCCGACCGCCGGCTCGCCGTCCAGGCCGTTCTTGTACTGCCACTCTTCCACGCTGCCGGCCACGACGTAATCGAGCTTTTGCTCACGCGCCCATTCCAGGGCACCGGTCAGGCGCTCGTTGTCATCCATCAGCGCCTGTTCGCCCTGGGTGCTGGTGGGGTAAACCCGCGGTTGCAGGCCGTGACTGCTGAGTACGCTGAGCAGGATCTGCTCGCTGCGCTCACCGGCCTGCGGGGTCTGGGAGTAGTTGATCATCGGCACGATGCCCCACTGCGCGTTGCGCGGCAGGTTCGGGCTGTTTTCACTGGTGAAGCTGGAGCAGCCGGCGACGAACAGTACTGTCAGGGCCAGGCTCAGGTTACGAATTGCTTGCATAGGTTTTTCTCCCGTAGATTCTGTAATCAGCGCCCGAAACGCACGCCGTAGCTCATGCCCAGTGTGCCGCCGGACTTGCCATCCCCGCCTTGTGGCGCAGATTGGTAGCCGAAGGTGAGGGCCAGTTCGTCGTCACCCAGGACTTCGAAGCCGACGCCGGTGTTGATGCCGTAATTGAAGGTTTGATCGGTCCACTGCCAACCCGCCGTCATGTCCACCAACCAGGTGTATTGCGGCTTGCTGCGCACCAGCGCGCCCGGTATGCCGCGGCGCCAGGAACTGCCGACGTAGAGTTGGCCGTAGCGGCTTTGCAGCAGGTCACTGGCAGGGACCGATTCCGGGTCATCCGGATCGCTGACCACACGAATTGGCCCTTTGGGGTCAATGGCATCCGACAGGTAATCCAGGTTGCGATCCTTCACGTTGTTCTTCTGGTAATCCACACCGCTGCGCACCGTCCAGTTAGGTCCGGCGAATTCCAGCGTGTGATTAAGCTCCAGCTTCACTGCATGGCCGGTGCCCAACGAGTCGCCAGCGCGGGTCGAGAACGACCGCTGCGCCACTTCCCAGCTCAACTGATCCCGTGCGGTCAGGCCGTGACGGCCGCCGACCCAGGCGCGGTCTTGTTGCCCGAAAGCGCGCATCAGGCCGCTGTCGTCGCTCTTGCGATGCCAGTCCAGGCCGGTCTCGAGTTGATGGCTGGAACCCAGCTGCCACATGCGCGACAGGCCCAGGCCGTTGCGATCGTCGTCCTGGCGCTGGCTGGTATCGGCGAACAGCTTCCAGCTGCCGTTTTCCACCGAACGGATCAGGGTCAGGGCCGCGTTGCTCTCTTCGCCGATTCGCGAGGAGATCACATCGTCGCCCTTGTATTTGCCATGTTCCATCTCGACGTCGGCGTACCATTTGTCACCCAGGTTATGGGCGATTTCCAGGCGTGGAGCGTCAAACGAAAGGCCACCGAAGTCCTGCTTCTGGTAGGACAGCAGGGCGCCTTGCGGGGTGGATTCGTGGATCTCTACCGCCTGGCGACGCAGTTGTTCATTCACCGAGTCTGGCTGGTCATCGCCCAATGCGGAGAGGCTGGTTTCCAGGGCTTCATTGTTACGGTTCAGACGACTGAGGGCCTGGGCACGCTGCGCCGGGTTCAGGTCGCTGCTGGCCAACAGGGTTTCGACCTGGGCTTTGTTGCGGCTGCGCAAGGCCTCCTGGATTTGCTCATAGCGGTCGACCTTGAGACCTTGGGTGCGCGCCCAGGCCAGCCAATCGTCTTTCTGCGCTTGCTGATTGGTCGCATCCAGACGGGCCAGCAGACGTTCGAACCACAGCTGCTTCATCGACGGCGAACCGTCCTTCCACTTCAGCAGTTCCTGCTGTGCCTTGCGTGGCGAGTAGCTGCTGGACATCAAGCGCAGCCAGATCGCGTAGCGCTGGGACGACGGTTGCAGGTTGTCGGCCTCGGGGCTGCGCAGTAGTTTCAAGCGCAGACGCTGGGCGGCATCCTGGTAGCCAGAAGTTTCAAGTGCGTCGGCATACGCCGCCTGCACCAGCCAGTCGTTCGGGGAAAGCTTGAGGTACAGGCGATACCAGGCCAACGCCTCGGCATCGCGACCCAGCAGTTGGCTGGCACTGGCGAACGGCAACCACAGCAGGCGGTCTTCGCGCGCATAGGCACGCCACTTGGTCAGCAGTGGCTTGAGTTTGGCCGTGTCCGCCTGGTCGACGTAGAGCCAGGTCAGGCGTTCGCGGAACAGGTTGTCATTGGGATAGCGCGACAGGCCCAGCAGGTACAAACGCTCGGCTTCGGCGCTATCACCCTGCTCGATCGCCAGCGCGCCACGCACCGCCAGAACCTGGGCTTGCTCGTAGGCATCCGGATACTTCTTGGCGTCTTCCAGCAACGCGACAACCTGGTCCCACTCCTCCAGCTCCTGAGCCAGTTGCAGCGCCTCGACCAGTCGCTGCGGGTCTTGGGCGCGATGCCAACTGGCAACCATCAACGCCAGGGCGCGCTGTGGGTCGCGGGTGCGGTACAACGTGATCAACTGGCTCTCGTCACCACTGACCAGCTTGCCATTGATCGACAGCAGTTTTTCCAGTGAGACGCGCAGGTCTTCGTCGCGCTCCAAGTCCCAGGCCAGGGCGGCACGGGTGCGCCAATACTCCGGGTCATCGATGGACGTGTCAGCGGACTTCACCACTTCCCATGCAGCTTGTTCATTGAACAGCTTCATTTCAGTGCTGGCCCAATCAACCAATTCGGCCGTGGTCAGCTTGTAGCGTTTTGCATAGCCCTTGTAGAGCGTGCCCTTGGCCGCGAACTGCCCGGTGTTTTCCAGGTTTTGCAGCAGGCGTGTCCAGGCCAGGCGATGCGACGGGTATTTGCGCAGGTAGGTGCGCAACCAGGCCTCGGCTTCGGCGGGTGTACCGCGAGACTCGTGACCATAGATCAGCGCGTCCAACTCGGTATCCGTCAGCGCACGTTGCTGCATGATCTCGGCGAGCAACGGGATAGAACGGTCAAAGTCGAACTGCTGGCTCGCGAGGCGCCAAGCGTGCTCGCGGACTTGCGCGTCTTCCTTGAGCTTGAGCACGCGGATCCAGTAACCCAGCGCCGCTTCATTGTCGCCGCGCCATTCACCGAGCTTGGCCATCTGTTCGAGCAACTCGATATCATCCGGATAGTCGACCGTCAGTTGCTGACCGGTGTCCCACGCGCCCGCCAGGTCGTTGATGGCCAAGCGAACATGGAACTGCTTCAACGGGATACTCGGGTTATCAGGCTCCAAGGTATGCCACTGCTCAAGCACACGTTGTGCGAGCTCGAACTGCTTGGTCGCCACCGCGACATCGACGCCCTGCTTCAGCCACGCCACATCGGTCTGCGGGTTCGTGAGCGTCGGCAACTGGTCGGCAAGCACCTGTGCGGCCTGCTCGTCACGACCGGCCGAGAGCAAACTGTTGAACGCCAGTTGCGCATACTCACGCTGCTCGCCAGGTTGCTGGGCGTCGCGCTTGAGTTGCAAATAGATCGCCGCCGCACGGGCCGGCTGTTCACCCGCCAGGTACCACTGCGCGGCCGATTTGAGGGCTTCGTTCTTTTGCGCCGGATCACGCCCGGCGATCTCTTCGAACACACTCGCGGCAAATGCCGGGGCCTGCAATGTCAACGCCAGCTTCGCCAGGTTCTGCAGCTGCGCCACCGGCAATTTACGGTGATCGAAACTTTCCAGGCGCTCGACCAACGCCTGCTGCGCGATCAGATCATTACCGCTGGCGGCGACCAGCGCATCCAGCTCCAGCCGGTAGTAGGCCTGGGTTTCCAGTTGCGGCTTGGGCCAGGCTTCAATGTGCTCGCGCGCCTTGGCGTAGTCACCGAGGCGAATCAGCAGGTCGACCAACTGCAAGCGCAGGCGGTCGTCGTCCGGGTGCGCGGTCAGCAACAGCTCGGCATAGTTGGCCGACACCGCATCGGGTTCACGCCCATCGGGCTGGAACACCGATTCACGCTGAAAAGTCGCCCACAGCAGACCGCCTACGGCAACCGCGACCACCGCCAGCGCCCAGGGATTGAGCAGACGGCTGTTCTTAGTTGCAGAGGAGCTGACCATTACTCACCTGCTTCATAGGTAATTGAAAAGTCCAAAGGCCAGCCGAAGCCTTGCCCGCGAATCGCTGCCCATCCACTTCCACGCGACAGGCCGTGGCCGAGCGTACGGAGAAGGACAGGTCAAACTGACCGGCGAAAGAAAAACTCACACGCCGATCATCCAGGTAGCGCCAATCCAGCAACGGCAGGTTGGCGTCCTCCAGGGCGGGCCTGGGGTCTCTGTCCGCGCGCAGAACAAGCAATGCCTTGTCGCTGCTCAGTGCCACGTAGCGCCCTTGCGGCAAGTCGCGCACGCCGGCAATGCCTTGTGATTGCAGCAAGTCCGGCCAGCCCATTTGCGCATCGAGCCGCACGGTACGCAGTGCATCCATGCCACGGATCTGCCAGGCGCCGTCGGCGGTACGCGCTAGGCTCGACTGGTACAGGCCGTGCAGACGGTCAACGTAGTCACTCATCCACAACGACATCGGCTGTTGCTCGCGCATGTAGCCGTAGATCTCGTGCATGGCCTTGATCGAGGCCTGCTTGGTGCTGGAGTAGAAGTGGTAGTAGAGGTGCAGGCCACGCAAACGGCGCGGGCTGTCGGTCAACTCAAAGGTCTCGACCAACTCGCGAAAGCCGTAATACGGGCCTTTCCACAGGTTGGTGTAGAGGTTTTCGTTGATGATGGGTGCGTAGTACTGCAACCCGCCCGGGGTCGGGCGCAGCAAAGGGTTCAAGCCCGTCAGCGACGGGTTGGCCTTGGTCATAATGGTTTCGGCGCCATTGACGTTCTTCAGGCCGGCGTCATAGGCCAACTTGATGGTGTCGGACGATGGCAGCGCGTCGCCTGGCCAGAACACCATCTTCACCGGCTTCTGCGGGGTGGTCAGGTTCTGGTTGATGTAGTCGCGCGAGCCAAAGATCTCGCGACGAAAATCGATTTTGTCGTAGCCGGCGATTTTCATGTTCAAGCCGTATTCCGGGTTGAAGTTCTCGCGCTTTTTGGCTTTGTCAGGCTGCATGAAAAAGGGGTGGCTGTAGGTGTGCGTGGCCACTTCGACTTTAGGGTTGGCGAAGATTTCTCGGGCAATCGGCTCAAGCTCACGCGCCAGGAACGGGAATGCACCACGCGGCGAGATCTCGCCTTCGATGATCGACACCGAGGTCAGGAACGGGTTGGGCTTGATGTAGTCGTCCAGGGTGTGGCGACCGGCGTACGGAGTACCGCGCACTTCGGCGCGGGAGGGGAAACCGTCACCGTCGATATGCACGGTCGCGATGCGCCGGCCGTTTTCGGTGGTGGTGTCTGGGCGCGGCTGTGCCGGCAGCCTCAGGCTGGCCTGTAGAAACGCGAAAGGATCGAGAATCCAGCGGCTGCGCTCGTTGTTGATTTCCAGCAGGTAAGGCGCCAGCGCAAGGCCGCCCCATTTGCCCACCACCACTGGGTTGAACACGGCGCCGCCGGCACCGCTCAACGACAATGCCGGTGTCGGGCCGTTGGGCAGGACCGACACCGAAGCCAGGTCACGGGAACGAGGCACCACTGGCGCTTCGAATGCCCCCAGCAAAGCCTTGTCCTGGTGAGTGATGGTCAACACTTGGGTCGCAGGCGGCACATCACGCTTGAGGCCCAGGCGCTTGAGCAGCAGTTTGTCTTCAACCGGCAGGCCGCTGAAAAACACCACCGGCACCTGTTCGTCCAGGCGTGCATTGAGAAAGCGATTGAACGCCGCTACGTCCTGGGGCGGGCCGCTGGTCATCCAGGTCACAACACCCGCGTACAAGCCACTGAAGCCGTAGAGCGGCAGGTCACTGTTGGCCGGCAGATAATCGACACGGTAGCCGAGGTATTCCAACAACCCGCCGAGGTTGCTATGGCCAGCGGAATCTTCCAGCGCGCCTTCGCGTGGGTCGAAGATCATCACGATGCGGCGCGGCTGGACTTCGATACTGCTGATGCCCAGGGTATTGAGGTCAGGCGTGCTGATGTACGGGATAAAACCTTCGTCGCGCAGACGCTTGGCGAGCGTGCGCGCTTCATCGCGACGCTCAGGTGGCAAGTAGTCAATCGCCACCAGCGGGACGCCCTTGGCACGCAGCGGTTGCAGATGCGTTTCAAGCCACTGGCGGTCGGACTCCGAGACCGGGCGATAACGCTTGGCAGAGGCATCCCAACCGGCATGGATCGATTCGACAGCCACTGCGGCGGCGACGCCATCCAGCTCCGGCAACACTTCGAAACCGCGGTTGAAAAACAGCTTCAGCGTGGGCTGACGCTTGTGCAACTCACGCAGCAGGCTGGCCAGGCCCACGCGCTGAGCTTCGCGCTGGTCTTGCGGCACCAGTTGGAAACTGTCGAGCGTGTCGAGAAACAGACCCGCATAGCCTTGCGCGGCCAAGGCCTTGGCGCGACCGAACAAATGCTCACGCCAGGCCGTCGAAGTGAGGTCCATGACCTGACTGTTCCAGGCGTCGTTACGCACAGGGGAGACCGCCTTGCTCAACCCCGCTTTCTCGACTTCGGCCTTGTTGCCATCGAACTCACCGATGGACAGGTACGCAAACGGCTGGCTGCCCAGCGCCCGCAAGGTTTTCACATCGCCCGGCGTCATGTGGCCCGGCTCGACCACGGCCCAGTCGAACTGCGCCAGTTCCGGCAGCGGTGGTTGCTCGGCGTACCAGAAGGCCACGCTGGCCGGCTGAGATACAGCAGCAGCGTGCACGGCCGGCCCACCGACGAACAAGGCAAGAGCAGCCAACAGCCGCTCAGCGATCGCGCGGACACGCGTCCTGCGGAAAACGATTTCCATAATTCACTCTAGAAGATGACTGAGCCAATACTGCGTTAACGCCGGGCGAATTGACCGGCGAACTACAAACTGCGCAAAAGCTGCGCCAGTCCCTGGCCGATCGAGGTCGGTTCCGGGAGTGCAAAGCGCTCCAGCAGACGGGTGTTATTGGCGCGCGAATGGCGGATGTCGCCTTGGCGTGGCGCCTGGTACGTCACCGCCAACGGAGCACCGGTGGCATTGCCCAGTTCAGCGATCAGGTCGTTGAGGCTGGTCGAACGGCCAAGCCCGACGTTGATTGCTTCAGGCGCCGGCTCGCGGGTCTCGACTGCCTGCACAAGGATGCTCACCAGGTCCTGCACATAGACGAAGTCGCGCGTTTGCTCGCCATCGCCAAATACGGTGATGGGCTTACGCGCCAGTGCGCGTTCGGTGAAGATGCTGATCACACCGGAGTACGGCGAAGAAGGGTCCTGGCGAGGGCCGAAGATATTGAAGAAGCGGAATATCACCGGTTCCAGGCCATGCTCGCGACGGTAGAAGTCCAGGTAGTACTCACTGGCCAATTTGTCGCTGGCATAAGGTGTCAGTGGAGACTTGGGCGTGTCTTCCACGATGGCAGTGCCTTCACCGTTGTTGCCATAAGTCGCCGCGCTGGACGCAAATACCACGCGCGTCACGCCGGCCTTCAGCATGCTTTGGCACACATTGAGTGTGCCGACGAAATTGGCCTGGTGCGTGGCGACAGGATCATCAACCGAAGCCTGCACCGAAGCCACCGCAGCCAGATGCACGACGGCGCTGCAATCAGCCATGGCCAGTTCCACGACGGCGCTGTCCGCGACATCTCCGACCAGTAGTTCCAGATCAGGATTCCCGACCGGCAGATTCGCTGTTTTGCCAGTCGACAAGTCATCCAGCACGCGAATCTTGTAGCCTTTACCCAGCAGAGCATCTACCAGATGCGACCCAATAAAACCTGCACCACCAGTAACCAGAATTCGCCCTACAGCCATGAAGTTCACTTCCTTAAGAATCGTGTGCAGGCACGCAAAAGCGAGCCTGCCAGTACGGTGACAGTATTTAAGGGCTACCCTGGCCAACGTCGCTTGGCCGTCCGAGTCGAAGCCGCCACATCCCTATGTGTTGAAGAACCACAGCGCGGGACGAATGTGCGTCGCCGATATCATTTTAATGGCTTAGAGCCATCAAAACGTCGCGAATAATGTTGGATCCCAAGTGAACTGTCAACGTATTGTCTTTTTTGCCGCCGGACGGCAATTTCGGCTTAAAAATGTCATTTAATTGACGACGATAATAGGACGGAAAAATGATTGATCGGCTCCAATGACGCGGGCTGGGCGGACGTCAGGGCAGGCGCTGCGCCGTGCGTGGGCGGCCCTGATGGTCATCATGGGATATGGCCGGCGCCGGGAAGTCGAGGGAAGACAGGGATGGGATAGCGCAGGCTGGCTGGGAGTGCTTGCCCGGTTTTCGGCAGTAGCCGGTTACCGGGCGAAGGGGGGTGAATTAGCCAGGGCGGCTTCGTTTACGAAAGCATCCAGAAAGTGCGTCCGCCTGGATCAGTGGGCAGTGCTGAGACGCGCTTTTCTGCGCAGGTGGACCATTTGCGCGGTCAGGCCAATGACGAGTGCCAAAGCAATGCTCGCCTGCGCACCGATCAGCACCGGTGACTGCAGGTCAGTGACGAAGGGGTGGCCATCCGGCACGCGTCGCAACGTCTCGGAAACCGTCGGCACCATCAGAAAGAAAGCGGTCAGGCTCAGGAACACCGTTTCCAGGTACACCCGCGCCCTTCCCAGCCAGACCACGTGCCCTACGCCATAACCGGCCGCGAGCAATGCAATCGTGATGACACCAATGATGTTGCTGACGGGTTGCTTTGCGACCAGGAACACGGTGAGGCCACCGATCAACATCGACACGAGATAGAACAACCCCGGCACCGAGCGGGGAACGATGCGTCCATGACGAATGAACATGTAGGCGGCCAGTGGAATGGCCGGCAGGCTGCCGAGGGTGTGTATCCAGCCTAGGGCGGAGATTCCGAACATTTCAGTGTTCCCATGTAGTTGGATGATGTGCATAGGCGGTCACCGCTGGAAAGGCGCTTCCCGATGGCGGCGGTACGCTATGATTTCGAGGGTCAGCTTAGTGAAGACGTGGTCGAACCGACATGATGAATCCCCTGGAAAACTTGATCATTCATCCGGAAATGCAGCTTGAAGGGTTTGCCAGGGGCGATCTGCTGTCCCAGGTCCTGGCGCAGATCCGTCTGACAGGAGATCGCGTGTATGCCTGTGCGCTGGCGGATGCGCAGTGCCTCGTGCTGGATGAAAAAAGCGCGCACATTTGCGTGCTTCAGCAAGGCCGGCTGCATCTGGAAATGGCCGATCAACCGCCGCTGACACTCGACCAGGGCGATGTAATCCTGCTGCCCCACGACCCCACCGGCATTACGATGACGGCGGTCAATGGGCCCGCCAGCGTGGTCATCTGCCGGTTCTGGTTCGATGCGAGCAGCTTCCAGGCGATGTTGTTTGCGCTGCCGCGGCTGATCCATATTCAGCACGCCGAGGCTGCTGCCTGGGCGGAGGGCATCCTGCATTTCATGTTGCTCGAAGCCCATGACACGCAGCCGGGCGGGGCGCTGATGATTTCGCGCCTGATCGATCTTGTGGTGATTCGTGTCCTGCGCACCTGGGTGCATCAGGGCGTCGCTTCCGGGTGGCTGGGTGGGTTGTCGGACGCGCGTATCGCCCGTGCACTGAAAGCCATTCACGAAACGCCTGGCAAGCAGTGGCGCATTGATGCGCTGGCAGAGATTGCGGGCATGTCGCGGTCGAATTTCTGCGAACGCTTCACCTCCCTGATAGGACGCTCACCGTTACGCTATCAGAACGAGTGGCGGCTGACCCTGGCGAAAACCATGCTGTCCAAACAGGACGGTCGCATCGGCGAGATCGGCTTCGCGATTGGCTACGAGTCCGAAGCGGCTTTCAGCCGGGCTTACAAAGCCTTTTTCGGTCGGTCGCCACGGGAGGACAACACCCGCCCCTGAGAACCGCCCAAAAGCCACTTGCCTAAAAAACGTGCCATCACAATAATGAGAGCAATTACCATTTACGACTCGGTGGCACGCTCATGTCGACCCTCGATCCTTCAACCCTTCATCAGCTGTACAGCGATCACAACAGTTGGCTGAAGGGTTGGCTGCGCGTGCGCTTGGGCAATGCGGCGGATGCGTCCGACTTGGCGCAGGACACGTTCCTGCGGGTGATGACGGCCCGGCAAAGCGCCCCCATTCGCGAGCCGCGCGGTTATCTGAGTGCGATTGCGCGTTCGTTGTTGATTGATAAATCCCGCCGCCGAACGATTGAGCAGGCCTATCTGCAGGCGCTGGCGTTGCGACCGGAACCGGTGGAAGTTTCGCCGGAAGTGCGCCTGTCGATCATCGAGATGCTGGTCGCGGTGGATACCCTGCTGGATGAGCTGGGCACGCGGACGCGGGAGATTTTCCTGGCGGTGCAGCTGGAAGGCCTGAGTTATGTCGCGGCGGGCGAGCGCTTTGGCGTGTCGGTGACCACGGTTAAGAACCATCTGATTCGCGCCATGACCCAATGCCTGTTACTGGTCGAGCCCTGATGGCCACGCCTCTGGACCTCAAGACACTCGAGGCCGCCGCGACCTGGTACGTGCAACTCAATGACGGCATGCCCGACGAGGCGCGCACCCAGGCCTGGCAAATCTGGTTGCAGGCCAGCCCGCAGCATGGGGCGGCATGGGCGCGGGTTGAAGCGTTGCAACAACAGTGGGCTAAGGTGCCTCAACAGGCCGCACTCTCAGGTTTGAGCGCGGCGCAGAAACAACGTCGCGAAGTGCTGAAAATCCTCGGCATGCTGGTGGCGGTGGGTGGTTGTTCGTGGCTGGCAGTGGAGCAGGTGCCCTATCGTTCCATGTTGGCTCAACAACGCACGAGCATTCGCGAACGGCGCTCGCTGCGCCTGGACGATGGCACCCAGTTGGAGATGAATGCCGACACGGCGCTGGATATTCACTTCGACGCCAACCAGCGGCTGATCCGACTGTACAAGGGCGAAATCCTGGTGCAGACCGCCAAGGATCCGGCCTTGCGGCCCTTCAGTGTCAACACCGGCGACGGCAGCGTAAAAGCGCTGGGCACGCAGTTCAGCGTGCGCCAGATGGACGACCGTACCCAGGTCGGCGTGCTGGAGGCTGCCGTTGAAATCCGCCCGCGCCAGCAACCGGAGCAGGTACTGCGCTTGGACGCTGGCCACCAGGTCACGTTCGACAGCCATGCCATCCAGCGCCCCCACGCGCTGCCTTCGGGTTCCATCGCCTGGGTGCGCGGCATGTTGAGCGTGGACGACTGGCGCCTGGGCGATTTCATCGCGGCGTTGAGCCGCTATCGCCCTGGGGTTCTGCGCTGTGCCACGGCAGTGCAAGACTTGAGCATTTCAGGCGCCTTCCGTATCGACGACACGGACACGGTGCTGGAAAACCTGAGCAAATCCCTGCCGGTGAAGGTGCGCTACCTGACCCGTTACTGGGTCAGCATCGAGCCT
The DNA here is from genome assembly GCF_000612585.1 of Pseudomonas sp. CHM02. Classification (GTDB taxonomy): domain Bacteria; phylum Pseudomonadota; class Gammaproteobacteria; order Pseudomonadales; family Pseudomonadaceae; genus Aquipseudomonas. The sequence continues at coordinate 16,959 of NZ_JFCA01000050.1, forward strand.
GTCTGAAAATTGTTTGGGGGCTGCCTTGCTGATTTTGATTCTCATCCGTCAATGACACAAACCGCTATTGCAGCGACTTTCTGCCAGACCAACGGAAGGATCACCGAATGTCCCCGCTTCCCCGCTTTGCCAAGACGCGCGCCGTGCGCCTGGCCATCTTTGGTTTGACCCTCACCGGTTTGCCCGGTTTAGCGCTGCTGCCTGCAACCGCCCAGGCACAGAGCCAGGCCGCGTACGAGATCGCACCCGGCCCGCTGGGCAATGCGCTGACCCAGTTTGGCGTGCAGGCGGGGGTGACGATTTCATTCGACACCGAGCAAGCACGACACCTCAGCAGCGCGGGGCTCAAAGGTTCGTACACCGTGGAGGACGGCCTGGCGCGCTTGCTGGCCAACAGTGGTTTGAGGGCTGAGCGCCAAGGCAATGGGGGGTACGTGCTGGTCCCCGTATCACGAGGAACAGCGGTCGTATTGGGTGCTACCAACATTTCGGGGCAAATCCTGGGCGAAACCACCGAGGGGACGGGTTCTTACACAACCGGGTCCATGAGCACAGGCACAAAGCTGCCCACCTCGATGCGCGAAACGCCGCAGTCAGTCACCGTGGTTACCCGTCAACGCATGGATGACCAGAACATGCAGTCCCTGGAGGACATTTCCACCTACACCCCGGGCCTGAGCCTACGTAAAACCGGCGGCGAACGCCCACAGTTCTACTCCCGCGGGACTGCCATCAACAATATCTTGATCGATGGCCTGCCCATTGCCTATGACACCGATACGCTCGGCACCTCGACCCTGGCCATGTTTGATCGGGTTGAGGTCGTGCGGGGTGCGTCGGGCTTGATGGTCGGTGCCGGCAACCCCTCCGGTACGCTCAACCTGATCCGTAAGCGCCCGACAGTGGAGCCACAAGTGTCAGTCACGGTGGGTGCCGGCTCGTGGAACAACTACCGCACTGAAATCGATGCCAGCAGTGCGCTCAACGCCAGCGGTTCCATTCGCGGCAGAGCGGTTGCTTCATTCACTGATAAAGATAGCTTCACCGACAGCTACAGCAGCAAACGCCAACTGCTCTATGGCATCAGCGAGTTTGACTTGAGTGAAGCGACTACATTGACCCTCGGTGCCTACTACAACCGGGAAGACAACCCCGGCGCCGACTGGTCTGGCATACCGACCCGCGCCGATGGCAGTTTCCTGCCCATTTCCCGCTCAACCCGCATGAGCCCGAAATGGACCTACTGGAACAAGAAAAACCAGAGCGTATTCGCCGAGATCGAGCATCGCTTCGACAATGACTGGAAGCTGCGCCTCAACACCACTTGGCTCAGGGGCGACATGGATATGCTCGGCACCAGTTTCTATCGACTCGACGCTAACGCCGATCAGTTGAACCTGAACGTCGGCCGCTACACCTATGAACATACGCAAAAAAGCGTGGACGGGTATGTGTCCGGGCCCTTCACGCTATTCGGCGCCACCCATGAACTGGTGTTGGGTGCCAGTTATCGCACTGACAAAACCGACGACGGCCCCGGCGGTGGTTTCCTCAACGATCCGTTGATCGTGCTTGACCCGGCCAACTTCAACTACCACGGCATCGGCAAACCGGCCATCGATTACAACTGGTCGCGTACGGGCAAGGTCGATCAAACGAGCACCTATGCCACTGTGCGTTTCAACCTGCGTGACGACCTGAAGTTGATCCTGGGCTCGCGACTGGACTGGTATGAATATGAACAAAGCACCGTATCGGGCCCGTATCAGTTCGGCGCCGAATACAAGGCCACACGTGAATACACGCCCTACGCCGGTCTGATTTACGACCTCAACGACACCTACTCGGTCTACGCCAGTTGGACACGGATCTTCCAACCCCAGGAAAACCGCAACTTCTCCGGCAGCCTGTTGGCACCGGTGACGGGTACCAACTATGAAGCCGGGGTCAAGGCCGAATACTTCGGCGGCGCGTTGAATGCCAGCCTGGCCTACTTCCAGCTGAATCAGGAAAACCTCGCCTCGCCATTGGCTGCCTGCGCGCCAGGCGTGAATTCCTGCTACGAGGCTTCGGGTGAAGTGCAAACCAAGGGCGTCGACCTGGAGCTGCAAGGCATGCTTGCCCAGGGTTGGCAGGCGTCGGTCGGTTATACCTATGCGGGTGCCAAGAACGTCAAGGAGGGCAGCGGCCGCTTCGACAGTGATACGCCCTATAACCTGTTCAAGGCGTCCACCACCTATCGCCTGCGAGGCGACCTGGAAAAGTGGACGGTCGGGGGATCGTTCCGAACCCAAGGATCGGCCTATACCTCCTTTGGAGTTGCGCAGGGCGGCTACAGTATTTTCGACTTGATGACGGGCTATGACGTCAGCAAAAACCTGAAGGTGCAGGGCAACCTCAATAACGTATTCGACAAGCTTTACTACCAGAGCATCAGCAACCCTGCCGGTGCCAACATCTTTGGTGATCCACGTAATGTTGCGGTGACCCTGCGGTGGAGCCTGTAGACCGGCACGCTCGACACGCCCGCCGGGGTGAAATTGCCCCCGCGCCCCATGGGTTTCCTCGCCATGCATCGGGGTCTTGATGATCCCGGGGCTCACCGCATTCACCCGAAGCCCGCGCTTGGCGTATTCAATCGCCAACGACCTGCGGGCATAAAAAAACCCCGAACCAGTCGGGGTTTTTATCACCTGAAAATCAGGTGCGACGCCGGATCAATTAGAAAACGTTGATCGGGTAGTCGGCGAACAGACGGATTTCGTTACCGCCTACGTTGTACTGGTCAGCGTTGTTGGAAACGCGCAGCCACGAGGCACGGGCACGCAGGGCCAGGTCTTTGGCCGGGCCGCTCTGGACCACGTACTTGAACTGGTTCCAGATTTCACGCTCGGTGCCATCGCCGCGGTTGGTACCGTCGTCGATGTTGGTGCCGCGCACATAGGCAACGTTGTAGGTCAGGCCCGGTACGCCGAAGGTGGCGAAATCGATGCCGTAGCCCACTTGCCACGAACGCTCGTCCTTACCGTTGAAGTCAGACCAGTAGGAGTTGGCCAGCAGGATGGTGTTACCGCCGTCGCCGATGCCGCCAGCGTTGCGGTAGCCGCCATACAGGTAGCCGGTGTCACCGGTGCTGCGCTGGTGAGCGACGGTGAAGCTGTGCGGGCCAACGGCCCACGTGGCGCCCAGGCTCCAGATCTTGTTGTCGCGAGCGTCTTCGTTGCCTTGGTTTTCCAGGGCGAAGCTCTTGTCCAGCTTGGTTTTGTAGCCGTTGAAGTCAAAAGTCAGCGACTGCTTCTCTGGCAGGGCCAGCACGTAGTTGACGTTGACGTATTGCTTCTTCAGCACGTCCTGCATATCGGAGGCGTACAAGGCAGCCGACAGGCTTTCGGTGAATTTGTAGCTACCACCGATGTAGTCGATGCTTTTCAGGCGACCGCTGTCGGTGCCTTCCATGCTCTTGCGCGCTTCTTTGGTGAAGTGACCCGCATCCAGTTGCAGACCGGCGATCTCTTTGGAAACGATCGACGTACCGGTGTAGGTTTCCGACAACAGACGGGAGTTGTCGTACTGCAGCACAGGCACGGCCGGGAACTGATCACCGTACTTGAGCACGGTGTTGGAAACGCGGAACTTCACGGCAGCGCCGCCCTTGGCCAGGTCGTGTGGTGCCGAGCCAGGGTTGTTGGCAGTGCCATTACCCGGTTTGAAGAAGTCGATACCGCCCGCGCCAGCGCGACCTTTACCACCGTCCAGACGGATAGCGTATTGGCCGATCACGTCCACACCCACACCGACGGTGCCTTGGGTGAAGCCGGACTCGAGCTTGCCGATGAAGCCTTGGCCCCATTCGGCTTTGTCTTGCTTGCCGTTTTTGTAGTCACGGCTGATGTACGCGTTACGTGCGGCGATGTTCAGGTGGCTGTCTTCGATAAAACCCTTGGACTGGTCCTGGTCGTTTGCCATTGCTGTCGATGCGCTCAAAATCCCCAGAGCGATCAGACTCATCCGTTGCTTCAACATTTTCTTGTATTCCTTATATCTGGTTGAGTACGCGCTGTGACACCAGGCTCCGTGTCGCTTTTCTGGTGTCGACTGATTCCGGAAAAAAGAAGGCCCGCGGACGACTTAACAGGCCGCGGGCCTTTTTTATTGGATGAGTCATGGCGGTTAGCCACAGGCGTTGGGCGCAATCCTAGTCGCGCCCGGAACTATGTGTCAATTTCGCGAATCGTCTGTATTTAGGCGAAATAATTCTAAGCAGCGGCCTACAGCCGTTCTGAAAGCGACAAAAAACCGCCTCTGGAACGCAAGAAAACACATCTAGTAACACATTTCAAAGCCGATACGTTTGGGAACCTATAACGCGCGCAAATGCAAAGCATTACCATTAACGCGCAGTTTTCCTCCCTAACAATTCGGATACATTCCTCCATGCCTGCCCCTCGCCTTACGCCCATCACCCTTGGGCTTTCCGTTCTGCTGTCTGCCGGTTTTGCCTGTGCGGCCACGACCTTGCCAGAAACCTCGATCAGCGCCGAAGCTGACGAGGACGATCCTCGCGTCAAGGAAACCAGCACCGCTACCCGCACCGCCACACCCGTGCGTTATGTGCCCCAGGCCATCGACTCAGTGAAGACTGAAAGCCTGCGCGCCTACGGCACCAATGACCTGGGCCAGGCGTTGAGCGGCATTCCCAACGTGAGCAGCGGTGCCGATACGCGCTTCGACAGCTTGCGCATCCGTGGCTTCGACGCGAGCAACGACTTCTATCTCGATGGCATCCGCGACGACAGCCAATACGTTCGCGACCTGCACAACATCGAGCGCATCGAAGTGCTCAAGGGACCGGCAGCAGTACTCTACGGGCGAGGCGGTCAGGGAGGGATCGTCAACCGCGTGAGCAAACTGCCTACAGCCGGTCACAAGTCGAGTATCGAGGCCCAGGGCGGCAGCAACGACCTGCGCAGTCTGTATGCCGACCTCAGCACCGACCCCACCGATAACATCAGCCTGCGCTTGAACATGGGCAACCAGGACAACAACAGCTTCCGCGATGGCGTCAGTGGCAATCGCCAACTGTTCGCACCGTCCGTGAGCTGGCAACTCACGCCGGACCTGAATTGGCTGGTGCAATACGAGTACAGCCGCTACAACCGCACGCCGGACCGTGGCATCCCCGGCGTCAACGGCCGGCCTGCTGATGTGAGCCGCAGCACCACCTACGGCGACAGCCGCGATTACATCGACGACAAAACCCAGTCGCTGCGCTCCAAGCTGGCCTATGAACTCAACGATAACTGGCAACTGCGCCAGACCCTCGGTGTGTTCAAGCTCGACAGCGATTTCGACAACACCTACCTCACCGGCTACACCCCGGCGACCAATAGCGTCACGCGCCAGCGCTGGCAGCAGGACCTGACCACCCTCAACATCTTCAATAACGTCGAGCTCGAAGGTGGCTTCAGCACCTTCGGCCTGGAACACCGCCTGCTCACCGGCGTGGAGCTGGGAAGCCAGCGTCGCGATCCGAAGCTGTATACCGCCACTGGCGTCCCGCCCCTGGACCTCAACCGACCCAATCGCAACCTCAGCCACACCGGGCGGATGAATGTGTCGAGCAACAACCACACCGAAGTCGACAGCCGCGCCGTTTATGTGCAGGACCAACTGCGCCTGAATGACCAGTGGCAAGTGCTCGCCGGCCTGCGTTACGACCGCTTCGAAGTCGACACCAAGAACAAGCTGCTCAACACCCGGCAGGACGTCAAAAGCCACAGCACCAGCCCACGCTTTGGCCTGGTCTGGACGCCGCTGGAGCATCACTCGTTCTATGCCTCGTGGAGCAAGACGTTCTCCCCGGCAGGCGGTGGCCTGATCGGCATCACGCCAAACGCCGCCGGTGGCGTCAACGACCTGAGCCCCGAGCTGACCAAGCAGAAGGAAATCGGGGTCAAGAGCGACTGGCTCGACGACCGTCTGAGCACCACCTTGGCGGTATACGAACTGGAACTCTACAACCGCCGCACCAGCGACCCGCTGGATCGCACGATCACGCTGCTCAGCGGCCTGCAACGTTCGCGCGGCGTGGAGCTGACCGCCACCGGCAAGATCGTCGGCAACTGGTACGTGCGGGGTGGGGTCGGCCTGCAGGATGCCACGGTCGAGAAGGACAACAACGGCTTTGAAGGCAAGCGTGTCAGCGATGTGGCCAAGCGCAATGCCAGCCTGTTCATTACCTGGAAACCGGAGATGGGCTGGTACGCGGAAACCGGGCTGACGCTGGTCGGCGACCGTTATGCCGACAGCCTCAACACCGTTGTGCTGCCGGGTTATGGCCGTTGGGATGCGTTGGCCGGGTTCCGCCAGAAGGAATGGGATGTCAGGGCGGCGTTGAACAACATCGCTGACAAAAACTACTACGCGTCGGCGACCAGCGTGGCGCAGATTCAGCCAGGGGAACCGCGCAGCGTGATAGTGACAGGAACCTACAGCTTTTAAAGCCCAACACTATCTGAACAGGGACGATGGCTGTTGTGGTGAGGGGGCTTGTCCCCCGCCGGTCTCACCGCCGATCCACATGGGGCTGCTCCGCAGCCCAGCGCGGGTGCAAGCCCGCTCACCACAACGGCCAGCATCCGCATTTGACGGGAGGGCTCACTGGCTTTTCAGCAGGTCGCATAGCGCGTGCACTTCATCCTCGCTGAACAAGCCCGCCGGGTAGCGTTCACTCATCACGCTGCGCAAGTCGGGCTGTCGCCTGATCCTTCGCGAGCCGTTTTCCTTCAACCAGAGCGCCAGTGCAGGGATCGCGTCGCCGCTGACCCGCAAGGGGTGGGTCGCACGCGTGTACATCAGGTTGATATTGGCATTCATTTCAGCGCTCTCTCCTACTGCATGAGCGGCTAACTTACTCAAGGTTTATGACAGAACTGCGCAGTCTTCACCCTGAACCACTGTGACCACACCGATACAAGAGCTATGCCAATGTCTCGTGTTTATAGGTATTCGGACACAAAAAAGCCCGCGACCTTGCTAGGACGCGGGCTTGCTATGGGCGCTGAAACTGGGTAGCTACCGGCTATCGCCAGGACGCTGTTACAACCGCACTCAATTTTTGTGCGGGGCAGGCTGCTGTTGGGTCAGGCAATGAATATTGCCACCGCCCAGTAACAGTTCGCGGCCCGGCACCATCACCACTTCGTGCTGCGGGAACAGGTCCTGCAGGATCGCCTTGGCCTGGCTGTCCAGCGGGTCATCGAAGCTCGGCGCGATGATGCCGCCGTTGACGATCAGGAAGTTGACGTAGGAACCCGCCAACCGCACGGTCGGATTGCGTTCCTGGGTGCCGTCAACCGGATCCACACCGGCACACTCTTCCTCAGTGGCATACAGCGGGCCGGGGATCGGCATTTTATGCACTGTGAACGAGCGACCCTGGGCGTCGGTGCTGCTTTGCAGTACGTCCATGGCGGCGTGGCAGCGCGCATAGTTCGGGTCTTGCGGGTCATCGGTCCAGGCCAGCAACACTTCGCCAGGGCGCACGTAGCAGCAGAAGTTATCCACATGGCCGTCGGTTTCATCATTGAACAGGCCGTCCGGCAACCAGATGATCGTGTCCACCGCCAGGTTGGCGCTCAGCACCGCTTCAATTTCGGCACGGCCCAGGTGCGGGTTGCGATTGCGGTTGAGCAGGCATTCTTCGGTAGTGATCAGGGTGCCTTCGCCGTCGACGTGGATCGATCCGCCTTCCAGCACAAAGCCTTCGGTGCGATAGCGCGGGGCACGTTCGATTTCAAGGATCTTGCCGCCCACCTGCGAATCGCGGTTCCACGGCGAATACAGGCCGCCATCAAAACCACCCCAGGCGTTGAAGTCCCAGTTCACGCCACGCACTTCGCCGCTGTTGTTGATCACGAAGGTAGGACCGGTGTCACGCACCCAGGCGTCATCACTGGACATCTCGACCAGCCGGATATTCGGCACATCCAGGCGCGCGCGGGCGTTTTCGTACTGGCCGGCGGAAACCGCAACGGTGACCGGCTCAAAACGCGCAATGGCCTTGGCCACCGCTACGTGAGCAGCCTGCGCCGGCTTGCCGCCCAGGCGCCAGTTGTCCGGACGCTCAGGCCAGATCATCCAGGTCTGGGTCTGTGGTGCCCATTCGGCGGGCATGTGGAAACCATCGGCGCGAGGGGTGCTGTGCAGGGTGGTCATGGCGATCAGGACTCCGAATGGGGTAAAGGCCGACTTTATAACGGATAAAAATCGGCTTTAAAAGCGACACAAGATCATAGTCGATAAATATGACAGTATTTGACCGATAACAATCGACTAATTACAACTGCTCATCCAGCACCTTCGACAGCATGTCGACGAAGAAATCCACACTGCGTCGGGACGTGACCATCGGCGGCTTGATCTTGAGGATGTTCAAGTAATCACCGGTGGGCTGCATGAAAATCCCCAATTCACGCAGCCGATCACACAGCAAGGTGGTTTCTTCAGTGGCGGGCTCGAGGGTTTGCCGGTCGCGCACCAACTCCAGGCCAAGGTAAAAACCGGAACCGTGAACAGCGCCCACCAGCGGATGACGATCGATCAGTTCTTCCAGGCGCGCCTTGAAATGCCCGCCGACCACTTGGGCGTTTTCCCACAGTTTTTCTTCTTCCATCACATCCAGCACGGCCATGCCGATGCGGCAACTCACCGGGCTGCCTCCCGACGACGAGAAGAAATACCCTTCGGCTTCCAGTGCTTCAGCGATTTCACGCCGGGTGATCACCGCGCCGAGGGGCTGGCCGTTGCCCATGCCCTTGGCCATGGTGATGATATCCGGCACCACGCCCTGCTCCTCGAAGCCCCAGAAGAAATGCCCCATGCGGCCATACCCCACCTGCACCTCATCGGCGATGCACACGCCACCCTGGGCGCGGACAAGCGCATACACCTGCTGCAAATAGCCCGGAGGCAACGAAATACCGCCGGCATTGCCGTATACCGGCTCGCAGATGAAACCCGCCAGCTGGCGTTTGCTCGCGGCAATTTTCGCCAGGTTATGTTCCACGCTTCGTACGTAATCGGGCGCACTGTCTTGCCCGCGGAACTCGCCGCGATAGGTATTGGGCGCGGTCACCGGATGCACCCAATCCGGTCGGCTGCTCAAGGCCTGGGGGTTGTCGGCAATCGACGTGGACACCGCATCCGCCGCCACCGACCAGCCGTGGTACGCCTCCAGCACGCTGAGCATGTCGCGCCCGCCGCTGTAGGCCCAGGCCAGGCGGATCGCCAGGTCATTGGCCTCGGTGCCGCTGTTGACCAAAAACACCCGGTCCATGCCTTCCGGCGCCAGCGCCAGCAAGCGTTCGGAAAACTCGGCAATCGCCGCGTAGTGGAACCGCGAGTTGGTATTGAGCAGTGACCATTGCCGCGCCGCCACCGCCGCCATGCGCGGGTGACCGTGGCCCAGCACGGCCACGTTGTTGAGCATGTCCAGGTAGGAACGGCCCTGCATATCGATCAGGTGATTGCGCCAGCCGCGCTCGATACGCGGCGGGTCGACGTAATAGTGCTTTTGCGAGCGGGCGAAACTGGCGTCGCGGCGAGCCAGCAGGGCCTGAGGGTCCAGCTCGGGTTCGGCATCACAGGCCAGCCCCAGCAGCGCCGCCGGTGATGGGCACAGCACCTGCCATGCCTGCGCCCGGGACGGTGTGCAGAATAGCGGCGCCAGCAGATCAGTGCGGCAGAGCTGCACCGTCAGCGGGCTTTGGACCTCCCCGATCACCTGCCCCTTGAGCACTGCGGCGCCCGGTTGCAACAGTGCCCTTACGCCCCATAGGCGAAGGGTTGCCTCGCTACTGTGCACCTGAAGTTCGGCGTTGGCGCCCAAGCGGACGATGCCCGCGAACGGTGCTTCAACGGAGGTGCCCAGCGGCACATGCAGCTCGACGTGCAGCGCGAAGGTTTCTGGCTCGGTGACGCTGTCAGGCCGGGTATGCGACAGATGGTATTGCCCATAGCGGCTCGCCGCCAGGCCATGCACGGCGGCCGCATCCTGCAGCAAACGCTGGTCGATGCCGGGTTGTTCCCAGTTACCGGCCTCGAAATGCGGGCTGAGTACACCCAGGTCGATCAGCGCGAACTCGCGCCCGACCAGCCCCGGCAACAACGGCGCAAAGCCTTGCCCGGCGATCGCTGCCGGTGCCTGCCCTACGCTGCTGAGAATCGCCGCCTCCATCAGCTCGAACGGCACTGAGGTCGCCACATGGAATATTTCCCACTCATGCTCGGCGTTTTTCAACAGGTAGCTGTTATCCGGGTCCAGGCGCTGCTGCTGCTCGCTGCTCAACACCAGCACCGCCGCACGGGCGACGATCAGCGGCCACAGCGCCCGCAATTCTTCGTGCTGCAACGGTGTCACCGCGTGACAGGCCTGGATCGCGGGCAAGATGGCAAAAGGGTCGCCTTCGGCATGATGCAGGAGCGCGGCGCAGGTGACCGACAGGTCGGCAATGCGCCAGGTGTGCACCAGGTCGCCGAAGTCGATCACCCCTTGGACCTGCCAATGCCGCTGCGCATCGCGCTGCCAGACTACGTTGTCGTCAGTGATGTCCATGTGCACCGCTTGCCACGGCAGGCGATCGGCCAGTGTGCGAAGGCGCGTAGATACCTGCTCGGCGACTTGTTCCAGTGCATCGCGGTGAGGCAGGTTGTCCAGCGTTGCCAACAGATGGCTGATCAATGCCTGGGCATGGCGCGGGTCCCACTGCAAGGTACGGTCCAGGCCCGGGTGCTGGAAATCGGCCAGCGCCAGGTTCATTCGTCCGCACAGTTCACCAAAGCCTGCAATCACGTCACGGCCCAGATGGGGCAGATGGGTCAGCGGCTGCCCTTCGATGTAACTCAGCAGGCGCAGGTGCAAGGCCTGGCCATCCACGGCAACGGTGAGCAATTCTTCACCGGTGAGCGCCTGGATGACGTTGGGCACCTGCACCTGCGCATCGGCCTTCAGGCGGTTGAGCGCCGCGTGCTGTGCCTGCAGCTCAGCCGCAGCGTAGTCTCCCCGGCAGATCTTCAGAACAAAGCGGCCACGGTCGCTGTCGATCCTGTAGTTGAGGTCTTGCTGGCTGCCCAGCGACTGCAAGGTGCCGCTGAGGCCGTAATGCTGCTCGAGCAATTGTGCAGCCTGATCGGGGCCCACTTGCGGGCAAGGCAGGCTGGCGCGATGGATCAACGTGGCAAGCAACATTGTGACGACCTCTGTTTTTTCAGGCGTCTATATCGCCACCGTTGAGGGGCGTAAGGCAACCCCCAATGCACACCGAGCTTGCGCAGCCCTGCGTCACAACTCAAGCTATGCTTCATTCGCTTAATGTCCGTCTAAGGAAAAGGCCCCCGACATGCGCATTCTCATCACCGGCGGCGCTGGTTTTATCGGCTCTGCCCTGATCCGCCACTTGATTGAAAACACCGAGCACGAAGTGCTCAACCTGGACAAACTCACTTACGCCGGCAACCTGGAATCGCTGACCAGCATCGCGTCCAACAGCCGCTATGAGTTCGTCCAGGCCGATATCGTCGACCAGGCCACCGTCAGCGCCGTGCTGGCGCGCTTCGAGCCCCAGGCGATCATGCACCTGGCAGCCGAGTCCCATGTCGACCGTTCCATCGACGGCCCGTCGGACTTTATCCAGACCAACATCGTCGGCACCTACAGCCTGCTGGAAGCCGCCCGCGCCTATTGGCAAAATCTCGATGAACCGGCCAAGCGTGCGTTCCGCTTCCATCACATCTCCACTGACGAGGTGTACGGCGACCTGCACGGTGTGGACGACCTGTTTACCGAAACCACCCCCTACGCGCCCAGTTCACCGTATTCGGCCAGCAAGGCGGCCTCCGACCACCTGGTCCGCGCCTGGCAGCGCACCTACGGCTTGCCGGTGCTGCTGACCAACTGCTCGAACAACTACGGGCCGTTCCACTTCCCCGAGAAGCTGATCCCGCTGGTGATCCTCAACGCCCTCGCGGGCAAGCCGCTGCCGGTCTACGGTGATGGTCTGCAGGTGCGCGACTGGCTGTTCGTCGAAGATCACGCCCGGGCATTGCTCAAAGTGGTCACCGAAGGCGTGGTCGGCGAGACCTACAACATCGGCGGGCACAACGAGCAGAAGAATATCGACGTGGTGCGTGGCATCTGCGCCCTGCTCGAAGAACTGGCGCCACAGCGCCCGGCCGGAGTCGAGCAGTTCACCGACCTGATCACCTTCGTCAAGGATCGCCCGGGCCACGACCAGCGCTATGCGATCGATGCCAGCAAGATCGAACGCAAACTGGGCTGGACGCCGGAAGAAACCTTTGAAACCGGGCTGCGCAAGACCGTGCAGTGGTACCTGGATAACCTCGAGTGGTGCCGCAGGGTCCAGGACGGCAGTTATCAGGGTGAACGTTTGGGCAACACCGACTTTAAGGATCTGATTGCATGATGAAGGGAATCGTATTGGCCGGCGGCTCCGGCACGCGTTTGCACCCCATTACCCTGGGCGTGTCCAAGCAACTGCTGCCGGTGTATGACAAGCCGATGATCTACTACCCGATCTCGGTGCTGATGCTGGCGGGAATCAAGGACATCCTGGTGATTTCCACCCCCGTGGACTTGCCGCAGTATCGCAACCTGCTGGGCGATGGCAGCCAGTTTGGCGTGCGTTTCAGCTATGCCGAACAGCCGTCGCCCGATGGTCTGGCCCAGGCGTTCCTGATTGGTGAGGAATTTATCGGCGAAGACCCGGTGTGCCTGATCCTGGGCGACAACATCTTCCACGGCCAGCACTTCGGCGATCAATTGCGCACCGCAGCCGAGCGCGCGTCCGGGGCCACGGTATTTGGCTACTGGGTTAAAGACCCGGAGCGTTTCGGCGTGATCGACTTCGACAAAGAGGGCCGTGCCCTGTCCATCGAAGAAAAACCGTCCAAGCCCAAGTCGCCCTACGCGGTCACCGGCCTGTACTTCTACGACAACGACGTGATCAAGATCGCCAAGGCGGTCAAGCCTTCGCCTCGCGGCGAACTGGAGATCACCGACGTCAACAATGCCTACCTCAAGCGTGGCGACCTGCATGTTGAACGCTTCGGCCGCGGCTTTGCCTGGCTCGACACGGGTACTCACGACAGCTTGCTCGAGGCATCGACCTATGTGCAGACCATCGAACACCGCCAGGGCCTGAAAGTGGCGTGCCTGGAAGAAATTGCCTATGAAAATGGCTGGATTGACCGCGACTACCTGCTCGAGCGTGCCAAATACTTTGGCAAGACCGGTTATGGCCAATATCTGTTCACTCTCGCAGGGGAAACTCCATGAATGTGACCGCCACTGAGCTGCCCGGTGTATTGATCATCGAGCCGAAGGTTTTTGGCGATGAACGCGGTTTTTTTTACGAGAGCTACAACGCTCGGGATTTTGCGCAAGCCACCGGGCTGCAAGAGCATTTTGTTCAAGACAACCACTCGCGTTCGCAAAAGGGCGTGTTACGCGGTTTGCACTACCAGATCGAACACGCCCAGGGAAAACTGGTGCGGGTGACGGCGGGTGAAGTGTTGGACGTAGCGGTGGACATTCGTCGTAGCTCACCTCATTTTGGCAAATGGGCCAGCGTGCGGTTGTCTGCTGAAAATAGCCGGCAGCTGTGGATTCCGCCGGGGTTTGCCCATGGCTTTGTGGTGCTCAGTGACTATGCTGAGTTCCTGTACAAGACCACCGATTACTACACGCCCTCTGCTGAGCGCTGCATTCGCTGGAACGATGCTGAACTCAATATCGATTGGCAGTTTTCCGGTACTCCGACTCTGTCCACCAAGGATCAGAACGGCAAAAGCCTGAAAGACGCAGACCTTTTCCCATGAAGGTCTTGATCACCGGCCAACACGGCCAAGTCTCCCGCGAGCTGCACCTTCAGCTCCAAGGCCTGGGCGAGCTCATCGTCCTGGGTCGCGACCAACTCGACCTGGCCAACGCTGACCAGATCCGCCAGCAAATCCGGGCCCAGCGTCCCGACTTGATCATCAACGCCGCAGCCCATACTGCTGTCGATCAAGCCGAGAGCGAGCCGGACGTGGCGTTTGCGATCAATGCCATTGCTCCCGGCGTTCTCGCCGAGGAAGCCAAGGCCCTGAGCATCCCGCTGATCCACTACTCAACCGACTACGTGTTCGACGGCAGCAAACCGGCGCCCTATACCGAAGCCGACACACCGAACCCGCTGGGTGTCTACGGCCAGAGCAAGCTGGCAGGCGAGCAGGCGATTGCGGCCGTGGGCGGCGAATACCTGATCCTGCGTACCAGTTGGGTCTACTCCAGCCACGGCAAGAACTTCCTGCTGACCATGCAACGCCTGCTGCAGGAAAAGCCGCAGATGCGCATCGTCGCTGACCAGATCGGCGCGCCGACCTGGGCTGGCAGCATCGCCCGCAGCACACGCGCGTTGATTGAACGCTGGCAAGCGGGCGAACCGGGGGAATGGGGTGTCTATCACCTGACTGCCCGAGGCGAAACCTCCTGGTTCGGTTTTGCCGAGGCCATCGGCGAACATCTGCGCAAGCAGGGCAAAGCCTGCGCGGAACTGGAGCCGATCCCTTCCAGCGCCTATCCGACGCCCGCCAAGCGCCCCTTGAACTCGCGCCTCGATTGCACTCGCCTGCAGCAGCAATGGCACGTCAGCCAGCCACAATGGCGAGACGCATTGCGCGAGTGTCTTGCACAGCTGCACTAGGCATAATGCGCCTGTACCCACAGGCGCACGACTCCCATGACTCCACCTCTCCCGCGAAGACCCCGCTGGCGCAGCCTCGCCTTGTTGGCGTTGTGCCTGGCACCGCTGCTGTGGCCGCTGGAGCACTTGGCCGAGCGCTATTACCGCAGTGAGCTGGCCGGCCAGAACCGCCAGACCCTCGACCTGTACGTGGCCAACCTGCTGGGCACCCTGCACCGCTACGAAGTGCTGCCACAGATCCTTGGCGACCTGCCAGCCCTGCGCACCGCGCTGGACGCGCCTCACGTCAGCACCAACCTGGTCAACGCCAACCTGCTGCTCAAGGACGTCGCCGCCCAGGCCGGGGTGGAAGTGATGTACCTGATGGACACCACCGGCAAGACCCTCGCCGCGTCAAACTGGGATAAACAAGACAGCTTTGTCGGGCGCAATTTCTCGTTTCGGCCTTATTTCAGCGAAGCCATGGCCGGGCGCCTGGGGCGGTTTTTCGGCCTGGGCACCACTTCGGCCAAGCGCGGTTACTTCTTTGCCGCCGCCGTGCGCGATGGCGATACGATCATCGGCGTGCTGGTGGTCAAGGTTGACCTGGACCACACCGAAAGCTTGTGGGGCAACACGCCGGAACAACTGCTGGTGACCGACCACAACGGCGTGGTGATCCTCACATCGCGCCCGCAATGGCGATTCCGTGCGACCCGGCCGCTGACCGCCGAAGAACGCCAGGCCATCATCGCCATCCAGCCCTACCCGACCCGTGACCCGCAGCCGCTGAGCCTGAGCAGCACCGCCTGGCTGCGCCAATCCACGGCCATCGCCGAGACCGGCTGGAACGTGGAAATCCTTGCGCCGCGCTCGCTGATCAACCGTCCGGTGCGCACGGTGGTTGCCGTGGGCGGCGCGACGCTGCTGGTGTTGATGCTGCTGCTGGGCCTGATGATGCAACGTCGCCGCCATTACCTGGAGCGCATTGCCTTTGAAGCCAAGGCACGTCGCGAACTGGAAGCCCGCGTGGTCGAGCGGACCAGTGACCTTGAAGGCCTCAACCGTCGCCTGAAACAGGAAGTGCTGGAGCGCGAACACGCCCAGCAGGAGTTGGTGCGGGCCCAGGATGATCTGGTGCAAGCAGGCAAACTGTCGGCGCTGGGCACCATGTCGGCGAGTATCAGCCATGAACTCAACCAGCCCCTGGCGGCCATTCGCAGTTACGCGGAAAACGCCGAGATCCTGCTCGACCATGAGCGCACCACTGACGCACGGGGCAATCTCAAGCTGATCAGCGAACTGACCGGACGCATGGCCTCGATCATTGCTCACCTGCGCGCCTTTGCCCGCCGCGACCGCCACGCGCCCGAAAGCGTGGCCCTGCAGCCGGCGCTCGACGATGCGCTGGCGTTGCTGGCCAAGCGCAGGCGGTCGATGGAAGTAGAGCTGATCCGCGATTTGCCCGAGGCCACCTTGTGGGTACAGGCCGGCGAGACCCGCCTGCGCCAGGTACTGGGCAACCTGCTGGCCAACGCCCTCGACGCCCTCACCGAAAAAGGCCCACCGCGCAAACTGTGGCTGAGTGCCGAAACCACCGAGCAGGGCGTCAACCTGTACATTCGCGACAACGGTCCGGGCTTTTGCATGGAAGCCCTGGGCCGCGCCAGCGAGCCGTTCTACACCACCAAAACCCGCACCCAGGGCCTGGGCTTGGGCCTGGCGATCTGTGACACCCTGATGCGTGCCTTTGGCGGCGAACTGCTGTTTGCCAACCACAAGGAAGGCGGCGCGCTGTTAACCTTGAAATTGCGTGCCGGCTTGCCGGGCGTCAGTCTGCAACCGTCCGAGGACCGCAGTGTATGAGTATCGATAACCCGATTCAGGTGGTGTTGATCGACGACGATCCACATCTGCGTCAGGCCCTGTGCCAGACCCTGGACCTGGCCGGGCTGAAAGTCCTGACCCTGGGCGAAGCCACCGGCCTTACCGCGCGCCTGTCGCGGGATTGGCCAGGGGTGGTGGTCAGCGATATCCGCATGCCTGGCATGGACGGCCTGGAGCTGCTGGCCGAACTGCACGGCCAGGACCCGGAGCTGCCGGTGCTGCTGATCACCGGCCACGGCGACGTGCCGCTGGCGGTGCAGGCCATGCGCGCCGGCGCCTATGACTTCCTGGAAAAACCATTCGCCAGCGACGCCCTGCTCGACAGCGTGCGCCGCGCCTTGGCCCTGCGCCGCCTGGTGCTGGACAACCGCAGCCTGCGCCTGGCCCTCAGCGACCGCCAGCAATTGAGCACACGCCTGGTGGGGCATTCTCCGCAAATGCTGCGCCTGCGCGAACAGATCGGCGCCCTGGCCGCGACCAAGGCCGATGTGCTGATCCTCGGCGAAACCGGCGCCGGCAAGGAAGTGGTCGCCCGTGCACTGCATGATCTGTCCAGCCGTCGTAGCGGGCCGTTTGTGGCAATCAACGCCGGGGCGCTGGCCGAGTCCGTGGTCGAAAGCGAGCTGTTCGGCCATGAGCCGGGCGCCTTCACCGGTGCGCAGAAACGCCGTATCGGCAAGTTCGAATTCGCCAACGGCGGCACTTTGTTTCTCGATGAAATCGAAAGCATGAGCCTGGATGTGCAGGTCAAACTCTTGCGCCTGTTGCAGGAGCGTGTGGTGGAACGCCTGGGCGGCAATCAGCTGATCCCGCTGGACATCCGCATCATCGCCGCCACCAAGGAAGACCTGCGCCAGTCCGCCGACCAGGGCCGCTTCCGTGCCGACCTGTATTACCGCCTCAACGTCGCGCCGCTGCGCATTCCACCACTGCGCGAGCGCGGCGAAGACGCGTTGATGCTGTTCCAGCACTTCGCCGACGAAGCCAGCAGCCGCCATGGCCTCCCGCTGCACGAGCTGCAACCGGGCCAGCGCGCACTGCTGTTGCGCCACAGTTGGCCGGGCAATGTGCGTGAGTTGCAGAACGCCGCAGAACGCTTCGCCCTGGGCCTGGAACTGGCGCTGGACAGTTCGCCGGACAACCCGTCGGCCGGCGTCCTGACCTCCACAACCGGCGGCCTGAGCGAGCAAGTCGAGCAGTTCGAAAAAAGCCTGATCGCTGCTGAACTGACCCGCCCCCACAGCTCCATGCGCAGCCTCGCCGAAGCCTTGGGCGTACCGCGCAAGACGTTGCACGACAAACTGCGCAAGCACGGCCTGAATTTCGCCGACAGCGCCAGCCACAGCACTGACGACGAATGACCCTCACCACTCGCCAAGAGGCCCCCATGAGCCGCGACAGCCGTTACCTGGAATCCATCCTTCACCACGACATCCCCCTCACTCGGGAGATGGGCCTCAAGGTGCTCGACTGGCAACACGGCCAATTGCAGTTGCACCTGCCCTTGCAAGCCAACATCAACCACAAGAGCACCATGTTCGGCGGCAGCCTGTATTGCGGCGCAGTACTGGCGGGTTGGGGCTGGTTGCACTTGCAGTTGCGCGAAGAAGGCATCGAAGACGGGCATATCGTGATTCAGGAAGGGCAAATCAGTTATCCGCTGCCGGTCAAGCGCGATGCAACGGTGGTGTGCCAGTCGCCGGAGGAAAAGGTGTGGAAGCGGTTTGTGGCGACCTACAAGCGCTATGGCCGCGCGCGATTGACGCTGGAGACGTGGGTTGTGAATGAGGGCAGCGAGGAGCATGCGGTCAACTTCACCGGCCAATACGTCCTGCACCGTTAGAAGCCACAACACAAAACCACTGTGGGAGCGGGCTTGCTCGCGAATGCGCAGGGTCAGTCGATACTTTCATCAGCTGACAGACTGCATTCGCGAGCAAGCCCCACACATTTGATCTGGTGTGACCTTAAGATCTCGCCAGGTTTAGCAGGCGCTCACGCCAAACCGCCTTGGCTGGCAACGCCAGGAAGAACGGGTTCAACAACGATGCCCGCGCCGGATAGCTGAACGGCGCGCCACTCAGCTCCAGCACTTCGCCGCCCGCGCCCTCGAGCACACCTTGGGCGGCCGCAGTGTCCCACTGTGAAGTCGGCGCCAGGCGCGGGTAGCAATCCGCACTGCCCTCGGCCAACAGGCAGAACTTCAATGAGCTGCCGATATTCGCCAGCTTCAACGCGCCCAGGCCTTCGCTCAGTCCGTCCAGAAGACGTTCCTGCTCCGGGCTGGTATGCCGACGACTGGCCACCACGGTAAACGACTCGCCCGCGGCGGGCGCCTCGCGTACTTGAATCTGCTTGGGTGCTTCATTCACATCCGAGCGCCAGGCGCCCAGGCCCGCGCCGCCAAAGTAGCAACGGCCACTGGTGGGCATCGACACCACGCCGAACACCACGCGCCCCTGTTCGATCAACGCGATGTTCACGGTGAATTCTTCGCTGCCGGAGATAAATTCCTTGGTGCCGTCCAGCGGGTCCACCAACCACCAGCGCTGCCAGCCGGCGCGCACGCTCTGGTCGATGTCGGCGTCCTCCTCGGACAACACCGGAATGCTCGGGTCCAGCGCGGTCAGGCCCGCCAGGATCAGGTGGTGAGCAGCCAGGTCCGCTGCCGTCACGGGCGAATCGTCGGCCTTGGAAGTCACAGCCACGTCAGCGCGCCAGTACGGCAATATCACTTCACCGGCCTGGCGTGCCAGCTCGATCACAGGGGCAATAAACGGGTGGCCTAAAAACAGTTCGCTCATGCGATAAACGCTCCACGCTGGGTCAACAGGTCTCGTACCAGGTACAGCGCGGCCAGGGCGCGGCCTTCGCTGAATTGCTCGTTTTGCGCGAGCAACGACAGCTCACGCAGGTTTACCCGGTCCACACGCATCGGCTCAGGTTCGTCGCCTTCCAGGCGCTCTTCATAAAGATCGGTGGCCAGTACCACCTGGATTTTCTGGCTCATGTAGCCAGGCGACAGCGACAGTTCGGTGAGGTGTTCCAACTGACGAGCGCCATAGCCGGCCTCTTCCTTGAGTTCGCGGTTTGCCGCCGCCAGCACGTCTTCGCCGGGTTCGATCAACCCCTTGGGCAACGACAACTCATATTCATCGGTACCACCGCAGTACTCTTCCACCAGCAACGCATGGTCCGCATCGATCATTGCCACGATCATCACCGCGCCATAGCCGGCACCGCGGCCCACCAGGCGCTCGTAGGTCCGTTCAACGCCATTGGAAAAGCGCAATTGCACTTCCTCCACGCGGAACAAACGGCTACTGGCGACTATTTCGCGGGCGAGGACGGTGGGTTTCTGGCGCATAAGCGGCTCCTTGGCGTGATCGGGTTACTATACCGTGGCTTTTCCGATTGTCTGTGTCGGATATCTTTACTTACATGAGAACGCCCCATGCCCTCTCTGCCCTGGCACGCCATCGACACTGTCCTGCTGGACATGGACGGCACCCTGCTCGACCTGCATTTCGACAACCACTTCTGGATGGAGCACCTGCCCCAGCGTTACGCCGAACTGCACGGGGTGAGCCGCGCCATGGCCGAGATGGAACTGCAGCCGCTGTTCGAGCGTAACGCCGGACAGTTGCAATGGTATTGCCTGGACTTCTGGAGCACGGAGCTGAAAATCCCGGTGCGCGAACTCAAGCAGGAAACCGCCCACCTGATCGCGCTGCGCCCGGACGCGGACACCTTCCTGGCGGCGATCAAACAGGCCGGCAAGCGCGTGATCCTGATCACCAACGCTCATCGTGACTCGCTCTCGTTGAAGCTGGAACGCATTGAACTGGCGCCGTATTTCGAACGATTGATCAGTTCCCACGATTACGGCTTCGCCAAGGAAAACCCACAGTTCTGGGACGCCCTGCAAGCCGACATTCAATTCGATCCCGTCCGCAGTCTGTTTATCGACGACACATTGCCGATCCTGCGCAGTGCACGGGATTTTGGCGTGGGGCATCTGCTGGCGGTGAAGGAGCCCGACAGCAAGAAGGGGCCAAAGGACACGGCAGAGTTTGCAGCGGTGGATGATTATCGCGACATCATTGCCGGGCTCTGAAGCCTATAGAAGAGCCTGGCTTATGCAGGACCCGGCTTGCCGGCGATAGCATCACCTCGGCTTAACCAACGAACCGGGGCGCCTGCATCGCTGGCAAGCCAGCTCCCACACAAGCCCGCTCTACAGAAGATGCTTACTTGGCTGGAATACGCAGAGTCTGCCCAGGGTAAATTTTGTCCGGATGCGACAACAGCGGTTTGTTGGCTTCAAAGATCTTGTTGTACAGATTCGCATCACCGTAAACGGTCTTGGAGATCGCGCTCAGGGTGTCGCCCTTTCTCACAACGACGAAGGTGGCTGCAGCGACGACAGGCCCAGAAACGGTGATCTGGTCATCGACACTGGCCACGCCGGCAATATTGCCTGCCGCGAGAAGGACTTTTTCTTTCTCTTCCTGGCTGGCAACGGTCCCCGTAAGCGTGACCTTGTCACCCTCGACAGTGGCGTGAACGTCCGGGTTGCCGAGGCCGACTTTCTCGATATGTTTTTTCAGATCCTCACTCGCATTGGCATTACCCGGCGTCAACAGGTCAATCAACTTCTCGCCCGCTTCCTTAACAAAGCTAAAAATACTCATGGTGCGCTCTCCTTGGGATTTGAGTTCCAGATGCCCAAGACTAGACCAGTCCCAAAGACTTGGGTTCCGGCCCGACCAAAGACCCAAACGCGCTAGAATCCACCGCCATTGGAATAAGCCTGGAGCGAAGATGGACATCAAACAGCTGAAATTCCTCATCGCCCTCGACGAGACCCGTCACTTCGGCCAGGCGGCGGCGCGTTGCCATATCACCCAACCGACCCTGTCGATGCGCTTGCGCAGCCTTGAAGAAGAGCTGGACCTGCCTCTGGTGAACCGTGGCCAGCGCTTCGAGGGTTTTACCGCACCCGGGGAACGGGTGCTGGCCTGGGCACGCACGGTGCTGGCGGCCTATGACGGGTTGCAGGCTGAAGCGGCAGCCTGTCGCGGCAACCTCGTGGGCACGTTGCGCCTGGGCGTGGTGCCACTGTCGAGCTTCGACCCCTTGGCGTTGATGCAGCAGCTGCATAAAGAGCACCCGAGCCTGCGCTTTGAGCTGTCGGCACTCAGCTCCGAGCAGATCCTGGAGCAGTTGGCGAGCAATCGCCTGGACTTGGGCGTGTCCTACCTGGAGCGTTTGGACAATGAACGCTTCGACTCCCTGGCCTTGGGCGAGACCCGCATGGGCCTGCTCTACGACCAACGCTTCTTCAGTTTCGGTGAGACGCCGTTGAGCTGGGAAGCGTTGATCGAACTGCCGTTGGGCATGCTCACCAGCGGCATGCACTTTCGCCAGTCCATCGACCACAACTTCCACAGCCGTGGGCTCAACCCGCAACCGCTGCTGCAGACCGATGCCGTCCATCAGTTGCTGCAAGCCGTGCACGGCGGCCTGTGCTGCGCCGTCATGCCACTGGACGGTGGCCTGGATGCACTCACCGAGCACCTGCGCCTGCAGCCGATAGAAGACGCCCACACCCTCGCGCGCCTGGGGTTGATCATGCGTCGCAGCGCACCGCGCTCAGCGTTGGCGGAGGCGTGTTTTGCGCTGTATCAGAAATCGCAAAACGAACCTTGATCGACGTCATCTATCGGTAGATCAGTACTGGCAATTAGACGCGACGCTTTGTCGCGCCTAGTCTAAACACTGATCAATCCGTCGGTGGTACTGCCCCATGAACGCCAAGCGCCCAGTCTGCGCGGCGCCTGCTCTTGAAACGCCAGCGCCCGCCGCCAGCCAGAGCTACCAGTATTGCAATCTTGAACACACAGAATCTGCCAGCACTGCGTTGGCGGAAGAAGTGGCGTTGGCGATTGCCTACAACGACATCAGCCAGGCAGTGATGCTGGTAACACCGACGGACCTGGAAGACTTTATTGTCGGTTTCAGCATCGGTAGCGGTATTATCGCCGACGTTGGCGACATTTATGACCTTAAGCTCAGCGGCTCAGGCTCCGCTCAGTATGCTCAGGTACAGATCTCCAGCCGCGCTTTCTGGAACCTCAAGCAGCAGCGCCGCCAACTGGCCGGCACCAGCGGTTGCGGCCTGTGCGGCGTAGAAGCGGTCGAGCAGGCCCTGCCGGACCTTCAAGTGTTGCCCGGCGCGCCGTTACCGCCCGCCGAATGGCTCGATGGCCTGCGCCAACGCATCAGCGCCTTTCAGCCTCTTGGCCAATACAGCGGCGCCGTGCACGCGGCGGTGTTCATGAACGGCCAGGGCGAATTGCTGATGGGCCGCGAAGACATCGGCCGACATAACGCCCTGGATAAGTTGATCGGCGCGTTGATCCGCCAAAAGATTCCGACCGAAGGCGGCCTGGCGATTGTGACAAGTCGTTGCAGCCTGGAACTGATCCAGAAAGTCCTGCGCGCGGGCATCCAGACCCTGGTCAGCCTGTCGTCGCCCACCGGCCTGGCCCTGCAGTGGGCCCGCCGGCATAACCTCAATCTCATCCACCTGCCGCAGAAAAGTGCGCCGCGGGTCTACAGCCCTGCGATGGAGAACCAGCCATGAGCCAGCATCACCAAGCCGACCAAACCCCAACCCCGCGCTACAAGCCCTACAAGGGCCCGGCCGGCGGCTGGGGCGCACTGATCAGCGTGGCGCAAGCCTGGCTGACCAGCGACAATGCGCTGAAAAACCTGCGCATGATGCTCAAGACCAACCAGAACGGCGGCTTCGACTGCCCGGGTTGCGCGTGGGGCGACTCGCCGGAAAGCGGCATGGTCAAATTCTGCGAAAACGGCGCCAAGGCGGTGAACTGGGAAGCCACCAAGCGCCGTGTGGATGGTGCATTCTTCGCCAAGCACAGCGTCACCGCCTTGCTGGAGCAAAGCGACTATTGGCTGGAATACCAGGGCCGCCTGACCGAGCCGATGCGCTATGACGCCGAAACCGACCGCTACAAACCCATCAGTTGGGAAGCGGCCTTCGATCTGGTCGGCAAGCACCTCAATGCCCTGCCAAGCCCGGACATGGCCGAGTTCTACACCTCGGGCCGCGCCAGCAACGAAGCGGCGTACCTCTATCAGCTATTCGTGCGCGCCTACGGCACCAACAACTTCCCGGACTGCTCGAACATGTGCCACGAAGCCAGCGGCGTCGCCCTGGCGCAAAGCGTGGGCGTCGGCAAAGGCACCGTGACCTTTGATGACTTCGAACACGCCGATGCAATTTTCGTGTGGGGCCAGAACCCCGGCACCAACCACCCGCGTATGCTCGAACCACTGCGCGAAGCGGTTAAGCGCGGCGCCCAGGTGGTGTGTATCAACCCGCTGAAAGAGCGCGGCCTGGAACGCTTCCAGCACCCGCAACACCCGCTGGAAATGCTCACCAACGGCGATAAGCCGACCAATACCGCCTACTTCCGTCCGGCGCTGGGCGGCGACATGGCGATCCTGCGCGGCATGGCCAAGTTCCTGCTGCTGTGGGAACGCCAGGCCCAGGCCGAAGGTAAGGAGGCCGTGTTCGACCACGACTTCCTCAACGAACACACCGCCAACGTGCTGGATTACCTGGGCAAGATCGACGACACCTCCTGGGATGAAATCGTCGAACAGTCCGGCCTGACCCTGGTCGAGATCGAGCAAGCGGCGCGCATGTACGCCAAAGGCAAGAACGTGATCATGTGCTGGGCGATGGGTATCACCCAGCATCGCCATTCGGTGCCGACCATCCAGGAAATCGCCAACCTGATGCTGCTGCGCGGCAACATCGGCCGCCCTGGCGCCGGCCTGTGCCCGGTGCGTGGCCACAGTAACGTGCAGGGCGACCGCACCATGGGCATCAACGAACGCCCACCGGTGGCGTTCCTCGATTCCCTGGAGCGTCGTTTCCAATTCCAGGTGCCGCGTGAAAACGGCCACAACGTGGTCGAAGCGATTCACGCCATGCTCGAAGGCCGCTCCAAGGTGTTTATCGGCCTGGGCGGCAACTTCGCCCAAGCCACGCCGGACAGCCCGCGCACCTTCGAAGCGCTGCGCAGTTGCGACCTGACCGTGCAGATCAGCACCAAGCTCAACCGCAGCCATCTGATGCACGGCAAAGACGCGCTGATCCTGCCGTGCCTGGGCCGTACCGATATCGATATCCAGGCCGAAGGGCCGCAAGCGGTGACGGTGGAAGACTCGTTCAGCATGGTCCACGGCTCCAACGGCCAGCTGCAGCCGCTGTCGAAATTGATGAAATCGGAGCCGGCGATCCTGGCCGGCATCGCGGCCGCAACCCTGGGCAGCACGCCGGTGGATTGGAACTGGTTGGTGGCCGACTATGGCCGCATCCGCGACCTGATCGCCGACACCATCCCGGGCTTCAAGGACTTCAACGAGAAGATCAAAAACCCGGGCGGTTTCTACCTGGGCAACTCCGCGGGCGCGCGCCGCTGGAACACCCCGTCGGGCCGCGCCAACTTCCGCCCGAACATCCTGCCCAAGGACCTGATCCACGAACGCACCCACGCCACTGGCCGCGTGCCGGACCTGATCATGCAGTCGATGCGCTCCCACGATCAGTACAACACCACGATCTATGGCCTGGACGACCGCTATCGTGGGGTCAAGGGCCAGCGCGATGTGCTGTTCGTCAACGAAGCCGACATCATCCGCCTGGGCTTCAAGCCAGGGCAGAAGGCCGACATCGTGTCGCTGTGGGAAGACGGCCGCGAGCGTCGTGTGAAGGGCTTCACCCTGTTGGCGTTCGATATTCCGGCGGGGCAGGCAGCGGCCTACTACCCGGAAGTCAACCCGCTGGTACCGCTGGAAAGCACCGGGGATGGCAGCCATACGCCGACGTCGAAATTCGTGGCGATCCGCCTGGAAGCGGCGAGTGACAACGGCTTGATCATGGCGCGCTCGGCCTGATCAGGACTGTTGCGGTGGGCAAGCTTATTGTGGTGAGCGGGCTTGCCCCCGCGCTGGGCCGCGAAGCGGCCCCATTAAAACCACTTGGGCGTGTCAGACAAACCGCTGTGGCAGGTTTTAGGGCGGCTTCGCAGCCCAACGCGGGGCAAGCCCGCTCGCCACAGTAAAGCAGAGCGCCGTACAAACTTCGGGCATAAAAAAGGCCGCTTTTGCATAAAAGCGGCCGTTCCGAAGTAGCTAAAGACTCGCAAAAAATATTTAAGTTCCCCAGTTAAAACAGTAACTTAGAGAATTGTGTACAACTCGTGTTACTGGTCGGATTTCTATTGTCACAATCTCGACACAGCCTCAGGATCGCGCCGTCATCCTCTTGAGGTCTCTCTATGAAGTTCTCCTCGATTCTCTTGTTGTCCCTTGGCCTGGTCAGTGGCGCAGCCATGGCCGGTGGCACCACCGAAGCCGGTGTGGGCGGCGCATTGGGCGGGGTACTCGGTTCGGTTGTCGGCCAGCAGATCGGCGGCAATACCGGTTCGGCCATCGGTGCAGCCCTGGGCGGCGCGGGCGGCAGTGCGGTCGGCGCAGACAAGCGCAGCCGTGGCGAAGCAGCCATTGGCGGTGCCCTGGGCGCAGCCGGCGGTAACGTGGTCGGCCGCAGCATGGGCGGCAACACTGGCAGCCTGATCGGCGCAGCAGCCGGCGGTGGCGCTGGTGGTGCACTGGGTAACTACATGGGCAACAAGAGCGATGACGAGGACCGTCGTTATCGCGGGCGTGATAACCGGCGTTATGACCGCGATGATCACCGTGGCCGCGGTCATGCCTATGGGCATCGCAAGAACAAGCATCACTACCGTCACCGGTAAGTCAGTCTTTTAAACATCGCCACATCCCAATGTGGGAGCCGCGCTTGCCCGGCTCCCACATTGGTGTTCACCGCATGCCAAAATGCGTCAGGCCACCAACCGCTGCAACGCCTCGCGTAACCCGGCCGGAATCTTCACCGGCTGGTTCGACCCCCGATCCACAAACACATGCACAAAACGCCCCGCCGCACACGCCTCCTCTTCGCCGGCCTTGAACACCGCCAACTCATATTGCACTGAACTGTTGCCCAACTTGCCCACCCGCAGGCCGACATCGATGCGCTCGGGAAAGGCGATCGACGCGAAATAATCACACGCCGAACTCACCACAAACCCCACCACGTCACCGTCATGAATATCCAACCCGCCCTCTTCGATCAGGTAGGTGTTCACCGCCGTGTCGAAAAAGCTGTAGTAGGTCACGTTGTTCACATGGCCATACACATCATTGTCGTGCCAGCGCGTGATGATCGGCTGGAAGTGTAGGTAGTCGGCACGTTGTGGCACTGAATCAGGCATCGGGTCATCTCGTGAAAGTGAGTTACAGATCAGCCAAATGGGTCTGGGCCCATTCGCGTACCTCGGCGTACGGATAATCTTCCAGCACCGCAAAACCCGGAATGCCCCGCGCCTTCAACTTGGTAAACAGCGGCATACTGATGCCCCCAAGAAAACGCGTCAGGCGTTCCGCGCCAGGCAGTTGCCCGGTGTGTTCATGATGCCTGTGGATAAAATCACCGCACAGCCCCATGAAGTTCTTATCCACAAGCGGCGGTAAGCCGGGCGGTGGAGGAAGGTGCGCAACGTGGCCGTGACACACTGAGCAATGCCCGCAACGCTGCGGTGCATTTTCATCGCCAAAGTACTGCGCCAGGCGCTGCCCCAGGCAGTGTTCGGTGGAAAACAGATCGAGCATGGCGTGAATCCGTGCGACTTCCCCCACCTCGTGCTGCTTGAAGCCTATGTACAACGCTTCGCTGAGCACCTGTGGGTCAAAGTCGGTATCCAGCAGGCTGTAGACCTCTGTCATCTGCTTGCTTTCCAGCTCGATCAGGCCCTGCTCCTGGAAGTAATCCAGCGCCTTCACCACCCGACTGCGCTCGGCATTGTGCTGTTGATAAAGCGCGTCGAAATCCACCGTTGCCCAGGTCTTCGCCCGCTTGCACACCTGGACAATCGCCGCGACAAACTGCTGTCGCTCGCCGGAAAAACGCGCCAGCAACGCCTCGGGCTCGATCAGGTATTTGAAACGGTACTCGGCGTAGAACGCGTAGCGCGGCGCGATCACGCCCTTGAGCTCCAACTGCACCAGCAGCGTCTTCAAGGGCAGCTCGCGGATGTTGCTGTGGTCCGACAGCGACCTCAGCAGGAACTCCCACTGCCCCTCACTGCGCGCCGCCTGCAACTCCTCCAGCACGCGGAGGATACCCGCCTGCTCGGGCGTGTCGCCGTACACAAAGTTTTCCAACACATTGAGGCTGTCGCGATTGGCCAATACCAGGCAGTCGGACGGCTGCCCGTCCCGTCCCGCGCGGCCGATTTCCTGGCTGTAGTTCTCGATGGACTTGGGCAGGTCGAAGTGCACGACGTTGCGGATGTCACTCTTGTCGATCCCCATGCCAAACGCGATAGTCGCGACAATGCAATTGGAGCGCCCGCCCATGAAGCGCTGCTGGATGCCCTCGCGTTTATCGTGGGGCAAGCCGGCGTGGTAAGCCTCGGCCTGGATGCCGTTGCGGTTCAGGTGCTCGGCAATCTGCTCGGCGGTTTTCTGCAGGGTGACGTAGACGATGCTCGGCTGATTGGCGCGCTCGCTCATCCATTGGACCAGGCGCCGACGTTTATCCGTACCGCTCACCGGCTCGACCAACAGGTTGAGGTTGGGCCGGTAGAAGCCCGTGGTGACCACATCGTCCGGCGCAATGGCGAACTTGGCCTGCATGTCGGCAATCACCTTGGGCGTCGCTGTAGCCGTCAGCAACAGCGCTTGTGGGATGTTGAACTGACGTTGGTAGTCCGGCAGCTTCAAATAGTCCGGACGGAAGTTGTGCCCCCACTCGGAGATGCAGTGCGCCTCGTCCACCACCAGCAACGAAATGCGCACGCTTTGCAGGAAATTGCGGAAGCGCTCGTTCTTCAGGCGCTCCACCGAAATCATCAGGATCTTCAACTCGCCCGAACGCGCACGGGCCATCACCTGATTGGCCTCATCGCGCCCCTGGGCCGAATCGATACTGCCCGCCGATATGCCGTGGCGCTGCAAGAAGCCGAGCTGGTCCTGCATCAACGCCAGCAGCGGCGACACCACCAGCGTCAGGTGCGGCAGCAACACCGCTGACAGCTGGTAACACAGGGACTTGCCCGACCCGGTGGGGAAAATGGCCGCGGCCGAACGACCGGCCAGCACGGCGCTGACCGTTTCTTCCTGGCCCAAACGAAACTGTGGGTAACCAAAGACCTGCTGGAGGGTATCGTGCATAAGCTGTCACTCCATTGACCGCTGAATTGGCTCGAAAACATAGCCCGGGAATCTCAGCGAATCGAGAAAGGTCGCAAGGAAAAAAGAGACAGGATGATACACAGGGCGGGGGGGTGGCCTAGGGCCGAAGTGGGAGCATTCCGAGGTAGTTGCGGGAAACACGCAAACCCAAATGTGGGAGCAAGCCTGCTCCCACATGCCTAGAGCGGTACTGCTTTAGCGCCGCACGGCGGATAAATCAGCGATTCTGCACGCGCTCGATCGCCGTGTCGTAGACCGGGTTGGCCTTCTGCTCCTTCGCCAACTGGTAGTGACGCAACGCATCGGCAAACTGCCCGGCCGCTTCGTAGATCCGCGCAATGTTGTAGTAGGCACCCGCACGTACCGTCGCAGCGTTCGCACCGGTCGCCAGGGCGATGGCCTTGCGGTTGGCCCAGATGGATTCGGCGGTATTGCCGGCCTTCTGATAAGCCAGGCCCAGGTTGCCGTAGGCCTTGCCGAAGCCATTGTCCAGCTCGATAGCCTGGCGGAACAGGTCAATGGCCTGGTCCAGCTTGCCAGCCTGGTAGGCCGCTTCGCCTTGCAGGTTCAGACGCTTCGCATCGGCCTGTACGGAAGAGCTGACCGCCACGGCCGAGATCGCAACGCTGTCATCCAGCAACGGCTTGACTTCGTTGAGCACATTCGCGGCATTCACGGTCACACCACTGAAGGTGTTGATGTCTTGGAAATCGCCGCTGCCAGTCATGCGGAACACGGTCCACAGGTTGCCGCTGCGGTTTTTCGGCACGTAGTAAGTGCGTACCAGCGATTGGCCCATATACACGAATACCTTGGCTTCGCTGTCGGACAGCTGGCGTGAGGTTGGATTGCCGCCATTGCTGTAGTCATGCACGGCGTAGACGTAGCTTTCGCCGTAGTGTTTTTTCTGCAGGGTGATGGTTTCCGGGCCGTAGCTGTCGGTGTCATCCACATCCAGCTCGGCGTCGGTACCGCGCTTGTTCTCGAAGTAAATGTTATTGCCAGGGAAAATCATGTGGGAATCGAGGTCACGCGGCGTCTTGCCCCAAGTCAGCACCACACGCAGGCCGTCGAGGTTTTCCATCACCGGGCTGATGGCATACGTCATGCCCGCGCACGGACACTTCACCACCAGGTTGGAATAGCCCGGCTTCTTGATGATCAGCAGATTGCTGGCATCATCTGCCGCTTCGCTGGTGAGGGTTACCTGGCCCTGGGCGTTGGTGCGACCCACTACGTTCTGCGCACCATTGCGCTGCAGCAACACTTCAGCGTCAGCAATCTTCTGGTCCTTGACCACCGCACTGAGCACTTCAATCGGCAATTGCGCGGCCTGGACTGAAAACGCTACCGCACACAATGACATCGCCGAGGCGACACGAAGCAAACCCATGCTTAACTCCCTTTAAGTGATGGGCGGAATCGCCCTACAAGATTTTGCGGTGAAACATACGCTGAATTCAGGTCGTCGGCTGATTTTTTGTACAAAATGTGACGTGGTTTTTATCCAGCCTGCCCGCTGAAGCATTGCGCTACAATCAAGTCTTGCCACCCAGGAGTACGCTGCGATGAGCGAACTGACGTTTGAGCAAAAACAGGATCACTACCACAAGATCCGCCGCTCCAATTACCTGGCCAGCCTGCGCCTGGAAGGGTTCGACACCCAACCGGCCGACGTCGACAAACCCTTGCCGACCCGCGAAGCTGTCCTTGCCAAATACCGCAACACCCCACGCTGATGCTCGATAAATACGGGGTGGGCCAGGATCCGTACTGCTATCCCGGTAGCAGTGTCCTGCGCAACCGCCTCGATTTGCTCGATGAAACACGCCTGCACCAGGCCGAGCGGGAATTATCCGAAATTGCCGTAGGCAACCTCCCGCTCTTCCCGCCGCCCTACGACCTTGCCCGCCTGCAACATATCCACCACACCCTGTTCAGCGATGTCTACGAGTGGGCCGGTGAGTTGCGCAGCGTCAACATCCAGAAAGGCGACACCCTGTTCTGCACCCCGGAACGCATCCCGCCGGAAGCGGCGAAAATCATCCGGCACATGGAAGAAGCGAACTGGTATGTCGGCGCGAGCCAGGCCGCGCTCGTCACACAGATTGCCGAAGCCTATGGCGACCTCAACGTCATCCACCCCTTCCGCGAAGGCAATGGCCGGGCCCAGCGGATTTTATTCGAACAGATCATCGTGAATGCAGGGTTCTCGGTGAACTGGTGGCTGGTGAAACACGCGGCATGGATACCCGCGAATATCGATGCGGTGGCGTGTGATTATCGGGGGTTGGAGGCGATTTTTGAGCGGTGCGTCAGTAGGCCTGTCGGTGCCTGATCGGACCCTGCACAGTTGAACCGTCTGTTTATTGCCCGAGAACTAAATCACTTCAAAGGTTCGCTCCGTCGCTGCCACGGACTTGCTGGAAACCTTCTCCTGCCTGACCTTCGAACACGCCGACCTCAAAGACATCTCCCCCATCACCAACGCCCTGTACCTGCTCGTCCAGGACGGCTGTAATTTGCCGGAAGCCGCGCAGCACGTTCAGATGCAACCTCAACAGCCGTACAACCTTTTGTAGGAGCGGGCTTGAACTGCGAAGATCGTCAACGATGACGCGGTAAATCTGGAAAACTGCGGCGTCCTTGAGTTCTTCGCGAGCAAGCTCGCTCCTACACCTGAACGCTTTAACAACCGAAAATCACTGCCAAGCCAAAAACCCC